>DASZYB010000012.1:0-5125 GCA_035545575.1 Opitutaceae bacterium | reverse complement strand
AGCGGAATTTTCCGGTGTCCCGCCAATGCCCGCGCGACCGCACGCACTGCCGCGGCGCCGGGCAGCAATCCGGTTTTGATCGCCGCGACGCGAAAGTCCGCCAGCACGGCGTCGATTTGCGCGGCGATCATCTCCGGCGGCTCCGCGCGCCACGCCACGACGCCGCGCGTATTCTGCGCCGTCACCGCCGTGATCGCCGTGCACGCGTAGGCGCCGAGGGCGTGAATCGTGCGCGCGTCCGCCTGCACGCCCGCGCCCGCGCCGCTGTCGGAGCCGGCGATCGTGAGCACGCAATATGGGGATTTCATCGCGCGGCGAGCCAGGCCTTGATGCCGCCGCGCAGACTCGCGACCGCGCGAAAGCCGAGCTGCTCGCGCATGAAGCGCGCCGCACGCAGGCTGCGAGCGCCGACCGCGCAATAGACGACGGTCGGCGCCGCGGGATCGAATCCCGGCACACCGACCTGTGGCAGCGCGCCGAGCGGAATATGCACATCGGGCTCGATCGTGCCGAAGCCGCGCTCCCACTCCTCGCGCACGTCGAGCACCTGCAGGGTTTCGCCGTGCGCGAGCGCCGCCTGCAGATCGGCGACGTCGATTTCATCGACGTTCGCGAGGTCGAGCGCGCCGTTGGCCGCCGGTTTCGCGATGGGCGTCGCGCACGTTTCGCCGTAACCTTCGGGTGGCAGTTCGCGGATGGCGCGCGAACGCGGATCGACCGCCAGCGCGAGCGTGCGCATCGTCATCGTGAGCGCGTCGAAGAGGAGCAGCTTGCCCGCGAGCGGTTCGCCAAGGCCGGCGAGCAATTTGATCGCTTCGGTCGCCTGCATCGTGCCGATGAGTCCCGGCAACACGCCGAGCACGCCGGCCTCGGCGCAATTCGGCACCGTGCCCGCCTCGGGCGGCTCGGGAAACAGGCAGCGATACGTCGGCCCGCCACGGAAATTGAAAACGCTGAGCTGTCCCTCGAAGCCCTGGATCGCGCCGAAGACGAGCGGCCGGTCGGCGAGCACGCAGGCGTCGTTCACGAGGTAGCGGGTCGAAAAATTATCCGACCCGTCAACCACGACGTCGACGCCGCGCACGAGGGCGAGCGCATTGTCGCGCGTGAAGCGTTCCGCGCGCGGCTCGATCGCGATCAGCGGGTTCAGCGCGCGCAGCCGGCGAGCGGCGGCTTCGGCTTTCGGCGCGCCGGCATCGTCGCTCGTATAGAGCACCTGGCGCTGGAGATTGGAAACGTCCACGCGATCGTCGTCGACGATCACGATCCGGCCCACGCCCGCCGCCGCAAGATAGAGCAGCGCCGGACAACCGAGCCCGCCCGCGCCGATCACGAGCACGGAGGAGCGCTGGAGTTTTTCCTGCGCCGCCGGGCCGAAGCCGGCGAGCGACAGATGGCGCGAGTAGCGCGTGAGTTCGTCAGGAGAGAAAGGCATGGAAAACTAAACGCAAAGACGCAAAGGACCGCAAAGAAACTCACGCAACGCTTGGTTCGAATCCCGGCGTTTTCTTCGCGTCTTTGCGTTTCAAAAATTCTGCCCCGTCATACGTCGCATCCCAGTCCTTCCACACGGGCTCGTAGCCCGCGCTGCGCAGAAATGCAGCCACCTGTTCCGGCGAGCGGTCGTCGTCGATTGCGAATTGCTCGAGCGAGTCCGGCGCCGCGGTGTAGCCGCCGGGATTCGTCTTCGAGCCGGCGCTCATCGACGTGAAGCCGAGCTTGAACGCATGATTGCGGAAGCGCTCGCCCTCGCGCGTCGAGAGCGAGAGCTCGACCTCCTGGCTGAACAACCGAAACGCGCACGCTGCCTGCACGAGATCGCGCTCGTCGAACGGCGTGACCGCGATGTCCTTGCCCTCGTGCGGCCGCAGCCGCGGAAACGAAATGCTGTAGCGCGTGCGCCAGAAATTTTTCTCGAGATGCCGCAGGTGCAGCCCGACGAACCACGATTCCGCGCGCCAGTCGCTGAGGCCGTAAAGTGCGCCAAGCCCGATTTTTTTCACGCCGGCGCGGCCGAGCCGGTCCGGTGTCTCGAGCCGATAGCGCAGGTTGGACTTCGGGCCTTTCAGGTGATGCTTCGGATAGACCGAGGCATCGTAGGTCTCTTGATAAACGAGCACGGCGCTGAGTCCGTCGCGCACGAGCGTCGCGTAGTCCTCGGTGTCGAGCGGCTGCACCTCGATCGAGAGGCTGGAAAACTTTTCGCGCAGGAGCCGCAGCACGTGCGCGAGATACGCGGTGCCGTAACGGCTCGATTCGCCGGTCACGAGCAGCACGTGGTCGAAACCGTGCTGCTTCAACACGCCCGCTTCCGCGAGAATCTCGGCGTCGTCGAGCGCCTTGCGGGGAATCTTGTTCTGCGCACTGAAGCCGCAGTAGGTGCAGATGTTCGCGCAGATGTTGGTGAGATACATCGGCGCGTAGAGCTGCATCGTGCGGCCGAAACGCTCGACGGTGCGCTGGTGACTCAATCGGGCCATGTCCTCGAGGAACGGCGCCGCCGCCGGCGACAACAGCGCGGCAAGATCGTCAAGCGAGAGCGCTGTGGCCGAGCGCGCGCGGGCGAGCGCACGCTGCACGTCGGCAGGAGTCTTCGCGGCGATGCGGCGCGCGACTTCGGGAAAGTCGTGCTGCTGCCAGGAATCGAGAAATGTCATGAAGAAAGTCGGATTTAGTCACAGAGAGCACAGAGCTCGGACACAGAGTTCACAGAGGACTGAAATCGCTGATTTCATCATTCTGTTTTCCTCCGTGTTCTCTGTGTCCGGGCTCTGTGTCCTCTGTGACAAAAACTAAATTCAAAAACTAAACTCCGGCCAGAAACGCCGTGAGCGGCGACGTCGCGCTCGCCTCGACCGTGCCATTCTTTTCCGCGCCGGTCCGCGCCAACCCGGCTTCGAACGCCAGCCGGCCCGCTTCGACGCCGCGGCGAAACGCCTCGCCCATCGCGACGGGATCGGCGGCGGCGGCGATCGCGGTGTTCACGAGCACGGCATCGGCTCCCATCTCGAGCGCGGCCGCGGCGTGCGACGGCGCGCCGAGTCCGGCGTCGACGACGACGGGCACGCGTGACTGTGCGATGATGATTTCAAGAAACGCCCGCGACTCGAGCCCGCGGTTGCTGCCGATCGGCGCACCGAGCGGCATGACGGCCGCGGCGCCGGCTTCCTCGAGTTGCTTGCAGAGCACGGGATCGGCGTGGACGTAGGGCAGCACCACGAAGCCGCGCTTCACGAGCTCGCGCGTGGCGGCGAGCGTCTCGAGCGGATCGGGCATCAGGTATTTCGGGTCGGGATGGATTTCGAGTTTCAGCCAGTTCGTCTCGAGCGCCTCGCGTGCGAGCTCGGCGGCGAGGATCGCTTCCTTCGCATCGCGCACGCCGGAGGTGTTGGGCAGGAGCCGGTATTTTTCGGGCTCGAGAAAATCCAGAATATCGTCGGGCCGGCCGTCGGTGTGCACGCGGCGCAAGGCGACGGTCGCGAGCTGCGTGCCCGCCGCGGCAAGGCTCGCGCGCATGACTTCGCCGGAGCTGTATTTGCCGGTGCCCACGAAGAGGCGCGACGCGAATTCCACGCCAGCGATGACGAGTGGTTGAGTTTTCATTGCGTAAAATCTACTAGGCTCGGACGTCTGCTGTAGGAGCGGCTTTATGCCGCGATTTGGCGCCGCCAGAAAAACCATCGCGGCATAAAGCCGCTCCTACAGCCGCGCTACGTTTGGACATCTTCATGAGTGTAGCTGCGGCGACTGCCACGCCGCGAGCAGGGTGCTGAAATTTTCCGCCACACTTGGTCCGCGAAACAGCGCCGACGACACGGCGGCGCCGGCCGCGCCGGTCGCGCGCACCGCCGGCAGATCCTCCGCCTCGATGCCGCCGATCGCCCACGCGGGCAGGCCGTCGAGCAACTGCACGATCGCGCGCACGCCCTCGGCGCCGAGCAGCGGCGCGAGATTTTTTTTGTTGCTCGTGAAACGCCACGGGCCGACGCCGACGTAGTCGAGGCAGTCCGCCTCGATCGCGCGCAGCGCATCCGCCTCGCTGTTGATCGTGCCGCCGAGAATCCGGTCGGGCCAGAGCCGCTCGCGCGCTTCCTGCCATTTTTCGTCGTCGCGCCCGAGGTGCACGCCGTCGGCGCCGACCGCGAGCGCGACGT
The DNA here is from genome assembly GCA_035545575.1 of Opitutaceae bacterium. GTDB lineage: Bacteria > Verrucomicrobiota > Verrucomicrobiia > Opitutales > Opitutaceae > ER46. The sequence continues at coordinate 971 of DASZYB010000012.1, read as the reverse complement.
CGACGCTGTCGTTCACGATGCAGATGGCGTGGTGCGCGCGGCAGATTTTCACGACGGCGGCCGCAGTCTGGCGCCACGCGTCGGGCGCGGCGTTTTTCATCCGCAACTGAATCCATTTTGCGCCCGCCGCGCAGAGACGTCGCGCCTGTTCCTCATGCGAGAACGGCAGTCCATCCTGCGTGAGGCACATCAGCGGAAACTGTTTCGTGCGCTCAAGCGGCATCGGTCGAGGAGATAGCGACGCGCGGCCCGCGCGTCTGGCCGGTGGATTCGGATGCTTGATTCGTCGCGGACGGACGGGCGGGCCGCCCGTCCCCACCTAAGGCGGATCGCAACTCGGCAAATGCGCGCGCCGGATCGGCCGCCTGCCAGATCGCGCCGAGCGCGGCGACGCCATCGAAGCCGAGCGCAAGCGCGCGCGGCGCGGTCTCCGACGTGATGCCGCCGAGCGCGAGCACGGACGTGCGGCGTTCGTCGTCGGTGCGCGTGGCTAGCACGGCCGCGAGCGCGGCGAACGGAAAATCGGCGGCGGGCGCGCGGCCGGGTTTTGAAAGCGAGGGAAAAACCGGCGCGAAGAAAACCGCATCGCAGCGGCCGAGTGCGGCGCGCAGCGTGGCGAGATCGTGGCACGAGCGGCTGCGGTAGGGCGCGTTGTCCCCAACGCGCCGCCCGACCGGCGCAAACGGGTCCTGAGGCGGCGGGTTGGGGACAACCCGCCCTACCTCATCGCGGAAATGCACGCCGCCGAGGCCGAGCTCGCCAACGAGTTCGTGATGCGAATGCAGCACCAATCGCGCGCGCCACTCGCGCGGGAGCGCGCGCAGCCACGCTTCGAGTTGTTCGCGCGACCACGACGGCTTGCGCACATGATAACGTTCCAGTCCCGCGGCAAATAAATCCTCGAGCACCGCGTGTTCGCGGGAGTCGTCATGTTCTGGACTGATGACGATGAGTTTCACGGGCACGGTAGG
>DASZYB010000011.1:0-30364 GCA_035545575.1 Opitutaceae bacterium | reverse complement strand
GAAGTTCAGCACTTCCATGCTCACATTGCCTCGTTCCACGGGCAAGGCGTCCTCGATTCGCTTCAGATGCGCTTCGGTCAACTCCATCCCTCCGGTCTGCACTTTCCATTCAATTTGGCAATAGTGTTAACAGGCCCTAGTGCATGGCGGCGTCGCCGAAGAAGGGAGGCACTTCGAATACTTCCGCGTGGGAAAGGAAGGCCTTGGACTCGTCGGCGGGCAGCGCGGAAAGGAAGAACGATTCGGCGATCGCGTTTTCGGTTTCTTGTGCGGCCCGCGCCGGAGCCGGCGCCAGCGTATCGGCGTGGAGGGGTGGAGTGACGGAGCGCGTATGCGAAACGAACGCGAGCGTCAGGCTCGCCGCCAAGGTCGTCCAAGCGAGCGCGCGGCGCACGCGCCGGCGGATGCGTTTTCGATGCTGGGCCGAGGCAAACGTGGCGTGGCCGGCGACGGGCGGTGACGCTGGCGAGCCGAACGTGTGCACCATTTCCGGATCGGCGATGCGCCGAAACGCGTCATCGAAGCTGGCGCGGTCCACGCCGCGCAGCAGCGGACCGAGTTTCGCGAAGGCGTAGTCGGCGTCTCGCACGAAGCGCGGAAAGAGCAGGAATGTGTGCGGGATGTCGTGCTGGAGGAGCGTTTCGACCAGCCGGTGAAAACGCCCGGCGAGGACATTTTTCTGCTCCGCGGGAGAATGAGTGCCGAGCAGGCCGCCGGGAATATTGGCGGCCGTGCCGCTGACGCGCACGCGGCTCGCCGCGGCGGCATCGAGATCGCGGACGGGGATGATGGCGTGGTCGATGACCACGCGGCCGCTCTCCAGGATCGCCGGGAGCGTGACGCAAAGCTCCGGGTTTTTCACGATGTAGGGCGACGCCGGATCAGCGAGGTCGTGCTCCAGGCCGGCGGCACAGTGCGCGAAGTAATCGCGCCGCCAGTTCTCCCGATCGTATCCGGTCGGCTGGTCGAGCTCGGTCAGCAGCCGGACGAGAAATGTCGTCCCGGCCCGACCGGTGCCAGTGATGATGAGCTTGTGCTGTGGGTGCAAACGTCCAGGCGCAAGAGCCTCAACGCTGGCAGCCGGGGCGACTTTCGCGAACGCAGGAGACGGCGACGCTGCCGAAAGGTTGCGCCGCCGGTGTTTGCGCGCGCCGAAATTATTTTCCCGCGGGTGCGACGGGCGGTGTCGGGCCGGTGGAGGCGGCGCGCGCGGGCGCGATGGGCACCACGATCACGCGGCTGGCGCGGGCGGCGGGCAGATAGGTTTTTGCGAGCGCAGCGAGGTCGGCGGTGGTGATCGATTCGTTGTCGGAGTAGCGCGATCGGCACCAGTCGAGCATCTCGGGCCGCTCCTGCGCGCGGGCGAGCACGCTGCCGAGCCAGTATTGGTTGGTGCGGGCGTCTTCGCGCAGGGCGGTGAGCACGGGTTTTTTCGCGCGCTCGAGTTCGTCGTCGGTCACGCCTTTTTCCGCCAGGTCGTTGCCGATCTGCACGAGCAGGTCGGCGATCTGTTTCGCTTTCGGCGGATCGACGGTGACGTTGGCGGTGAGGTAGCCGTAGCCGGGATAAATGTCGCTGAGCGAGGGGCCGGCGCCGGGACTGTAGGCGTCGCCGAGTTCTTCGCGGACTTTCAAGCGCAGCCGGTCGGTGAGGACCTCGGTGAGAAGATTCAGGCGGCGCGTGCGGTGAATCTCGCGGCTGTCGGTGGCGGGCCAGTAAGTGACGACGACGCCTTTCGGGATTTCCGAGTCGATCTTGAATTCGCGGGCGAAGGGCTCGGCGGGGAACTTCACCTGGCGCAGCTCGTCCAGCGCGGGCTTGGGTTCGCGCGGCGGCAGCGCGCCGAGGGTTTTGGCGACGGCGTCGATCGTCGCGTCGATGTCGAGATCGCCGACGAGCGCGATCTCGATCGCGCCGTGCTGGAGTTGCGGCGCGATCCACGCGCGCGCCTCGTCGAGCGTGCGCTTGAGCATTTCCTCCTTGGGCGGAAAACCGAAACGCGAATCGCCGCTCGAGATGATCTTCGGCACCTCGAGGTTGAACGGCCCGCTCGGCGTGTGCGCGAAACTGAGATAAAGCTGGTCGATGCCCTTGCGCATCTGGCGCGCGGCCTCGGGGCGGAAGCCCGGGTCGGTGAGATACGCGGTGACGAGCTGGAGCTCGAGCAGCAGGTCTTCGCGATTCGTGGCGCCGCTCGCGGTGAACGCGTCGCCTGCCGCGCCGAAACCGGCGCCGACGGTCTTGCCGGCGAGGATGCGGCGCAGGTCGTCGACGCTGTGCTTGCCGAGTCCGCCGGCGCTGAACGTCTGGCTCGTGTAGGTCGCGAGGCCGGGCTCGTCGCGCGGCTCGGTGAGCTGGCCGGTGCCGACGCGCACGTTGAGCCGGATGCGGTTGGCCTCGAAATCGGTTTTCTTCAGGTTGAGCCGCACGCCGTTTTCGAAGCGCACGAGCGTGAGGTCGAGGTCGTCGACGTGCTGGCGTTGGGCGATTTTTCCGGGCGCCCCGAAATCGGTGTAGGCCCATTGCGTGTCGGCGATTTTTTCCGGCGGCGCGACGGCGACGGCGCGGGATTTTTCGTAGACGCTCGCGATCGCCTGCTCGGCCACGCCGGAGCTCGCGCCGGCGGCGGCGCTGGCGGACGACGGATCGATCCTGGCGTTGCCGGTGACCATGACGAGCCGTTGCGCGGGGCTCCACGTGTCGCGCAGGGCGCGCAGGCAATCGTCGACCGTGACGCGCTCGAGCGCGGGTCCGTAGACGGCGAGGTCGTCGCCGGGGGAGGTGAAGACTTCGCGTTCGACGAGCGTGTCGGCGATCTCGTCGGCGAGCGCGTCCGAGTGGCGCGTCGGCGCGGTCTTCACGGCCTGCTCGAGGCTGTTGCGGAAATCGGCGACGACCTCCTTCAGCTCCGGCTCCTGAAAACCGTGCTCGAGCGCGCGGCGCAGTTCCTGGTCGCCGACGCCGAGCGCGGCGGCCCACTGGTCGGCGCGGCACGTGAGCGACATCGTGCTTTCGCGGTAGAAATTGTAAGCCTCGCCGACGCCGGAGCGCGCGGAAGTGAAGGGCGCGTTTTCCTTTTTCGCGAGGATCGTGAGCCGGCGGTTGATCATCGCGTGCGCGAGTTCGCGTGGGAGATACTTGAGGCGGTTCGCGGCGGTGTCGGGCTCGTGCGTGTAAGGCGTGACGGTGGCGATCGTGACCTGCGTATTCGGCGCTTCCGGTTCGGCGTGGTAGAAAACGCGCACGCCGTCGTGCGGCGCGAGATGACCGAGGTCAGGCGCGGGGCGCTCGGGCGCGCGCGCGGTCAGCGGTGCGAAGGCGGCGGTGATTTGTTTTTCCACCGCGGCCGGATCGATGTCGCCGACGACGATCACCGTCATCAGCTCGGGCCGATACCATGCGTTGTAGAAATCGGCGAAGCGGTCGCGTTGCGCCTGCTCGATCACGGGCGTCTCGCCGATCGGAAAGCGCTGCGGAAACAGCGAGCCGGCGAGCGTGAAGCCGTAGCGCGCGACGAACGTGCGGTAGCCGACGTCGTCCCGCGTGCGTTTTTCGCTGAGGATGATGCCGCGCTCCTTGTCGATTTCCTCCGGCTTGAGCAGCAGGCCGCCGGCGTAGTCGGCGAAGACGCGCATGCCTTCGGCGAGCGTGGTGTCCTTCGTGTCGGGCAGCTCGAGCAGGTAGAGCGTGCGCTGAAAATCGGTGCTGGCGTTGGTGTCGGCGCCGAAGCTCATGCCCATGCGCTGGAGAAACTCCACGAGCGTGCCGGGCGCGTAGTGCGCGCTGCCGTTGAACGCCATGTGCTCGAGGAAGTGCGCGAGGCCGCGCTGGTTTTCGTTTTCGTCGAGCGAGCCGGCGAGCACGAGGAGGCGGAGGGACGCGCGCTGCTTGGGCTCGCGATTGGCGCGGACGACGTAGCGGACGCCGTTGGGCAGCGTGCCGAAGCGCGCCTCGGGGTCGGGTTTCAGGTCGCTTTCCGCTTGGGGAAACGGCAGCGCGGCGCGCAGGCCGCAGGTGAACAACGCAACCGCCAGCAGGGAAATAAAGCGACGCATGATCGATCGCGGCAAGAAGACCCAAAACAGGCAAAAGGAAAACGCGCGGCGATTTTCTTTGCGCCTTTTCCCCCGGTTTCGGCCAATATCGCCCGCATGCTCTGGTTTTACCGGCTGATTTTCGCCCCGGCGCTCGTCGCGCTGGCGCCGGGCTATTTGTGGCGGATGCGGCGGCGCGGCGGCTACGGCCGGAATTTCAGCCAGCGCTTCGGCGCGGTGCCGTCGCTGCCGCCGCGGAAAAAATCCGTGCGACGCGTGTGGCTGCAGGCGGTGAGCGTGGGCGAGATGCTGGCGATCGGGCCGCTGCTCGAAGCGCTGCACGCGGACGGCGTGGAGGTTTATCTCACGACGACGACGAGCACCGGTTACCGGCTCGCCTGCGATCGCTATCTCGGGCTCGCGATCGGGGTCGGTTACTTTCCGCTGGATTGGTGGCCGTTCGCCGCGCGCGCGTGGCGCGGCATCGCGCCGGACCTCGCGATCATCACCGAAGGCGAGCGCTGGCCGGAGCACCTGCGGCAGGCGGCGAAGCGCGGCGTGCCCGTGCTCTGCATCAACGCGCGGCTCTCCGATCGCAGCTACGCGCGGATGAAACGCTTCCCCGCAGGCGCGCGGCTGATGCTCGGCGGCGTCACGCGGCTGCTGCCGTGCTCGCGGCAGGACGAGGCGCGGTTGCGCGAGCTCGGCGTGCCGGCGGAAAAAATTTTCACCACGGGCAACATCAAGCTCGACGTGCAGATCGCGCCGCTGACCGACGCCGAGCGCGCGCAACTGCGCCGCGAACTCGGATTGCTCGAAGGGCTCGTGCTGCTCGGTTCGTCGACGTGGCCGGGCGAGGAAGAGGCGCTGCTCGCGGCGTGGCGCGGGGCGCGCGAGAGCGGCCTGCGCTGTTCGCTGCTGATCGTGCCGCGCCACGCCGAGCGGCGCGGCGAGATCGAGCGGCTGCTCGGCGCGAGCGGCGTGCGGTTTCATCTGCGCTCGCACGGCGCCGCGGCGGGCGAGATCGATGTCGCGGTCGGGGACACGACGGGCGAATTGCGCCGGCTCACGCAGCTCGCCGATCTCGTCTTCGTCGGCAAGAGCCTGCCGCCGCACGCCGAGGGCCAGACGCCGGTCGAGGCGGCGGCGCTGGCGAAGCCGATTTTGTTCGGGCCGGGCATGAGCAACTTCCGCCTGATCGCGCGCGACCTCGTCGCGCGCGGCGCGGCGATCGAGGTGGCCGACGCGGCCGCGCTCGCGCGCGAGACGGCGCGATTGCTGCGCGATGCCGCGGCACGCACCGCGCTGGCTGAAGCGGCGGCGGCCTGGCGGCGCGAGAATGCCGGCGCGCTGGCGCGCACGCTGACCATCATTCGCGAGGAGCTCGCGCGGTTGCAGCCGTGAGCCTTATGACGCGCGGCCGGCGCGTCTTCACGCGGTCGTAACGTTGGCGCCACGGCGTTGTCACGCGCGCCGCGCATCGTCGGGCCGTGAGCCCAACACACCTACGCCCTCGCACCTACCGTTCGTTCGTGGCCGCCTTTGCGGCCATCTTCGTCTCCAGCGCCGCGCTTCGCGCCGACTACGCGCCGGCCACCGACGAGACCAAAAGCAAAGACCGCGAAGAGAAAGCCCTCCGTCTGGAGGAATTCGAAGTATCCGAGCCGCGCACCTCGGCGCTGACGACCTCGGTGACGGACAGCCGCCTCGACACCTTTCACCCGCAGTCGATCATCAACCTCGACTACATCGCGAACGACGTCGCGCCCAGCGCCGACTACGCGACGATCGTGAACATCGCGCCGAGTGTCTCGAACGTCGAGACCAACGGCCCCGGCCTCAGCGAGGCGAAGCACACCACGATGCGTGGCATCGATGATGGCGGCTACAACGTCACCTTCGACGGCATCCCGTTCGGCGACTACAATTCCTACAGCCACCATACCACGAGTTATTTTCCGGCGAAGCTGATCGGCCGCGTCGACATCGATCGCGGTCCCGGCACCGCGAGCAGCATCGGGCTCGCGACGTTCGGTGGCACGATGGCGCTCTACTCGAAGGATCCGCGCACGCAGATGTCGTTTGTCCCGACGATCAGCATGGGAAGCTGGGACACGCGGCTTTATCATTTCGAGGCCAACACCGGCCTGCTGCCGGCGCTCAAGGACGGCTCCGCGATCGGAAGCTATCAACGCATGGAGACCGACGGTTATCGCACCAACGCCGACATGGTGCGCGATACTTATTATTTCAAATATCTCCAGCCGATCGGAAAGAGCACGACGCTGAGCCTGCTCAGCAGCGTGAACAAAATCACCTTCGGCAATCCCGGCACCGTCACGCAGTCGCAGATCGACACCTTCGGCCGCAACTTCGGCCTGAAGGACGACAACGCCGCGAACAAACTCGACCTGCTGAACCGCCGCTACAACTACCAGCACAAGACCGCCGACTTCGAGGACCTCGGCCTCGACACCAAGCTCGGCAACGGCTGGCGGCTGGAGAACAAGGTCTACACTTACTCCTACAACAACGCCAGCCACGAGAAACCCAAGGTCGGCTCCGGCGCGGCCGCCGGCACGATGCTCGGTTCGCTGAAACAAAACGAATACCGCACCGTCGGCGACAGCTTCGCGATCGCGCACGAAGACGAGATGGGCACATTCAAGGCGGGCGTCTGGCACGACTTCACGAAAAATCACCGCTACACCTACGGCGTGAATTACGATACCACCGGCGCCGATACGATCGACCTCTCCTCGACCGCGCTCTACAAAGCCGCGGCGCCCGGGGGCAATCCGCTCACGCTGCCCGGCCAGATCGGCTACGACTACAAGTATCTGCTCGTCGACAAGGACTCCACCTTCCAGCCCTACGCCGAATACGAGTGGCGCGCCACGCCGGCCCTCACGTTCAACGCCGGCGTGAAATACATGAAGTTCACGCGCGACTTCAACGCGGTCGTCAACCAGACCTCCGGCCGCCAGGCGCTCATCGCCTCGCGCACCGATTCGGACACCACGCCGTCGATCTCGGCGCGTTATTCATTGCAGAAAAACTGGTCGGTCTACGCGCAATACGCGCAGGGCTTCATGATCCTGTCCGAAGGCAATTCCTTCTACGTCGATAACAGCCGCCTCTCGAACATCGACGTGAAGCCGCAGCTCTCGACGAACTATCAGCTCGGCACCGTCTTCAAGCACGACCGCTTCAACGCCGACGCCGACGTGTATTGGGTCGACTTCAAGAACTACGCCTACAACGGCCCGAGCGATTCCTCCGGCGATCCGCTCTACTACGGCATCGCGAGCGGCGCCTACTACAGCGGCGCCGAGGCGCAGGCGACCTACTACGTCGGCGGCGGCTTCAGCGTCTACGCCAACGGCTCGATCAACGACGCCAAGTTCAAGCGGTCGAAAATCGACGTGCCCACGGTCGCGAAAAGCACCTCGGCCTTCGGCTTCGCCTACAGCAGCGGCGGACTCTTCGGCTCGTTCGCGGCGAAATACGTCGGGAGCTGGGCCGTCTACGACAACATCGTGAATCCGGACATCGCCAACGGCGGCGCCGTCCGCCGCGCGAACAGCGAAGGCTATACGCTCGCCGATGCGTCGATCGGCTACAGCCTGAAGTTCCGCCAGAACTTCCTGCGCAGCGTCAAAATCCGCCTTCAGGTCAGCAACCTCTTCGACCGGAAAGTCCAGGTGCTCGACAGCATCGACAGCAATCCGGCGAACGCCTACACGAAGGACGCGTTCAATGTCTTGCCGACGCGGAATTATTTTCTGACCGTTTCCGGCGAGTTCTGATTCGCAAGTTCTCCCTCCGCCGCCGGCGTGGCCGAAAAGCCGCGCCGGCGCGGGCAACTACCCACTGCCATGAATCGTCGCTCCTTTCTGCTGGCGGCCGCGCTGCTCGCGGGCCTCGCGATTTCGCCGCTGCGCGCGGCGGAAACGAAATACGTCTACGTCTCGCCGTCCGCGATCGACGCGATTCATCTTCTGCCGGCGCCGCCCGCGCGCGGCTCGATCGAGGACAAGCTCGATTTTGACAACACGCTCGCCGTGCACCAGGCGGCGTCTCCGGCCGAAATCGCCCGCGGGCACGACCAGAACAAGCTGACGGTTTTTCATTATGCGCCGGCGATCGGCGACTGGTTCGTGCCGGGAAAATTCCCGCGCACCGAAGCGTTGTTCAATCAGGTCGAGGCCGAGGCGAAAGGCGTGACGGACGATGCGAAGAATGTTTTTCGCCGCCCGCGGCCCTATCATGTCGCGCCGGACTTGTTTCCGCACTCGATCGAGCACGAGGACCCGACGCATTACAGCTACCCGAGCGGCCACTCGACGCGCGGCACGGTCTTCGCCCTGGTGCTCGCCGAGCTTTTTCCGGACAAGCGCGATGCGCTGATCGCGCAGGCGCGCGAGACCGGCTGGCTACGCGTGCAGGGTGGCGTGCACTATCCGCAGGATATTTTCGCCGGGCGCGTGCTCGGCCAGGCGCTGGTGCGCGCGTTTCTCGCGAGCCCGGCGTTTCAACGCGACCTCGCCGCGGCGCGCGCCGAGATCGCGGCGGCGCAGCCCACCGGCGGCGCGGTCGCGGCGACGCACTGAGAGTTGGCGCACCACCTCGTCCGGTCCGCCAGCGGATGGTTCGGCGTGGCACGGGCGTCTCGCCCGTGGATTGGCCGGAACACGGGCGAGACGCCCGTGCCACTCACTAACACCCGTTGAGACCAAGCGCGCTCAGGCGTCGGCGAGTTCGGTGTTTGCTTCCTCGACGGCCGCATCCTCCGGCAGCGGAAACTGGCGCGCGAAGCTCACGAAATCGACGAGTTCGTAGCGTCCGTCCCAGTGCTCGACGATCGCGGTGAGCGATTCGACCCAGTCGCCGGAATTCAGGTAATGCACATCGCCAATCATCTTGTCGGCCGCGGTGTGGATGTGGCCGCACATGACGCCGCGGCAGCCGCGCGCGCGCGCGAGTTGCGCGATGTGATCCTCGAAATTCGACACGTGATTCACCGCCTCCTTCACGCGCGCCTTGATCGCCTTGCTGAGCGACCAGTATTCCTTGCCGCGCCACGCGCGCCACGCGTTGTAGCCGCGATTCAGCCAGAGCAGCGCGCGGTAGCCCCAGTCGCCGAGGTGCGCGAGCCAGACGAAATTTTTCGTGACGGTGTCGAACACGTCGCCGTGCAGCACGAGGTAACGGCCGGCCAAGCCCTCGTGCACGTGCTCCTCGACGATCTCGAGATTCTCGAAAGCGAGCGGCAGGAAGCGCGAGAGGATGTCATCGTGGTTGCCGCGAAGGTAGACGATCTGCGTGTCGCGCTTCTCGAGTTTTTTCAGGACGATGCGGACGAAGCGCGTGTGCGTTTTCGTCCATTCGCCGCCGCGGGCGAGCTGCCAGCCGTCGATGATGTCGCCGTTGAGAATCAATTTCGCGCAGCGGACGTGGCGGAGAAAATGATTCACTTCGCGCGCCTTGCAGTCGCGCGTCCCGAGGTGGACGTCGGAGAGAATCACCGTGCGAACGCGCAGGAGATTTTTCATGGCAGTTGGAGGGCGAGCGTCGCCGGCGCGTCGGCGGCAGGCGCGACGGCGCGCGAGGCGATGGGGACCAGGACGCGGAGGCTGCGCGGATGGACGGCGATCTCGATCTTCGGATCGGTGAGGTGCGTCTCGCCGTCGGTGTGGATCACGCCGGCGGCGCGGCGCTCGAGGAGGAAGTGCGCACCGCGCCAGCGGCGCACGTGCGCGCTGCGGTCGACGTTACCGAGAAAAAGCCGGGCGGCGAGGGCGGCGGCGCCGAAAAAACCCGTCGGTCCGACGGCGACGAGATCGAGCAGGCCATCGTCGACGCGGGCACCCGGCGCGATGCGGGCGTTGTTGCCGTATTGATCGGAGTTCGCGATCGCGAGGAGCAGCACGTCGAGCGTCTCGCGCCGGCCCTCAGCGGTGATCGTGACGGATTCGTGCCGGAGTTCGCGCACGACGGCGAGCGCGGTGCGCGCGTAGGCGGGAAGGCCGCGCTTGGTCAGCGTGTTGAAGCGGCGGCTCACGTCGGCGTCGAGCCCGAGTCCCATGGCGTTGAAAAACGGGAGGCCGTTGGCGCTGCCGGTGTCGAGCGCGGCGACGCGGCTGCGATCGCCGGCGATCAAATCGAGCGCAACGCCAAGCGAGCGAGGGAGGCGCAGGTGCAGCGCGAGGCCGTTGCCGGAGCCGCAGGGCACGAGCGCGAGCGCGGTGGGCGTGTGGCGGAGCGCTTGCGCGACTTCGTTCATCGTGCCGTCGCCACCGACGGCAACGACGAGCGGGCAGCCGGCCTGCACGGCGTCGCGGGCGAGCTCGGTCGCGTGGCCCGGGCCTTCGGTGGTGGCGAGGTCGGCGTCGAGCGCGCGCGCGGAAATGAAATCGCGGATCGTGCGGGCAAGCCACGGCCGGCGGCGGTTGCGGCCGGAGGTGGGATTGAAAATGAACCGCGCCTTCATGGTCGGGCGGCGTGCGTGCGCGAGCCGGCGATCGCCGGCAACGCGGGCGCCTCGGTCCTCTGCATCGCGGGCGCCGAAGAGGTCGCGGCCAGCGCGTGCGCGACGATGTCGCGGGCGGCGTCGGGCCGGGCGAGCGGCGCGAGCGCGGCGCGCCATTCGCGCCAGACGCGCGCGCGATCGGCGAAGGCGCGTTGGAGCGCGGCGACGATCGCGGCGGGCGTTTCGGCGAGTGCGCCGGTGCCGTGGCGGCGCAGGAGTTCGTAGTTGCCCTCTTCCTGGCCGGGGACGATCTGGTTCACCAGCATCGGGCAGCGCGCGGCGATCGCCTCCTGCGTCGTGGCGCCGCCGGCTTTGCTGACGACGACGTGATGCGTCATGAGCAGCCGCGGAATCTGATCGGTCCAGCCGAGAATCGTCGCGGGCCGACGCCGGCCTTCGGCCCAGCGGGTGAGTTGGCGGCGCAACGCTTCGTCGCGCCCGACGGCGCAGGTGATCTCCCAATCTTCCTGGGCGAACAGCGCGCGGGCGGTCTCGCTCGCGTGCTTCGTGCCGGAGTGCACGATGTGGAGCACGCGCGGTGCCGCGCCGGCGGCGGGATCGGGCGGCGAGAATTCCGCGGCGTGCGCGCTGAAAAATGGCGTGACGGGAAAGCCGAGCACGTGCAGCCGCGCCGCATCGACGCCAGCCCTACGCAACACCTCGGCGGAGTCCTCGTTGGGCAGAAACCAGCCCGCCGCGCCGGCGCGCCACCAGAGCGAGTTGATGCTGATCGAGTCGGTGACGACATTGTAGTGCGGCGCGCGGACGAGGCCGCGGCGCGCGAGCGGCTCGATCAGGAACGCGTAGAGCGGATAAGTGCTGCAGATCGCGGCCGGCGCGTCGGCGGCGAGCGTCTCGGCGATGACGCGGCGCTCGCCGCGGAGGAGGCCGAGCAGGCGCGGAAAATATTTCGAGCGATCGACCCACGCGTAGGTCGCGCTCCAGGCCCGCGGGAGACGATTGATGAGCGAGAGGTAGCTGCGGCGGCTGAGGGCGTTGAAGCGCGGCGCGGCGAGCGCGAAGGCGTCGACGACTTTCGCGCTGCCGGGGCCGTGCGCGGCGTCGCAGGCGACGGCGAGCGCGCGGGCGGCGGCGTTGTGCCCTTCGCCGTAGCCGGCGGTGAGAATGAGCAGGCGCGGCTTCGACGGGTTCATGCGCTGGACTCGAGGAGCGGCGCCGCGGAGGACACGGCGGGCCGCGGCCGGTTTTCGCCGGGGCCGGCGATCTCGAGCAGGTCGGCTTCGAAATTCGCGATCACGCGCTCCCACGATTGCGCTTCGACGGTGGGGCGCGCGGCGGTGCGGAGCTGCGCGCGCAGAAAATCGTCGACCACGAGCAGGACGGCGGCGTCGATCAGCGCCTCGGGGCGCTCGCAGGGGACGGTGAGGCCGTTGATGCCGTGGCGGACGAATTGTCGCGCGGCCGCGTAGTCGAAGCCGGCGACGGCGAGGCCGCTGGCCATCGCTTCGGTCAGCACGTTGCCGAATGTCTCCGTGAGGCTGGCGTGGATATACACGTCGGCCGAGGCGTAGTGGCGGGCGAGCTCGCCGGGTGGAATGAAGCCGGTGAAAACGGGGCCGGGAATCTCGCGCTGCAGGCGCGGGCGGAGCGGGCCGTCGCCGACGAAGACGAAGCGGCAACCCGGCCGCGCGTGGCGCATCGCGGCGTGCGCACGCAGCAGGAGCGGATAATTTTTTTCCGGCGCCATGCGGCCGACGTGGAGGACGACGATGTCGTCCGGGCCGGCGCCCCAGCTCGCGCGCAGCTCGGGCGAGCGGCGCGCGGGGTGAAACTGCCACGTGTCGATGCCGCGCGAGAGGAGCGCGAGATTCCGGAAGCCGAGGGCGGCGAGCTCGGCGCAAAGTTCCTGCGTCGGCGCGAACGTGCGGCGCGTGCGATTGTGCACGCGGCGGAGCCACGCGAGCGCCACGCCGCGCAGCGGGCCGAAGCCGTAGTGGCGCGTGTAGGCGTGGAAGTTGGTGTGAAAGCTCGACGTGACCGGAATCCCGAGCGCGCGTGCGACCGTGACGGCCGACGCGCCGAGCGGGCCTTCGGTCGCGACGTGCACGAGGTCGGGCCGATGCGCGCGCCAGTCGCGGCGCAACCGCCCATGTGCCGGCAGGCCAAGCCGCAACATCGGATAACGCGGAATCGGAATCCCCGGCAGCGGCACCGAACGGAAGCCGCTCGGCGGCGCGCCCTGCGGCAGGTCGTTGCGCCGCGGATGATAGATGGTGATATCGTGCCCGCGCCGGCCGAGTTCGCGGACGATCACGCCGAAGGTCATCGCCACGCCGTTGATTTCCGGCGGGAAGGTTTCGGTGACGAGCGCGAGATTCACGGATGAGGGTGCGGCGAACGGCGTGCGTGCCGCACGAAGAGTAACCTGCTTTCCGTGGCGAACCCGTGGCGTTCGCGTTACGATTCATGCAAATCGCCGCTACGTAATTTTACAGAAGTTAGGGATTGCACCGATGATTTTGGTTTCTACGGTCGGATTTTTTAGGTGATGCAGTCCCACGGACCAAAGCGCGTCTACACTCCTCATTCGCTCGAATTCTGGTTCGATAAACTGGAGGACGATTGGGCTGACGCTTTCACCAACAGCCAGTTAGAGCAGGGGCGGCAGATTTATCGCGATGGACAGGTGCGCGAATTGGAGCTCACGGACCGCGATGCGATCGTGCATCGGCGCGTGGAGAAAAAAGACGAATACGCCGTGATCGAGTGGACTGCGGCGGGCCTGACCGTGCGCTCCTCGTCGACGGATCGCGAGCTGGCGCACGCGCTGGCGGTGGCGGGCCTGCACGAAATCGAGGAATTGGTGGCGGACGAGATTTCGCCGCTGCCGGGCGAGCCGCCGCGCAGCGCCGAGAACGGCCAGGCGAATGGCAACGGCCACGCGGCGCCGGCGCGCAATGGCGCCTCGAACGGACATGCGACGGTCGCGACCTACGGCAACGGCCTCGCGAAAACGGCGGGGACGAATGGCCACGGAAATGGCAACGGCCACGGCAACGGCAGCGGACATTCCAACGGGAATGGCAACGGCCACGCGGCCGCCGGGACAAACGGCGGCGGCACCGCGACCGCGAGCGGCCCCTCGCGCACGCTCGTGCTGGTGTTCAAGACGAAGACGGCGGGGCTGACTTTTCAGGCGGCGTGGCTCGAGGCGGACAGGAAGACGAAACATCCCGCGCTCGGGCCGGAGGCGCATGCGAACGGCAACGGCCACGTATCGACGAGCGAGCGCGCGAAGCTGATCGGGCTCGCGGCCTACGCGCGCAAGGCGCACTTCCACTACGATCAGGATTCCGGCGTCTACACGATGGAGTCGCTGGTCGAGATCCCGAATTTTCTGAAGACCGTGCTGCCCGCGTGGCGGCGGCTCTTCGCCGTCGAGCTCGACGAAAAATCGGCGAACCTGCTCAAGGGCACGCGCACGGTGGAGATCGAGGCGGTCGCGGAGCGCGTGCCGGCCGGCGCGAATGGCGACGCCGGCAATGGCGCCACCGAACACACCGCGCTGAACCTGCGCTGGATCTTCCGCGCGGGCGAACGCATGCTCACGAGCAGCGAAGTCAACGCGCTGCTGAAGCGCGGCGGCCAGCCGGTGATCCTGCCGAACCTCGGCATCGTCGCGTTGCCCGCGGACAAATGGGAGAGCTTCAGCGCGTGGCAGAAAAATGTCGCCGAGACGCAGGGCGCCGGTGCGGAGAGCGGCGCGCTTTCGCCGTATCTGATTTTTTCGCTCTTCAACGATGCGCGGCTGAAGCTCACGCTCTCGCCCGAGATCGAGGCGTGGCGGCAGAGCGTGCTCGCGCCGCCGCCCGCGCCGCCGGCGCTGCCGGAATTGCTGCGGCCTTACCAGCGCCGCGGCGTGGAGTGGCTGCACCATCTCTGCGAAGTCGGCTGCCACGGGCTGCTCGCCGACGAGATGGGCCTGGGCAAGACGCTGCAGGTGCTGACGCTGCTCGCGACGCGGCCGATCGCGAACCAGCCGGGCCTGATCGTGTGCCCCGCGAGCGTCGTGCCGGTGTGGCGCGAGGAAGTCGCCAAGTTTTTCCCGAATCTCGCGGTCGACGTGCTCAAGACCGGCCACGATTTCACGCACCGCACCGAGCCGGTGCTCTGGCTCGCGAGCTACACGCAGCTGCGCAAACACCGCGCGCTGCTCGAGCGCGTGGAATTCGGCTACGCGGTGCTCGACGAGGGACAGTTCATCAAGAACCCCGACGCGAAAATCACGCAGACCTGCTTCGCCGTGCGCGCGCAGCATCGCGGCGTGCTGACCGGCACGCCGCTGGAGAATCGCCAGCTCGATCTGTGGAGCATCTTCCGCTTCCTGCTGCCGGGCCTGCTCGGCTCGCGCGCGTCGTTCGAGGCGGCGCTCACGGCCGATCGCGAGGGCACGCTCACGCGCCTGCGCGCGCAGCTCGCGCCGTTCATCCTGCGCCGCACGAAAAACGAAGTCGCGACCGAGCTGCCGCAGAAGGTCGAGATGGAGCTCATCTGCCCGCTCACCGACGTGCAGCGCGCGGAATACGCGCGGATTTGCAGCGAAGGCCTCGACCGGCTCGGCGACGACGTCGGCACCGCGATGCGCGAGAAGAGTTTCGGTTTCCTCGCGCTGCTCACGCGGCTGCGGCAGACGTGCTGCGATCCGGACATGCTGCCGTGGCTGAAGGCGCCGCTCAGCGATTCGGGCAAGATCAACCTGCTGCTCGAGAAACTCACCGAGATCGTCGGCAGCGGCCACAAGGTCGTGATCTTCTCGCAATTCGTGATGCTGCTCGACCGCGTGCGCGAAGCGCTGGCGCAAAATTTTCCCGAGCTGCCGCGCTTCGAATTGACGGGCATGACGCTCGACCGGCAGAAGCCGGTGCAGTCGTTTCAAAATGCGTCCGGCGCGGCGGCGATGCTCGTGTCGCTCAAGGCGGCGGGCACCGGCATCACGCTGCACGCGGCGGATTACGTTTTCCTGCTCGACCCGTGGTGGAATCCCGCGGTCGAGGCGCAGGCGGTCGATCGCGTGCATCGCATCGGGCAGAAGAGCACGGTGTTCGTCTACCGCATGGTGACGGCCGGGACGATCGAGGAACGCATCGAGGCGTTGAAGGCGTCGAAGAAGGATCTGTTCGACAAACTGATCGGCGGCCTCGGCGGCGATTTCGATTTGAGCCAGCACTTCACGTCGCTGAAGAGCCTCGTGACGCTCACGGCGCAGGCGACCGAGCAGGACGAAGTGCAGGAGCCGTATACGATCGACTGAGGCGCGCAGCCGCGGCGCGAAATGCGCGGGTGGCGCGCAAGGGCTGTTGTCCGGCGTTCTCCGTTTTCCGAATCGTGCTCGTTCTCTTGATCGTGCGCGTCCTCAGAAAAGAGAACGATGAAGAGAACGAGCACGATTACGATCGGCGAGAGCAGCACGAGCGCGCCCGCCTCCGCGCCTCACGGCACCGGCGGAACCTTCGGGCCGAAAATTCCCCAGTTGAACCACTGGTCGAACGCGAGGAGGAAGAGCGCGGCGATGTAAATCCAGAGGGCGACCTGGAAAATTTTTGCGAACTGCCGCTTGCGCGGGTCGGGGGAATCGATCCACGCCACGGGCGCGGGCGCGACCGGTTCTGCCGCCGCAGCCACGGGAGCCGGTCGCGCCGTCGCGGCGGCTTGAGGCGCGGAGGCGGCGGGGACGGAGTTCCGATTTTTTTTCGCGCTCATCGCCGGCATCGTGGAAATTTCCCCGCGCGGCGCAAGCGCGGCGGTGCCGGCAAAATTCACGACCACGGGCTTGTTTCTCCGGCGCGGGGCCCTAGGGTGACACTCGCGTGCTCTCGCCGACGGAATACATCGCAGATCCAGATGTGGTCCTCCTCGATCCGCCCGCCCGTTCGGGCGAGGACGTCGTGCGCGCACTGCACGCGCGGCTCGTGTGGGGGACCGATGCGGTGACGGATCCGCCGCGCTTCCTGCAGGAATTGCTCGATCGCATGCATGGCGGGCCGGTGTGCCTGGCGGACGAACTCGCGCTCCCGCACGCGCGATCCGCCGCGGTGAAGCGACTCGTGCTCGGCGTGGCGCGCGCGCGGGACGGCGTGGCGTTCGATGCGCAGCATACCGCGGTGAAACTCGTGTTTCTGATCGGCACGCCGCGCGAGAGCGTGACGGAATATCTGCGCGTGGCGGCGGCGTTGACGCGATTGCTCCGCGCGAGCGCCGCGCGCAAGGCGCTCATGGCGGCGAAGGACGAGGCGGAATTTCGGGCGCTGCTTTCGGCGGGGGCGGCGACGGTGCGATGAAGGTCGGCCCGATGACAGATCCGGCGGGCGTGCTCATGCGGCGCCTGCTGCGGCTGCTGCGCTGGCGCGTCTGGATTCAGGAAAAGCTGCAGCCGACGGAGTGGCAGGTCACGCTCCTGTGGGCGGCGGTCGCGGGATTTTTCGGGGCGCTCGCGTCGATTTTGTTCACGGCGCTGACGGAGGACATCTACGACTGGTTCGGCAGCCGCTCGCTCGGCATCGTCGACTCGATGGCGCGGCTGCCGTGGTGGGCGCGGCTCGCGGTGCCGACGCTCGGCGGCGCGCTCGCGGGCACGGTGCTGACGTTTGGCCAGCGGCTCACGCGGCGGCAGAGCTCGACCGACTACATGGAGGCGATCGTGATCGGCACCGGCCGGCTGCCGGTGCGCGCGAGCCTCGTGAAGACCGGCGCGGCATTGTTCTCGATCGGCTCGGGTGGCTCGATCGGGCGCGAAGGCCCGATGGTGCAACTCGCCGCCGTGCTCGCCTCGCTCGTGGGCCGCTGGCGGAAATTCACGCCGCCGCAACTGCGGCTGCTCGTGGCGTGCGGCGCGGCCGCGGGCATCGCGTCGGCCTATCACGCGCCGATCGGCGGATCGTTTTTCGTCGCGGAGATCGTGCTCGGCACGATCGCGATGGAGAGCCTCGGGCCGCTCGTCGTCTCGGCGGTCGTGGCGACGCTGACGATCCGCGTGCTCACGGCGGCCAACGTGCTCTACAAGGTGCCGGCGTTCGAGCTCAAGTCGCCGTGGGAAATGGGCCCGTATATTCTGCTCGGCTTCGTCGCGGGCGGACTGGCGCCGATGTTTTTGATTTCGTTGAAGCGCGCGGAGCAGTTTTTCGTTTCGTTGAAGCTGCCGATCATCGCGCGGCTCGCGCTGGGCGGGCTCGCGGTCGGCGCGATCGCGATCAACGTCCCGCAGGTCTGCGGCAACGGCTACTCGGTCGTCGTCGACGTGCTCAACGGCGGGCTCGTCTGGCAGGTGATGATGGGGATTTTCGCGTGCAAGTGGCTCGCGACGATGGCGTCGTTCGGCTCGGGCGCGCCGGGCGGCGTGTTCACGCCGTCGCTGTTCATGGGCGCGGGCGCGGGATTGTTGTTCGGCACGGCGGTGCAGCACGTGTGGCCGGTGGCGGCGCAGGATCCGCGGGCGTTCGCGCTGGTCGGCATGGGCGCGTTTCTCTCCGCCGCGAGCCACGCGCCGGTGATGGCGGTGATCATGATTTTCGAGATGACGCTGAGCTACGACATCATCCTGCCGCTCCTGCTGTGCAGCGTGATCGCGTATTACACCTCGAAGAGCCTCGAGGGCGATTCGCTCTACAGCGAGGCGTTGAAACGCAAGGCCGCCACCGTGCCCGACCCGGCGCTGAGCGAGCAGCGCGTCGCCGACATGATGCGCGCGAATCCGCCGGTCGTCGCGCCGGGCGCGCGTTTCGCGGAGATCGCGCGGATGTTTCTCAACGTGCGCGTCAACAATCTCTACGTCGTCGACGAGGCGGGGAAATTTCTCGGCGTCGTCTCGCTGCACGACATCAAGCCGTATCTCGGCGAGCCGGATCTCGCGGAGCTGGTGATCGCGCGCGACATCCTGCGCGAGGATTTTCCGCGCGCGGCGCCGGACCAGCCGCTGACGGAGGCGCTCGCGGGATTTCTCGGGCTCACCGCGGAGCGGCTGCCGGTCGTCGAGCGCGATGGCACGCTGCGCGGCAGCCTCGCGAAGAGCGACCTGCTGCTGGCGTTGATCGAGAAGCAGAAGAAACCCGTCGCCGCGCGGGCGTAGCGCCGCGGGCGCGAGCGAAGGCGGGGCGCGCGGCGCACGGGGGCGCGCGGGCAATTCGTTGCCGAAAGTTCACCCGGCGCCGGTTGCCAGCCGCGCGAGTGCGTGCACGCTGGCGGGCCTTTTCCGGCGCGAGTCGGAAATTGAAAAAGCAACCGCTCCCTCCCCATGACCACGCTCGAACTTCCGCCCGCCGCTCCTGCCACGGTTTCGTGGGAAGAGGAGCTTTTCGCCCTCGAGCTGCGCGTCGCCCGGCGCGCGGACGAACTGGCCCGCGGTTACGAGGCGAGCCGCGCGCGGGACCTGCAGGTGTGGTTCGAAGCGGAGCGCGAGTTGTTGGACGGGGCCGGCTTCATGCGCGCGGCGGACCGGTCGGTCGCAAATTGAGCGCCGCGCGCGCTCAATTGTAGCCGACCGAGATGGAGTTTTCGGTGGGCAATTCCTGGCCGTTGGGCAGCGGCTGCGCGAGGCCGGCGACGGCGGTGTGAAAAAGCAGCCGGCGCTGCGCAGGCGAGAGACCGGGCAGCAGCATGGCGCGATTGTAGTCGGCGTAGATCGCTTCGTCGCGCCCGACGCGAGCGAAGTAATCGTCGGCCGCCTTCACGTAGGCGGCCAGGGAGCGGACGTCCATCGGCTGGCCGGTGGCCGGATCGGTGTTCAAGTGGGCGAACTCGTCGGCATCCTTGAGAATCGCTTCCCGCTCGGCGCGCAGCGCGGCGAACCGCTCGGCGTTTTCCGCGCGAAATTCGGCGATCGCATTTTCGAAGCTGGCGCGAATTTCATCGAGGTGGGCGCGGATTTCCTCGGACGTGAAATGGCCCTGGAAGGTTTTGGGCGGAGACCGATGGCTGGCGAGGTAGCGCGTCTGCTCCGCTGCCAGCGCCTGCGCTTCGCGGCGGTAAGCAACGAAGCGTTCGGTGAGCTTGGGCGGCAGCTTGGGCGGCAGCACCGGCAGCGGCGGCGGCGGGAGCTGGGCGAGCCCGCGCCGCACTTCCTCGGCGAACGCCTCCATCCGCGCGAGTCGCGGCGCCTGCGAATCGGCCAGCGCGCGGAGCGCCTTCGTGCGTTCGCCCGCCGATTCGACATCGAGCGCGACGATCGTGTCGTGCAGGATTTTTTTCTCCTCGAACTTGGCGCGCTCGTAGTCGCGGATTTTGCCGTCGAGCTCGGTCGGAAGATTTTCGGGCAAAAAATAACGCGCGCCGCCCGGTGAAAAAAAGAAAGCCTTCGCGGGGTCGTCCTTGCTGCCGGGCCGGCGGAGACGCGGCTGGGCCTGCTCTTGCGTCTCGAGCGTGATTTCGTCCAGGAGATCGCGCTGCTCGGGCGAGAGTCCGTCCTGATAAAAAATCGCGGCGCGCAGCACTTGAAACTCCAGCGCGGCCTGGAAACGCGCCGTGTTGAGACCGGCGAAGCGACCCGGAGAACCGCCCAGCCGCTGCGAACGCTCGGCATTCCAATCCCAGTTGCTGTCAAACACCCCGCCGTGGATCAGCGCGCGCCGCAACGCGTCCGCCGCCTCCTCGAGCTGGGCGAGCGGCTTCGCCTGTTTTTCGGCGAACGCCTGCAAGGCTTTTTCCTGCTCGGCCGGCGGAAGATTCTGCACCTCCACGAGCTCGTTCTGCAGGTCCGTGAGCGCTGCCGCGCGCTGCGCGCGATAAGCGGCGAGCTGCTTTTGCAGTGCGTCGCTCAATTTCCCGGCGAACAATCTCGCGCCGAGCGGCGCGTAGAAATTTTCGCCGACATAATCGGCCACGTCTTCCGGCGCCAGGGCCCGCCGCCCGTGATTCGGGAAAAAAGGAGGGAACGGATTGGCGCCGATGACGGAGCCCGACACCGGCGGCGTGGGCGGAAAAAAAGCGACCGCCTGGGCCGCGGCGCGGGCGACAAGCAACACGGCGCACAGCGACAACTGCGCCGGCAACCATTTTCCGGGTGCGGGGTGGGGCATGTTGGATCGGGCTCTATATATGTCGCTATGGTTCCCGTGCTGACAAACGGAAATTTATCGTTCGCGAAGCGCGGCACGGAGGCCGGGTCGCCGCGATTGTTACAGCGCGGTGAACTCATGCGCCCGGGCGTGCGGCCGTTGAACGAATTGTCGGGCGCGGCGTCTTTCGCCGCGGTTGTCAGGTGTTTGGTAGCAAAGGGTGGGCCGCCCCGGCAGGGGCGGCCTTTCTTTTTTTCCGCCGCGGGCGCCGCGTTTTTTCCGGATTGTCACGCGGGACGGATTGTCCGATCCGGCGCGCAACGCTAAGGTGGCCCGGATGATCGCGGGAAATCGTCGTCTGCTCCGGTTCGTTTTGCGCGCGGCTGCAGCGGTCGCGTTCGCGACGTGAAACGCTTCGCGCGCCTCGGCCGACTGCTTGTCCTCGCCGCGCTCCTGCGCGAGGGCGGAGCAGCCGCGACACCGTCGAACTCTCCCGCGGCGGCGGATGATTTTGCGCAGGCGCTCGCGCTCTACCAGGCGCGCCACTACTCGGAGGCGCGGTGTGTTTTCGAGCGGCTCGCGGCCATGCGGCCGGGCGATGTGGAACTGGATTTTTATCTGGGCCGGCTGGCGCTGTGGTTCGACGACGAAGCCGGTGCGCTCGCGCATCTCGAACGCGCGGCTCGTGTCGCGCCGCGCGAGGCCCGTGTCCAGAATGCGCTTGGCGATGCCTATGGTCTCGCGGCGCAAAATGCCTCCGTGGTCGCGAAACTGAGTTGGGCGTGGAAATGCCGGGCGGCCTACGATCGTGCCGTCGAGCTCGATCCGAACAACGCGGCTTATCACTGGAGCCGGCTCGGATTTTTTTGCGTCGCGCCGCGCGTCGCCGGCGGCGGCGACGAGAAGGCGGCCGCCGAGGCCGAGGCGATCCGGCGGCTCGACGCGGTCGCGGGCCGGATCGCTTTTGCGACGCTGTATCTCGCGGAGAAGAAATTCGACCTCGCGTTTGCGCAGGTGGACGCGCTGGCGCGCGAGCGGCCGGACGATTTTTTCGCGCTTTATCACGTGGGCCGCTGCGCGGCGTTGAGCGGGCAGCAACTCGAGCGCGGCCGCGCGGCGCTGGAGCATTGTCTCGCGTTGCCGGCGCCGCCGGGCGAAGGGATGCCGACGCGCGCGGCGGTGCACTACCGCCTGGCGAATATTCTCGAAAAGGCGGGCGAGGCTGCGGCGGCGCAGGCGGAATATGCGGCGGCGCGGGCCGAGGATCCGGATTTCCGCCCGGCGAAGATCGCGCTGAAAGGCTGAGCGCGGTCGCGGCTGAATTCACCTCGTCTTAACCTGGCGGGGTCGCCCGTGGCCGATCGATCACGAAAGATCATGCGAGCCGCCATGTCGTCCGTCGTTCAATTTTCATCCCGCGAAGCCGAGGCGGGCGGGGAGATCGCCGCGCCGCGGCAGGAGTTTCCCGCCGAAAATCCGGCGGCGCTCGCCGCGGAGGCGACCGCGCTGGTGTCGTTGATCCACCACAGCCAGCAGGTCGAGGCGGGTCTCGCGCTCGAGCTCGCGTATGGCGCGTTTCGCGAGCGCAAGGTCGACTTCATGGCGGTCGTGCGCGACGGCGCGGTGATCGGGCTCTGCGCGCGGGGGCAGATCGGTTTTGTGATGGGATCGCGTTTCGGGTTCGCGCTCTACAGTCAGAGTCCGGTGGAGAGCGTCATGGTGCCGACGCCGTTGATCGTGGCGCAGGGCACGCCCGTGCGCGTCCTGCTCGATCGCGCGCTCGCGCGACATGGGGATGCGTTTCACGAGGACGTCGCGCTCGTCGACGACCAGCGGGGCTTGATCGGGTTGATCCAGGCGGAAACGCTCGCGCAGCTTCAGTCGCGGCTGGTGGCCGAGCAGCTGGAGGCGCTGCGCCGGCAGCACGAAACGCTGCGCCGGCAGAACCTCGAGCTGTTTCGCGCGAACCACGCGGTGCGGCAGTCGCAGGGGCTTTATCTCGGGTTGTTCGAAGGGCACACGCTCGGCGTGGCGCTGCTCGATGCGCGCGGCGGCATCCACGAGCACAACCGCCGGCTCGGCGAATTGCTCGGCTTCGGCGATTCGCCCGCGTCGCTGATTTCGCTGGCGGCGTGGGTGGACGAGAAGGAGCGCGCGGCCTTTCTCGCGCTGCTGCAGTTGCACGCGACGGGCAAGGCGGCGCCGGCCTCGCGTGAATTCACGCTCCAGGTCAACGGCCGCGGGCCGCGGCTGTTTCGCTGCTCGCTCGGCTGGATCAAGGAGACCGGGCAGGTCTGCGCGTGCCTGGACGACATCACCGACCAGCGGCTGCTCGAGCGCAATTTGCTGCGGCAGGAAAAGCAGACGCTGCTCGACACGCTGGTCGGCGGAATCGCGCACGAACTGAACAACAAGCTGACGCCGGTGATGGGTTTTGCGGAGTTGCTCGCCGGCGACGCGCCGGCCGACGCGCGGAAGCACGCGGTGTGGATCCGCAAGAGCGTCGAGGAAGCGGCGCACATCATCCGGCAGCTGCTGCAGCTCTCGAAGCCCAGCTCGCCGGTGTTGGAGCCGGTCGACCTGCGGACCGTGATCGAGGAGACGCTCGTCATGGTGCGTTTCCAGTTGCGGTATGGCGGGTGCGAGACGCGCACGATCCTGCCGGCCGAGCCGGTGTGGGTGCGCGGCGATCCCGGGCAGCTCAAGCAGGTCGCGATCAATCTCGTCCTCAACGCGCTGCAGGCGATGGAGCAAACCCCGGGCGCGGCGCTCACGGTCGGATTGCGCACGGCGGGCAACCGGGCGCTGCTGGAAGTGGTCGACAACGGTTGCGGCATCCCGCGCGAAAATCTCGAGCGTATCTTCGATCCGTTTTTCACGACCAAAGGCCCGGAACGCGGCACCGGTCTCGGCTTGAGCATCTGTTTCAGCTTGGTGCGCCAGCATGGCGGCGAGATCGCGGTCGAGAGCGAGCCCGGCAAAGGGTCGCAGTTCACCGTCGTGCTGCCGCTGGAGGATGCGCGGGCGGCATTTGCGGCCGGATCGGTGCTGGAGGAGGCGCGTGGGCGCGCATTGCCCGATGTGCCGGCGGGCCAGCGCGTGCTGGTCGTCGAGGACGAGGATGTCGTGCGCAAGCTGCTCCAGGAAATGCTGCGCACGCAGTTCGGCTGCCAGGTCGACGAAGCCGCCAACGGTGCGGAGGGGCTCGCGATGCTCGGCCAGCACGAATTCGCGCTCGTGATCTCCGACATCCAGATGCCGGTCATGAACGGCACGGAGTTTTACCGGCGGTTGTGCGAAGCGAGACCGGCGCTGGCGGCGCGTTTCATTTTTATCACCGGCTACTCCGGGCCGCGGGCGGTCGAGTCGGAGATTGCGCAGTGGAATGTGCCGGTGATCGCGAAGCCCTTCACGCTGTCGAGCCTCGCCACGGTGTGCGGCCCGCTGCTTGGCCGTGCGGCGGACGAGGCGCGCGAACGCGGGCCGGGCGCTCCGGGAAGCGAGTGAGGCAGGGCGTTTTGCCGCGTTGTCACACATCCGCCACGCGATCGTAACACACGGACGGCATCGTGCAGGCGGTTCCAGTTCCATCACTGCATCAATGCCCACCATGCTTATTCCAAAATCCAAATGGCTTGCGCTGCTCGGCAGCGCCGCACTGCTCACCGCGCCTGCGTTCGCACAGGACAGCAAGGCCCTGATCGACGCCTTGATTAAAAAAGGCATCCTCACCAACGACGAAGCGGCGCAAATCACCGCGGACGTGAAAAATGCCGAGGCCGCGCAAGACGTGGCGACCAGCGGCGGCAAGTTCTTGAAGAAGCTCACGCTCTCCGGCCGCCTGCAGGTGCAATACGCCGGGCTCTCGACCGACATCGACGGCGCGGCCGCGCAGCCGCCGGCGACCAATCATTTTTTCCTCCGCCGGATTTATTGGGGCTTCAAGGCGGACCTCGCGGACAACTGGTCGGCGACGTTCAACTACGACTTCGCCGGCTCGACGTTCGACGCCGCTTACATCACGTGGAAGCAGAACGACGCCTTCGCGATCGACGTGGGCCTGCGCAAGGTGCCGTTCGCGTGGGACGAATTCTACACGAGCAGCGACATCCGCGCGATCGAGCGCTCGCCGCTCACGCGCTACTTCGTCGAGAGCAACAACGGCCGCCGGCTCGGCGCCGGCAGTTATCGCGTCGGCGTCTACGCCGGCGGCTCGTTGCCGGGCGGAGTGTTCTACAGCGTGGCCGTGACCGATCCGGAGCGCGACGAGTCTTTCACAGGCGTCGCGGGTGCCGGCAGCCGCACGACGAACACGCTCGCGTATTGGGGCAATCTCGGCGTCGCGAATAAATTCGAAGGCGGCAACTACCGGCTCGGCGCCTCGGTCGGCTTCCTCCCCGATCAAGGCGGCAAGATCCTCGGCGCGGGCGACAACCTCACGGTTTACGGTCTCTACGGCGAAGTGCAGAGCGGCGGATTTTTTCTCCGCAGCGAAGGCATGTGGAGCAACAACGATCACGGCGCCTCGGCGGCCAGCGACGCCAACGCGTGGGGTTACTATGTCATGCCGTGCTATCGCGTCGGCAATCTCGAGGGCGTCGTGCGCT
This sequence comes from Opitutaceae bacterium, assembly GCA_035545575.1. Lineage (GTDB taxonomy): Bacteria > Verrucomicrobiota > Verrucomicrobiia > Opitutales > Opitutaceae > ER46. The sequence goes on along the minus strand of DASZYB010000011.1, from coordinate 5,184 downwards.
ACAGCTATATCGATTCCGACGGCCGTGGCGTCGACCTGGGCGACGGGGTCCGTTCCGCGCCGAGCGGCGGCACGATGAACAAGATGTCCGAGTGGTTCGTCGGCGGAAACCTCTACTTCCACAACAACGACACCAAGCTCCAGCTCGGCTACATCTGGGCCGAGTCGAAGGACACCGTCACCGGCGGCAAGGCCAAGGCCACCGCCGAAGGCATCCGCAGCCAGCTCCAGCTCAACTTCTGATGGTCAACCCAGTCCAATCCCACCCTCGCATGAAAAAGCTATTCCTCTCCGCGCTCGTCGCCTTCGCTGCGGTCTCGAGCGTCTCCGCGCAGATGCTGATCAACGGCGCCGGCGCGACGTTCCCGTATCCGATTTATTCGAAGTGGTTCGACGCCTACAGCAAGGTCGACCCTTCGGTGCGGTTTAATTATCAGTCGATCGGCTCCGGCGGCGGCCAGAAACAAATCCTCGCGGAAACGGTGGATTTCGGCGCTTCCGACGGCCCGATGTCCGACGAGAATCTCGCCAAGGCTCCGGGCAAGCTGCTCCACATCCCGACGGTCGCGGGCGCGGATGTCGTGAGCTACAATCTGCCCGGCAATCCGAAGCTCCGCCTCGATGGTCCCACGCTGGCGAATATTTTTCTCGGCAAGATCACGAAATGGAACGATCCCGCGATCGCCGGCCAGAACAAGGGCGCGCAACTGCCCGACCAGGACATCGTCGTCGTCCATCGCTCGGACGGCAGCGGCACGACCTACATCTTCGTCGATTATCTCTCGCACGTGAGCGCGGAGTGGAAATCGAAGGTCGGCACGAACACCTCGGTCAATTGGCCGACCGGCATCGGCGGCAAGGGCAACGAAGGCGTCGCGGGCCAGATCAAGCAGGTGCCCGGCTCGCTCGGCTACGTCGAACTCGCCTACGCCCGGCAAAACAAGCTGCCTTACGCGGACATGAAAAATTCCTCGGGCAGCTACGTCACGCCCTCGCTCGACTCGGTGACCGAAGCGCTCGCGACGGCGGAGATTCCCGACGACTTCCGTTTCTCGATGGTGAATCCGCCCGGTGCGAAGGCTTACCCGATCGCCGGCGCGACGTGGCTGCTGGTTTACGCCAATCAGAAGGACCACGCCAAGGGCGAGAAACTCGTGCAGTTTCTCAAGTGGGCCTACAAGGACGGCGAGAAGATGGCGACGACGCTCGATTACGCGCCGCTGCCCGACAACGTCGTGAAGCGCGTCCTCGCGCGCATCGACGAAATCAAATACTGATTTGGCTCGCCGCACATATCGCCCTTAACAAGTTCACGGGCGGAGGGCATGCCAGAGCTCTCCGCCCGTCTTTCTTCCGCTCAAGCGCATGACGTCAACGACTGCCAGCGCGTCCGTCGCCGCTCCGAAACTTGCCCCGCCGTCGCGGCTGGCCGATCGCGCGTTCTACGGCATCACGCTGTTGTCCGCGCTCGCGGTCGCGCTGCTGTTCGTGCTGGTGGCGTATCTGCTTTATCGCGGCGCGCATCTCTCGATCGCGAAGTTCGGCTGGAAATTCCTGGTCACCTCCACGTGGGATCCGGTCGCCGAGCAATTCGGCGCGTGGCCGTTCATCTACGGCACCGTCATCTCGTCGCTGATCGCGCTCATCATCGCGGTGCCGCTGAGCATCGGCGCGGCGATCTATCTGACCGACCTCGCGCCATTCTGGCTGCGCCAGCCGCTGGTCTCGATCATCGAGATGCTGGCCGCGGTGCCGAGCGTCATCTGGGGCCTGTGGGGAATTTTCGTCATGGTCCCCTGGCTGCGCGATCATTTCTTTCCGCTGCTGAAAAAATACCTCGGCTTCCTCCCGCTGTTCCAAGGGCCGATCTACGGCGTGAGCATGCTCGCGGGCGGCATCGTCATCGCGATCATGATTCTTCCCATTGTGACTTCGGTCTCGCGCGAGATTTTGCGCGCGGTCCCGGATCTCCAGCGCGAGGCGGCCTACGGACTCGGCGCGACGCGTTGGGAAGTCACGCGCATCGCCGTGCTCAGCTACGCGCGGCGCGGGCTGCTCGGCGCGGTCGTGCTCGGCCTCGGGCGCGCGGTCGGCGAGACGATGGCCGTCACGATGGTGATCGGCAACCGGCCCGAGATCGCCACGTCGCTTTTCGCGCCCAGTTACACGCTGGCGAGCGTCGTCGCGAACGAGTTCACCGAGGCGACGACGGATATCTATCTCAACGCGCTCTTCGAACTCGGCCTCGTGCTGATGGGCGTGACGATCCTCGTGAACATCCTCGCGTTGATCCTGATTCGCACGATCGAGACGCCCGGCAGCCGCCGGGCCTGAACGCATGTCGAATCACGACCGCTACCGCAAGTGGAAGAGCGCCGCGATGAGCGGGCTCGCGATCGCGTGCGCCGTGCTCGTCGTGGCGCCGCTCGTCTTCGTGCTCGCGCATCTCGTGCGCGAGGGCTTCGGTGCGGTGAATTTCGCCTTCTTCACGCAGTTGCCCAAGCCCGTCGGCGAGCCCGGCGGCGGCATGGCCAACGCCATCGTCGGCACGTTCGCGCTGCTCGGCATCGCGCTGCTGGTCGGCGTGCCGGTCGGCCTGCTGGGCGGCGTGTTCCTCTCCGAATACGGCAGCGAACGCATCAATTTCTGGATCCGTTTCGGCGCGGACATCCTCAACGGCGTGCCGTCGATCGTCTGGGGCATGGCGGCGTATGCGCTCGTGGTGGTGCCGATGAAGGGATTCTCCGCGTGGTCGGGCGGGCTCGCGCTCGGCTTCATCATGATCCCGCTCGTGCTGCGCACGACGGAGGAGGTGCTGGTGCTCGTGCCCAACGCCTACCGCGAGGCGGCGCTCGCGCTCGGCATCTCGCGCTGGAAGATCGTCGCGCACATCGTCGTGCGCACCGCCTTGAAGGGCATCGTCACCGGCGTCCTGCTCGCGCTGGGACGCGTCGCGGGCGAAACGGCGCCGCTGTTGTTCACCGCCTTTGGCAACCGCTTCTGGAGCCACCACCTGAACGAGCCGATCGCCGCGCTGCCCCTGCAGATTTTCACCTACGCCATCGCGCCCTACGACGACTGGCACCGCCAGGCGTGGGCCGGCGCGCTGGTGCTCGTGCTGCTCGTGTTCGTCCTGAGCGTGGGCGTGCGCCTGTTCTTCACCGACTGGAAAAAACGACGCTCGTCGTGAGATTGCCGCCATGCCCATGACCTTGAACGAACCTTCCGCGTCCGCTGCGCCGGTCGCCCGTCCGACTCCCACCGCGCCCCGGCCCGCGCCGGAGACCCCCGCCGCGCCCGCCGCGCCTGCCGCCGAGATCGCCTTCGACGTGCGCGAACTCAGCGTGTTCTACGGCCAGAACGAAGCGGTCAAGCGCGCGACGCTCCAGATCGACGCGCGGGGCGTGACCGCGATCATCGGCCCCAGCGGCTGCGGCAAATCGACCTTTCTGCGCACGCTGAATCGCATGCACGAGCTCACGCCGGGCGCCCGGCACACCGGCACGATCCTGCTCGATGGCGAGGACCTCTACGCGCGCGACATCGATCCCACGCTCGTGCGCCGCCGCGTCGGCATGGTGTTTCAGAAATCGAATCCCTTCCCGACGCTGTCGATCGAGGAAAACGTGCTCGTCGGCCTCCGCCTCAACGGCGTGCGGGACCGCGCGTTCCTCCAGCAGCGGCTCGAGGAATCGCTGCTCGCCGCGGCGCTGTGGGACGAGGTGAAGGACCGCCTCAAGCGCCCGGGCACGAGCCTCTCGGGCGGCCAGCAGCAGCGCCTCTGCATCGCGCGCGCGCTCGCGCCGCAGCCGGAAGTGCTGCTGATGGACGAGCCGTGCTCCGCGCTCGACCCGCTCGCCACCGCGAAAATCGAGGAGCTGATCCAGTCGCTGCGCGAGCGCTACACCGTCATCATCGTCACGCACAACATGCAGCAGGCCGCGCGCTGCTCGGACAAGACGGCGTTCTTCTACATGGGCAAACTCATCGAATACGCCGGCACGCGCAATATCTTCACCAACCCCTCCAATCCCCAGACCGAGGCCTACGTTTCCGGCCGCTTCGGCTGAGCCCGCGCGCTTTCGACCCCGCCACCGCCATGACGCACTACACCGAGGAAATCACCCGCCTGAAGGAGAGCCTCCTCAAGATGGCGAGCCACGCCGAGTCCGCCGTCGCCCGCGCGATGCGCGCGCTCGTCGAGCGCGACGAGGGCCTCGCCCGCCTCGTGCAGGACGACGACAACATCCTCGACCAGCTCGAAATCGAAATCGACGACACCGCCGTCCACCTGCTCACCAAGGCGCCGCTCGCCACCGAGCTGCGGCTCATCACCGTGGCGATGAAAATTTCCCAGAACCTCGAGCGCGTGGGCGACGAGGCCGTGACGATCTCGCGCCGCGCCGTCGACCTCAACGCCGAGCCGCAGCTCAAGCCTTACATCGACCTGCCGCGCATGGCGACGATGGCGCTGGAGATGCTGCGCGACAGCATCACCGCCTTCGTCCACCGCGAGCCCGAGAAGGCGCGCGCCGTCGTGCCGCGCGACAAGGAGGTCGACGACCTCAACCGCCAGCTCCACCGCGAGCTCTCGAGCTACATGGTCGAGCGCCCGACGACGATCACGCGCTGCCTCCACCTCATGGTCATTTCGAAATCGCTCGAGCGCATCGCGGACCACGCGACCAACATCGCCGAGGAAGTCGTGTATCTCTACGAAGCGAAGGATATCCGCCACAGCGGCAAGCAAGCGAATGAAACCGAAAATCCTGGTCGTTGACGACGAGCCCGACGCGCTCGAAGTGCTCGGCTTCAAACTGAAGGAGGCCGGCTGCGCGCCGATCTTCGCGAAGGACGGCGCGCGCGCCATCGCGATCGCGCGCGACGAGCGCCCGGCGCTCATCGTCCTCGACCTGATGCTGCCCGAAGTCGACGGCCTCGAGGTCTGCAAGATCCTCCGCCGCGATCCCGCGACGGCGCCGATTCCCATCCTCATGCTCACCGCGCGCGCCGCGGAGATGGACCGCGTGATCGGCCTCGAGCTCGGCGCCGACGACTACGTCACCAAGCCGTTCAGCCCACGCGAGCTGGTGCTGCGGGTCGACTCCGTGCTGCGGCGGGCCGGCGAGAGCGGTCTTGTCAAGGGCACCGTCGTCGACGGCGACCTGGTCGTCGACTCGACCGA
>DASZYB010000010.1:0-46269 GCA_035545575.1 Opitutaceae bacterium | reverse complement strand
GAAGACAACGCGCTCTCCATCGTCGATCTCACGACGATCGGCAGCGTGGATCTCGTCACCGGCGGATTCACGACCGACTACGGCGACCGGCTCGCCGGCGTGATGACGATGGAGACGCAATCCGACACGAGCGCGCGCCGGACGACGCTGGGCCTGAGCATCACCAATCTCCGCGCCACGAATCAGGGCGACTTCGCGGACGGCGACGGCCAGTGGCTCGTCGCGGCGCGCCGCGGCTACATCGACCTCGCGTTGAAACTCGTCGGTGCCGGCGGGCGCGCGCTGACTTCTTACTACGATCTTTCCGGAAAACTCGAATATCGGCTGACGCCAAATCAGACGATTTCGTTTCACGTGCTCTACGCCGGCGACTCGAACAAAATTCCCCGCGAGACCGACGGCGATCCCGACGTGCGCGATCGTTTCGATAGCGGCTATGTCTGGGCTCGCTGGCAGGGCGCGTTGGGCGATCGACTCGCCGGCGAGGGAGTCGTTTCGTTTTCGCGGGCGGACTGGCATCGCGCCGGCGACGGCACGCTCGAAGGCGGCGTGCACGCGTTCGACCTGCGCGACGACCGCCACCTTGACACGGTCGGCGTGCGGCAGGATTGGGCGATCAGTCTGCTCGAACGAGCGCTCCTCCGCACCGGATTCGAATTCAAATCGCTCGCCGCTGGCTACGACTATGCGCTGCGCCGGGAATTTTACGCGATTCGCAACGCGCAGCTTTTCACCGATACGCAAAGCGTGAACGCCTCGCCGCAGCCGAAGGGCGACTACGCTGCGGCTTTTCTGGCGCCGCGTTTGCAGCTCGGTCGCGCCCTCGTCGTTGAGCCGGGCGTGCGCTTCGAACGGCACACCAATCCCGCGAGCTCGAGCTGGAGCCCGCGGCTCAACGCGACGCTGTCGTTCGGCCGCACGACGCTGCGCGCGGCGTGGGGCATCTATGAACAAGCTCAGGGTCTACACGAGCTCGCGATCGCCGATGGTGAAACCGCGCTGCATCCACCGGAACGAGCCGAGCAACGCGTGCTCGGCCTGGCGCATCGTTTCGAATCCGGCGTCTCCTGGAGAGTGGAAGCCTACGAGCGGCTGAGCTCGCAACTCCGTCCGCATTGGGAAAACCCGAGCGATCCCTACGAAAGCTTTCCCGAATCGGTCTACGGCCGAATCGAACTCAAACCTTCCCGCGGCCGGGCGCGCGGCATCGAGCTGATGGCGCAGCGGCGCGGCGAAGGACGTTTCGATTGGAGCGCGAGCTACACCTACGCGACCACCGAGGAAAAAATCGGGACGCGCTGGATTCCGCGCACACGCGATCAACGCCACACGTTTTACGCCGACCTCACTTACACGCCATCGCCCCGCTGGCAGTTCAGCGCCGCGTGGCAATTCCACACCGGCTGGCCGACGACCGCGATCAACTACTCGCTCGTCCCGCTCAGCAACGGCGGAGTGACCTACACGTGGCTTTACGGCCCGATCAACGCCGAGCGCGCGCCCGCCTATCATCGCCTCGATTTGCACGCCACGCGCACCTACCGCCTGCGGCGCGGGACGCTGCGGGTGTTCGCTGATATCTTCAACGCCTACAACGCACCCAACGAATACGGCCTGAGCGATCACTATGCCGCGATTCAACAGGGCAAGCTGGTGGTCACGAAAATCCCCGGCCGCATGCTGTCGATGCTGCCGAGCGTCGGTGCGAGTTGGGAATTCTAGCGTCGTTTCGTTCTTTGCCCGTGCCCCAAAAAAAAATGAAAATTCCCCTCCTCCGTGCCAGTGCGCTCGCACTCGCGTGCTGGCATGGCAGCGCGACGTCCCTCGCCTGCACGACTTTTTTCCTCTCCGCGGGCGGCGAGATGGTCGTCGGCAACTCTCTCGACTGGAATATCGACGACGGCGCCATCGTCGTGAACAAGCGCAACGTCCTCAAGCACGGCCTCGGTTGGTATGGGAGTGTGCCGACGTGGACCTCGAAATACGGCAGCGTCACGGTCAACCAATGGGGCCGCGAATTCCCCGCGCGCGGGATGAACGAAGCCGGATTGGTTTTCGGCGAGATGCAGTTGCTCGGCACGCAATACCCAAAAGCCGACGCGCGTGCGCCGATGACGATGCTGCAGTGGACGCAATACATGCTCGATAACTGCGCCACCGTCGAGGAGGTGCTCCAGGCGGAGAAGCAGGTGCGGATCAGTCCGGATCAATACACGAGCCACTTTCTTTTCGCCGATCGCAACGGCCATTGCGTGACGATCGAGTGGCTCGGCGGCCAGTTGGTTTATCACCTTGGAACGAATCTCCCTGTCGCCGCGCTCTCGAACGACACCTACGACACGCTGCTCGCCTACTATCGTGCCGGCTCGCCGCCCGCCGCGGGCAGCACGACGTCGCTCGCGCGTTTCTACAACGCCGCCGACGGCATCGCTCGGTATCGCCCCGCGAGCGACGGCTCCGCTGCCGCGTATGCGTTCGGCCTTCTCGACCAAGTGCACCAACCGGGAGTGACGCAGTGGAAACTCGTCTTCGACATCTCGCATCGCCGAGTGCTTTTTCATACGCGAAAAAACAAATCACTCCGCTACGTCGAGCTGGGAAAAGTCGACTTTTCTCCCGCGACGCCGGTGCAGGTGCTCGATCTCAACGCGACGCTCGCCGGCGACGTAACGAGTGCGCTGCACGATTTCAATTATAGCGCCAACCGCGACAGCCTGATAACCGTCGCCGAGAAATCGGGCTACGGCCACGATCCATCGTGGCTGAAAAGTTACTACGATTTTCCAGGCACCACGATCGCGTGGTCCAACCCGTTTTCCGTCGCGGGTGTCACGGATGTTTTTCCGGGCGGCGACGTGACGCTCACCGCCGCGCCCGACCTCGGCTACGCTCCGCCCTGTCAATGGCAGATCGACACCGGCAACGGCTGGCGCGATCTCGCCGACGGCGCGCTCGCCGAAGATTCGGCGTCCGCCATCTCGGGCGCCGCAACGGGTTCGCTCACACTGGCGCATGCGACCGCCGAAATCGATGGGGCCCAATTTCGCTATTATTTTTCCGCGAACGGGCCCGCGTCCGCGAGCCTGTCCAGTCGGCTCGTGGTTGCGCCGCCGCCGCTGGTTTCCTCCGTGCCACTAGCACAAGTGGCACCCGTCGCGATCGGCGGCACGGCCGTCTTGAACGCGTCGAGCACTTTCGTGAACGGCAACCCGGGGCTCACGTATAACTGGCGGCATGACGGCCATGTGGTCGAGGGCGCGAATCAGTCGACGCTCACGCTCTCCAACGTGCAGCCCATCGACGCTGGAACCTACACGGCCCAAGTGGGCGGCGCCACATCCGAGACGAGCGATCCCGTGATCGTCGGCATCCTCACGAGCGAAAAAACGGTCGGCGCCGCGCGAGAAATCGGCTCCGACATCACGGCCGCCAACACGCTCGTCTACGATCAGATTCTGCTCGAAGGCTCGTCCGCGGCGCTCACCGCGGATGCCGGGCAAATCGCGCGGGTCTCGTTTATCGATCCGAGCGACGACATCGTGCAGGTGGAATTTTCCGGTGCCGGCACGCTCGCGATCGCGCTGGAAGACGCCTCCGGTCCCAGCGCTCCGCTCAACTACAACCAAGCCGTCTCTTACATGAAAGGGCGCGCCCGCATCGTCGTCGCCGACGCGGACGAATCCACCAACCTCTCCGTCTTCAGCGTGGGCCGCGTCACCGCCGTGAACCAAGCGCTCTTCAAAAACGAGATCGCCTACGATGGCCGGGCGGATATCGCGTCGATCGCGATCTCGAGCGCGAACGGAAAATTCGGCGGACTGCGCGCGGCGAACGCCGTGTTTTCGGCGGATCGCGGCGTCACTGGAATCTACGCTCCCGGCGTCGCGTTCGATGGCCCGGTCTACGTCAGCGACATTCGCGCCAACGCCGAAGCGCGCCCAATGCTGGTCGTCGGTGGCGCAGCCGACGTGCGCATCACGGGCGGCGATCTTTTCCAATCTAACGGCGCCGCGATCGAAGTGCGCGGCTTCACGCAGCTCGCCTTCACCGCGGGCGCGACGTCGCACGGCCAGATGCTGCCCGCGCAAACCAATCGGGCCACGCTTCGCCAAACCGGAATGGACGTCACCGCGCAACTTTCCGGTCCGCAGAATCGCTAGGACCAAGCGTCAACCGCAAGCCCCGCTACGCCGCGCCGGCCGAGCGTTCGCCGGAGACGCCGGTGATGATCCGTGCGCCGCGTTTGTAGGTGAGATACGAATAGCTCCACTGCAGCAGCACGGAGATTTTGTTGCGGAAACCGATCAGGAACGCGAGGTGCACGACGAGCCACGCCAGCCACGCGAAATAACCGGAGAGCTTCCGGCCTCTGATGTCGGCCACCGCCGCCGAGCGTCCGATCGTCGCGAGCGAGCCTTTGTCGTAGTAGGCGAACGGCTCGCGTCCGACGGGTGAAAATTTTTTCCCGCGCAGTTCGCGCTCGATCAGCTTCGCGGCGTGCTCTCCCATCTGGATCGCGCCCTGCGCCACGCCGGGCACCTCGACGCCGTTCACGTCCGTGAGCGCAGCGATGTCGCCGACTGCGAAAATTTCCGGGTGCCCCGGCACGCTGAGGTCGGGCAGCACTTTCACGCGACCGCCGCGATCGAGCTCGACGCCGAGCTGCTTCGCGAGCGGCACCGCGCAGACGCCCGCGCCCCAGACGATGTTGTCGGTGCGAATCGACTGCCCGCCCGCGACGACTTCGCCGGCACGAAGATCCTCGACGCGGCAGCCGGTGCGCACGTCGACACCGAGCTTCTGGAGCTGACGCAGCGCGGCCGCGGAGAGCTCGGGCGGAAACGTCTTGAGCACGCGATCGTGTCCTTCGATCAGAATCACGCGCGCCTTCGTCGGGTCGACGTTGTCGAAATCTTTTTTGAGCACGGTGCGCGTGAGCTCGGCAAAAGCGCCCGCGAGCTCGACGCCGGTCGGTCCGCCGCCGACGACGACGATCGTCGTCGCCGCTTCGCGTTTCACCGGATCGGGCTCGGTCTCGGCGCGCTCGAACGAGCACAGGATCAGCCGGCGAATACGCAGCGCGTCGTCGAGCGTCTTCAATCCCGGCGCCACTTTCTCCCACTCCGGATGCCCGAAGTAGCTCGTCATCCCGCCCGCCGCGACGACGAGGTAATCGTAGTTCAGCTCGCCGCGTTCGTGTCGCACGCGCCGCGTCGCGAGATCGAAGCCGGTGACTTCGCTCATGATCACGTTGAGATTCGGTCGGGCGCCGAAAATCGCGCGCACCGGCTGCGCGATGTCGACTGCCGAGAGACCCGCGGTCGCGACCTGATACAACAGCGGTTGAAAAACGTGGTGATTCTGCCGGTCGATGATCGTGATCTGCGCGAGGTCCGCCGGAAAATGCCGCACGAAGCGCAGCCCCGCGAAGCCCGCGCCGACGACGACAATGTGCGGCAGCGTGCTCGGCGGGGTTGAATTCATGCTCGCACACCGGTAATCGCGTTTAACTCCTTGGCAACGCGCCGCTCCGACATATTCCCTGTTCTTTCCTGCGGAATAAATCCGTAGCCGCCGCTCCGTCATGCACACTCCGTCGAACATCCAGCTCATCGGCACCGAGGTCGCGATCGCGTGGGACGACGGCGTCGAGACGTATTTTCCCTTCGAGAAATTGCGCGCCGCCTCGCCGAGCGCGTCGAATATCGGCGAGCGCGATGTGCTCGGCAACCAGTATGGCGGCGACGGACCGCGGCATTTCCCCGGCGTCGCGGTCACCGGCTGGGAGCTCGTCGGCAATTACGCGGTGCGTTTCGATTTCAGCGACGGTCATCGCACCGGCCTCTACAGTTACGATTATCTGCGCCGCCTGGCTGCGTCCGCGTAAACTGCACGCGCGCTTTACGCCGCGCCGTTTTCCGCGCTGAATGATCGACCGCGGCATGCCGCCGCGCCGAAACTTATCGCTCATGTCCTCTGTCTTCCCCGCTCGCACCAACACCGCCGAGATCGAACTCGGCAGCACGCTGCAGCCGAAATTCGGCGCCGACGGTTTGATCCCGTGCATCACGACGGATCACGCGACGAACGAGGTGCTGATGTTCGCGTTCATGAACGCCGAGGCGCTGGCGCACACGATCCGCACGAAGAAGGCGACGTATTGGAGCCGCTCGCGCAACAAACTCTGGGTCAAAGGCGAGGAGTCGGGCAACGCGCAGCTCGTGAAGGAACTGCTCGTCGACTGCGATCAGGACGTCGTGCTGCTCAAAGTGGAAAACATCGGCGGCGCCGCGTGCCACAACGGCTACAAATCGTGTTTCTATCGCAAGCTCGCGCCCGCCGCGAACACCGACGAGGCCGCGTCGCTCAAACTCGAATTCGCCACGCGTCGCGTGTTCGATCCGGCGACGGTCTACAAGAAAAAGTAGAGCGCGCGCTCGTCGCGGGTCGTGCGCGGCCGGCGGCGACAAGCGCGTCGCCTGCCGGGCTTGCCCAGAGTTCATTTCAAACCCTCGGCGACGTGGCACGGGCGTCTCGCCCGTGTTTCGGCCCGCTCACGGGCAGGATGCCCGTGCCACCTCGATCCGCCGCGTGCGAATCACCGAGGTTTTGAAATGAGCTCTCAGGCGCGGCCCACGATCATGCCGCGCCGGCGACGAACATTTCGCCCTCACGCCATGCCGCGCTCGCTCTGCTTCGCGAACGCGAGCACGCGCTGAAACTCCGCGCTCGCGGCGTCGGCGTGCGCGGCGAGTTTCTCGAACGCCTGCGTGCGGTTGAGCCCATCGCGATACAGCGTGCGGTGGATCTGCTTCACGCGGTTGAGCTGCTCGGGCGTGAAGCCGCGGCGCTCGAGGCCGACCTTGTTGATCGCGCGGATTTCCGCCGGCTGGCCGTCCGCGATGAAAAACGGCGCGACATCCTGCACGACTTTCGCGTAGGCGCTGATCATCGCATACGCGCCGATCCGGCAAAACTGGTGCACGCCGCAAAGCGCGCCGAGCGTCGCGTGGTCCTCGACGATCACGTGGCCGGCGAGCTGCACGCTGTTGCTCGCGACGATGTGGCTGCCGAGCCGGCAATCGTGCGCGACGTGGCCGTAGGCGAGGATCGTGTTGCCGTCGCCGATCGTCGTGAACTCGCCGTCGTTGGTCGCGGCGTGGACGGTCACGTATTCGCGAAAGACATTGCGCGCGCCGATCCGCGTGCCGGGACGGCCGCCCTTGTATTTCAAATCCTGCGTCTTCCCGCCGATGCACGCGTAGGGAAAAATTTCGCAGCGCGCGCCGAGCGCGGTGAAGCCGTCGACGGACGCGTGATGGTGCAGCCGCGTGCCGTCGCCGAGCGTCACGCCCGCGCCGACAAACGCATACGCGCCGATCTCGACTTCGGCGCCGAGTTGCGCGCCCGGTTCGACGATCGCGGTCGGGTGAATCTGGGCGGGCATCGCCTACTCCATCTCGCCGTTGTCGACCACGGCGAACATCAGCTCCGCCGACGAAGTCGGCTGGCCGTTCACGTGGCACTCGGCTTCGGCGACGCCGATCTTGTTGCCGCGGCTCTTGGTCATCTTCACGTTGATGACGAGCTGATCGCCGGGCCGGACGGCGCGGCGGAATTTCACGTGGTTGCAGCTCATGAAGAGCGCCGTTTTTCCTTCCGCGGAAATTTTGCGCAGCATCAGGATGCCCGCCGCCTGCGCCATCGCCTCGATCTGCAGCACGCCGGGCATCACCGGATTGCCGGGATAGTGCCCTTGGAAATACGGCTCGTTGATCGTGACGTTTTTCAGCGCGGTCAGCTCGTCCGGGCTTTTGATCTCGAGCACGCGGTCGATCAAAAGAAACGGATAACGGTGCGGCATCGTGTCGAGCAGCCGCCGGATATCGAGCGAAGTCTCCGTCTCGAGCGCCACCGTCGGCCCGGCGGCGCGCGGCTTCTTTTTCGCGCCGCTTTCCCGGCGTTCCTGCAGCTTCGCGAACAGCGCCTTCGTCAGCTCGGCGTTGATCGCGTGGCCGGGGCGCGTCGCGACAATGTGCGCCTTCAGCGGCAGCCCGAGCAGGAAAACGTCGCCGATGATGTCGAGCATCTTGTGGCGCACGAACTCGTCTTTGAAACGCAGCGGCTCCTTCGAGATGATTTTGTCGCCGCGGATCACGACGGCGCAGTCGAGCGAGCCGCCGCGGATTTTCCCGAGCTTCAGCAGTTCCTCGATGTCCTCGTAGATCGTGAACGTCCGCGCCGCCGCGATCTGCGACTGGTAGACCTCGGGATCGATCGTGAGCGAGAGATGCTGCGTGTGGATGCCGCGATCGTCGGCCGACGTGCACGAGATTTTGAATTCGTCCGACGGCAGCGCGATGATCGACGAATTGCCGCGCGTCACCGACACCGGCGCATCGAGCTCGAAATATTCACGCTCCTTCCCCTGCTCCACCGGCTCGGCCTGCAGAATCAGATTCACGAACGGCCGCGCGGAGCCGTCGAGGATCGGCGGCTCGGAGGCATCCATCTCAATCAGCACATTGTCGATGCCGCAGCCGTGCAACGCGCTCAGCACGTGCTCGACCGTGTGGATTTTCGCGTGGCCCGACTGGATCGTCGTCGCGCGCACGAGATCGGTCACCAAATCGACGCGCGGCCGGATCTCGGGATGGCCGTGCAGATCGATGCGCTGGAAAACCACGCCGTGATCCACGGGCGCCGGCTTCATCGTCAGAGTGACCGCATCGCCCGTGTGCAGCGCGCTGCCTTTGATCGAGACTTCGCGCGCGAGTGTGCGTTGTTTCATTGCTGGCCCGCAGTTTCGGGAAACGTCCGCATCCAGCGCAAGCGCGGAGATGACGATCCGCCGCGCCGGACGCGGCGCGACGGCCGTTCCGCGGCGCGGCTTGACAGCCCCGAAGCCGCTTTCTCACTCTCACCCTCTTCTACACGCAAACCACCCAGTCCGAATCGAGTCACCGTCATGCCCGCCGCCAACGACATCCGCAAAGGCCAAGTCATCAAATTCAACGGGGAACCCCACCTCGTGATGGAAACGCAGCACCGCACGCCTGGAAATTTGCGCGCGTTCGTCCAAATCAAGATGCGCAATCTGCGCTACGGAAAGGCGCTCGACCAGCGCTTCGCCTCGACCGACACGATCGAGGTGATGCCGACGGACCGGAAGACGCTCGAATTCAGCTACGCGGACCGTGATTCTTTTGCGTTCATGGATCCGAATTCGTTCGAGCAAATCGAGCTCACGGAGACGCAGCTCGGCGACGTGAAAAACTACCTCGCGCCGGGCGGCAAAGTCGACGTGCTCTTCGTCGACGAACGGCCGCTGTCGGTCGATTTGCCGTCGACCGTCGCGCTCAAGGTGATCGAGTCCGCCGACGGCGTGAAAGGCGACACCGCGAGCAACGTGCAGAAGCCTGCGAAGCTCGAGACCGGTCTCGTCGTGCAGGTGCCGCTCTTCATCAAGGAAGGCGAGACGATCCGCGTCAGCACCGTCGACGGCTCGTATCTTGGCCGCCTGTGAGTTGACGGCGGTTTCCGGCGCGACAATCGCAGCCGCAAAAAACCTCCGCTCCTCGCTCCTGGGCCCGCGCAACCGCGCGGGCTTTTTTATGTTCGCACCGCGACGTCCGGATGCGCCGCGCAATGCCACACGGACGAATCGTCCGGCGAGCGCACCATCTTCTCCTCGCACTTCGGACAGCTCGGCGTCGCATAGTCGCCCGCGCTGATTTCCTGCATCAACTCGTTGCGCGCGGGATCGGGCAGCGCGTTGAGCTTCTCCAGAAAAATATCGCCCGGCAGCAGCGTGAGGTGCTTCTCCTCGGCGAAATCGCGCGCGGGCACGTTGAATTTTCCCGTCGTCACGACGTAGCCGCGGCGGATGTCCTCCGCCGTGAGCACGGCGAAGAGTTCCTGCAGCGGCTTCGCGTCGATCAGGCCCGACGCGTGGGAAATGCACTGCACGCAGGCGAACGGCCGCGGCTCGCCTTTCCACGAAATCCGAATGTGCACCGGGCTCGCCGGGCCGGTTTTCGTGCGCACGGCGACGACGCCGGTCTTGCCGTAATAGGCGGCGACCAATTCCTCGAAGCGTTTCCATTCGAGTTTGTTCACGAACTCCGTCGAGAAACGCGCGCCGCCGCCGCCTGCCGCGGCCGGAGTAAATGGCGTGCGCGACACGGCGGTCGCCGCGAGCTCGAGCTGGCGTTGCCGGCGCCGCCACAGCAAATAACCGGTGCCGCCGACGATCACGACGAACGCGATCGCATACGTCTGCGCGCTGAAAAAGCTCGGCTCGGGAATCTCGACGCCGTCACTCGTCCGGCGCCGGATTTTCGCCGCCTTCGCTTTTTTGCCGGTCAAGGGCGCGGGCGCGGCCTCGGGCGTCGCAGCCGTCGCGTCCGTCGGCTCAGCGCTCGCCGACGGCGTTTTCGCGGTCGCCTCGGCGTCGGGAATTTGCGCGGGCTCGGCGGGCGGCGTCACCGCGCCGTTCACGGCGGCCGGCGCACTCGTGGAATCGGCGGCGGGCTTTGCGGTCTCGCGCACCGCGAGGGGCGGCGGCGTGCCGGCGCGCGGCGCAGCAGGCGCGGACGGCGGCTGACTCGGCGGCTCGGGCTGGGACATCGCGCTGCCCGCGGGGCGCACGGCGACGATCTCGAGCGGCGCGTCGTTGTTCTTCGCGGCTGGCGGAGGCGTTGGCGCGGCGGCCACGACCGGCGCAGCCGAGGCGGGCGGTGTGCTTCGCGCGGCTGCCGTATTGGGCGTCGACGCGGACGGCCCAGCCGCCGCGGCCGGAGCACTCGCACGCGCAGCGGGCTTGTCCGCCGGCGCTGGCGCGGATTTGTCGGCGGCATCCGGCGCGGTATCGGAGCTCGCGGTTGCGGCCTCGGCAGCCAGCGGCGCAACAGGCCGGCGCGGCGGCTCGGCGGCGAGGCGCTCGACTTCGGTGACGACATTGTTGCGGAGCACGATGCGATCGTGCTCGAAGAAAAGAATTTCGCGCGGGCCGACGACGATGTTGCTCTTCGGCTCGCCGAATCGCGCGAGGACTTGTTCGCGCGACGCGCCGATCAACGAGGGCGCGGGCGGCGGCGGCGACGATTTCTGCTCCGCGGCAAAGGCGGTCGTCAGGAAAAAGCCCGCCGCCACGCCGCATGCTCTCAGGCCGAGTGCTAACTTGGGGGGCATGTTCGGGAAAAACGTATTGAGCGATGTCATCGCCACGGCAATGCGGAACTTGAATCGCAAGCGCGGCCAACTTCGCCGCCGGCGACCGCGCGGCGCGCGGCGGACATCAAAAAAAAACCGGCCCTCGCACGAGGGCCGGTTCGAGATCGAAAAACCGCCGGGTCAGAATTTATACGTGACGGACGATTTCCACGCGCGCGGCGTGCCGACCACGATCGAGGTGCGGCTGCCGGCGGCCATGATGTAGTCCTTGTCGAACGCGTTCAGCACGGTGAACGCGGCGGACCAGTTCTGGCCGTATTTGTAGGTGAAGCCGATGTTGATCAGCGTGCGACCGGCGACCATGAACGTCGGCTGGTTCGGCACGAAGCCGCCCGCGACGCCGGCGATCGGCTTCGACGTGGTGTAACCGGTGGCGTTGGTGCCGGCGACGTCGCTCTTGTTGTCGAGACCGACATTCACGCCGAAACCGGTCAGCGCGCCTTCGGTGAAGCGATAGTCGGCGTAGATGCCGTAGGCTTCGTCGGGCACGCCGCGCAGCCGCACTTCGGTGATCGGCTGGCGCACTTTCAGATTCGTGTAGTTGCACAGCAGCGTGAGGTTTTTGCCGATCGAGTAAGTCAGCTCACCTTCCCAGCCCTTCGACTGCAGGTTGACGTAGAGCGCCTGCGGCAGCGCGGCGGCCTCGGCGAGTCGGCCGGCGGCGACGAGCGCGTAGTATTCGCTGTTCGTCACCGCGTAGTTCGTCTGCGCGATTTCGAAGTGCGCGATCGACGCGGTGAGCCGGCCGTTGAAGAGCGACGTCTTCGCGCCGAATTCCTTCTGGCCGCCGACGGCGACTTTCGTCGTCGGATCGGTGACGCCGGCGTTGAGCGAGCCGGGCATCGTGCCGCCGGTCGTGTTGCGGCTGTAGAAGAACGAGACTTCCTTGATCGGTTTCACGACGACGCCGAACGACGTGGCGTTCGAGGTGAGATTGTAGGCGGGCGAATTCGGCAGCGCGGCGAGGATCGCCGTGCCGGTGTTGTCGACGCGGCTGAGCACGCCGAAGAAACGCGAAACGCCGCCGGAAACCTGCAGCCGCTCTTTCCACACGCTGAGCGTCTCGTAGACGAAGGTCTGCAGGTCGGTCTGCACGCCGGTGCGGTTGGTCCCGCGGTTGTCGGTCGTCAAACCGGGCAGGATCGGCGGGAAGACGTAGGCCGGATACGTGATCGAGTTGAGATCGTTCGCCGGCACGGAGGGACGCGGCGCCGGGGTCCAGGACTTGTAGCGCACGCGCGAGGAATTCGCCGCGACGCCGCCGATGGTCGTCGAGCTGAGCAGCGAGAAATCGAACTTCGCCGCGTAGTCGTTCTTGAAGTGCGCCTCGAGGTAGTCGAGGTCGACGAAGCCGTTGTTGCGCGTGTAAATCCACGTCGACGGATCGGTCACGGGCACGCTGGTGGCGACGGGCGTCACGGTGCCGTCGGCGTTGGTGGTCGTGGTCCAGTTGACGCCAGGTTCGTAGCGACCCGTCGAGGGATTCACGCTGCCGCCGCCGCCATTGCTGATCGAGGCGGACGTGCCGCCGACATCGCGCCGGTGCACGTGGTCGCCCATCAGATAGAAGCGCGAAGAGACGTGGCTGCCGAGCGTCGAGAGCAGCTCCGCGCTCACGCGCTGCGTGCGCCGGTGGCGCGAGTCGGTCTTGTCGCCGAACTGCCAGTTGCGCGGGAGCCCGCGCGCGATCTGCGCGTAGCCGGTCGAGCCGATGCTCGGGTCGATCGGCAGGCCGCCGAGATTCGTGTCTCGATTCTGCACGAAGTCGGCCTTGAGCGTCAGCTTGTGCGCCGGCGAGAGCTGATACGAAAACGACGGCGAAATCTCATAGCCGCGGCGGAACTGGTCCTTGATGAAGTAATCGAAATCCCAGAACGCGCCGATCATGCGTGCCGCCATCTTGCCGTCCTTCGCGACGGACTGGTTCACGTCGAAGCTCACGCCGCGGGCGTAATAATCCGAGAATTCGAGGGTGACGGAGCTCGAGTCCTTGCCGAGGACCGGCGCCTTCGTGATCGGATTCATCACGCCGCCGGGACTGCCGCCGGGGACAAGGATCGCATTCGGGCCTTTGATGATTTCGATGCGCTCGATGTTATACGGCATCTGCGACATGCTGTAGCCGTCCGGCCCGGAGATGTTCGAGCCGTCGACGAACTCCGCTGAAACGGTGAAGCCGCGGATCGTGTAGCGGTCGCCGCCGAACGGCAGCGTGTTCTCGACGACGGGCGTGACGTATTTGGCGGCGTCGAGCATGCGCATGCTCTTCGAGTCTTCGAGAAACTCGGCCGGCACCACGGAGATCGTTTGCGGGATGTCGAGGATCGGCATCGCCACGCGCGACGCGGAAAGCGCTTCCTGGGATTGGTAGGCGTTTACCTTGTTCTCGCGGACGGTGAACTGCGGAAGTTCGACGGTCTCGTCTTTGTTGGGTGTGGTTTCTTCGGCGCGTGCGCCCGGGAAAAATCCAAGGAGCCCGCTGATGGCCGCGAGGCTGATAAGGACGCGGCGGGGTTTGTTTAGAGCAGTCATTGGCGTGATCAGACGGTTGGTCTAACCCGCACCGGCGAAGCAGCAGTGCCGCGACGGCACGAGCGTTGGTGGTATTGATCCAGAATCAGGATAAGGTTCTTTTATCCAGAGATAGCACATCATTAGAAAATTGACAGTCTGGCGATGAAGAATGACTTACGCATTTATTGCTGCGCACATTTTGGCATTTCCGGCGCCGAAATCCGACGCCGACGAACCGCGGCACTAACGCGGCGCGATTAAACCACGCGCGCCCACAGCACTTTCAGGTAGCGGCTTTCGAGGCAGTTCGAATAGACCGGATGATCCGGCCCCGCGCCCGTGCGATCGAAGAACTGCAACCGGCGATTCTGGCGATGCGCGGCCTTGATGACGTGCGACTCGAAATCCTCGAGCGACAACAAACCTGAACACGAGCACGTCGCGAAAATGCCTCCGGGCCTCACCAGCGAGATCGCGAGCAGATTGAGGTCCTCGTATTTCTGGCGGCCTTCCCAATTGCCGGCTTCGTCGCGCGTGAAAATGAATTTCGGCGGGTCGAGCACGACGACATCCCACTTCTCCCCGTTCGTCTGCATCTGGCGCGCGTAGGCGAATGCGTCCGCGTGCACGAATTTCAGCCGCGCCTGATTCAGGTTCGCATTGCGTTTCGCCTGCGCGATCGCCGCCTCGTCGAGATCGACGCTCGTGACGTCGGCCGCGCCGCCGAGAACTTTCGCGCAAAGCGAAAATCCGCCCGTGTAACAACACAGGTCGAGCACGCGCGCGTCGCGGGCGAAGCGCGCGATGCGCCGGCGATTCTCGCGCTGGTCGCAGAAGAAACCGGTCTTGTGGCCCTCGGCAAAATCCACCTCGTAGCGCACGCCGTGCTCGCGGATCTTCACCGCGCGCGGCGCGGCGGCATTCGTTTCGTTGAAGGTCGACGGCTTGATCCCTTCGAGCGAGCCGAGGTCGTGATCGACCTGCACGCGCGCGAATTTCGTGCCCGCCAGTTCGTGCAACAACGGCAGCCAGCGCGGCAGCCGCTGCGCGATGCCGAGCGAGTAGATCTCGCACAGCAGCGTGTCGCCGTAGCGGTCGATCGTCAGGCCGCTCAACCCATCGCCGTCGGAATTGATCAGCCGATACGCGTCCGTCTCGTCGTCGAGCTTGAAGAGCGTCCGCCGCAACTCGACCGCGCGCCGGATCGCGACCTCGAAATAACTTTCGTCCACCGGCGTGGTCGCGTGACAGACGACGCGCAGCGGGATTTTTGCGCGCGGATTGAAAAGCCCGCCGCCGGCGAGATTGCCGTTCTTGTCGTAGACGTTGACGAAGTCGCCCGGACGCGCGTCCGGCGAGACCTGCCCGAGCAGCCGCGGGAAAATCGCCGGCTGAAACGTGAAGTATTTCAACTGCGCCCACGGTCGCGGCCATGCCGAGCGGTCGATCGGCGGCACAATTTTCGTGGGTTTCTCGATGGGCGCGGGCTCGGCCATTTCCTCAACGTGAGCGCAGAATCCGGTTTGGCGAAGCAGATTTTTTCACCCGGTAGAAACGAAAAGGCCGACCGTCGCCGGTCGGCCCGAAAAGAATATGACGCGACGAAAACGCCGCGTCTCACCCAATCACGCCACGCGCTCGACGATGAGCGGCGGCGGCGTCGGGCGCTTCGGCGCGAGGCGGTAGGCGTCCTTGAAATAATCCAGCGCGCGCTCGAGCTTCGACTCGTCGTTGTAGTGGATCATCATCAGCGGCTCGCCCTGCTTCACCTGCGTGCCGACTTTCTTGATCTCGGAAACGCCGACCGCGTGGTCGATCTTGCCGTGGCCGTGGTTGCCGTGGCCGTTGCCATTCACGACTTCCGCGCCGGCGCCCAGGAGGTGCACGCCATGCGCGATCTTCGCCGCGTTGATCGTGTGCACGTAGCCGCGTTTCGGCGCGGGGAGTTTCCGGATGTGGCGCGCCTGCGGAAATTTTTCCGGATGATCGATGAAGCTCGTGTCGCCGCCCTGCGCCTTGACGAGGTCCTTGAATTTCTCGAGCGCGGAGCCGTCGGTGAGATGGCGCTGCACGGTCTGCTTCGCCGAAAGCGTCGAGCCGGCCACGCCCGCGAGGCGGACGATTTCCATGCCGAGCTTGAGGACGAGTTCCTTCATGTCCTCGGGGCCTTCGCCCTTCAGCAGTTGAATCGCCTCTTTCACTTCCAGCGACGTGCCGACGGTGTCGCCGAGCGGCTGGTTCATGTCGGTCACGAGCGCGACGCAGCGCCGCTTCATCGAGCGGCCGACGCGCGTCATCGAGCGCGCGAGCTGCTTCGCCTGCTCGAGATCCTTGATGAAGGAACCGTTGCCCCATTTCACGTCGATCACGAGGCCTTCCGAACCTTCCGCGAGTTTCTTCGAGAGCACGCTGCCGGTGATGAGCGGGAGACTCGGGATCGTGCCGGTGTCCTTGCGCAGCTCGTAGAATTTCGCGTCGGCCGGCGCGAGGTCCTCGGTCTGCTCGACGATCGCGCCACCGATGCGCGCGAGTTGCGCGGCGAACTGCTCGTTCGACAGGTGGCTTTTGAAGCCGGGGATCGCGCAGAGTTTTTCGAGCGTGTTGATGATGTAGTCGTGCTCGACGCCGCACATCATTGGGACCACGACACCGGACGCCATCGCCAGCGGCACGAGGACGAGCGAGGTCTTGTCGCCGACACCGCCTGTCGAATATTTATCGATCTTCGGCTTCGCGATGTGCGAAAGGTCGATGACCTCGCCGGAAAGCATCATCTCCTCGGTGAGATCGGCCGTCTCCTGCGCCGACATGCCGGAAAAGTAGATCGCCATGGCGAGCGCCGCGAGCTGATGCTGCGGCATTTCCCCGTCGAGCGTGCTATCGATGATGTAACGAATCTCCTCCTGCGTGAATTCTCCGCCGTCGCGCTTTTTCTCGATGAGAAAATTGAACGAGGGCTTGATAAACCGCCGCGTCGGGATGTTTCTTTTGCTGGTCATGGATGGAATGAAGGCGATTCCGGCCCGCTGCCGGCGGGCAGAAAAGTTTGCCATCCAATTGTATCCCTTGAAAAAGTCGAGCCGAAAACCGGGGGTTCAACCCCGCTCCGCCTCTAGGGAATCTGCCCAACGGCGCACGTAACGCCAGCGCGCGGCATCAACGTTTCGCGCCGCCGGCGATCCAGGCCGCGAATACGGCGCGTTCCTGGTCGGTCATTTGCGTGATGTTGGCGAGCGGCATGATGCGCGTGACAACGACCTGCTGGTAAGCGCGCTGGGCGTTTTGTGCGAGCGCATCGGGCGTGTTGAGCAGCACGCCCGCCGGCGGCTGCGCGATGCCCGGATACGTCGGCGCGGGCGAGTGGCACGTCACGCACCGCTGCCCGACGATTCCGCGCACGCGGTCGAACGTCACCGGCCCTTCCACCTTCGGCAGCGGCGCGAGATGCGGCGCCGTCCACCACGCGACGATTCCCAGCAGCCCCGCGCCGATCGCGGGATACTGCCACGCGAGCACGCCTTTATGCCGGCGGTTGAAAAAATGCCGGATGCTCACGCCCGCCGCCGCGATCAGCGCCAGCACCGCCCACGCCTGACGGTGCGCGTAGGTCGAAGCGTAGTGATTGCTGATCATGATGAACACGACCGGCAGCGTGAAATAGTTGTTGTGCACGCTCCGCTGCTTCCCGCGTTTGCCGTCGAGCGGGTCCGGCGCGCGGCCCGCGCGCATCGCGGCGACCATCCGCCGCTGGCCGGGGATGATGACCATCGCGACGTTCGCCACCATGATCGTGCCGATCGCCGCGCCGACATGCATGAAAGCCGCGCGTCCGCCGAAGGCGTTGCCCAGTCCCCACGCGAGCAGCACGAAGAGCGCAAACACCACCACGCCGAGCAGCCCGTCGCGTTTCCCCAACGGCGAACGACACAGCACGTCGTAAACGACCCACGCGCCCACCAGCGTCGCGACCGCGATCCCGATCGCCTGCCACGGTGCGAGCTCCGCGACGGTCGGATCGATCATCATCGACGACGCGCGCCACCAATACACGAGCACGAGCAGCGCCGTGCCCGAAAGCCACGTCGTGTAAGCCTCCCACTTGAACCAGTGCAGCCGATCCGGCAGCGACGCCGGCGCGACCGCGTATTTCTGCGGATTGTAGAAACCGCCGCCGTGCACCGCCCACAACTCGCCCGCCACGCCCTTCTTCGCCGCGTCCGAGCCGGGCGCCGGCGGCTCGAGCGAGTTGTCGAGCCAGATGAAATAAAACGACGACCCGATCCATGCGATGCCCGCGATCACGTGCAGCCACCGCAGCAGCAGGCCGAGAAATTCGATCAAGTGGGCGTCCATGCGAACAGTGGGCTCGTTTTCGCCGGCGAACTTCGACCGGCGAAGCTCGAACATTCAATCTCGAACCGCCGCACGTGTCGCACTCTCCCGCATCTCGCGCACCGCGACTCGATCCGCCGCTCGTCGCGCGAGGCTCCGCCGCCGGAACTTCGAGGTTGAATGTCCGAGGCTCATTCCGGTTTGCTCGCGCGATGCACGTCTCCTTCAACCTCGCGACGCAGCTCGACGCCGCCCTGAAGTCCGCCGCCGCCGCGGCCGGGCTCGCCGACGCCGACACTTTCGCGCCCGAGGTGCGCGTGGCCGATCCGCGCCACGGCGACTTCCAGGCCAACGGCGTGCTCGGCTACGCGAAGGCGCGCAAACTCAACCCGCGCGCCACCGCCGAGAAACTCGTCGCCGCGCTCGCCGCCGACATCCGCGAACTCGCCGACTGCACGATCGCGGGCCCCGGCTTCCTGAATTTCAAACTCAAACCCGCCGCGCTCCTCGCCTGGCTCCGCGCGCACGATTCCGCGGAACGCCTGCGCACGGGCGCGGCCGCCGCGCATCGCGGCGAGACGTGGCTCGTCGACTACAGCTCGCCGAACACCGCGAAGCAAATGCACGTCGGCCATCTGCGCTCCGCCGTGATCGGCGAAGCGATCGCGCGGCTGCTCGATTTCACGGGCGCCCGCGTCATCCGCGACAACCACATCGGCGACTGGGGCACGCAGTTCGGCAAGTTGATCTGGGCTTACAAGCGCGACCTCGACGGAAACTCCCTCGCAAACGATCCACTAGAGGAATTTGAACGGCTCTACAAAATTGGAAACAATGCCGCGGAAGCCGATCCGAATGTGATGGAAGCTGCGCGTGCCGAGCTCGTGAAACTCCAAAGCGGCGACCCTGAAAACCGTGAACGCTGGAGGATGATCAATGATTGTTCACGGGCCGCTTTTCAGCAAATCTACGACCAGCTCGGCATCCGCTTCGATCACGCGCTCGGCGAAAGCTTCTACAACGACAAGGTCGAGCAAATCTACCGCGAGCTCGCCGCCTGCGGCCTCGCCGTCGAGAGCGAAGGCGCGCTCGTCGTTTTCCATCCCGAACATCCGCGTTTCAAGGAGCAGCCGTTCATCGTCCGCAAACGCGACGGCGCCGCCAACTACGCCTCGACCGATCTCGCGACGATTCTTTATCGCGCCGAATATTTCAAAGCCACCGGCGTGCTCTACGTCGTCGACAAGCGCCAGAGCGATCACTTCGAGCAGCTCTTCCTCACCGCGAAGAAATGGTTCGACTGCACAAAGCGCACGCTGCCGCAGCTCGAGCACGTCGACTTCGGGACCGTCCTCGGCGAAAACAACAAGCCGCTCAAGACCCGCAGCGGCGAGAACATCAAGTTGAAGGATCTCCTCGCCGAAGCGGAGGCACGGGCCTTCGCGCTGGTCAGCGAAAAGAGCGCGGAGATACCGGCCGAAGAGCGCGCTCAAATCGCGAAAATCGTCGGCGTCGCCTCCGTCCAATACGCCGACCTCTCGCAGAATCGCTCGAGCGATTACGTGTTCGCGTGGGACAAGATGATTTCGCTCGAGGGCAACACCGCCGCCTACCTGCTCTACGCCGTCGCGCGCATCCATTCGATTTTCCGCAAGCTCGGCACCTCGCCGGCGGACTCCGCCGCAGGCGAATCCGCCGCGTCCGCGCTCGAGACGCCCGCGGAATTCGCGCTCGCGCGCAAGCTCGCGCAGTTTCCCAACGCGCTCGACACCGCCGTCGCGCAGCTCCGCCCGCATTTTCTCTGCCTGTATCTCTACGAGCTCGCCGGCGAGTTCAGCGGTTTCTACAACGCCGACAAAGTCGCCGTCGACGATCCCGCGATCCGCGCCCGCCGGCTCCTCTTGTGCGCGCGCACGCTCCTCATCCTCGAGACCGGCCTGCATCTCCTCGGCCTGCGCACGCTGAAGCGCATGTGATGTGATTTGTGGCGCGGAGCCGCGTCTCGAGCCGAGCCGGAGCCCGGCTTGAATCGTCTTGCCGCTCCCCACCTCCGCAACCAGCCTACCTGCCCCATGGCCACGCAGGAACTCTACATCCGCAACGCGTCCGAAACCGAGGCCCGCGGCCCGTTCAACGCCCAGCAGATCGCCGACCTCGCGGAAGCCGGCCAGGTCACGACCGACACGCTGGTCTACGATGCCAACACCGAGCAATGGGTCGCGCTCAACACGAACACCGAGCTGATGGCGACGGTGTTTCCGGAAAAAAAGAAACTCGTCCTCAAGGCCAAGGAAATCAAAACGCTCAACAAGCCCGACGAGCACGCGAAGGAAATTTCCGTCAACGACATGCTCGCCGCCGCGGAAGGCCGCACCGCCGACACGAAGAGCAAGGCCGACCCCGAAGCCGCGATGGCGCGCGCCGCGCGCCTCGGCCTGATCGGCGCGACGGTCACGCTCGTCGCCGCCGCCGCCGCGGAAATCCTGCCCTCGACTGACGCGTTGCTCTCCGGCGATGTCGCGAAAATCCTCGCGCACCCGCTCGTCGTGCTCGGCGTGATCGACCTCTTTTTCGCCGTCATGCTCGGGCTTGGGACGGTCACCTTTTATCCGATTGTGCGTTTCCGCGCCGCGCTCGGGCTGGGATTGATGGGCTTCATGTTTTACGCGCAGGGCCTCTCGCTGCCGCTCATCGAAGTCGCCGCCGGCTCCGTCGGCCTTTATCTTTGCACGATCGTCGTGAGTCTCGTGCCCGCGCTCGTCGCCGTGCTCGCCGGCGTCGGCGGCATGGGCGCGCTGGCGTGGTTCTTCCTCTCGCACTGACGTCGTGGCGCCTCCCGGGCAGTCGAGCTCGCGGCGTTTGCGGCTGGCGGGCGCGTGGTCGCGCCTCGTCCACGCTTACCGGACGGAAATCTGGCAGACGTCGCTGCAGAAGGAGCGCTCGCTCAAGGCCGTGCTGTTCACGGTCGCCCGCGTGCTCTCGATCACAGTCACGGTTTTCAGCGAGTCGCGCATCACGAGCCGCGCCGCGGCGCTGAGCTTCAGCAGCCTGCTCGGACTCGCGCCGCTGCTCGCCGTCGCCACGCTCGTCGCCGGCTTCGCGCTCGGCAAAAACGATCCCTCCCTCGTCGCGAACACGCTCAACCGCATGATCAAAGTCGTCGCGCCGCAGGTCGCGCAATACGAGTCGATCACGCAGAGTTCCCCGCTCGTCGACACGATCAGCAACATCGTCAGCGCGGCGCGCTCCGGCCTCGGCGGCGCGCTCGGCGGCGTCACGCTGATCTTCATCGTCCTGTTGCTCTTCAAGTCGATCGAGGACGCGTTCAACGACATCTGGGGCGTGCGCCAGGGCCGCTCGGTGCTGATGCGCATCGTGCTTTACTGGACGATTCTCACGCTCGGCGCGGTGCTGTTTTTCACCTCGGTCGCGCTGCTCGGCGCCGGCACGTTCGTGAACGTCTTCATGGAGCGGCTCCCCGGCGGCCTCGAGTGGCTGCGCTCGCTGAGCTGGTCGCTGCACGTGTTCTCGTTCACGCTGCTCACGGCGATGCTCACGCTGTTTTATCGCGTGATCCCGAACACCCGCGTGTTCTGGCGCACGGCCTTCATCGGCGCGCTCGTCGTCGCCGCGCTGCTCCTCGCGAACAACTTCCTCGCCTTCCTCTACGTGAAGCGCGTCGTGCTCGAGCGCAGCCTCTACGGCTCGCTCGCCATCCTGCTCGTGCTGATGTCCGGGCTCTACATTTTCTGGCTCTGCGTGCTCACCGGCGGGATCGTGAGCTACGCCGTCCAGAACGTCCATTTCCGCAACAGCCAGGCCGCGTGGGGCACGCTCAGCGAGGCGATGCGCGAGCGGCTCGCGCTCGTCGTCTTCCTCACGATCGGCCGCCGCTTCCGCGAATGCCTGCCGCCGATCTCCGCCTCGCACCTGAGCGCGATGCTCAAGGTCCCCACGCAGCTCCTCAACGAGTGCCTCAACCGCCTCGTCCACCTTCAGCTCATCACGACCTTGCGCGCCGACCAGGGCGAGACCGCGAGCGACTACCTTTACCAGCCGTCGCGCCCGCTCAACCGCATCACGCTGCACGATTTCAAGACGCTCGACGACAACTTCGGCGAGACGCTCGTCGGCTCCGCGCTCGAGCACATCGATCCGCTGCTCTCGCACTACGACGCCGCGCTGCGCCAGATCGGCGAGCACGCGTTCTTCCGCAAAACCCTCGACGAACTTTTCGCCGAGCATCCGTTTGACGAATCGCGTCCGCCTTTCACGCTCGGCCAGCGCCGCGCTGAAACGTAGTCGAGCGGTCGCGCGGCGCGCTCCCGCATTTCGGAGGCGTTTCCGACCCGTTCGAGGCGTATTTTCGGCTGAGCGCCGAGCGCATCCCGCGCCGTGCTCCACGCCGCGCACTTCGCCCTTGCCACTCGCTCCGCCGAACCTAGCGTCCGGCGTTTCCGACCCATGATTTCCTGGATCCAGAGATACTTCCAGCATCACTTCAAAACGATCTTCGCGGTCCTGCTCGCGGTCACGATCATCTCCTTCATTTTCACGATCGGCGCCTCGCCCGGCATCGGTCGCGGCGATCGCCGCATCGTCGACCGCTACTTCCTCGACTACAACCTCAGCCTGCCCGAGGACCAGCGCCGGCTCTTCGGCGACGCCCAGCTCAGCGCCCAGCTCCAGCTCGGCGCCTTCTCCGGCCTCGATAACGACCAGATCCAAAACTACGCCTTCCAGCGCGCCGTCGCGCTTTCCCTCGCGGACCAATGGCACATCCCCGCCGCGACCAGCGCCGAGATCGCCGACGCGATCAAGAACCTCCGCATGTTCGCCGGCGAAAATGGCCAGTTCGACGCGAAGCAATACGCCACCTTCCGCGACAATCTCCGCACTTCGCGCAACGGCCTCACCGAGGGCGACATCGCGCGCGTCCTCGGCAACGACGTCCGCGTCGACAAGGTCAACAAACTCCTCGCCGGCCCCGGCTACGTGCTCCCGGGCGACATCAAGACGCAGCTCCTCCGCGGCGATACGACGTGGACGCTCGGCACCGCGACCGCCGACTACGCGGCGTTCAAGCCCGACATCAAACCCGCCGACGCCGAGCTCACGAAATTTTTCGAGGAAAATTCCTTCCGTTACGAAATTCCCCCGCGCGTCGTCGCGAGCTACGTCGATTTTCCCGCGACGAATTATCTCGCGAGCGTCAACGTGACCGACGCCGATGTCCGCGCTTACTACGACGCAAATCCCGCGCGCTTCCCGAAGCCGCCCGAGCCGCCGAAGCCCGCCGCCGCGCCCGATGCGAAATCGCCCGCGCCCGCCGCGCCGAAATCCGATCCCGCCGCCGATTTCGCGGCCGTGCGCCCGCAGGTCGAAGCCGCGCTGAAACTCGAGCGCGCCCGCCAGCGCGCCGAAAAAGCCGCCAGCGACCTCGCGCTCGCGCTCTTCGAAGCCAAAGTCACCAACGGCCCTGCGCTCGATACCTTCCTCGCCACGCGCAAGCTGCAGGCGAAGCCGCTGCAGCCGTTCACGCGCGACGCCGGTCCGGCCGAGCTCGGCGGCTCGCCCGAAATCGCCAAGGCGGCGTTCGAGCTCAACGCCCAGCGTTTCACCTCCGACTCCGTCACCACGCCGGACGGCGCCGCGATCCTCTTCTGGAAAGACACCCAGCCCGCGCGCAAGCCGCTCTTCAACGAAGTCCGCGAAAAAGTCCTCGCCGACTACGTCGAGAACGAAAAGCGCAAGCGCTTCGTCGAGCTCGGCCGCACGATCAAGAGCCAGCTCGAGTCGCACTTGAAAGCCGGCGACACCTTCGACAAAGCCGCGGCCGCCGCCGCCGCCAGCACCGGCGTGAAAATCGACGCGAAGATGCTCGCGCCCTTCACGCTCCGCAATCCGCCGCAGGATCTCGATTACTCCGCGCGGCCCGCGCTCGATCGCCTCGAGAAAGGCCAGGTGTCCGACATGACGATCAACGCCGACAAAGGCATCTTTGTTTACGCCGCGGACAAAAAACTGCCCGATCTCTCCGAGGCGAATCCGCGCTACACCGAGACGCGCACGCAACTCGCGAGCTACACCGCGCGCATGGATGCGCAGGCTTATATTTCCGAGCTCGTCCAAAAGGAGCTCAAGAAAGCGGAGCTGAAACCCGAGTGAGGCGACCGCCGATCCGCTCCGCTTGCCGCCGGTCCGACCCGGCAACCGCTCGTGCAGCGGAGTTTTTCCTGCACGCCGCCTGACGCTTGAGTCCCGGCCCGCTCATGCCGCTTCGCACTTACGCTCCCCTCGCGCTTCCGTGCCGGCTGTGCGGTGAAGGTTTCGAGCACCGGCAGTCATCCGCCGCGCCCGATCTCGCCGCCTGTCCGACGTGCGGCCAGCCCGTCCGCCGCGTCGCGGTCCAGCCGGTAAATTCCCCGCAACTTTCCGCGCCGCTCTCCGTCTCGCGCGCCAGACAGGCCGGTTTCACCGTGCTGAAACGCACATCGGGTGGCGAATTCGAAAGACAGTAACTTTCCCTTCGCGCCTCGTGTTCTTCCTGCCAGCCCGGCCGCCTCGCTTCCCTTTCGTCATGTCACGCTCATCCGCCTGCGCCCTGCTTCTCTTCAGCTTCGCCCTCGTCGTGCCCGTGCGCGCGCAACCCGCCCCCGTGCTCGCCCCCGACAAGCCGCTCACGCTGGACGACTCCATCGCGTTCGCGCTGCGGAAAAATTTCGACCTGCAGGTCCAGGCTTACTCGACCGAATCCGCCAGGGATTCGCTCACGATCGCGAAGGCCGGCTTCGACCCCAACATCACCGCCAACGCCACGCGCAACTTTAGCAACACGCCCAACACCGGCAGCCGCCTCGAAGGCACGACCAACGACAACACCAGCTTCCGCGCCGGCATCAGCCAGCCGCTCATCTGGACCAACGGCTCCCTCAGCCTCTCCAGCTCGCTCACGCGCTCCGCGACCAACAACTCCTTCTCGACGCTCAATCCGAATTTCGGCAACGGCGTCACCGCCTCGCTCAGCCAGCCGCTCCTCCGCAACGCCGGCCGCACCGCCGCCAGGTCCAACATCAATCGCAACAAGCTCGGCGTCGACATCGCCGTCCTCGCCTACAAGAGCCAGGTCCTGAACCTGATTCGCGACACCGAGACCGCCTACTACGCCCTCGTCACCGCGCGCGAGACGCTGCGCATCCGCCAGCTCTCGCTCGATCTCGCGCAAAAACTCTACGACGAAAATCAGGCCCGCCAGACCGCCGGCATGATGACCAGCCTCGACGTGCTCAGCGCCGAAGTCGGCGTCCAGAACGCCCGCGGCGCCGTGCTGCAGGCCGACAAGGGCGTGCGCGACGCCGAGGAAGCGCTCCTCACCCTCATCAACGCACCCGATCTCGATGTGCGCCCCGGCCCGGTGAAGTTCGACGACTACACGGGCGGCGCGCCCAACTTCGCCGCCTCCTACAAGCTCGCCCGCGAATATTATCCGGCGACGCTGTCCGCCGAGGACACGTTGAAACAGCTCCAGATCGACCTCGACGTCGCGCACCGCAATCTTCTGCCCAACCTCAATCTCGACACCTCGCTCGGCTACACCGCCGCCGCGACGAACCAGGGCTACGCGGACGTCATCTCCAATCTCCCGCACGATCACGGCAACAACTGGTCGATCGCGCTCAGTTACTCGATGCCGTGGGGCCGCCGCGCCGACAAGGCCCGCTACCATCAGGCGCAACTCAACGTGAGCACGCAGAAACTCCGCCTCGATCAGGCCGAGCAGCAACTCATCGTCCTCGTCCGTTCCGCCGTGCGCACCGTCGAAACCAATCTCTCCGCGGTCGAAATCGCCGGACAGGCCACGGCGCTCTCCGAAAAACAATACGAGCAGCAGAAGGCGCGCTTCGACGCCGGCCTCACCACGAGCCGCCTCGTGCTCCAGGCGCAGGACGACCTCGAGAACGCGCGCTTCAACGAACTGGGCGCCAAGCTCACGCTCCGCCGCGCTGCGGCCGAGCTCCATCGCCTCGAAGGCACGTCGCTCCAGCACTACCACGTGGAGTTTCCGCAGTAATTCGTTCGTCGCGCCCGTCGCGCGGCTCGAAGTGGCACGGGCGTCTCGCCCGTGATTTCTTGGCACCGGCAGCTCCCCGCCATCACGGAATTATCGCCGCCGCTGCCGCATCGATCGCCCGCCAGCTCGCCTCGAAAAAAGTTCGCCCCGGGGCCCGCGCGCCTCTCCGCAAGTTTGCTCGCCAGTCCTCCCGCGCGCGCGCCACATTCGCGCCCATGCCCGCCGCTCTCGCCCTCCGACTGATCTTCTGGCTCTGGTTCGGCGCCGCGCTCGTCGCCGGCCGCACGCTTTTCCTGCAGCGCCTACCGCCACCCGCGGTCCAGGCGATTCTCTTCGGCCTCACCGGACTCGTGCTCGCGTCCTATTTTCGACTTCGTCTCGTGCGGGAGTGGATCGACGCGCTCGATCTGCGCACCCTCGTGCTGCTCCACGTCACGCGTTTCGTCGGTATCGCGTTTCTGATTATGCATCGTCGCGGCGAACTGCCTTACGCCTTCGCCGTGCCGGGCGGCATCGGCGACATCATCGTCGCCACGCTCGCGCTGCCGGTCGCCCTCGCGCCGCTCGAAGAACATCAACGCCAGCGCGTCATCGTCATCTGGAACGTCATCGGCCTCGTCGACATCCTGCTCGTCGTCCTCACCGCCATCCGGCTCAACCTCGCCGATCCCGCGCAGCTCGTCGCGCTCACCCGTCTTCCGCTAAGCCTGCTGCCGACTTTCCTCGTGCCGCTGATCATCGCGACGCACGTCATCATCTTCGCCCGCGTGGCGCGTCTGCGGCAGGCGGACTGAATTCGCCCGCCGCGCGTCCGGGCATTTATCCGAACAACGCGTCCGCGTCCGCGAGCGTTTCCGCGTCGAGCACGCGGTGCTCCGGCAGTTGCGTGCGAAACCAAGTCCGCTGCTTCTTCACCAGCGCGCGCGTGTGCTGCGCGATTTCCGCCGCCAGCGCCGCCTCGTCGATCGGTCCATCGAGCCGCGCGAGCACTTCACGGTAGCCGATCGCCTTCGCCGCGCTCGGATTTTTTTCCAGCCCCGCCGCGCGCAGTCGCCGCACTTCGTCGACCAGCCCCGCGCGCAACATCGCCGCCACCCGCGCGTCGATCCGCCGCGCCAGGTCCGCCGGCGCGCGCTCGAGTCGCGTGAGCTCGACGCGCCACTCCGCAAATGCCGACGGCTGCCGCGCAAATTCCTCTGCCAGCTCCGCCAGCGTGCGGCTCGTCGCCAGGCAGCGCTCCAGGGCGCGCGCGACGCGCCGCGGATTCGCCACGTCGAGCGCGCCCAATCCCGCCGGGTTCAGCGCGCGCAGCCGCTCGAGTGCTTCCGGCAGCGCGAGCGCCCGCACCTCGCGGCGCAGCGCCTCCGGCACGTCGACATCGTCCGCCACCGGCGCGAAAAAACTCTGCAGGTAAAATCCGCTCCCGCCCGTCACGAGCACCGCGCGCCCGCGCGCCGCGATCTCGCGCACCGCACGCTGCGCCAGCGCCACGTAATGCGTGACACTCGCCTGCTCCGTCACGTCGCAGATGTCGATCAGGTGATGCGGCACGCGCGCCCGCTCTTCCGTCGTCGGCTTCGCCGTGCCGATGTCCATTCCGCGGTAAAACAGCAGCGAGTCGCACGACACGATTTCCGCGCCGTGCCGCTCCGCCCAACGCAGCGCCCACTCGGTCTTGCCGACCGCGGTGGGCCCGGTGAGCACGCGCAGCACAGGTTTCATTTTCCGCCGAGCCAACCTTCCTCGGCGCGCCAGCGCCAGCCTGTTGTCGCACCGCTCGCTCGCCGAACTGTCCATCGCTTCGCCCATCGCAAAATCCGCCGCTTCCATTACGTTAAACTCTGCCATGCGCCGGTTGCTCGCCCCCTTTCTTGCGTTCGTCGCGCTGTGCGCGAGCGCGCGGCCCGTCGTCGCGGAGCGCCAGATGGAAGCGCTCGGCCGCGGCGTCGTCGCAATCAATCAGGGCTCGGGCCGCATCCACCTCGGCTGGCGGCTCCTCGGCACCGATC
Organism: Opitutaceae bacterium; assembly: GCA_035545575.1. Lineage (GTDB taxonomy): Bacteria > Verrucomicrobiota > Verrucomicrobiia > Opitutales > Opitutaceae > ER46. The sequence goes on along the minus strand of DASZYB010000010.1, from coordinate 18,108 downwards.
CCGACGACATCGCATTCAATCTCTACCGCTCCACCGGTGGCGCCGCACCGATCCAGCTCAACGCCGCGCCGCTCACGCAGACGACCGACTTCGTCGATCTCAACGCCGACGCCACGCAATCGCTCGCCTACTTCGTGCGGCCCGTGCTCGCCGGCGCCGAGCAGCCCGCGAGCGCCGCCTTCACGCTCGCCGCCAACGCGCCCGCGCGCCCCTACCTCTCCATCCCGCTCACGCCGCCGCCGGGTGGCGTCACGCCGGACGGTATCAGCTACACTTACACCGCCAACGACTGCAGCGCCGCCGACCTCGACGGCGACGGCGAATACGAGCTCATCCTCAAGTGGGACCCGACCAACTCGAAGGACAACTCGCAGTCCGGCTACACCGGCGACGTGTTTCTCGACGCCTACAAACTCGACGGCACGCGCCTCTGGCGCATCGACCTCGGCCGCAACATCCGCGCCGGCGCGCACTACACGCAGTTCATGGTCTACGATCTCGACGGCGACGGCCGCGCCGAGCTCGCGTGCAAAACCGCCGACGGCACCGTCGACGGCGTCGGTCACGTCATCGGCGACGCCACCGCGGATTACCGCAACGCCAGCGGCTACGTCCTCCGCGGTCCGGAATTCCTCACGATCTTCGACGGCCTCACCGGCGCCGCGCTCGCCACCACCAACTATGTGCCCGCGCGCAACAGCGACCCGAAAAGCGAGGACGTAAGCGCGTGGGGCGACAACTACGGCAACCGCGTCGACCGCTTCCTCGCCGGCGTCGCCTACCTCGACGGCGAGCGCCCGAGCCTCGTCATGTGCCGCGGCTACTACACGCGCACCGTGCTCGTCGCGTGGGACTGGCGCGGCGGCCAGCTCACGCAGCGCTGGAAATTCGACACGCGCAGCGACGAGAGTCCGCGCTCGCCCGCGGCCGGTTTCTCCAACTGGGAGGAAATGGGCAACCACCAACTCGCCGTCGCCGACATCGACGGCGACGGCCGCGATGAAATTCTCTACGGCGCCATCGCGATCGACGACGACGGCCACGGCCTCTACACGACCGGCCGCGGCCACGGCGACGCGTATCACGTCAGCGATCTCGATCCCGACCGGCCCGGCCTGGAAATCTACGGCCCGCACGAGACGCCTTCGCTCTACGGCGACGCCGGCTCGGAAATGCACGATGCGCGCACCGGCGAAATCATCTGGAGCGTCAGCGGCCAGGGCGCCGATGTCGGCCGCGGCGTCGCGATCGACATCGATCCGCGCTACCGCGGCGCCGAAATGTGGTCCGCGCGCGGCGGCCTTTACTCCGCGAAAGGCGAACTCATCACCAACTCGCGCCCCTCGCAGATGAATTTTGCGATCTGGTGGGACGCCGATCTCCTCCGCGAAATCCTCGACGGCACGACGATTTCGAAATGGGACTGGATCAACAACCGCACGACCACGCTGCTCTCCGCGAGCGGCTGTTCCTCGAACAACAGCACCAAGTCCACGCCCTGTCTCTCCGCCGATCTGTTCGGCGACTGGCGCGAGGAAGTCGTCTTCCGCTCGTCCGACAACCGCGAGCTCCGCATCTACACCACCACGATCCCCGCGACGAACCGCCTCTACACATTGATGCACGACCCGCAGTATCGGCTCGCGATCGCGTGGCAAAACGTCGCCTACAACCAGCCGCCGCATCCGGGATTTTTCCTCGGCGACGGCATGAGTCCCGCGCCGCGGCCCGCGATCCGCGCGACCTATGCCGCGCCGATTTTCAGCGCGCAACCCACGAGCCGTAGCGCACTGCCCGGCGAAACGCTCACGTTGACCGCCACCACGACGCCGAACGCCGCGTTGCAATGGCAGCGCAACGGCGTCGACGTCCCCGGCGCGACCGCCGCCATCCTCACGCTCGCCGCCGTCGATCCCGCAACAACCGGCCTCTACGCCGCGATCGCCGCGAATGGCCCCGCGACGACCTCGAGCCAGCCCGCGATCGTCGGCCTCGCGAGCACGCTCAAGCTCGTCGGTTCCGGCCGGGAAGTGCTCGCCGACATTCCCCACGCCAACGGCAACATCTACGATCAGATTCTCCTCACCGGCGCCGCCGCGACCGTGACCGCCGACGCGCACCAGGTTTTGCGCACATCGTTCCTCGATCTCGACGGCGACATCGTGCAGGTCGAGCTGGCCGGCGCGGGCGCGCTCACGCTCGTGCTCGACAATTCCTCCGGCCCGACCAGGCCGACGCTCTATCGCCAGGACGTCGATTACATGCAGGGCCACGCCGGCATCGTCGTCACCGGCGCGGACGAGACCACGTCGCTCTCGGTCTTCAGCGTCGGCCGCGCGAACGCGCTCGATCAAAGCCTGTTTCGCGACGACGTCTCCTCCGCCGGCATCGCCGATCTCGCGTTCATCGCGATCTCGAGCCCCACCGGAAAATTCGGCGCGCTTCGCGCCGGCAACGCATCGTTCTTCGCCGCCCACGGCCTCACCGGCGTCTACGCGCCCGGCATCACGTTTGCCGGCCCGGTCTTCGTCGGCAATATCGACGCCTCCGATACTGCGCAACCCGTCCTCGCCCTCGGCGCCGCCGACGACGTGCGCATCACCGGTGGCGATCTGCAACAGGCGAACGCCCGCGCCGTCGAGCTCGGCGGACTGACGCGCCTCAGCTTCACGGCCGGCATGACTTCCCATGGGCGCCTGCTCCCCGCGCAGCCGAATCGTGCGCGCTTTGTCTCGCAGGGCGCCGATGTCACCGGCCAGATTTCCGTCACCCCATGAATCCCGTTCGTGTTGTTCTCGTTTCGCTCGTGCTCGTCGCTGCTGCCCGCGCCGAAGTCGCTCTGCCGAAAATCTTCGGCGACCACGTCGTGCTCCAGCGCGAGCTCGCCGTTCCGATCTGGGGCACCGCCGCGCCGGGCGAAGCCGTGATCGTGCGCTTCTCCGGTCAGGAAAAACGCGCGACCGCCGACGCCGCCGGCCGCTGGCGCGTGCAGCTCGCGCCGCTCGCCGCCTCCGCCGAACCGCGCGATCTCGTCGTCGCGGGCGCGAACACGCTCACGCTGCACGATATTCTCGTCGGCGAAGTCTGGCTCTGCTCCGGCCAGTCCAACATGGAAATGGCTGTCGGCGTCACGAGCGCCGGCGCCGCGCCCGAATCCGCGCACGAGCCCGGGCTCGCCGAGGAGATCAAGACCGCCACCTTCCCGGCGCTGCGACTTTTCCGCGTCGAGAAAAAGCTTCAGCCGGCCGACGTCGTCAGCGCCGGCTGGACCGCGTGCCAGGGCGACGCGCTCGCGCATTTCTCCGCCGCGGGATTTTTCTTCGGCCGCGCGCTGCAGGAAAAATTCGGCGTGCCCGTCGGCCTGATCGAGTCCGCGTGGGGCGGCAGCCGCATCGAGGAATGGACGCCCGACGACGCCTACGCGCGCCTCGAGAAAATCCTCGGCGCCGATGCCGATCGGTGTTTCGAACGCGACGCCCGGATGGTCAGCCGCAATTACGACGCGATGATCGCGCCGCTCGCACCCTTCGCGCTCCGCGGCGTGCTGTGGTATCAAGGCGAGTCGAACATCATCCCCTACAACGACGGCCTGCACTACGCGGACAAGTTCGCCGTCCTTCTCGCGAGCTGGCGCGCCGCGTGGCAGCGGCCGGATCTTCCGATCTACAGCGTGCAGCTCGCGCCCTACCTCTACACGCAGCGCAAGGACAAGCTCGCGCACGCCGACGACGAATTGCCCAAACTCTGGGAAGCGCAACTCGCCGCCACCGCCCTTCCGCACTCCGGCCTCGTGCCGATCGCCGACACGGTCGACGACGTGAAGAACATCCACCCCGGAAAGAAAAACGTCGTCGGCCAGCGGCTCGCCGCCCTCGCGCTCGCCGACACCTACGGCCGCAAGGACACAATTTCCTCCGGCCCGATCTTCGAGCGCGCGGAGTTCGCCAACGGAAAAGCCTTCGTCCATTTCGCGCACGTGACCGACGGACTCGCGACGTCCGACGGCAAATCACCGACGGATTTCGAACTCGCCGGCGCCGATGGCCACTTCGTCGCGGCGAACGCAGTCTTACGCGGCGACACGGTCGAGCTCACTTCGCCCGAGGTCGCCGCGCCCACGCTCGTCCGCTTCGCGTGGCACGAGACCGCACACGTGACGCTCACGAACCGCGCCGGCTGGCCCGCTTACCCCTTCCGCAGCGACGCGCCGAAGTGGTCGCCACCGAATTGAGCGGCCGGAATTTTTAGGCGCGTTCGCGAATCGCTGCGCTTCCCGCGCAACTGTTCTATTTCGCGCGTCCGGCGGTAGCCGCGCTCACCTGCTGCAATGCCGCCCGCGCGTCCGCGTAGTCCGGCCGCAGCGCCAGCGCGCGCTCCCATTCCTCCTGCGCGCGCGCCAGCTCGCCCGCGTGCGCCAGCAGCAGTCCGAAGTTGAAATGCGTTTCGGCCCCGTTCGGGTCGAGCTGCAGCGCCGTCTCGAAATGCCCGCGCGCCTCGCTGCCTTCGCCGCCCGCGGCGAGCGCGGTCGCGAGCGTCGCGTGCGCGGCGGCATTTTGCGGCTCGAGCCGCACGACTTCGCGGAGCGCCTGCGCGGCGGCGGAAAAATCCCCGAGCGCCGCGCGCGTCGTGCCGAGCCCGAACTGCGCGATCGCCGCCGCCGGCTGAAGCCGCGCCGCGATTTCATAATGCGCCACCGCCTCCCGCGCGCGACCCGTCGCCGCCAGCGCGGTCGCGAGGTTGAGCTGCGCCGCGAAAAATTCCGGCCGCCGCGTCACCGCCTGTTCGAGCAACGGCACCGCTTCGACCGGGCGGCGCGTGTGAATCAGAAGCTGCCCGAGGTTCGCATAGGCGTCGGTATAGTCCGGCGCGAGACGCAGCGCCTCGCGCAGCTCGCGTTCCGCTTCGGTCGTCTGCGCCAGCGCGAGTTCGGCCACCGCGAGATTATAGTGCGCCCGCGCGTTGTCCGGCCGATGTGCGACCGTGTCGGCCCAGAGCGCGCGCTCGGAGCGATACGTTTCATTTCGCGCGATTGCCATGAGCCCAAGCGCCGCCGCGACCGCCGTCAGCGCCATCCACGCGCGACGGCCGAGAGCGACATGCGCCGCGATCGTCGCGCTCGTCACGAGCGCGGCCAGCGGCAGATACATCCGGTGCTCCGCAATCGTCTGCGTGGTCAGCGGCAGAAAACTCGAGCTCGGTGCCAGGATCAGAAAAAAACTCGCGCCGAGGAAACCGATCGCCTGCCGCCGCGCAAGCACGCGCCCGACGAACGCGAGCGCCGCGACGATCGCCAGCGCCTGCGGCCAGACCGAAGCGAGCCGTTCGACGACGCCCTCCCCGTAATCGACGACCAGCGGATGCGGCCACACGCTCAGCGCCAGATAGCGCGCGACCGCCTCGCATTGCGTCAACGCGTAGTGCCAGCTTCCCACGCCGAAACCGAAACCCACCGTGCCGCCGCGCCCGTTCGCGCCGAGCACGAGCCAGCCAAGCGGCACCCACGACAGCGCGAGCGCAAAATAAAATCCCGCGCGCCGCCGCCACGCCGCGACCGCGCCGTCGCTCACGAAACACGCATCGTAAAGCCACACGACGAGCGGCGCCGTCGCGACCATCTCTTTCGTCGCCACGCCGACGAAGCACGCCGCGCCACTTGCCACGAACCATCGCCGCGAGTCCCCGCTCGCGCCGCGCACGAACGCATAAAGCGTGAGCAGATAAAAAAGGCTCGCGAGCGATTCGCTTCGCTGCACGACGCATGTCACCGATTCCGTCAGCAGCGGATGCGCCGCCCACAGCGCCGCGATCGCGAGCGCGACCGTCCGCGCGCTCGCGCCCCAGCACGCGACGAATCGCGGCAAGCGCAGCGTCCGCGCGACGAGCCCGTAGAGCGTCAGCGCCGCGGCGGCGTGGATCAGCAGATTGAAAACGTGATAGCCGCGGACGGCGAGTCCGCCGAGCGCGTAGTTCAGCGCGAGCGAGAGATTGACGATCGGCCGGCCGCTCGCGCCGGCGGCATCGAGCGGCGGGAACAGCGCCGTCGCCCAGGAACGGATTGTCGGGTTGTCGACGATCGCCCGGCGGTCATCGAACACGAACGGCGCCGAGAGCGTGTTCAGGTAAACCGCCACCGCGACGCCGGCGATGAGCAGCGCGTGCTGGCCGCTGGCTTCGGACCACGAAGCGAAACGCGAGGCAGAGACGGGCCGTTGCTCCGACATTGCGCGCATCGCACCACGCGGGAGTCGCAACGTCGAGTCCGGGACGAACCGGCCGCGTCAGCGCAACTGCAGCGTGTCGCCTTCGAACACGAGGCCGAGCGACGGCACGACGACGGCCTTGCGCGCGCCGTCTTTCTTCACGCGGCCCGCGAGCCACGCATCGTAGCCGGTCGCCTTGGCGATCGCGAGCGCCGCGTCGACATCGCGCGGCGACACGTAAGCCGCGAAGCCGACACCCATGTTGAAGGTCGCGTAAGCCTCGCGCGGCTCGATCGGGCCGGCCTCGATCATGAATTGAAACAGCGCGGGCGCCGGCCGCGGCGCGGTGATCTCGTAGACGAACGGCTCCTCGAGCCGCATCAGTTTTCGCCAGCCGTGGCCGGTCACGTGCGCGACGTAGTTGAGCTTCAGTCCGTGACGCTGGCACTCGCGCACGAAGGCCACGTAGATCACCGACGGCGCGAGCAGCGCCTCGCCAAACGTGCGCGGATCGCCGTGGCCGATCGGCGTCTGGTAGCCGCGCGGCAGCTCGGCCGCGAGCCGGCGGCAGAGCGAAAGGCCGTTGGTCTGCACGCCCGAGCTCGCAAAAAAAACGATCGCGTCGCCATCGCGCACGTCGCCGACGATCCGGAGATTTTTCGGCGCGACTTTGCCGATCGCGGATCCCGCGAGGACGATCGCCGCCGGCTCGACCACGCCGCCGAGCGTCGGCGTCTCGCCGCCGCCCCACACCGCGCCCGCGAGCCGGCAGCCTTCGGCGAAGCCGGTGACGAGCGCGTTGGTGCGCGTCGTGTCGGCGAACCAGCCCGAGTCGCCCACCGCCGCGTGCATCGCCACGGAGATCGGCAGCGCGCCGCAGGTGACGAGGTCGTTCACGATCGTGGCGACCGTGTCGATGGCGATCTCGCGGTAGAAACATTTTCCCGTCGCGGCGTAGACGGCGTCGGCGACGAGATTCTTCGTGCCGAGCCCTTCCTCGACGTGCGCGAGAAAATGATCCTCGGCCTCGATGAGATAAGCGCTCTCGCCGCGCGTCGTCGCCGGCTCCGCGTAGCCGTGATCCCGCAACGCCGCGGCGGTGCCCTTCGCCGCCTGCTGGCACGCGCGCTTGAAGGCATCGAGCTGATCGTAACGAACGCCGGATTTTTCGTAGCTAAGCGACATGAAGCAAAGTGACTGGGTGACTGCGGAGGAATTTCAGAGGTTGCCCTGATGATAGCCGATCTTCGGCCTGGGCTCGTCGTCGACCGGCGGCGCATCGCGCAGCGGTTGAAGGCGGTCGATGATTTCGCGGAGCACGGAGTCGTGCTCGACAAGGCGCCGGTCGATTTCGGCGAGACGCTTGAGGATGTGGCTGGAAGTAAGCGCCTCTTCGCGCATTTTCACGAAAGCGCGGATAAGATAAATGCTCATCTCGACGGCCTTCTCGCTGCTCAGGATCGTGGCCGCCATTAAAGCGCCATGCTCGGTGAAGACCCGCGGCAGGTATCTGCGGCCCCCGCGGCTGTTTGAGGTCGCAATTTGCGACCTCAAAGCTGCAAACTCCTCTGGCGTAAGCTGGAAACACAAGTCAGAAGGGAACCGATCGCGGTTCCGTCGCATCGCTTCATTCAATCGCTTCGTCGGCACTCCGTAGAGCTTCGCCACCTCGGCATCCAGCACCACCGGCAGTTTCCGCACTGTGAAAATCCGCGGAAGCCGCGCGTCGCGCACGCCGGAGTTTTTCGTTTTCGCCATCGCGTTCGACGTGTCAGTAGCTCCGCCCGTCCTGCTTCTCGTAATAATTCACGAACGCCTGGTTCACCACCCGGTAGCCGCCGGGCGTCGGATACTTGCCCGTGAAATACCAGTCGCCGCGGTGGTTCGGCACGGCGGCGTGGAGATTCTCGATCGTCTGGAAAATGATCTCGATCTCGCCCTTCCACGAATCGAGCTGCTTCGGCCGGACGAGCTCGACGACCTTGCGCGAAATCTCCTCGGCCTTGAACGGCTCGTAGATGCGGCGCACGTGATTGACGGCGCCGCCCTTCGCCACTTCGTCGCGGCACAGTTCGTAGACTTCGTCGAGCAGTTCGCTCTGCCCCCGCTCGGCGATCAGCGCGACCGCCGCCTCGAACGCGATGAATTTTCCCAGCTCCGACATGTCGATGCCGTAGCAATCGGGATAACGAATCTGCGGCGCCGTCGACACGATCACGATCTTCTTCGGATCGAGCCGCGCGAGGATGCGCAGGATCGAGCGGCGCAGCGTCGTGCCGCGCACGATCGAATCGTCCACGACGACGAGGTTGTCCTGCCCGGCGCGCACGGAGCCGTAGGTGATGTCGTAGACATGGCTCGCGAGCTGGTTGCGCAGGTTTTCCTGGCCGATGAACGTGCGAATCTTGATGTCCTTCGACACGACCTTCTCGCCGCGCGGCCAGTTGCGCAGGATGAGTTCGTCGAGCAGCTCCTCGCTCAATTTTCCCTCGGCGCTCGCCTTCATGATCGCGGCCTTCACCTCGTCGCGCCGTTTCGTGCGCAGCGCCGACATCAAGCCGTAGAACGCCACCTCCGACGTGTTCGGAATGAAGCTGAAAACGGTGTTCGCCCAGTCGCCGTCGATCGTGCGGATCACCTGGTCGGCGAGCTGGCCGCCGAGCGCCTGCCGCTCGCGGTAGATGTCGACGTCGTTGCCGCGCGAAAAATAAATCCGCTCGAACGAGCACGACGTGCGCGGCAGCGGCGCGGTGAACGCCTGCTCGCTCACGGCGCCGCGGCGCTTGATGACGACGACGCAGCCCGGCGAAACTTCCTTCACCTGCTCGACCGCGAGATCGAACACCGTCATCAGCGGCGCGCGCTCCGAGGCAAACGCGACGACTTCGTCGTTCTGAAACCAGAAGCACGGCCGGATGCCCGAGGGATCGCGCACCACAAACGCGTCGCCGTTGCCGATCAGCCCGGCGAGCACATAGCCGCCGTCCCATTTCTGCGACGCGCGCGTCATCACCCGCGCGACGTCGAGCTCCTCGCTGATCCGCCGGGAGAGTTCGTCGCCCGCCAGGTCGCGCTTGCGGAGAAAGCGGTAGATGTCCTCGTGCTCCTCATCGAGGAAGAAGCCGATTTTTTCGAGGATCGCCTGCGTGTCCGTCGCGAAGATCGGATGCTGGCCCATCGCGATCAGCGAGCGGTTCAACTCGTCGGTGTTCGTGAGATTGAAGTTGCCGCAGAGCGCGAGATTGCGCGTCGGCCACGGGCTGCGGCGGAAATACGGATGGCACGACGAGAGATTGTAGCCGCCGCTCGTGCCGTAGCGCAGGTGGCCCATCAGCAGCTCGCCCGCGAAATCGAAATTCTTCTTCACCGTCTCCGTGAACTCCGGGTGGATCACGCCGGTTTTCACGTGATCGTTGTATTGCCCGAGCAGCGTGCGGAAAATCTTGTCGAGCGGGTTCGCCTTCACGTTGCGCTCGCGAAACATGAACGGCTCGCCCGCCGGCATATCGAGCTTCACGCACGCGACGCCCGCGCCGTCCTGCCCGCGGTTGTGCTGCTTTTCCATCAACAGGAAAAGCTTCGTGAAACCCCACAGCGGCGTGCCGTATTTTTCCTGGTAGTAGGACAGCGGCTTCAGCAGCCGCACGAGGGCGACGCCGCATTCGTGTCGGATCGCGTCGCTCATGACGCGTTCGCCACCGCCGCGCGCCGGGCCGAGGCCATCGGCAGGTGACGCTTCTCGCTGTGCTGGGAACGGCGGTCGACCATGGAGAAAGCCGTCATCTCGAAGAGCCGGCGCGAATCGTCAACGGCTTTCTCCGGCGGACCGTTTTTAGGACGCGGAGAATTTCACGCGCGCCACTTGACCGCGCCCGCGATGTTACGAAGCATGCCCCGCGCGACCATGCTGATTTTTCGCGGTTCACCCGCCCTTTCTCCGTTCCGGCTGCAGAAGCTCGCGCAGGACTTGAAGGCTGCCGGCGTGCCCGTCCGCGCGCTCGGCGCCGAGTTCGTCCATCTCGTCGAAACCACCGGCGAACTCCCGTCCGCCGGCCGCGGCATCCTCGAAAAACTCCTCACCTACGGCCCGACGCGCGCGGCGGAAAAAATCTCCGGCCTCACGCAGATCGTCGCGCCCCGTCCCGGCACGATTTCGCCGTGGTCTTCAAAAGCCACTGACATCGCGCGCATCTGCGGCCTCGAGCAGGTCAGCCGCATCGAACGCGTGATCGCCTACACGATCGACCTCGGGCCAGAGGTAAAAGGCGAGAGGCTGGCGGAAAGCGGCGCCACTGCGCCCCTCTCGCCTCTCGCCGCTCGCCTCTCGCCTCTTTTCGACCGCATGACGCAGGCCGTCTTCGCCGACATCGCCGCGTGCGAAGTGCTCTTCCGGCACGAGACGCCGCGTCCGATGACCAGCGTGCCCGTCCTCGCCCAAGGCCGTGCCGCACTCGTCGCCGCAAACCAGGCGCTCGGCCTCGCGCTCGCCGACGACGAGATCGATTACCTCGTCAAAAACTTCACGGCGCTCGGCCGCGATCCGCACGACATCGAGCTGATGATGTTCGCGCAGGCGAACTCCGAGCACTGCCGCCATAAAATTTTCAACGCCACCTGGGAGATCGACGGCACGAAGCGCGACCGCTCGCTGTTCCAGATGATCAAGCACACGTTCGAGCTGCACCGCGAAGGCATCCTCTCCGCCTACAAGGACAATGCCGCCGTCCTCGCCGGCACGCGCGGCGGGCGATTCTACGTCGATCCCGCTTCCGGCGAATACCGCGCGCACGAGGAGGAAATTCACCTGCTCTGCAAGGTCGAGACGCACAACCACCCGACCGCGATCTCGCCGTTTCCCGGCGCGTCGACCGGCTCGGGCGGCGAAATCCGCGACGAAGGCGCGACCGGCCGCGGCGCGAAACCGAAGGCGGGCCTCGCCGGTTTCACCGTCTCGAATCTCCGGCTGCCCGGCGCCGTGCAACCGTGGGAAAAAGATTTCGGCAAACCGGGCCGCATCGTTTCCGCGCTCGACATCATGATCGAAGGCCCGCTCGGCGGCGCGGCGTTCAACAACGAATTCGGCCGGCCGAACATTTGCGGCTACTTCCGCACCTACGAGGCGGCGGTTCCCGCCGCCGGCGAAAGGCCGGAGGCCAGAGGCAAGAGCGATGCCTCCAGCCCCTCGCCTCTCGCCTCTGGCCTCGTTCCGCAGGAACTCCGCGGCTACCACAAGCCGATCATGCTCGCCGGCGGCCTCGGCAACATCCGGCCCGACCACGTCAGGAAAGGCGCGATCCAGCCCGGCGACAAACTCGTCGTGCTCGGCGGACCCGCGATGCTCATCGGCCTCGGCGGCGGCGCGGCGAGCTCGATGGCGAGCGGACACGGCCAGGAAGACCTCGATTTCGCGAGCGTGCAGCGCGACAACGCCGAGATGCAGCGCCGCTGCCAGGAAGTGATCGACCGCTGCTGGGCGCTCGGCGACGAGAACCCCATCGCCTTCATCCACGATGTCGGCGCCGGCGGGCTCTCGAACGCGTTGCCCGAGCTCGTCAACGACGGCGGCCGCGGCGGCCGCTTCGACCTGCGCAAAATCCCCAACGCCGAGCCCGGCATGAGCCCGCTCGAAATCTGGTGCAACGAAGCGCAGGAGCGCTACGTGCTCGCGATTCCCGCCGCGCGCATCGACGCGTTCACCAAACTCTGCGAGCGCGAGCGCGCGCCGTTCGCCATCGTCGGCGAAGCCACCGAGGAAAAACGCCTCGTCGTCGCGGATCCGCATTTCAAGAACGACCCGATCGATCTGCCGCTCGAAGTCCTGCTCGGCAAACCGCCGCGCATGCACCGTCAGGACACGACGCTGCGCCGCCCGCTCGCGCCGCTCGATTTTTCCGCGCTCGCTCTCGCCGAAGCCGTGCGCCGCGTCCTCGCGCATCCGGCGGTCGCGGACAAAACGTTTCTGATTTCAATCGGCGATCGCACCGTCGGCGGCTTGATCTGTCGCGACCAGATGGTCGGCCCGTGGCAGGTGCCCGTCGCGGATTGCGCGGTGACGGCGGCGGCGTTCGACGCCTACACCGGCGAGGCGATGGCCGTCGGCGAACGCACGCCGGTCGCCGTCAACAGCGCCGCCGCATCCGCACGGCTCGCCGTCGGAGAAGCGCTCACCAATCTCGCCGCCGCGCAAATCGGCGAGCTCGGCAAGGTCAACCTCTCCGCCAACTGGATGGCCGCGCCCGCGATTCCCGGCGACGGCGCCGATCTCTACGCCGCCGTGCAAGCCGTCGGCCTCGAGCTCTGCCCGGCGCTCGGCATCACGATTCCCGTCGGCAAGGACTCGATGAGCATGAGCACGGTCTGGCGCGACGAACGCGGCGCCGACCGGCGCATGACGGCGCCGATTTCGCTGATCGTCTCGGCGTTCGCCTCGGTCAGCGACATCCGGCTCTCGCTCACGCCGCAGCTGCAAAGTGGCACGGGCGTCTCGCCCGTGAATTCGGTGCAGACGGATCACGGGCGGGACGCCCGTGCCACTTCGGCGGACACGATTCTGCTGCTGATCGATCTCGGCCGTGGAAAAAATCGCCTCGGCGGCTCGATCCTCGCGCAAGTGCTGTCGCAAACCGGCGCCGAGCCGCCCGATGTCGACCGCGCCGCCGACCTAAAAAATTTCTGGAACGCGATCCAGCAACTCGGCCGCGAGGGAAAAATTCTCGCCTACCACGATCGCAGCGACGGCGGCCTGCTCGCGACCGCGGTCGAGATGGCGTTCGCCGGGCACGTCGGCATCGATCTGGATCCAGGTCCGTGCAGGTCGGGCTTTACACCCGACACGTCCGACGATGTCGGGGATAAACCCCGACCTGCGGAATCGGTCTTCGCTCCGCTCTTCGCCGAAGAACTTGGCGCCGTCATCCAGGTCCGCGCCGCCGACCGCGATCACGTGCTCCGCGTTTTTCAAAAACACGAAATCGGAGAACTCGTCGCACCGATCGGCGCGCTCAACGGCGACTACGCGTTTCGCGTGCGGCAAAACGGCAAAATTCTCCTCGAGGAAAATCTCTCCGCGCTGCGCGCGATCTGGTCGGATGTCACGCGGCGCATCGCGTTGCTGCGCGACAATCCCGCGTGCGCCGAGCAGGAATTTCAACTCAAGCTCGACGCCGCCGATCCGGGCCTCACGCCGAAGATCACGTTCAAGATCGGCAGCGATCTCGCCCGCGCGCCCGCGCTGTTGAAAACGCGGCCCGCCGTCGCGATTCTGCGCGAGCAAGGCGTCAACGGCCAGGTCGAGATGGCGGCGGCGTTCACGCGCGCCGGTTTTCGCGCGATCGACGTCCACATGACCGACATCCTTTCGGGCCGCGTCGCGCTGCGCGATTTCCGCGGCGTCGTGGCCGGCGGCGGTTTCAGCTATGGCGACGTGCTCGGCGCCGGCGAAGGCTGGGCGAAGAGCGTCCTATTTCACGCGCGCGCGCGCGACGAGTTCGAGGCGTTCTTCGCGCGCGAGGATGCGTTCGCGCTCGGGGTGTGCAACGGCTGCCAGATGATGAGCGCGCTGCGCGGCATCATTCCCGGCGCCGGCTTCTGGCCGCGCTTCGTGCAGAACGCCTCCGAGCGCTTCGAGGCGCGCTTCGTCTCGCTGCAGATCGAGTCGAGCCCGAGCATTTTCTTGCGCGGCATGGAAGGCGCGGTGCTTCCCGTGCCGGTGGCGCACGGCGAGGGCTTCGCGGAATTTCCCGACGCGGCGGCGGCGCAGCGTTGCAGCGAGTCCGGGCTCGTAAGCGCGCGCTACGTCGATCACCGCCACCGCGTGACGGAACAGTATCCGCTCAACCCCGGCGGCTCGCCGCTCGGCATGACGGCATTCACGACGAACACCGGCCGCGCGATGATCATGATGCCGCATCCGGAGCGCACGTTTCGCACCGTCGCGATGAGCTGGCATCCTGCGGACTGGGGCGAGGACTCGCCGTGGATGCGGATGTTCTACAACGCCCGCGCGTGGGTCGGCTGAGCGTGACGCGGGCGTCTCGCCCGCGATGCGGTTGAAACACGGGCGAGACGCCCGTGCCGCTCAATGCGCCGCGTTCAGGCGCCCCAGACGCGAAACTCCTTCAGACTCGATCCGCCGACGAACTCGCGGAGGATCGAATTCTCCGGAATATCGTCGACGCTGAGCGGCGTGAACCATTGCAGGAACGCGAGCAGCCGGGCGGCCTCGACGAATTCGGGCGTGCCGTGCTCGACCTGCCGCAAGAGCGGCTCCGCGAACGGCCGCAGCACCGACAGCTCGTAAACGAGCGCGGAGTTGAACATCGCGTCGGCGTTTTCCTGGTGCGGAAAAATGTGCAGCTTCTCGCCGCGGCGCACGGATTCCCAGCGCGCGATCGTCTGCGCCGCCGTGTAGCCGCGATCGCGTGCGTCGCGCACGATCCGGCGCAGCAGCCGCGTGTCGGTCGTCGCGATGCGGTTGTGGCGGTCGAGATTCAACTGCGTGAGCGCGGACGCGTAGACCTTGAACGTCCGCGCCGCGAGCGCCGGCGGCAGCAGCCGCGGATTCAGGCCGTGGATGCCTTCGAGGATGATGAGCTGGCCGGGCCGCAGGCGGATCTTGTCGCCCGGATATTGCCGGCCTTCCGGAAAACTGAAGCGTGGCAACTGCACTTCTTCGCCCGCGAGCAGGCGGTCGAGATGTTCGCCGAGCTGCGCGAGCTCGAGCGCGTCGATCGTCTCGTAGTCGAGATTGCCGGCGGCGTCGCGCGGCGTGCGCGACCGCTCGACGAAGTAGTTGTCCATCTCCAGCGCGAACGGCGACAGGCCGCGCGCGAGCAGTTGCACCGCGAGCCTGCGTGAGAAGGTGGTCTTGCCCGACGACGACGGGCCGGAAATCAACACGAGCCGCGCCTGGTCGCCGCGCTCGGCGATCTGCCGCGCGATGTCCGCGATCGTCTGCTCGTGGAGCGCCTCCGAAACCAGAATCACCTGCCGGCCGCGGCCCGCCTCGATCGCGGCGTCGAGCTCGCCGACGCCGGAGATGCCGAGCCGGTCGAGCCAGCGGCCGTATTGGCGGAAGGCCGCGAGCAGCTTCGGCGAATCGGCGAGCGGGCTGAGTTTCGTCGGCGTGTGCTGGCGCGGATAACGCAGCGCGAACCCGCCATCCATCGCGACGAGCTCGAACCATTTCAGGTAGCCGGTCGACGGCACCATGTAGCCCTGGTGGTAGTCGATGTAGTCGCCGAGGCGGTAGAGCGTGATCGTCGGCTTGCGGCGATGCCGCATGAGCTGCGCGACGTCGTGGAAATTCCGCTGCTCGAACGTCGCGATCGCGTCCGCGACCGGCACCACGCTCGCCTCGAAGGGCAGATCCTGCGCGATCAGCCGCCGCATCTCGGCGTCAAGCGAGCGCAGCTCCTCCGGCGCGAGCGGGGCGCGCGCATCGGGCGCGCAGAAAAATCCGCCCGAGGCCAGCGTGTGGTCGATGTAGAGCACGGCCTCCGGCCAGAGCCGCGAGAACGCCGCCTCGAGGAGAAATGTGAGCGAGCGCCGGTAGATGCGCGCGCCGTCGGCCTCCGCCATCGTGACCGGGCGCACGCGCGACTCGAGCTCGACGGGAAACGTCAGCTCGTGCAGCTCGCCGTTGATCACGGCCGCGACGAGCGGCGCCGGCAGCGCGCCGACGATCGGCTCGAGCAGCCGGCCGACCGCCGCGCCGCGCTCGCCTTCCAGCGTGCTGCCGTCGGGCAGATGAATTTGAACGAGCGGATTGCGCTCGGCGAAGCGGCTCGGGGTCATGGCGGGTGGGCGGGATTTCGCGCGCGGCGAAAGCAGGAAGCGACGCGGCGCGGTGACGTTCACCTTAGCAGCGGAGCGAGTTCGGCGCTACGCAGTTGCTGTGTTGCACTCAGCTTTTATTGCGAGGGTGAAACCTCGCATGATGGTCGACGAGCCGCCGCGGCTCGACCGCCGTGTAGATCTGCGTCGTCGAGATGCTGGCGTGCCCGAGCATCTCCTGGATCGCGCGCAGGTCGGCGCCACCGGTGAGCAGATGCGTGGCGAACGAGTGGCGCAGCGCATGCGGCTTCACGTTTTTCGCGATGCCGGCGCGCGCGGCGTGTTTCTTCACGATCATCCACAGCGCGACGCGCGAGAGCGACGTGCCGCGGGGATTGAGGAAAAACTGGCTGCCGGTGCGCGGCTTCACGAGATGCGGCCGGCCCGACGTGAGATACGCGGCGAGCGCGTCGCACGCCTTGCTGCCGAGCGGCACGATGCGTTCCTTGGCGCCTTTGCCGAAGACGCGGACGAAACCGTGCTCCAGGTCGACCTGCTGCAGCAGGAGCGAGGCGATCTCGGACACGCGCAGGCCGCTGGAATAAAAAAGCTCCAGCAGCGCCCGATCGCGCAGCGAGCGCGCGTCGCCGCCGGTCGCGGGCGCGGCGAGCAACTGCGCGACTTCGCCCTCGGAAAGCGTGTGCGGGATTTTCCGCGCGAGCTTCGGCCCGCGCAGGAGCGCGGTGAAATCGTCGGCGCGGATTTTTTCGCGCACGAGAAAGCGCGCGAGCATGCGCAGCGCGGTCAGTTTCCGTGCGAGGCTCGCGGGCGTGTAGCGTCCGCTGCCGAGCGAGTGTATCCACGCCGCGGCCTGCGCCGGCGTCACGCCGCGCCAGTCCTTCGCGCCGTGGCGCGCGAGATAAGCGGCCGCCTGATCGAGATCGCGGCCGTAGCCGGCGATGGTGTTTTTCGAGAGCCCGCGTTCGAGGCTCATGTAGCCGAGAAACGCCTCGATCGGCTCGACGAAATTTTCCGGCGCCCGGCTGTGCTGCTGAACCCGCATCGCGGAAAACAAAAGACGCCGCCCGATGAGCGGCGTCGATCCGAAACGCGCGGCGCTCAATACGAGCGGCGGCGCGGCGGCGGCACGTAGTTCGACGCTTCCTTCATGCGGAAGGTGATCCGCGCCTTCTCCAGATCGTAGGGGCTCATTTCCATTTTCACCATGTCGCCCGCGGCGATCTTGATGAAGTTTTTCCGCAGCTTGCCCGAGATGTGCGCGAGCACCACGTGGCCGTTCGCGAGCTGGACCTTGAACATCGTGCCCGGCAGCACCGCGACCACCTTGCCCTCCACTTCAATCGCGTTGTTATCAGACGACATGGGTAACGCGGAGTTGATGCAGCGTGCAAAGACTCATCATAGGCGGGTCGGCAAAAGCACCTTGTAAGGCAGAAAGCGCCCGCCTTAGTCAAGGCTTCCTGCGCTTGGGTAGTGGGTCAGTTTGAAATCCAGTGCGGCTTTGATCTCACTTTGCTAAAAATACCACCCGAACACCTTATGATAGCCCGCGATGGGGTGAATTACTAATTGTCGCGCTTGACCCGAATCAAGTAGCTTCCAACCGTGTCGATTATCCAGCCTGTGCCCATGCGTTTTCGTCAAGCAGTCCATCATCTCCTTCTTGGCGCCGGTTCCATCCTCGCGCCCGGGGCTACGGCCTCGACAACGAACTCGCCGTTGAATGCAATCGCGGGTGATTTCCGCGCGGCTGGTGTGGCCATTCACAATGCCATTCAGACCGCCAAAAAGGAAAATGGACCCCCACGCCCAGCCCGTCAGCTTGAGTTCGAAGAAATTGCCCTCGCCGGTAGAAGCCGGTAAGGCCGTTGCTGTTCCTGGTAAACTTCAGGCTCAGGTCACGGCGCAAACGTTCAGCGGGCCATTACCACCGCCCGATCTTCTCGACGCATATGAGCGGACGATGCCGGGTCTAGGGCGTGTTAACACTATTTCAAGGTTAACCAAATTAGGGCGAAGATGACGAAGGAGCGGAAGACCGCATCCAGTTTGTCGTAACGGGTGAAGACGCGGCGGAAGCCCTTGAGCCGGCGGATGAGCCGTTCGACGCGAT
>DASZYB010000009.1:0-123231 GCA_035545575.1 Opitutaceae bacterium | reverse complement strand
TCTGTCTTGCAGACGCCGTTTGAGCGGCTGCGGCGGCGTCTGCAAGACAGACGCCCTACCAGAAGGCGGCTTCTGCCGCGCGGGCGACCAGCAGGTCGTGCGGCCGCCGATCGTCGCGTGCCGGAGCGGAGTTCCGGTTTTCGGGTCGCGGCCGCCGCGCCGCCAGCGGTGCTTGAACAGCCACGTGCGGGGAATGTTCACGTTGAGGTCGCGCGGCAGCTTCCGGCCGCGGCCGGCGATCGTGTCGAGCGCGAGCCGGCAGACGCGGCGGCATTCGCGCCAGAGCGCGCGGACTTCGGCGGCACGCAACGAGCCCGCAAGCCGCGCCGGGTGAATCGCCGCGCGCCAGAGAATTTCGTCGGCCATCCAGTTGCCCACGCCGGGGAAGCGTTCCTGCATCAGCAGCACGGCCTTGATCGGCGCGCGACGGCGGCGCTGCAGAAATTCCGCGACCGCGCCGACCGTGAACGCCGCTGAGAGAATCGCCGGCGCGATCTTCGTCCACCAGCGCGGCGGCTCGCTGCCGACGTGAAAATCCACGCTGCCGAACATCCGCGGATCGGCGAAGACGAGCGCGTGCTTCCTCGTCACGAGCACGAGATGATCGTGTTTGCCCGGCGCGTGCTCGGGCGGACAGACGCTGAGTTCGCCGCTCATGCCGAGGTGAAGGCCGAGCCACGCGTCGCCGCTGAAACGGAAGAGCATCTGCTTCGCGCGCGCTTCGGATGACTCGAGCCGCGCGCCTTCGAGCGCGCGACGAAATGCGGGCAGGTCGAGCTCGCGCAGCAACTTCTTCCGGTCGTGCGTGAGCACGCGCACGACGCGCTCGCCGCACGCGGCGTTGTCCCAGCGTTTGCGGTAGAATTCCACTTCGGCGAGTTCGGGCATCGATGGTGGGACCGCCTCTCAGGACGCACGAGCGATCAGCGGAAGGACTTTTCGAGGTGAGCGACGAATTCGACGAAGCTCGGAAAAACCGGCACGCCGGGCAACGCCAGCGCGGCCCAGCCGGCGACGTCGTGCTTGCCGGTGCAGACGGCGGCGGCGTTGATTCTCGCGGCGAGGCCGGCCTGGATATCGGCTTCGCGGTCGCCGACCATCCAGCACTGTGCGGGATCGAGGCCGTGACGCGCGATGCTTTCGAGGATGAAGCGCGGCGAAGGCTTGCGATACTGCGGCGGCTCGTCGGGGCCTTCGGGCGCGATGCAGATCTCGTCGAACAGCGGCGCGGGCAGGCCGAGCAGTTCCTCCATGCGCGCGTTGCAGCGCAGCGTGTCTTCGAGCGTGTGCAGGCCGCGGCCGATGCCGGATTGGTTCGTGAAGAGAAAAAATTTCCAACCCAGCGCGCGGGCGCGAGTGAGCGCGGCGGCGACGCCGGGAATCAGCTCCACGCCGGCGGGATCGGCGAGGTAGTGCTTGTCGAGGATGAGCGTGCCATCGCGATCGAGGAAGAGCGCCCGACGGGAATTTTCGATTTTCGATTCTCGATTCCCGATTTCCAAAGGTGCGGCTCCGTGCGGAAACGTGCTCACCGGCGGTTCACGTAGTCGACCAGTTCCCTGGGCGTGACGGTCGCGGTGCCGAGCTTGCCGACGACGACGCCGGCGGCGGCATTCGCGAAGTGCGCGGCGGTTTCGAGGTCGGCGCCGGCCGCCAGCGCGAGCACGAGGCCGGCGAGCGACGTGTCGCCGGCGCCGGAGACATCGTAGACTTCGCGCGCGGCGGTCGGGATCGTTTTGACGATTTTGCCGGCGACGCTGAGCAGCATGCCGTCTTCGCCGAGCGTGATGACGAGGTTTTTCGTCGCGTAGAGCTCGTGCAGCCGCGCGCAGACTTCGGCGGCGGGAAACGGCGTGTGCGGCGGCAGTTCCATGCCGGCGAGCTGGAGCGACTCGCGCTTGTTCGGCGTGATGAGATCGAGGCCGTGGAAGGCGAGCCGGCGCTTGGGCTTCGGATCGAGCGCGACGAACTTGCCGGCGGCGCGCGCGAGCTTCGTCACGCGCGCGACGAGCGCGTCGGTGAGCACGCCTTTCGCGTAGTCGGAAAACACGACGGCGTCGCACCCGCGAATCTCCGGACCGAGCAGCGCGTCGATTTTCAACGGCTCGACGACGTAGGCGGCGGGCGCGGACTCGCGGTCGAGCCGGCAAAGCTGCTGGTGTTGCACGAGGACGCGCGTCTTCACGATCGTCGCGGCGGAGCCTGGCGTGGAGAGGGTCTTGATTTTTTTGCCGTGCAGGATGGCGGCGAGTTTCTCGCCCGCTTCGTCGCGGCCGATGAAGCCGGCGACCGCGCAGGCCGCGCCGAGCGACGCGATGTTGAGCGCGACGTTGGCCGCGCCGCCGGCAGTCCACGTGTCGCGCGCGATGTCCACGACCGGCACCGGCGCCTCGGGCGAGATGCGCGTGGCATCGCCCCAGATGTAGTGGTCGAGCATCACGTCGCCGACGACGAGGATGCGCAGGCCGGAGATTTTTTTCAGGAGCGCGGGCAGGCCCTTCATCAGAATTCCCAGTTGTAGTGAAAACGGGAAAGCAACGCGACCCCCGTCGCCGTCACCTGCACGACATCCTCGATGCGGCAGCCGCCGAGGCCGGGGTAGTAGAGGCCGGGCTCGACCGTCACGACGGAGTTTTTCTTCAACGTGTGGTCGACGCTGCCGCTCATCCGCGGCGGCTCATGGATATCGAGGCCGACGCCGTGGCCGGTGCCGTGGAAAAATCCGACCGAGCCCTTCGGCGTGTGCTTCGTCTCGTAGCCGCGGGCGGTGAAAACTTCGACGACCTTGCCGTGGACGGCGCGGCCGTTCACGCCGGCGCGGATCGTCTTGAGCGCGGCGAGCTGTGCGGCGCGCACGGCGGCGACGAGCGCGCGCTGGGCGTCGCTCGCACGGCCGCGGAGAAACGTGCGCGTCATGTCGCCGTAGAAGCCGGTTTTCGTCACGCGCGGAAAAATATCCACGACGATCAGCTCGTGGGCGCGGAGCGGGCCGGAGCCGCGCTCGTGCGGATCGCAGCCCTGGTCGCCGCCGGCGGCGATGGTGTTGGACGAGACCGCGCCGACTTCGAGGCACGCGATTTCGATCGCGACCTTCAGCCGCTCGCTCGTGAGCTCGCGGCCCTGATAGACGAGCTTGCGGCCCTTCACCTTGCTCGCGCGGAGGACGCGCTCGGCGGCGGCGAGACCGGCGGCACTGGCGCGATTGCCCTCGCGCAGCGCGGCGGCATCGGCGGGCGTTTTGATTTCGCGCTGCGGAAACAGCGGGCCCTCCGCGACCTCGAGATCGAGGCCGAGCGCCATGAGTTTTTCGTAGACGCCCGCGGGAAAATCGACGGGCACGGTGAAGCGCGTCTGGCCCAGCTCTTTCGCCGCGAGGTAAATCACCTCCGCGCCGCCGGGCTTGCGCTGCGGCCAGATCTCGCGCGCGCGTTGCAGGTAGCGTTCGAGCGGGAGGACGACATCGAAGTCGGAGGTTTTACGCACGCGGCTGAATTCGAGCGCGCTGACGACGGCGTATTTTTTTCCGCGCGCACCGAAGGCGACGAACGGATCGGGAATGCCCACGCGGCCGAAGTAGAGGGCGTCGGCGCTGCGTTCGCTGTCGGCGTAGAGGAGGGGCGGGGGAGGATTTTTCGCGGGCAAGACGAGAGAGAGGTTGAGTTCGACTTGGGCGCGATTACCCACTGGCGCGGTGAAAAACGCAAATCCGGTTTTCCGCGCGGGCGCGCTCGCGGTGGCGTTGCTGCTCGCGGCCGGCTGCAACAAAGGCGCGGTCGCGCACGCCGACAGCATCCCGCCGCTGCCGGCGGCGCCGACGATCGCGCACTACACCTACGAGGTCGTGCGCGCGTGGCCGCACGATCGTGGCGCGTTCACGCAAGGGCTGGTGTGGCGCGACGGCGAGCTGCTGGAGAGCACGGGACTGAACGGCGAATCGAGCCTGCGCGAAGTGGAGCTGGAGAGCGGGCGGATTCTGAAACGCGTCGACGTCGCGCGGGAATATTTCGCGGAAGGCCTCGCGGTGATCGGCGGCGAAGCCTACCAGCTCACGTGGAAAAACGGCGTCGGGTTCGTCTACGATGCGGACACCTTCGCGCGCGAGAAAACGTTCGACTACACCGGCGAAGGCTGGGGGCTGGCGACGGACGGGCGGCTGCTCGTGCTGAGCGACGGGACGAACCGCATCCGCTTCCTCGATCCGCGCGACGGATTCAAGACGGTGCACGCGATCGACGTGACCGAGGACGGGCGGCCGGTGGAGCGGTTGAACGAATTGGAATTCATCCGCGGCGAAATTTTCGCGAACGTGTGGCAGACCGACGAAGTCGTGCGCATCGACGCAGCGACGGGCAACGTCCGCGGTGTCGTCGATTTTTCCGGGCTGCTGCCGACGACGGAGCGCACGCCGGAGACCGACGTGCTCAACGGCATCGCCTACGACGAGAAGCGCGACCGGCTTTTCGTGACCGGCAAGCGCTGGCCGAAGATTTTCGAGATCAGGCTGAGGACGAAGTAGAAAGTAAGAGGGAAGAATTATGAATGGATCGGATTTGAGGGGGCGCACGAAAGACTTTGCTCTTCGCATCGTGCGCATGTTCTCAGCGCTGCCAAAAACGACGCAGGCGCAGGTCTTGGACAAACAAGTGCTGCGCTCTGGAACTTCGGTCGGGGCGAACTATCGCGAAGCGTTTCGCGCGCGAAGCCGGGCCGAATTCATCGCGAAATGTGGCGACGCGCTCCGCGAAATCGAGGAGACGGCCTAGTGGCTGGAACTGCCCGTGGAAGCCGAAATCGTCCGTGCCGCGCGACTCGCTGAATTGCGTCGAGAGTGCGACGAGTTGACGGCAATTTTCGTGACAATCCTCAAGAGCAGCAGACGGAAAGAAGAATGATCCAGCGGGGTATCTTGATTCTTCCTTCCTAAATCCGACTTCATTCTTTGGGAATTTCGTTGTCGGTCTTCAGCACGAGCACGGGCGTTTTCGTTTTCACCCACACGTCGGCTTCCTTGAGGAATTTCGCGGGGATGTTCTCAATCGCTTCGCCGACGGTTTTCACGGGGAGGAGCCGGCCTTTTTTCGTGGTGTTGAAATCGTAGGCGCTGCGGAAGACGCGGTCCTGCGTCGTCGCGACGCTTTCGTTTTCCGGAATCTGCAACACCCAGCCGACGAAGTCGTGCTTCGGCAGACGGCCGTCGGGATCGCTGACGAGGATCACGAACTGTTTTTTCACCGCGGGCGGCTTCTCCTCCTCGCCGGGCTCGGGCTGGACGGCGAGGTTCATCTCCTCGATGACGCGGCGAAGGAGCGCGGGGTCGATCTGGTTCTTCTTTAAAATCTCAGCGACTTTGCTGACGTCGATTTTCGGCATGGTGTTTTGGCGTTGAAGGAGCACGAATGGACACGAATGGACACCGATGTAAAGGCCGCGGGCGGCGAGGAGTGGTTCGATGTCGTGAACGAGCGCGACGAGCCGATCGGGCGCGCGCTGCGGCGCGAAGTGCACGCGCGCGGGCTCTGGCATCGCGCGGTGCACGTGCTGGTGTTCGACGCGGCGGGCCGCGTGTTCTTGCAGAAACGCTCGATGAAGAAAGACCTCTCGCCCGGGCTGTGGGATTCGTCGTGCTCGGGGCATCTCGACGCGGGCGAGGACTACGATCGGGCGGCGGTGCGCGAGCTCGCGGAGGAGATCGGCGTGCGCGTCTCGGTCGCGCCGGCGCGCTGGTTTCGGATCAACGCGTGCGCGGAAACGGGCTGGGAGTTCGTGTGGGTTTACCGGCTGCGGCACGAGGGGCCGTTTGTGTTGCATCCGGAGGAAATCGAGCGCGGCGAATGGGCCGCCCCCGCGGAGGTCACGCGCACGATGGCGGCGCAGCCGGAGAAATACTGTCCGTCGTTCAAGCTGCTCTGGCCGATGGCGGCGGCGCGGTTGTAGAGCGGCTGGCGTCGAGGAGAGGTGGACCTGGAGGTCGGCGTTCCCGGGAGCGCCGAACTCCCGTTCGGCAAAGGCGGAGAGTGGGCGCGCGCCTAAAGTTCCGGTGAGCCGCGCCGTCGCCGGCCGGTGATGCCGCCGGTGCCCACGTTCTCGCTGAGGCGCTGGATCTCGTCGAATTGCTTTTGCGTGATCAGCCGCCGCGGGACGCGCTTTTCCGCTTCGGCGACGAGGCGCGCGCGATCGTCGTCGTCGGGCGTGTGCGGCTCCCACGAGGTGTGGTGGCCCTGCTTGCGCGACCATTCGATGTTGCCGCCGTGGACAGCGACGCTGACCTGGAATTTTTTCCCATCCGCGTCCTTGTTCCACCAGCCGAACTCGATGCTCATGCGATCTGTGTCGGGGAAAGCTCAGCGATCGGCGAGCGGAATTTCCGCGATGGTCTCGCCGAGGCGAAATTCATCGCGCCGCCGCACGACACGGCGCACGACCACCTGCGACGCCGACACGTCGGCCGCGAAGCCGCCGAGCGGCGGGCAGAACGAACCCGTGTTGACCACGACCGCGCTCGTGCCCGGCGGGCGCAGAATCGCCGGCCGGTGCGTGTGCCCGACGAGGAGAACTTTTGCCGCGGGCCGGTGCCGGCGCAGAAACTCTCCGGCGCGCCGCGGTTCCTCGCGCCACGCGCGCAGCACCT
Source organism: Opitutaceae bacterium (assembly GCA_035545575.1). Classification (GTDB taxonomy): domain Bacteria; phylum Verrucomicrobiota; class Verrucomicrobiia; order Opitutales; family Opitutaceae; genus ER46. The sequence goes on along the minus strand of DASZYB010000009.1, from coordinate 116,603 downwards.
GCAAGGCGCGCAACGGCGGCCAGCCGACGTCGAGCGCGAGGCGCACGTAGTATTTCAGGCCATGCGTCTCGGACTGATGCCGCTGCGGGATGCGGCCGGCGATCCGGCGCCAGACGGCGAAGCGTTGATCGAGCCGGTGCAGCGTATCGGGCGGGAGCGTGGCGAGCTCCGCGGCGATCAGCCGCGCGACCAGCGGTGCGTCGTGGCCCCAAGGCACGATGCTGTCGAACAGCACGTCGCCGTGCAGCGCGACCACGCGCCCGTCGGCCAGATCGAGGAAGTGATGCGGCGAGATGTCGGCGTCGTGATTGCCGGTGAGCAGCGTCACGGCCGGCACCTCGCGCGCGAAGAAGTCGAGCGCCTCGGCGCGCAGCGCGGCGGTGCGTGCGGGCTTCGGGCCGGTGCGGGTGTCGAGCGTGTCGCCGTTGAGGATGAGTCCGTCGACGTGGTCGAGCAGCGGCCGGAGCTGCGCGAGCCGCACGACACGGCTGGCGCGATCACCGTAGTGGACGTCGGAAAAAATGCGGGTGATGGCGGGCACGGAGGATTTTGGTGCGGCGTCTATGAACGGCGGCGGGAACGCGAACAACTGCAAATGAAAATTGCCCGCGTCGGCGCCGCGCGCGGCGAAAAGGACGAGACTTGTCGCGGACACGCGTTTGCGCGAGCGTGGCGGCACATGCGGCCCGTTTTTCTCATCGGATTTTTCCTGCTGGCGGCGCTGGCCCGCGCGGATCGGGCCGACGATCTCGTGCGCATCCACATCGAGGCCTTGGGCGGTCGGGCGCGCATCGCGGCGCTGGTTTCGCTGCGCGCGCGGGGCGTGGCGATCGCGGGCGAGAAAAAGGTGGCGTTCACGCTGCTCGCGGCACGGCCGGATCGCGTGCGACTCGAAACCGGCGTGAACGGCCGCACGCTCGTGCAGGTGAGCGACGGGCAGAATCCGCCGTGGGAATTCGACACCGGCTCGTGGCCGCCGCGCTATCGCTTGATGGACGCCGCGGCGGCGAAGGTATTCGCCGCGGACGCGGAGTTCGACGATCCGCTGGTCGCGGGCGCGACGCGGGGTTTCTCTTTCGACTACGGCGGCGAGGTCGACGACGGCGGCGAAAAGCGGCTGCGCGTGCTCGTGACGCGAAAGCTGGCGCAGACGTATTTGTTGTTTGTCGATCCGGACAGCTACCTGATCGCGGCGCGCGTGGAGGAGCGGACGAGTATCGGCGGGCGCACAATCAAGATCGTCACGCGCTACGAAGACTACCGACCGGTGAACGGCGTGTTGCTGCCGCACCGGATAACGGTGACGTCGGACGGACACGCGGTGCAGGAGACGCGCGTCGAGCAGATCGAGGCGAATCCCGAACTGGCGGACGACGCCTTCGCGCAGCCGGCGAGCTTGCAGGCCGACGCCGCGGGAAAATAGCGCGACGCGCTCGGGCGAATCCCGGGACGGACGCGAAAAAAGAGTCGCGTTGTCCGAGCGACTTGTGGCGTGAGCCCGAACCAGCGGCGCTGCGATCGGTCCAACGCGCTACGGCAGGAGGCCGTTCATCATGAAGACAAGCACATCGACGATTTTGGTTTCACTGGCGGCGGCCGCGGCCTTGTTTTCGCTCGCGGGTTGCGACACGTTTCAATCGCGGGCGCGCGAAAAGTCCGAGGTCTACGAATCGCTCCCGCCCGACACGCAGCAACGGTTGCAGCGCGGGCACATCGGCGTGGGCGACACGCAGGACATGGTTTACATCGCGCTCGGGCATCCCGACGAGAAACGCACGGCCAGCACGGCGGATGGCGTCCAGGAAACGTGGATTTATCGCTCGTATTGGGAGCAATACGAAGGCACCGCGTGGGTCGGCTGGCATCGCGTGATCGTGCCGGCGGGAAATGGCCGCGGCTATCTCATCTACCACGAGCCGGTGACGCGCGATGTCTACAGCACGCACGCGGACGAAGTGATCCGCGTGGCGTTCAATCGCGGCGTGGTTGCGTCGGTCGAGCAGCGGCGGCGCTGAGTCGAGTTGCTCCAGAGCTATTTTTTCTCGTCGTGGAAAATTTCGTCGGTCGTGAGACCCGTTAGCCGCGAAAGTCCGTGGACGAGCCGCCAGAAGACGATCATCAACGCGATCACGCTCGGCACGGTGATGACCGGCAGGACGAGCCAGTGCATTTTTCCGAGCTGCGCGTTGAACTCCGGCGTGCCCGGCGTGGCGGTGAGCACGTAGCGCGCGAGCGCGAAGCTGACGGGCGCCGTCGCGATGAAGGTGAGCGCGAGCGCGATGCTCGCGCGGCGCAGCAGCCGCTCGAAATGCTCGCGCTGGCCGCGTTCGGCGAGCACGGCGTCGATGCGCGCGACGTCGATGATCTGCTCGTTGTAGAAAAGCTCGCGCACGAGCGGAGATTTCGAGCGCAGCGAGGCGAGCACGGCGAGGCCGATCAGCGTGGGCAAGGCAGCGTCCTTCACCGCGAACCACAGGCCGCCGACCTTGAGCAGCGCGAGTCCGCCGGAGAGCAGCACGCTCACGAATCCGAGGATCGAGAGGAAGTTCGTCTTCCGCCGCGTGACCAGATCGTAGACGCCGTAGCCGAGCGGAAAAATCAGCGCGACGACCAGACCCCAGAACGGACCGAGCAGCCGGTCCTTGCTCAGCCAGATCAGCACCGTCGTCGGCAGCACGAGATTGCAGACGAGGTTGAGCAGCGGATTTTCTTTTTTGGGCGGCGAGGAGGTCACGGCGTCGGACGCGAACCCATGAGGACAAGAGCGGGGCGCGTCTAACTTTATTTCCTGTTTTCCTCCCCGCGGAAATTCTGTCACGTTGCGCCTTCCATGATTCTGCTCGGCGTCAACATCGACCACTGCGCCACGCTGCGGCAGGCGCGCTACCGCGATGCGGCGGGCGCGCCGGGCGGTGCCGTCGAGCCGGATCCAGTGACGTTTGCGCTGCTGGCCGAGCGCGCGGGCGCCGACGGCATCACGGTGCATCTGCGGGAAGACCGCCGGCACATCCAGGAGCGCGACGTGCGGCGGCTGCGCGAAAGCATCGCGACGCGGCTGAATCTCGAGATGGCGTGCACGCCGGCGATGACGGAGTTTGCGCTCGGGTTGAAGCCCGACTCGGTCTGCCTCGTGCCGGAGAACCGCACCGAAATCACCACGGAAGGCGGACTCGACATCGTCGCGAATCGCGAGCGCGTCGCGGCGGTCGTGCAGGCGATGAACGCGGCCGGAATCAAGACGAGTTTGTTCATCGATCCGGACGAGCGGCAGATCGAATTGAGCGCGAAGATCGGTGCGCCGTGGATCGAGCTGCACACCGGCGCCTACGCCAACGTGTGCCACACGCCGCGGCAGGCGGCGGAGTTTCAGCGCCTGCGGCTGGGCGCGGTGCGCGCGCACGAGCTCGGCCTCGTCGTCAACGCCGGGCACGGCATCAACTACGTGAACATCGCCGAAGTGCGCACGCTGCCGCACCTGCACGAGCTCAACATCGGCCACAGCATCGTGAGCCGCGCGCTCTTCACCGGCGTCGAGGAGGCGGTGCGCGAAATGAAGGCGCGGATGGATTCTTGAAGAACGCGAAAAAGGCGAGAACGCCGGAACGGGAGACAAACTAGCGTTCGGGTCTCACCATCTTCCGCTCTTTCACGTCTTTCCAGTCTTCCCCTGTCTTCCATGTCTCTCTCTCTTCAACTTCCTCCCGGCGGAATCCTCATCGGCCTCGGTGCCGATCTGATCGAGGTGGAACGGATTCGCGGCGTGATCGAGCGGCACGGCGAGCGGTTTCTCGACCGCATCCTGACCGACGAGGAAAAAGCCTACTGCACGAGCATGGGCGCGCCGCACAAGCACATCGCGGCGCGCTTCGCGGCGAAGGAGGCGGTCTCGAAATGTTTCACCACCGGCATCGGCGCGGAGCTCGGCTGGCGGTCGGTCTCGGTCTACCACGGCGCGCGGCACGAGCCGCTCGTGCGGCTCGACGAAAAAGGCGCGGCGCTGCTCGCGCACGTCGGCGCGACCCATGTGATGCTCACGCTCTCGCACACGGAGAGCCACGCGCTCGCGGTCGCCGCGCTCGTGCGCGCTTGAGCGGCGATCTCACCGGCCATGGACGAGAACGAAGACGCGCCGAGAAAAAAGTTTCCGCCGTCGCCGGCGAAGATGTCCAAGGTGCCCTCGTGGATTTCCGTCGGCTTCGTGCTCGGCGCCTTGTTCATGATGGTGCTCCCGAAGCCGGCGCCAAAGATCGTCGCGCCGCCACCACCACCGCGCGTCGAGCCGCCGCGCACGCCGGCGCCGGCGAATCTCACGACGATCGAGGCGGTGTTTGACCAGTGGGGAAAATACGTCGTGTGGGACAGCGACGCGACGGAGGTCGCGCTATGGAACGCGGGCACGGAAAACTTCACCGATTTCTACGAGGTGCGGCGGATCGGCGACGAAGTTTACTTCCGCACGATTCCGAAGCTGACGCGCCGCGTCGTGCGGCACGGCCGCCAGCCGCCAGCGGAGTGCCCGCTGGAATTTACGGAGAGCGAGGAGCAGTATCGCGAGTGGCGCGATCACGACCGTTACGAACGGCCGGCGCCGCCCGCGGAGACCGCGCGACCGGCGCCCGTCGCGCCGGAAACTCCGAAGGCGACGCCGTGAAAATTCCCGCGCATCCGATTTTGTCCTGCGCGGAAGCGCGCGAGCTCGAGGCGAAGTTGTTCGCCGGTGACGAGGCGAAGGAATGGCCGGCGATGCAGCGCGCGGGCCGCGCGGTGGCGGAGGCGGTGCTCCGCGATTTCGAGGAGATCGGCGGCTTCCCGGCCGACGGAAGAATCCTCGTGCTCGCGGGCAAGGGCCACAACGGCGGCGACGCGCTCATCGCCGCGCGCGTGCTGCTCGAAAAATTTCCGGCGGCGACGGCGGAGGTGATTTTTGTCTTCGGCGAACGCGCGCTGCGGCCGCTCGCGGCGCGCGCGTGGCGCGAACTCGCGCAGAGCGCGCGCGAGCGCGTCAGTTGTGGCACGGGCGTCTCGCCCGGGTTGGCGGAAAATCACGGGCGGGACGCCCGAGCCACGAGCTACGCGCTCTGTCTCGACGGGATTTTTGGTTTTCAGTTTCGCGCGCCGGCGCCGGCGCACGTGAGCGATTTGCTGAAACGCGTGAACGAATTGGCCGTGCGACTCCGGGCGGCGGTGGATTTGCCCAGCGGGCTGGGCGAAACGAGCCGGCGGGGCGACGCGGTTTTCCGCGCCGATTTCACCTATGCGACCGGCGTCGTGAAGGACCTCGTCGTGAACGGCCAGAATGGCGATTGCGTCGGGCGGCTGCGTTATCTCGATCTCGGTTTTTTCGGTGACGAGGAAAACAACGCGCGCCTGGGGATTCTCACGCCGCGCGTGCTCGCGCCGCTCGCCGGACTGCGCGCGCCGGAGTCGGACAAGCGCGGCTACGGCCACCTCTTCGTGGTCGGCGGCTCGCGCAGCTATCCGGGCGCGGTGTTGATGAGCGTGCTCGCGGCGCTGCGCAGCGGCGCGGGGCTTGTGACGGCGTTCGTGCCGGAGTCGCTGGTGCCTGCGTTCGCGGCGCGAGCGCCGGAGGCGATGTGGGTGGGCTGGCCGGAAACGCCCTCGGGTGGGCTCGCGTTGGAAGGACAACATCTCCTGCGCGAGCGGGTGGAGCGCGCGACGGTGCTCCTGATGGGTCCGGGGTTGGGGCGCGAAGCGGAAACGGTCGCCCTGGTCGCCGGGCTGGTGAAGGACGCGGCGATTCCCTTGGTGCTCGATGCCGACGCGCTGCAGCCCGAGATCGTGCGCGCCGGCGCGGCGCCACGCGTGCTGACGCCGCACCTGGGCGAGTTGAGACGGATTCTGGCGGGCGACGATTTCTATCAGACCGCCGTCGCGCACCAAACGGTGATGGTCGTGAAGGGTCGGCTCACGGCGGTGGTGCAGGGCGGCAAGCACGGGTTCTACAGTCCGTTTGGCGGGCCGGTGCTGGCGCGGGGCGGCAGCGGAGACTTGCTTGCGGGCTTGATCGGCGGACTCGCGGCGCAGACGCCGCGGGATTTGCGGCTGGCGGCGTGTCGCGGCGTCGTATGGCACGGGCGCGCGGCGGATTTGCTGGCGCGCGCGCGCGGGCAGGTGGCGGTGCACACGACGGAGCTGCTCGACTTTCTTCCGGCGGCGTTGCGAGAGTGCGCGGCATGTCCAGCGAGTTGACCGAACGCCAGGCGCTGCTCGCGCTCAATGCGCTGCCGAACATCGGGCCGATCACGCTCAACCGGCTGCTCGACGAACTCGGCGGCGATCCGCGCGCAGTGTTTACCGCAGGGAAGCGGCGGCTCGAAGGCGTGAAGGGCGTCGGGCCGGTGATCTCGGAGACGATCGCCAACTGGCGCGCGCACTTTGACCTCGCGCGCGAGGAGGAGCGGATGGCGAAGAGCGGCGCGGATTTCATCAGCCCGCGCGACGCGAGTTATCCGCGGCTGCTGAAGGAAATTCACGATCCGCCGATCGGACTTTACCGGCGCGGGAAATACGATTTCGCGCAGCCGTGTCTCGCGATCGTGGGCTCGCGGCGCACGACGCTCTACGGTCAGGCGACGGCGAAGAAACTCGGCGCCGAGCTCGCGCGCCTGGGTTTCTGCGTCGTGAGCGGGCTGGCGCGCGGCATCGACACGGCGGCGCACGAGGGCGCGCTCTCGGTCGGCGGCAAGACCGCGGCGGTCGTCGGCTGCGGGATCGACATCATTTATCCGCCGGAAAACCTGGAATTGTATCGGCGGATCGAGGCGGAGGGCGCGGTGCTGTCGGAGTTTCCTTTTGGCCGGCGCGCGGACCGGCAGTCGTTCGCGATGCGCAATCGCATCGTCGCCGGCATGTGCGAAGGCGTGATCGTCGTCGAGAGCGACGTCGACGGCGGTGCGATGATCACGGCGCGCTTCGCGGGCGAGCAGGGCCGGCTGATTTTCGCCGTGCCGGGGCGGATCGACCAGAACACGAGCGCGGGTTGTCACCAGTTGATTCGCGACGGCGCGACGCTGCTGACGAGCGTCGACGACGTGCTCGCCGAGCTGAACTACCTCGAAGGCATGCGGCCGGCGCCGATCGCGGAGAAGCCGGCGGATGTCGCCGCGGGCCGGCCGGCGAATCTCACCGACGAGGAAGCGAAAGTCTTCGAATGCTTCCGCGGCGGCGCGATTCTCTCGGCGGATGCGCTGGCGGCGCAGACGAATTTATCCGCGGCGCAATTGTCGGCGACGCTGATGATGCTCGAGTTGAAACGGCTGATCGCGAAGCGGGCGGACGGCGCGTTCGAGGCGCGGGGCTGAGGGCGAGCGTGTTTCGTTTCAGCGAGTCGGCGCGGCCGAAACGGAATCCGGGCCGAGCAGCTCGGCGTGGCTGGCGCGATTCAGGGCGGCTCGATAGGCGGCGCGCGCTTCCGGCGAGGCGTCGTAGGCGTGCGCGCGAGCGAGCAGGTCGCGCGCGTCGTCGAGCTGGCCCGCGCCGGCGAGCGCCTCGATGCGATCGGCGACCCAACGCACGTCGTAGTCGCGAAGCGCTTTTCGGACGAACGGCAGCGTCGTCGACTTTTCGCGTCGAAAATCCGAGGCCTGCATCGCCAACCACTGTTGAAAAATGCGAGCGGGCGGATCGGCCTCTAGCGCATTGGCGTAGCGGCGGTTTTCGAGAAACTGGTGAAAGAGCCGGCCCGCGAGCAGCGCACGCGATTTGTTCGAGGCGGGAAGCTGGTCGTAGAGTTCGAGCGAGCGGGCTTCTTCGCCGAGCGCGCGATTCAACGTCACGAAATCGCTCACCGTTTCACGCGTGCCCTCGGCGGCGAGAAGCGAGGCTGCGGCGCGATCGCGGCGTTCCACCAGCGCGGTTTTTGCGGGCGGATAATTTTCGCTCAGGTTTTGGAGATCGGAGAGCAAAGCGCCGGTGCGCGTCGCGGCGAAATCGGATGACGGCGGCGCGCCGCGATCGAAGCACCAGAGAAATTCCGCGAGCGCGGCGGGAAAACGCTGTGCCTTGGCGAGTTCTTTGCCCAGGGCATAGTGCGCTTCGGCTTTGGCGTCGTCGTCGGACGCGCGAGACACGGCATCGCAAGCGACGGCGATGGCCGCGTCGGCGTCTGCGGTCATGTGGCGCTTTGTGCGCTCGATCGCGATGTCGAAGCTCCACGCGAGCGCCGCCATCGCGGCGCACAGCAGGCTGGCGAAGGCCACGCGGACCGCAAAGCGATCGCCCGTGCTGGAGGCGGCAGGTTCATTGGCGTGCGTGCGCGGATAACGGATGCAGGCGTTGCTGCCGAGGACGGCGGCGATCGCATTGACCACGCCGGGCAGAAAAATCTGAACAACGACCGCAGGCCGGAAGGTCTGCACGATCGGGTTCAGGTCGGCCCAGTTGTGAGCGCCAGCGTAGCTCGTGATTTCGGCGAACGCGATTCCGCCGCTGGCGACGTGCCGGCTGACGGCTACGAGGCCGGAGGCCGCTTCCCAACCGAAGCTGATGCACGCGCCAATCGCGAGATGACCGACGGCGACAACCACGCCGTTCGCCAGGCCGCCGAACGCCACGCCGCCTGCGGCAACGAGTCCGCCAGCAAAATAGCCGCCCGACAGCGCGCCGAGCGCGATTCCGCCCACGGCGATCCCGCCGACGGCAAATCCGCCGGCGGCAAACACGACGCCTTGCGCGACATCGCCGAGCGCAATCCAGCCGACGGCTGTTCCGCGCACGAGCGGCTGCTCCTCCGAATGGCCGAAGCGGATGTCGAGCAATGGTAGGCCGAGAAGCGTCAGCTTCGAGCGATAGATCACCGCGCGGCGAGGCCCGAGAAACATCTTGCGGCGCCAGCGCGAGGCGTTGACCGGGAGGCTCGCGTTTCGCGCGAAATCGGGGAGGCGCTCGCGATTCAGCACCAGCGTCGCAACGGGCACCGCGATCATGAAGCAGATCAACGCGAGCGACAGCAGCGTAAACGCAGTGACGTTGAAGAACGGCGCGCCGCCGCGCATGTCCCAGCCCACCAGCGCAAAGACCGCGAGGAGTGCCGCGTTGGTGACGAGACTTTGGGTGCACCAGAGGCGCCGAAGAAATTTGCGCTCCTCGGGCGAGCGACTGGAGCGCAGCAACTGCCGCCCGAAGAAAATGCTGATGCCGATATTCAGGAGGGGAATCGCGAGAAGCGATGTGGCGAAGATCGCGAGCGTCGAGGCCTTCGCGCCCGCGCCGCCCTTCGCGGCGGCGAATGTGCCGGCCGCAAGCTGCGCCGCGGTGATCGGCAGCGCAGCGAGGACGGCGGTCGTGAAGAGGACGCCGGGTGTCGTGCTCCCGAGCGAGCGCTCGACGAGATTTTCGACCTGGTCGCGCAACAGGCCGCGGCCGCGGGAGAGGCGTTGCTTGACGGTATCCTCGGAGAGATCGAGCGCGGCGGCGACGCGCTCAATGGAGTGATGCTCGCGATAAAAAAGAATCAGCGGCTCGCGATAAGTTTCCGGCAGTTGCTCGAGCGCGCGCCAGACGATCGCGGATTCTTCCTGGCGGACTGCCTGCTCGCGCGGATCGGCGGTGGTGGCAGCGGGTTCGCGAGCAGCATCGGCGGTGCCGGCGGGCAGGCGTTCGTCGCGGCGGATCTGGCGGCGGACGAGATTGAGGCTGAGGTTCCGCGCGATGCCGCAGAGCCAGGCTTTGAACTTCGCGGCGTCGTCCAGCTCGGCGAGCTGGCGCCACGCGGCGACAAAGGCTTCCTGCGCGATGTCCTGGCTGCGCGCGAAATCGCCGCACGCGCTATACGCGAGCGAGACGACGAGTGTCTGGTGACGCGCGACGAGCTGGCCGTAGGCGTCGCGATCGCCGCCGCGCGCGAGGACGACCAGCTCAGAATCGGAATTCTCGGAAAGGGCCGAGGAAGCATTCATCTCGACTCAGTGGTCGATACGACCGGGGAGGTGACAAAAAATCGGCGCGCCTCGAAGAGCCGGTGCCATCGAAAAATCTCGCCAACGCAGGTTCAGCCCGGCGGCCACGTCATCTGGCGCTTGGCGAGCAGGTGCACGTGGACGTGCGGGACGGTTTCGCAGGCGTCGGGGCCGCTGTTGACGACGAGGCGGAAGCCGTGGGCGAGATCGAGTTTTTTCGCGATCGTGCCGGCGGTGACGAGCAGGTGACCTAGGATCGGCTCGTCGTCGGCGGTCGCCGCGCCGATGCGCGGGATCGGCTGCTTGGGAATGATGAGCAGATGGACGGGCGCCTGCGGCGAGATGTCGTGGATGACGATGCAGCGATCGTCCTCGTGCTCGATTTTTGCGGGGACTTCGCGGGCGATGATTTTTTCGAAGAGCGTTTTGGCCATGGCGATCGGGCACACGAAATACACGAAACCCGCGAAAGAGGGAGCGGATTTCAGCCGCGAGAGTGGTTTCGGGTCTCGGGTGAGTTTCGTGGTTTCACAAAAACAGCAGCTGCAGATTTGTGCCGCGCGCGGTGCGGGCGGCGGTGAGGTCGCGGATGAAGGCGAGCGCTTCTTCGTAGTCGCGCTGACGGCGCGGCGTGGCGCGGCGCGCGGGCGGGATGAGCGCGGGCCGGAGGTTGGTGACGAGCAGCGTCGCGTCGCGGAAGGGCGCGAGTTTTTTCAGGCCGGCCATGATTTCGGCGCGGGTGAAAAGCGGCGTCGCCGCGGCGAGGGTGAGCGACGCATCCCAGTGGAAAAAACCGTGGCGCGGCTGGTGCGCGAAAAGCTTGGCGAGCAGGTCGGCGGCGGCGGCGTTGAACGCGGCGTCGTATTTTTCGGCGAGCTCGGGCTGGGCGGCGGTTTGCGCGGCGAGCTCGGCGAGGCTGAAGGCGATCGCGGACTTGATCTGCGCGGCGAGGTAAAGGTCCTGGCCGGTGGCGTGCGCGAAGAGTGCATTGACGAAATGCAGCCGGCGCAGGTCGTCGCGATCGCGGGCAGGCGAAGAAGACATTTTGAACCACTGACGAACACCAATGAGACACTAATTCAGAGGCACGAGTGAGTTCGTGCTCATGCGTGATCCGTCTTTCAGCGGTTTTCTTTTTTCGTTTTTCCCAGCGTGCTGATCTCGTCGACGAATTCGGCGACATCGCGGAATTCCTTGTAGACGCTCGCGAAGCGGACGTAGGCGACCTGATCGACGGTGCGGAGCCGCTGCATCACGCCTTCGCCGATCGCGCGCGAGGGAATTTCTTTTTCGAACTGCGCCTCCATCGCGTCCATCACGTCCTCGACGAGCATCGCGATCTGTTCGGCATCGACGGGGCGCTTGTGGCACGCGGCGCGGACGGCGCGGACGAGTTTCTCGCGGTCGAATTCCTCGCGGCGGCCGTCGCGCTTGATGACCACGACGCCGTCGCGGACGAGCGTCTCGGTCGTCGTGTAACGATAGCCGCATTCGAGGCACTCACGGCGCCGGCGGATCGTCGAGCCCTCCTTGCTGATGCGCGAGTCGATCACCTTGTCCTCGATGGAAGTGCATTTGGGGCAGCGCATGGAGATTTATTAACCACGAAATACACGAAAAACACGAAAAAGGTCCGCTTTGTTTTCGTGGGTCGGGCAGGCGGCGCGGTTCATTTCAATTGAGCGCGAGGAAGTTCTCGAGGATGCGTATGCCGCCTTCGGTCGCGATCGACTCGGGGTGAAACTGCACGCCCCAGATCGGCAGCGTCTTGTGGCGCAGGCCCATCACTTCGCCTTCGGCGGTTTCGGCGGTGATCTCGAGCTCGACGGGGAACGTCGCGCGTTCGACCAGCAGCGAATGATAGCGCGTGGCGGCGAAATTTTGCGGCAGGCCGCGGAAGACGTCGGTGTTCTGGTGGCGGATCGGCGAGGTCTTGCCGTGCATGAGGCGCGACGCGCGCACGACGTGGCCGCCGAAGTAGTGGCCGATCGACTGGTGGCCGAGGCAGACGCCGAAGATCGGTTTTTTCCCGGCAAATGCGCGGATGATGTCGAGCGTGACGCCGGCCTCGCGTGGCGAGCATGGGCCGGGTGAAAGCAGGACGCGGTCGGGATTCAGCGCGATGGCGTCGGCGGGCGTGATCTCGTCGTTGCGGAAGACGCGCTGCGCCACGCCCAACTGCCCGAAATATTGGACGAGGTTGAAGGTGAACGAGTCGTAGTTGTCGATGACGAGCAGCACGGGAATTTTGCCTCTAGTAGCTCGCGGATTGACAGCAGGGTCAAGCGTGCGGGTTAGTTTGGGCGCCGTAGCGGCGGTCCGCGATCGCCAGAACAGTTTCGGGCCGAGCTCGGATCGGCGGCTCACAGCCAAGATGTCCAAATCCTTCGACCTTTTGAAAACCGACGCCGTCACCGCCGCGCGGCGCGGGCGGCTGCGCACGCGTCACGGTGTGGTGGAGACGCCGATCTTCATGCCGGTCGGCACGCAGGGGACGGTGAAGGCCGTGACGCCGGCGCAACTGCGCGAGCTCGGCGCGCAGATCATCCTCGGCAACACGTATCACCTCAACCTGCGGCCGGGCAGCGAACTCGTGCGCGAGCTCGGCGGGCTGCACGCGTTCATGGGCTGGGGCGGGCCGATCCTGACGGACAGCGGCGGCTTCCAGGTTTTCTCGCTCGCGAAGCTGCGCGACATCCGCGACGAGGGCGTGGCGTTTCAATCGCACCTCGACGGCGCGAAACATTTTCTCGGACCGCGCGAGGTGATGACGATCCAGCAGAATCTCGGCAGCGACATCGCCATGGTGCTCGACGAGTGTCCGCCGTGGCCGTGCGAGCGCGACGCGTGCGCGAAGGCGGTCGCGCGCAGCCGGCGCTGGGCGGAGCAGTGCAAGGCGATCGCGGAGGAGAGCGGATTTCTCGCGGCGGGCCACCACGTGTTCGCGATCGTGCAGGGCTCGACGTTCGACGATTTGCGGCGCGAGGCGGCGGAGTCGCTCGCGGCGCTGGATTTTCCCGGCTACGCGGTCGGTGGCGTGAGCGTGGGCGAGCCGGAACCGGAGATGCTGAAACAGGTCGGCGCGACGACGCCGTTTCTGCCGGCGGACAAGCCGCGCTACACGATGGGCCTCGGCACGCCGCCGCAGCTGTTGAAGATGATCGCGCTCGGCGTGGACATGTTCGACTGCGTGCTGCCGACGCGCGTGGCGCGCAACGGCCTCGTCTTCACGCCCGACGGGCCGCTGAACCTGCGCAACGAAAAATACCGCGCCGATCCGCGGCCGATCGTCGAGGAGGAAAACGCGACCGGCGCGCGCAACTACACGCGCAATTTTTCCCGCGCCTATCTGCGGCACCTGACGATGGCGGGCGAGATGCTGAGCGGCACGCTGCTCACGATTCACAATCTCCATTTCTTCCTCGCGCTGATGGACGAGGCGCGGGCGCACATCGAGGGGGGCGATTTCGGCGGGTGGTCGCGCGCGTGGATCGAGCGCTACGAGGCGGGTGCGGCGGCGCGGCTGGCGTAAAGTGCGCGCGCGAAGTCGGCGCGCGTGAAATAAAAAGCCCGCGCGGCGAACCGCGCGGGCCGGAAAAAAACGCGGGGCCGATCAGAACTTCAGGCGAAGTCCGACGCGGTAGTCCCACGAATCGTTGCCACTGTTGTTGGTGTCGGTGAAGCCGACGCTGCCGAAGACCGCCGTCGTGCGCGACACCCAGTAGTTGCCTTCCACCTCGTAAGAGGTCTGCTGCGAACTCCGGCTGCTGCCCCGGAAATCGTCGGCGTAGACGATGCGCGGAGTGAGCGCGAGCGCGCCCGCCGGAATTTCCACGCCGACGGAGGCGCCCCACAGGCCGAGGTCGTCGTAGCCGCCCTTGAAGCTGGCCCACTGGTAGCCGAGCCCGAGGGAGACGAACGGCTTCACGCCGTTGTAGTTCGTGTGGAACGTGCCGGTGCCTTCGATCTGGTTGGCATGTCCACGATACGCGCCGCCGATCCATCCGTAGCCGTAGCTGGCGCCGAGATCGACGTTGGGAGCGACCGGCACGTTGCCGGCGAGGCTCAGGTCGTAGAAATTCGGCGAGACGTGCCGAATGTCCGACGTGCCGAAGCTGAGCTCCGTGAACTGCTGGCCGAGGACGCCGACCGGCGTGACGGTCGACGAGGTTTGAGCATAGCTCGCACCGGCCAGGGCCAGACCAAGTGCGAGGGTGATTTTCTGAGTCAGGTTCATAGTAGGTTTTGGTTCCCGAACGGATTCGGGACACGCGGAAATACGGGTGCGTTTCGTCGCGCCAACGAAAAAAGTTGCGTCAACGTGCGGAACAAATTTTTCGCGCCGCGGTAGGCCGCGCGGTTTTGCTGGAAATGCCGCGCGCGATCTTCCAGCGTCGCCCGTATGCGCATTCTCGTGACCGGTGGAGCGGGCTTTCTCGGGTCGCACCTCTGCGACCGGTTGATCGCGGACGGCCACGAAGTCGTGTGCGTCGACAACCTCTTCACCGGCCAGAAAGGCAACATCGCGCACCTGCTCGGGCACGCGAATTTCGAGTTCGTGCGGCACGACATCATCGACCCGTTCAAGTTCGAGGTCGACCAGATCTACAACCTCGCGTGCCCGGCCTCGCCTCCGCATTACCAATACAACCCGATCAAGACGATCAAGACATCGGTGATGGGCGCGATCAACTGCCTCGGGCTGGCGAAGCGCGTGCGGGCGCGGATTTTCCAGGCGAGCACGAGCGAGATCTACGGCGATCCCACGGTGCATCCGCAGCCGGAGAGCTACTGGGGCAACGTCAACCCGATCGGCAAACGTTCCTGCTACGACGAGGGCAAGCGCTGCGCGGAGACGCTCTTCTTCGACTATCACCGCGAGAACAAGGTCGATATCCGCGTCGTGCGCATCTTCAACACCTACGGCCCGCGCATGCACCCGAACGACGGCCGCGTGGTGTCGAATTTCATCGTGCAGGCGCTGAAGGGCGAGGACCTCACGCTCTACGGCGACGGCACGCAGACGCGCTCGTTCTGCTACGTCGACGATCTGATCGAGGGTTTCGTGCGCTTCATGGCGCAGACGGAAACGGTCGGGCCGATGAATCTCGGCAACCCGGGCGAATTCACGATGCGCCAGCTCGCGGAGCTCACGTTGAAGCTCGTCGGCGGAAAATCGAAGATCGTGCACAAGCCGCTGCCGGCGGACGACCCGAAGCAGCGCCAGCCCGACATCGCGCTCGCGAAAAAAATGCTGAAGTGGCAGCCGACCGTGCAGCTCGAGGACGGACTGCAGCGCACGATCGCGTATTTCCGCGGGAAAATCTGAGCGCCTTCGCGCTACAGCGGTTTCAGAAATTCCCTCGCCGGTTTTGCAGGTCGGGCTTTATGCCCGACAAGTTGGGGATGAACCCCGACCTGCATCGTCGCGGCTACACTTCAATTTAAACCGCTGTAGCGCCGTTCTTCAGACCGGCGCCGGCTCGAGGGCGGTGACGAGCACCTCGACGGTCATCTTGCGCTGCGGCGTGCCGCGATACGTGCCGCGCAGCGGCGAGACGTCGGCGTAATCGCGGCCGACGGCGATCTTCACGTAGCGTTCGTCGGGCTGCTGGTCGTTGGTCGGATCGAGTCCGCGCCAGCCGAGCTCGGGGAGATAGACCTCGACCCACGCGTGGCTCGCCTGCGCGCCGCGAAGCTGGTCGGCGGGACCGTTGTAGAGATAACCGCTCACGTAGCGCGCGGGAATTTTCAGCGCGCGACAAAGGCCGATCGTCACGTGCGCGAAATCCTGGCAGACGCCGCGGCGATTTTTCAGCACTTCGCTCATCGGCGTGTGCACGTTGGTCGACGCGGGCTGGTAGACGAAATCGCGGTGGATGTGGCGCGTCACGGCCTGCGCGGCCTGCCACGCGCCGGCGATGCCGTGCGTGAGGTCGAGCGCGAGGCGCCAGGCGTCGGGATGCTGGTCGACGTAGCGGCTTGTCTGCAGGAAATCGTGGCAGCCGTCGCGTTGCGCGCAGGCGGGCATTTCGGCGAGCGGTGTCGTGGCGGCGTCGGCGGCGAGCACGCGTTCGCCACTGGTCGCGACGGTCGACGTCGCCTCGACGTTAAGCTCCGTGTGCGACTCGCTGATGTCGAAAAGATGGACGTAGTTGCGCTGGAAATCGAGGTAGTGCGTGAGCCGCGTGGCGGGCAGCACCTTCAGCATGAAGCTCTGGCAAATCTGCCCCTCCGCGGAGACCGGGCGGAGGCGGGCTTCGTTGAAGCTCTCTCGGACCGGTGCGGCGTAAGCGTAATGCGTGCGGTGAAAAACCTGCAGCTTCATCGTCCGGGCGCGGCGAGCGATTGTTGCTGCTGTTGCTCCTCCTGTTGCTGGAGCTGCGCGGCATCGGGCGCGAGGAACGGCTGGAAGATGTAGGCTTGAAACAGCGCTTCGCCGATCGCGTTGAGCTTGGTTTGGAGCACGTCGATGTAGGTGTGGAGGCCGGCGTCGAAGATTTCCTCCGCCGTGCCAAACTGCAACTCGGCGACGAGCCGGCCGGCAAGCTTTTCGGCGTCGTTCGAAAACCGGCCGCCCGCCACGCCGGAGATGCTGCGCAGGCAGCGGTTCAGCTCCTCGACGCAGAAGCGGACCGAGCGCGGAAAATCCTCGGAGAGCAGCAGGAATTCCGCGACGCGCGCGGGCAGCACGTCGGCGCCGTGCGCGGACTTGTAGGCGTCCCACGCGCTGCACGAGCGGAGGACGGCGGCCCATTCGAGGGCGTCGGTCTGCGTGGCCATCGCCGGCGCGCCGCGCTCGGGAAACGTGGCCTGGCGCACGTCGAGGATGCGGGAAGTCTTGTCCGCGCGCTCGAGATATTTTCCCGCCTGCATGAAGTGCCAGCCTTCGTTGTGCGGCACGGTCGCGCCGACCAGGCCCTGCACGTGGAGCGAGGCGGCCTTGATCTCCTGGAAAAATTCCACCGGGCTCGAGCGAAGCAGCGCCCGCGCGCGCGGCGTGCCGAGAAAAAGGTAGAGCCGGTTGAGCTCTTCCCAGAGCTCCGAGGTGATCTGGTCGCGGACCATGCGGGCGTTTTCGCGCGACTGCGTGATCGCGCCGAGGATGGAGTTGGGATTTTCGATCTGGAAAACGAGAAACTCCGTCACGCTCGCCGCCGTCGCCTGGCGATGCAGCGAGGAAAACAGCGACTCGTCGCCGGCGCTCTGCACGATCGGCCGCCAGTAGCCGGCGAGCGCCTGGTCATCGAGCGTGTGATGATCGAGCAGGAGCTGAAGGTTGACGTCGACGAGGCGCGCGGTGTTGTCCGCGCGCTCGAGGTAGCGGCTCATCCAGTAGAGGGAGTTGGCGACGCGGGAGAGCATGGGTTCGATCGGTAGCGAGTAGTGAGTAGCGGGTAGCGAGTAGTTGTGAGGCGGACGTCAGTTTGGCGGTTTTGCATGCTCGCTACTCGCTACTCGCTACCGTGGGTTCATTCGTCGCCATACAACACCCACGTGTCCTTGCTGCCGCCGCCTTGGGACGAGTTGACGACGAGCGAGCCGCGGCGCAGGGCGACGCGCGTGAGCCCGCCGGGGATGATCGTGGTTTTCTTGCCGTAGAGGATGTAAGGCCGCAGGTCGACGTGCCGGCCTTCGAGCGTGCCGCTGTCGTCGATGTAGGTCGGATGGCGCGAGAGCGAAATCATCGGCTGCGCGATGTAGTTGCGCGGATCGGCCTCGATGAGCTGGCGGAATTTTTCGCGCTCCGCCGCGCTCGCGTGCGGGCCCATCAGCATGCCGTAGCCGCCGGCTTCGTTGGCGGCTTTCACGACGAGCTGGTCGAGATTCGCGAGGATGTGCGCGCGGTCCTTTTCCTCGCTCGCGAGGAAGGTCGGGACGTTGGGAATCAGCGGCTCCTGATCGAGGTAGTATTTGATGATCCGCGGGACGAAGTAATACATCACCTTGTCGTCGGCGATGCCGGTGCCGACGGAGTTGGCGAGGGAGACGTTCCCCGCGCGATACGCGTGGATCAGGCCGGGAACGCCGAGCGCGGAGTCGGCGCGGAAGACGGTCGGATCGAGAAAATCGTCGTCGATGCGGCGGTAGATCACGTGCACGGGTTGCAGGCCTTTGGTCGTGCGCATGAATACGTGCTGGTCGCGCACGAGCAGGTCGCGGCCCTCGACGATCTCGACGCCCATCTGGCGCGCGAGATACGTGTGCTCGAAATACGCCGAGTTGTAGGCGCCGGGCGTGAGCACGACGATGGTCGGATCGCTGACGCCGCTCGGCGCGATGTGGCGAAGGACGTTGAGCAGTTCCTCGGGGTATTTGTCGACGGGCCGCACGCCGGCGGCGGCGAAGAAATCGGGAAACGTGCGCTTCATCGCGCGGCGGTTTTCGAGCACGTAGCTCACGCCGGAAGGGCAGCGGGCGTTGTCCTCGAGCACCATGAAGTTGCCGTCCGCGCCGCGGATCAGGTCGGTGCCGCAGACGTGGATGTAGATGTCGCCCGGCACGCGGAAATTCACGAATTCGCGCCGAAAATGTTTCGCCGAGAGCACATAGTAGGGCGGGATAACGCCGTCCTTGAGAATCCGCTGCTCGTGGTAGATGTCGTGCAGGAAAAGATTCAGCGCGGTGATGCGCTGCACGAGGCCGGCCTCGAGTTTTTCCCATTCGCCGGCGGAGATGATGCGCGGCATGAGATCGAACGGGAAAATCCGCTCCGTGCCCTGCGCGTCGCCGTAGACGTTGAACGTGATGCCCTGCCGCAGGAACAGCGCGTCGACCGCGTGGCGGCGCGCCTCCCATTCTTCGCGCGTCACGGTGCCGAAGCGCGTCGCGAAGCGCCGGTAGTGCGGCCGCAGCGCGCCGTCGGCGGTGAGCATCTCGTCGAAGAAACCGTCGATGGCATAACCGGGCAGCGCGGCCGCGCGCGCCGCCGTGAAACTGGAATCGCCGGGGGTCATGCCGGAGGGCTTAGCAGGACGCGTGCTCGTTTGCCCGCGCGGTGCCAGACGACCGGTATTTGCCATTTGCCAAGCCTCCCGCCGGAGCTATGGTCTCGGCCCTTTCATGCTGTCGTTTCTACTCAAACGGTTTTCCGGCCGGCATTATAAGAAGTTTCTGGAGAAGGTCCGGCCCACGGTCGCGCGCATCAACGAACTGGAGCGGGAATACCAGTCGCTCACTGACGAGCAGCTCCGGGCGAAGACCGAGGATTTCCGCGCGCGCCTCGCCGCCGCGACCGACAAGCGCGCCGCGCTGGAGGAAGTGTTGCCCGAGGCGTTCGCGACGGTGAAGAACGCCGCGCGCCGGCTCGTCGGCCGCAAGATCATCGTCTGCGAACACGAGCTCACGTGGGACATGGTGCATTTCGACGTGCAGCTCATCGGCGGCATCGCGCTGCACTCGGGCCGCATCGCCGAGATGGCGACCGGCGAAGGCAAGACGCTCGTCGCCACGCTCCCGCTGTATCTCAACGCCCTCACCGGTCGCAACACCCAGCTCGTCACCGTCAACGACTACCTCGCGCGGCGCGACTCCGAGTGGATGGGCCACCTCTACAATTTCCTCGGCGTCACCGTCGGCTGCATCCAGCAGCAGATGGCGCCCGACGTGCGGCGCGACATGTATGGGCGCGACATCACCTACGGCACCGCGAGCGAATTCGGCTTCGACTACCTGCGCGACAACGGCATGGCCACGCGCAAGGAGGACCAGGTGCAGCGCGATTACTGGTTCTGCATCGTGGACGAAGTCGACTCGATCCTCGTCGACGAAGCGCGCACGCCGCTGATCATTTCCGGTCCCGCGCCGATCGAGCGCGAGCAGCCGTTCACGCGGCTGAAGCCGCCGGTCGAGCAGCTCGTCAACGCCCAGGTGCGCCTCTGCAACAAGATCGTCACCGAGGCGAAGGAGCTGCTCGAGAAACCGGAGGTCTCGGCCGATGACCGCCAGCTCGCCGCGCAGAAAATGCTGCAGGTGAAAATGGGCCACCCGAAAAACAAGCAGCTCCTCCGCCTCATGGAAAACGGCGACTGGCGCAAGCTGCTCGACCGGACCGAGACCGAGCTCAACTCCGACCTCAACAAGGACGAGCTCTACAAAATCAAGGAGGAGCTCTTCTACGTCATCGACGAGCGCCAGCACCAGGCCGACCTCACCGAAATCGGCCGCACGAAACTGCGTCCCGACAATCCCGATGCGTTCGTGCTGCCCGATCTCGCGACGGAATTTTCCGACCTCGAGAAACACGCCGCGTTCACGCCCGAGCAGCGCGAGGAGAAGAAGCTCGCGGCCCAGCAGCGCTACGCCGACGTGTCGGAGGAAATCCACGCGATCTCGCAGCTCCTGCGCGCTTATTCGCTCTACGAGCGCGACGTCGAATACGTTGTCACGCCGGACGGCAAGGTCCTCATCGTCGATGAAAACACCGGCCGCGTGATGCCCGGCCGCCGCTGGTCCGACGGCCTCCACCAGGCGGTCGAGGCGAAGGAAAACGTGAGCATCGAGCGCGAGACGCGCACGTATGCGACGATCACGATCCAGAATTATTTCCGCATGTATGAGAAGCTCGCCGGCATGACGGGCACCGCAGAAACGGAGGCGACGGAGTTCAACGACATCTACCGGCTCGTCGTGCAGGTGATCCCGACGAACAAGCCGTGCATCCGCGTCGACCGGAACGATTCCATTTTCAAGACGCGCCGCGACAAATACGCCGCCGTCGTGAAGGAAATCGAGGCCGCCAACAAACGCGGCCAGCCCGTGCTCGTCGGCACCGTGAGCGTCGAGTCGTCCGAGGTGCTCTCGCGCATGCTGCGCCGCACCGGCGTGATTCACACCGTGCTCAATGCGAAGTTTCACGAGCAGGAGGCGGAGATCGTCTCGCGCGCCGGTCAGCGCGGCGCCGTCACGATCGCGACCAACATGGCGGGCCGCGGCACCGACATCAAACTCGGCGAAGGCGTGCGCGAGCTCGGCGGCCTCTACGTCATCGGCACCGAGCGCCACGAATCGCGGCGCATCGACCGGCAGTTGCGCGGCCGCTGCTCGCGCCAGGGCGATCCGGGTCTCACGAAGTTTTATCTTTCGCTCGAGGACGACCTGATGCGGCTCTTCCTGCAGGGCAATCTCGCGTCCAAGCTGATGGAAGGCTCGATGCGCGAGGGCGAGGAGCTCGAGCATCCGTGGCTCAACCGCTCGATCGAGAGCGCGCAGAAAAAAGTCGAGCAGCAGAATTACTCGATCCGCAAACGGCTCCTGCAATACGACGACGTGCTCAACCAGCAGCGCGAGGTCGTCTACGGCATCCGCAACGGCGCGATCCACGCCGAGCGGCCGAAGGACATCATCTTCGAGCAGATCGAGGAGGAGCTGCACCGCCGGCTCGAAGTCGCCGGCTTCGGCGAAAAGGGCGGCGCGACGCAGACCGCGGTCGAAAGCCTCGTCGGCTGGCTCAACGCGCATTTCCCGATCAGCGTGCGCCTCGACGAATTGACCGGCGACGATGCCAACGCGCTCGTCGCGCTGCTGCTCGAGCGGATCCGGAAGGCTTACGCGGTGAAGGAGTCGGTGGAGATTCCCGAGGCGCTCGGCTCGCTCGAGCGCTACGTCGTCATCAACGCCATCGATCACCACTGGCAGGAGCACCTCACCGAGATGGAGGAGCTGCGCCGCTCGATCGGCCTGCGCAGCTACGGCCAGAAGGACCCGCTCGTGGAATACAAGGGCGAGGCCTTCAAATATTTCGAGGAGCTGATGAACAACGTGCGGCTGCAGATCTGCACGGGGCTTTTCCGCAGCGCGTCGAATCTCGAGTCGTTCGAGAACATGCTCGCGCTGCTCAGCCGCACGGCGCGCGCCGTCGGCCCGTCCGATCTGCCGGCGCCGGCGCCGCAGGCGTCCGCGCCGCAAGTGTCGCCCGCGGCGCCCAACGGCAATCCCGCGCCGGCGCCCGCGGAGGAAATCCAGTTGCCCAAGATCACGATCCGCCGCGAAGCGCCGAAGGTCGGCCGCAACGATCCGTGCCCGTGCGGCAGCGGGAAAAAATACAAGCACTGCCACGGCGCGTGAGCCTTGAAATCGCGAAAACGCGGAAGAGCGGAAACACGGAAAAATCCGGCGCATTGATTTCGCGCTTCAGCTCGTCCGCGTTTCCGCGATGACTTCCGACCCCGCGCTTTCCGTGCCCGATCCCTACGCGCCGAAGACGACGTTTCTGACGCGGCACGGCGATTATGCGGCGGCGGCGGCGGTGTTTCTGCTGACGATCGTGCTCACGGTCGTGGCGTTTCCGCCGTATCACGCGCCGGAGTTCGCCTACGCGATGCTCGTGCCCGGCGTCTACTGGGCCTACACGCGGCCGCGGCTGAAACTCTTCGCGTGGACGATCGCGGCGGCGCAGGCGGTCGCGTGGACGATCCTGCTCGCTTGGCTGCATCACGTCACGTGGCTCGGCCTGTTTCTGCTCGGGCCGTTTGTCGGCCTTTGGGTCGGTTCGTGGTTTCTCGTCGCGTGGTGGACGATGCCGCGCATGCTCGGCCGGCCAACGCTGACGCGACTGATCGCGATGCTCGGTCTCGCGGCGGCGTGGGTGATCGTCGAATGGACGCGCACTTGGCTGCTCGGCGGATTTCCGTGGCTGCCGCTCGCGGCGAGCCAGTGGACGATGGTGAGCATGCTGCAGATCGCGGCGTATACCGGCGCGATCGGCGTGTCGTTTGTCGTCGTCGCGGTGAACCTCGGCTTCGCGGCGTATGCGCACCGGCTGTTCCGCGAAGGCGCGACCGGGCTCAACAAGCGCAGCCAGGAATTTTTCCTCGCGCTGTTTCTCGTGCTCGCGTGCTTCTGCCTGCACGTGCAGCAGACGTTCAACCGCGCGCCGTTTGCGCGGCCGCTCGCACGGGTGGCGTTTGTGCAGCCATACATTCCGCAGGAGGTGAAATGGGATCCGGCGAAGGGGCCGGGCATCGTCAACATCCTCGAGACGACGACGCTCGCCGCCGCGAAGACGCGGCCCGACCTCATCCTCTGGCCCGAGGCGTCGACGCCGTGGGCCGTGCGCGGCGACGACACGATGAAAGCATTCGTCGAGTCGCTCGCGAAGCGCGCGGAAGCGCCGCTGCTGATCGGTTCGCTCGCGATCGAGCACGCGAACCAGCCCGACGAGCGCTGGTATAACGGCGCGTTCGTCGTCACGCCCGACGGCGGCCTGCAGCGCGACTACTACGCGAAGCGCCACCTCGTGCCGTTCGGCGAATACGTGCCGCTGCACGGGCTGCTGGGCTGGATCACGAAGTTCGTGCCGATCGGCCCGGATGCGTCGGCGGGCGAGGATTCCGCTCCGCTGCTCGTGCCGATCCGCGGCGAGCAGGTCGTCTTCGGGCCGCTGATCTGTTACGAGGATATTTTCCCGGATCTCGCGCGGCGCTCGGCGCTCGCGAGCTCGGAGGTGCTGGCGGTCGTGACGAACAACGCGTGGTATGGCGAGGGTGGGGCGGCGTATCAGCACGCGGCGCACTCGGTCCTGCGCGCGGTGGAGAACCGCCGCCCCGTGCTCCGCTGCGGCAACGGCGGCTGGAGCGGCTGGATCGACGAATATGGCGCGGTGCGCAAGACACTCACGAACGCCGACGGCAGCATTTATTTCCGCGGCACGGACACGATCAGCGTGACGCGCGATTCGCGCTGGGTCGGGAGAAAAAGTTTCTACACCGAGCACGGCGATTGGTTCGTGGTCGTGTGCGTCGCGCTCGCGAGCGTCGGTGCGATGCTGCTGGCCGCGCCACGCCCGCTGCGGCCGGCGGACTGACCGGATGTTTCGCCGCCGCCGAGAGGCGTGGACTGTCAGAATGACCGGCCATTGCACGCCGTGGAGTTCGGGCGCTTGGTGTGCGCACCCCCTTTAGACACCCCTTCGGCTGATACCCAAGCTAGTTCGCGGCGCGTTGCGTGGTCGATTCGTTGGCACTGCCGTTTCGCCCATCCGCGAGCTGCGCTTTTTCGAGGTATCAGCCTGACCAAGACTGAACCTACACCCATGAAGACCCCGACCCTCCACCTCCGCCGGCGGCTCCTCGAGCTACCGGTGTTTGCGCTTGCGAGCACCGCCATCGTGTTCGCCCAGCAACCCGCCGCGCCCGCTCCCGATCCGCGGACGCTGGCCAAATACGACTCGAACAAAAATGGCCGGCTCGATCCCGACGAAGTCGCCGCGATGCAGTCCGATCAGGCGAAGGCCGCCGGCGCCGTCGCGCCCGCCGACACCGCCTCCGCCGCGAAGCCCGACGACACCGTGCGGCTCTCGCCGTTCGAAGTGAAGGAAGACAGCAAAGGCTACTACGCCACGACGACGATGTCCGGCACGCGCCTCAACACGCGCCTCGAAGACCTCGCCTCCGCGATCTCCGTGGTGACGAAGCAGCAGATGCAGGATTTCGCGATGCTCGATATCAACGATATCTTCAACTACGAGACGAGCACCGAGGGCACGGGCAACTACACGGACTATTCCGTCGACCGCAACGGCATGGTCACGGACAACATCCAGAACAACCCGCAGGGCGCGAATCGCGTGCGCGGTGGCAGCGCGGCCAACATCGCGCTCAATAATTTCGCCACCAGCGGCCGCGTCCCGCTCGATCCGATCAACATCGAGGCCGTCGAAATCAGCCGCGGCCCGAACTCGAACATCTTCGGCCTCGGCCAGGGCTCCGGCACCGTCAACCTCGTCGGCGCCTCCGCCAGCCTCAGCCGCGCCTCGTCCACGGTCGAGTTTCGCGCCGACGACATCGGCGGCTACCGCGGCTCGATCGACATCAACCGCCCGATCTATCGCGACAAGCTCGCCGTGCGCGTCAGCTCCGTCTACCAGCACGACGCGTATCGGCAAAAACCCTCCGGCGCGACGACGCACCGCTACAACATCATGGTGCGCGCGCAGCCGTTCAAGAACACGACCGTCCGCGCCTCCTACCAGCTCTACGATTTCTTCGGCACCCGCCCGAACACGATCACGCCGCGCGATGCCGTCTCCTACTGGAAAAATACGATCGGCCAGCCGGTCTGGGATCCGTTGACGACGACCGTCACGGTCAACGGCGTGGCGACCAACACCGGCACCGTGAATCCGACGGGCCTCACGACGCTCACGCTCGCCGGCCGCTCGGCGTTGTTCATCGACCAGAGCGGACTCTCGCTCTGGGAAATCCAGCAGATGCCCGCCGCCACCGCAACGAACGGTCCGCTCAACACCGGCGGCGCCCAGCGCCTCCTCGTCACGCAGCCCGATCCCGTGCGCACCGGCCATCCGCTCTATTCGACGGTCCGCGGCATCTCGAGCCGCGACATCTACGATTACTCGAGCATCAATCTCGCCGGCATCAACAGCATCGACGACCACAACGAGACCACGACGGTCGAGCTCGAACAGGTCGTGCTCAACACGCCGATGCACAAGCTCGCCGTCCAGCTCGGCTGGAACCGCGAGGACGCGGAACGCATCAACAAGAACTTCATCGGCCAGTCGTCCGCCGGCGGCAACAGCAACTACCTCTACGTCGACGTGAACAAGAACCTCCTCGATGGCCGGCCGAACCCGTGGTATCTCCGGCCCTACATGGGCGTCGGCGAGCCGATCCATTCGAGCCAGCCGTATCTGCGCGACTCCTTCCGCGGCCAGCTCGCCTACACGCTCGACTTCACCAGCAAGGAGAAATGGATGCACTGGCTCGGCCGGCACCAGGTTGTTGGATACGCCGAGGAGCGCCTGACCAAGTCCTACCAGTATCGCTTCCGCGACGTGAACATCACCGACAACCCGATCTACGCGCCCGCGGGCTCGCCGAAGGCGAACCAGTCCGGCGTCGTCGGGCCCGCGATCCTGCGCGGCATGTTCGACTACTACGTCGGCGACAGCAACGGCCAGAACATCGACTACGCGCCGACCGCGTTCAAATACGGCACCTACACCTTCAACTGGTATAATCCGCAGACCGCGAAGTGGGTCGCCGATTCGGCGCAGCTCGCCGAAGCCGCGATCCAGGAAGGCTCGGCCGGCAACTTCGCCTCGCAGAACCTGATCAACACGCGCGGCGCCGTCTTGCAGAGCTCGTTCCTCGACGACCGCATGGTGGCCACGTTCGGCAAGCGGCATGACGACAACAACAACAAGTTCCAACGCCCGCCCGTGCTGAAGGCGAACGGCTACGAATTCGATTACGCCGCCATGGACGGCTGGGTCGGCAACTGGGCGAAGGCGTCCGGCGACACCACGACAAAGGGCGTCGTGCTGAAGCCGTTCCGCGGCTGGCATTCCCTCGACTCGCGCGTCGGCAGCGGCGGCGCGGGCGGGTTCATCGCGGATCTGCTCACCGGCATGACGGTGCACTACAACAAGTCCGACAGCTTCCTGCCCGAAGTGCCGGCGATCAGCGTCACGCTCGAGAATCTGCCGAACCCGACGTCGAACGGCAAAGACTACGGTTTCTCCGTCAGCCTCTGGGACAACAAATTCGTGCTGCGCGCCAACCGCTACGAGAACGCCTCGATCAACACGCGCAACGGCCAGTTCGGCACCTTCGGCCAGCGCACGCTGCGCCTGGACATGGAGAATTACGCGGGCAACAACGACAACTTCAGCCTCCAGAAGCAGGCGCGCCTCTGGGTCGCCGCCGCGAATCCCGGATTCTCGGCCGCGCAGGTCGACGACGCCGTCCTGAAGGTCATGGGACTCAGCGCCGCCCAGGTCACGGCCTTCAACACGAACACCATCAGCGAAACGCAGGACCAGACGGCGAAGGGCGACGAGATCGAGTTGAACTACAACCCGGACCGTTTCTGGACCGTGAAGCTGAATGTCACGCGCCAGGAGTCGATCGACGCCAACGTCGCGCCGCACATTCCGGCCTGGGTTGCGCAACGCATGGCGATCTGGACGTCGGTCATCGATCCGCGGACGAACACGCCGTGGTTCACGCAACTGTATTCGTCCACCGGTCCGGTCGCGACCGGTGGCAACGCCGCGAACACCTTCCTCCAAGGCAACGTCGTCTCGCCGATCGCGCTCGCGCAAGCCACGCAGGGCAAGAGCCGGCCGGAGATTCGCGAATGGCGCTACAATCTCCTGACGAGCCTGCGGCTCGCCAAGTATTCCGAGCAGCGCTTCCTGAAGAACGTCACCGTCGGCGGCGGCCTGCGCTGGGAAAGCAAGGGTGCGATCGGCTACTACGGCATTCCGATCAACGGCGACATCACGGTCGCGACCGCGTATGACCCGAACCGGCCGGTCTACGACAAGGCGCACACCTACGTGGACGCATTTGTCACGTATAATATGAGGCTCTTCAACGACAAGGTCCGCGCGCGCTTCCAGCTGAACGGGCGCAACCTTCAGGAATCGAAGGCGCACCTCGAGCCCGTCGGCGCGTATCCCGATGGCTCGGCGCACACTTTCCGCATCATCGATCCGCGGAATTTTGTCTTCACAGCGAGCTTCGATCTCTGATTCCGCGCCGCGTTTACCTTCGAGCTGCGGCTGCTTCGTGCGGCCGCAGCTTTTTTGCCTTCGTGTGGCATTAAGGAGGAGCCAGACTGTCCGACTCTCGCGTCCGTTGCACGGCTCCGAAATTCGGAGCTTCAGTCTGGTTACTCCCATCCTCTTTGGCGGACCCCAGCCTTAATCCCTCGTTGCTTTTTCGCGTTTCGGCCGAAGCTCGGCTGAATGGCTGATTTTTTCGCGCCCTCGCGGCGCTACCGCCGGGGCCACACCCGGTGTTTGCTCCGACTTAGTGACCTGCATCTCCCAACACTGCTAAATGAAAACCAAAAGACTACCTCGCGCACTACAGTTCCTTGTAGTGTCGACCGGCGCAATCGCGCTCACCGCCCCGGCGTGGGCGCAACAGGCAGCCACCCCGACTACGGCCCCGGCTGCCGCTTCAAAACCCGCCTCCGATATCGTGGAGCTTTCGCCCTTCACGGTTAGCACGGAGAAGGACACCGGCTACGCCGCCGAGAGCACGCTCGCCGGCAGCCGCCTGAATACGAACATCGCCGATCTGGCCGCGTCGATCACCGTCGTGACGAAGCAGCAGCTCGAAGACACCGGCTCCGTCGACATCAACGATGTCTTCAAATACGAGGCCGGCACCGAAGGTTCGAGCACTTACTCGCCGATGATCACCGACCGCGGCACGTCGAAGGACACCGTCGCCGGCTACACGCTCGGCAACGACGGCGGCACCCAGACGAACGCCCAGTCCAACCGCATCCGCGGTATCGGCGTGCCTGATGCGTCGTTGAACAATTATCCGACCAACAACCGCATTCCGTTCGACTCCTACAACGTCCAGTCGATCGAAATCACCCGCGGCCCGAACTCGCTGCTCTTCGGCCTCGGCAGCGCCGCCGGCATCGTCAACCAGTCGGTCTCCCAGGCCGCGCTCAATCGCAACACCAACGACGTTTCGATTCGCGGCGATCAAAACGGTTCGTATCGCGCCTCGATCGCGTTGAACCGCTCCCTGATCAAGGACAAGCTCTCGATCTTCGGCGCCGCGCTCTACGACGACCGCCAGTTCGAGCGCAAGCCCTCGCACGACATCTATCGTCGCGAGTATGCCGCCATCACCTACAAGCCTTTCAGCAAAACCGTGATTCGCGGCTTCGCTGAAAACTACGAGAACGACGCGAACCGTCCGAACTTCCTCACGCCGCGCGACTTTGTCACGCCGTGGCTTCAGGCCGGCCGCCCCGCTTACGATCCGACGACCCGCTCGATCACGATTCTGGACACCGGCCGCGTCGTCGGTCCCTACGTTTCGAGCACGCTCTCGCCCGGCTACGTCGCCGGCAATCTCGTTGGCGCCGGCGTGCCGAATTCGCTCTTCCTGACGACGACGATTCCGAACACCGTCCCGAATCCGCAGTTCGTCCAGGGCATCAACTTCCAGGACACGGGCCGGCCCATTCGCCTGATTAACAACGGCGCGGTCGTCGATTACTTCCTGCGCAATCCCAACGTCGCCGGCGTCAACTATCCGACGGCCCAGACCAATCCGGCCACGGCGACCACGACGCTCGCCGCCCTCGGCTGGGTGGCGCAGGATCCGCGCTATCTGATCGCCGACCGTCAGTGGAGTAATTCGAACTACACCTTCCCCGCGACCGTGGTGAACAACATTCCCTACGCGACGGTGAACGGCGTGCCCTACGGCAATTACCAAGTCCCGGCGGTCACCAACAAGTCGATCTACGATTGGACGAAGTATAACATCGCCCAGACGAATTTCGCCCGCATTCGGGCCTCGAACTACAACCTGGAGCTGGAGCAGCAGCTTCTTCCCACGCTGTTCTTCAGCGCCGGCTGGCTGCGGCAGGACATCGAGGAAGTCGACAACTACACGATGGGCCAGCTCACCGGTAACACCATCACGGTGGACACCAACCAGAAGCTGCCCGACGGCCGGACCAATCCGTATTTCGGCCTGCCCTTCATTTATGAGGGCGAAGGCGGCGGCATGGACACCTTCTACAATCCGCAGACCGACGACAACTATCGCGCGATGCTCGCGTGGGACCTCGATCTCGGCAAACAAAACAGCTTCGTGAAATACCTCGGCCGCCACCGCCTGCTGGCATTGTGGTCCGGCCAGGATTCCAAGCGCGCCATCGAACGCTGGCGCGACGGCTACGTCGACGGCGACGCCGACGCCAAGCTCCGCTTCGTCCCGAATCTCACGCTCCCCGGCCAGCAGCTCGCCCTCAACGGCCTGACGCTGATGCGCAAATACTATCTCGCCAATCCGGGCGACGCGCAGGGCACGGTGACTCATTCCAGCGGCTTCTACGGCAACCAGGGCTGGGATCGTCCGGTGAATTCCCAGATCGAAGTCTACAACTTCACCTCGGGCGCCTGGCAGCAGGACAGCGTGGTCGAGCAGGCTCTGTTCTCTTCGGCCGGCAGCTTCCGCACCGAGCGCCAAGTCCGCAGCATCACGCTCGCGGCCCAAAGCTATTTCTGGGACGAGCGCCTCGTCACGACCGTCGGCTGGCGCCATGACAAATACCGCGCCCGCATCACCTCGACCGGTGCGTTGAGCGATGTGAACGGCACCGTCTACGCCCCCGCGCTGACGAACGCCCAGCTCTATACGAACGGCTCGACCGGCCTCATCAATCACGACCTCGTCATGAGCCGCTGGTGGCGCTGGGACGAGCTGTCCGGCAACACGAAGACCTACGGCGGCGCCTTCCGCCCGCTGCACAACACGAGCTTCCTCAAAAACACGGTCGGCGAGTCGGGCCTCCTCCCGCAGTTCCTGGACGGTCTGACCCTGTATTACAATCAGTCGGCCAACTTCAATCCGCCGGCCACCTTCCAGACCGACTACTTCAAGAAGCCGCTCGAAAAGCCGACCGGCAAGGGCCGCGACGGTGGCTTTGGTTTCAACCTCTTCGACAACAAGCTCGTCGCCCGCCTCAACTGGTATGACACCCAGACCCAGTTCGAGCGCACCAGCTCGGCCGGCACGCTGCTCGGTCGTCTGGCTTACACCGATACGACGACCGGCATCCCGTGGGCGAGCGCCGTCCAGCGCATCCGCAACGGCATCGCCGCCGGCAGGACGCTGGCGCAGATCACTGCGGTCGCCAACTGGAACACGGAAGCGGTCAATCCCGTCGCCGACCCGGTCAATCAACAGAAGATCTACGACCTGATCCACCTCCCGCTCAATTACTACAGCGGCGCGGTGGTCGGCGGCACGCAGGACAGCAAGGCCAAGGGCACGGAGCTCCAGCTCACCTTCAATCCCTCGCGGAATTGGACGATGAAGCTCACCGGCGACCGGCAGAAGACGACCTACGTCAACGTCGTTCCGCAATACGACGCGTGGCTCGCGGCGCGCCTGCCTTACTGGACCACCAACTCGGCGCCTGAAATCCCCGACTTCGTGGACGGCGGCGGCGTGCAATACTCGCTGAAGAACTTCTGGACCGGCTACGGCTTCACCAACGTCGCGCAGAAGACGGACACGGGCGGCAACACCAGCCCGTCGGCCTACTTCGCCAACGTCGTCGCTTCGCAGGTCGCGCTCGCCAAGGCCCTCGAAGGCGTCACGGCGCCCGATCAGCGCCAGTATCACGCGTCGTTCCTGACCAACTACCGCTTCACCGAAGGCCGCTTCAAGGGCTTCTCGGTGACGTTCAACGAGCGTTGGGAGTCGAAGGCGGCCATCGGCTTCCTCGGCAAGGTCAACGATCCGGTCAACGCGCCCGGCGTGATCAACTTCGCCGATCCGAACAAGCCGGTTTACGACAAGGGCAACTACTACACCGACCTCGGCTTCGCGTATAGCCGGCGGATTCTCGGTGACCGGATCGGCTGGAAGATCCAGCTCAATATCAACAACGCGTTGGAAAGCGGACGGCTGCTCCCGACCGCGGTCAACTTCGACGGCAAGCCCTGGGCTTACCGCATCATCGATCCGCGGCAGTTCGAGCTCACCTCGTCGTTCTCGTTCTGAGCCCTCTGCGCAATTTGTGCTGACTTGACGGCAAGCAGCCCGCGAAGCTCCCTCCTCGCCGAGGGAGCTTTTTTTTGATCACACGAACTCCAGCCCGCACCGCTCTCGCGCCCGGCGCCGAGTGGATCCGCTCCGCACCCGTCTGGCTCTGCGCGGCGGTCCTCGGCATCGCGATCATCCTTGCCTACGCGGGCAGCCTGCGCGTGCCGTTTCTTTTCGACGATGCCGATGCGGTCGTGAAAAATTCCACGATCCGGCATTTCTGGTCGTGGGAAATTTTCCAGCCGCCGTCCAACGGCAGCACGACGACGGGACGCCCGCTGCTCAACGCCGGCTTCGCCCTCAGCTATGCGCTCAGCGGCGATCGTCCTTGGAGCTATCATGCGCTCAACGTCGCGCTTCACGCGTGCGCTGCGCTGCTCCTTTTCGGTCTCGTGCGCCGCACGGCCGTCCGCGCCGGCGTGCCGCGCGCCACCTCGCTCGCGTTTGCGGTGGCCGGCCTGTGGGCGCTTCATCCGCTCGGGACCGAGACGATCGTCTGCGTGGCCCAGCGCACCGAACTGCAATGCGGGTTTTTCTATCTGCTGACGCTTTATTGCTTCGCGCGCGGCGTGGATGACTCCGCGGCCGCGTGGCGATGGCATTCGTGCTCGGTGCTCGCCTGTCTCGCCGGCATGGCGACGAAGGAAGTGATGGTCACGGCGCCGCTGCTCGTGCTGCTCTACGATCGGACGTTTGTCGCGCGGAGTTTTTCCGGCGCGTGGCGGGCGCGGCGCGGCTACTACGCTGCGCTCGCAGGCACCTGGTTGCTGCTGGCCGCGCTCGTTGTCGGCGGCGGCGGCGCGCGCGGCGTCGCCGCAGGTTTCGGGCGGGGAGTTTCCGCGTGGAGCTATCTGCTCACGCAGTGCGAGGCGCTGGTCGTTTATTTGCGGCTCGCATTGTGGCCGCATCCGCTGGTCCTCGACTACGGCAACGCGGTGGTGTCCTCGCTCGCTGACGTCTGGTGGCAGGGGCTCACGATCGTCGTGCTGCTTGGCCTGACGATCTGGGCGCTCGCGCGCCGACCGGTGGCGGGTTTTTTCGGCGCCTGTTTTTTTGCGATCCTCGCGCCGAGCTCGAGCGTCGTGCCGCTGGTTACGCAGACGATCGCGGAGCACCGGATGTATCTGCCGCTCGCGGCGCTCGCGGCGGGCGTCGTCGTGCTCGCGTATCGCCGGCTCGGCGGCGCGGCGCCGTGGGTGCTCGGCCTCATTGCCATCGGTTTTGCGGGAGCGACGTTTGCGCGCGTCCAGATTTATCAGGATGAAATCGCGTTGTGGCAGGACAACGTCGCGAATCGCCCGAATGCGCGCGCGTTCACGGCGCTGGGCGTCGCGCTGCTGCACGCCGGCCGGCCGGCGGATGCGCTGCCGGCGCTCGAGCACGCGCTCGCGCTCGATCCGAAAAATCTCACCGCGGCGCGCAATCGCGGGCTCGTGCTGCTGCAGCTCGGGCGCGCCGACGAGGCGGCGGCCGTCCTGGTGCCGCTCCCTGCGCGCGATGCAGGCGAAGCCGACGAATTCTTCGCGCTCGGCAACGCGTTTGCCCGCGAGCAGAAATTCGCCGAGGCCGCGGCCGCCTACGCGCGCACGCTGGCGCTCGATCCCGCCCACGCCGCCGCGCACGCCAACCTTGGCAACATCCGGATGCTGCAGGGCCGGGCGCGCGAGGCGATCGTGGAATACGAGGCCGCGCTGCGCCTGCATCCCGACGACGCGCGCGTGCGCGAGAATCTTCAGCTCGCGCGCGAGTCGGTGCGCTGAGCCGGTGCGCCGGAGGGAAACAATCGCGAGCGCAACCAGCCCCAGCGCGCGAGCCGGAAGCGCAGCCCGGTGGCGAGGCACCCGAAGCCGTAGCGCACACTGCGGGCGAAATCGATCGAGGATGCTTCGGGAAAATATTTCGTCGGGCAACTGACCTCGGCGACGGTGAATCCGCACCACACGATCTGCGCGAGCATCTGGTGGTCGAAGACGAAGTCGTTGGAATTTTCCCGCCACGGCACGCGCTCGAGCACTTCGCGCGCAAACGCGCGGTAGCCCGTGTGCCACTCGGCGAGCTTGGCGCCGCAGAGGAGGTTGGCGCTGAAGGTCAGCGCGCGATTCGCGACATATTTCCACCACGGCATGCCGCCGGCGAGCGCGCGGCCGCCGAGGATCCGGCTGCCGAGCACGCAGGGATAAAGGCCGTTCGCGATCATCGCGACCATCGCGGGGATCAGCCGCGGCGTGTATTGGTAGTCGGGGTGCACCATGATCACGATGTCGGCGCCGGTCGCGAGCGCGGCGCGGTAGCAGGTTTTCTGGTTGCCGCCGTAGCCGAGGTTGCGCGGGTGCACGTGCACCTCGGTGTGCGGGAGCTGGCGCGCGAGGCTCACGGTCTCGTCGCGGCTGTCGTCGTCGACCACGATCACGGCGTCGACCACGCCCTGCGCCATCACCTCGTCGTAGGTGCGCCGCAGCGTGCGCGCCGCGTTGTAGGCGGGCATGACGACGACGATTTTTTTTCCGAGATACATGGCGCGGGAAAAAGGCCGGATGCGTTCAGTTTGGTGCGAGCAGGCGTTCGGCGCGCGCGGCGTTCTGGCGCGCGGAAGCGTTGTTCGGATCGAGCCGCAACACTTCCTCAAACTGCGGCAACGCCTCGCGGATGCGGCCGGCGCGGGCGAGGGCGAAGCCGAGGCGGTTGTGCATCTCGGCGTTTTGCGGCGCGAGGCGCACGGCCGCTTCCGCGTGCGCGATCGCGTCGTCGCGGCGTCCCAGCGCGAGCAGGACGTCGGCAAAGTTGTAGTGCGCTTCGGCGTCGGACGGATTGGCCGCGAGCAGCGCTTCAAAGAGCGGCGCGGCTTCGGCGGCATGGCCGTTCTGGGCGAGCGCGTTGGCGAGGTTGGCGCGCGTCGCAGCCGCCGTGGCCGGCGGAGCGGCTTGCAAAGCCTGCTGGAGGGTGGCGATGCCTTCGTCGACGCGGCCGGAGAGGAGGAGGGTATTGCCGAGATTGTTCAGCGCGGCGACATCGCGCGGCCGGCGCGCGAGCACTTCCCGGAAGCAGGCGGCGGCTTCGGCCGGGCGGCCGAGCGCCTGCCAGACGTCGCCGAGATTGTTCAGGACCGGAACAACGCCGGGCTGAATCGCGAGCGAGCGCTCGAGCCACGAGCGCGCGCGGTCGAGATTGCCCGCACGACGATAGTAGTCGGCGAGCAGCGCCATCGCGCGGGCGTTGTCTGGGCGTTTGGCGACGGTGTCCTCGCAGATGCGGATCGTGGTGGCGTAGTCTTCATTGCGGCGCGCGGTGAGGAATCCGAGCCCGAGCGTCGCAGCGGCGAGCAACCCGAGCGCGCGACGCTCGAGCAACAGATAAAGCGCGCTCGCGGCGACGGTCACGACGGCGGCGAGCGGCAGATACATGCGGTGTTCGGCCATCGTTTGACCGACGAGCGGCACGATGCTCGAACTCGGGGCGAGAATCATGAAGAACGCCGCGCCGAGGCAGCCCAGCGCGGGCCGCCTCACCAGCGCCCAGATCGTGCCGGCGAACAACGCCACGAGCAGCGCCGCCTGCCACCCGACATCGCCGAGCGAACTCGCGAGCCCCGTGCCGTAATCGAGCACGAGCGGATGCGGCCAGAACGCGAGTTTCAGATACAGCACGATCGCGTCGCATTGCGTGAGCAGGTAATTCCACGGCGACACGCCGAGGCCGAAGCCGGCGGACTGGCCGCGGGCGCCGCCTTCCGCGAGGACCACCCACGCGAGCACGAGCCATGTGCCGGCGAGCGCGAGCAGCAGCCGACGGCGCTGGATCCAGGTTTCCCGCCACGAGCGGGCCAGCACGGCGCGATCGTAGAGCGCGACGAAAAGCGGCGCGGACGCCATGACTTCTTTCGTCATCATGCCGAGGGCGCACGATGTGACGGCCAGCCACGACCAACCGCGCGCGGCGCCGGGTTCGGTGGCGCGGACGTAGCTCCAGCACGTGAGCAGATAAAGCACGCCGAGCAGCGCCTCGGCGCGTTGCGAAATATACGTGACCGATTCGGTCTGGAGCGGGTGGAGCGTCCACAACGCCGCGATCAGCAATGCGAGTTCGCCCGTGTGCGCGCCGAAGCGCGGCGCGAGCGGCGGCCGGAGCAGGGTGCGCCGGACGAGATCGAAAAGCAGCGCGCCGGCGGCGAAGTGGATGAGCAGATTCAGCAGGTGGTAACTCCACACCGCGCTGCCGCTGACCGCATAGCTCAGCGCGAACGAGAAGTTGACAACAGGCCGCCCCGAAATCGGCAGCCCGGTGAGATCGGCGGGCGGATGCCAGCTCGTGGCGAGATGTTGCAGCGAAGGATTCGCCACGATCGCGAGCTCGTCGTCGAACACGAACGGCACGCCGAAGCTGTTCGCATAGGCGAGCGCTGCCGCGCACGCCAATGCCGCGAGGGCGAAAAGAGGGGAGCGAAGAAAACTTTGCTGGCTCGCGGCCGCGACTTGCGCCGAATGCGCAGAGGGCATGCGCACGGCATTGAGCGGTTCGTGAAGCGTTGTCGAGTCCGCAGGATTCGAAAGAGCGGTGGGATGATTCCCGCTGTAAGCTCCGCGAGCCGCGCAGGATTTTCCGCGTCCGAAAAAGGCTCGTCCGATTTCATTGCTCGACGGTGGAGCAGCTCGGACCAACGGGGTCCGCGCGACGAACCGAGGCAGATCGGCGGACGGAAAAACCATGTCGGACTGTCCGGCTCTTGGAGCCGTTGCTGCGTCGCGCAGGCGTTCGTGTTCTCCAGTGTTCCCCTCGTTTCCCCGGTCCGTTCGGCCCCATCCACCCCCAGCCTTGGCCGCGTTTTGTCGCATCCATCTGGTTCAGCCACCGGATCGATCCTTTTGCTTTCAGTTGGCAGCCACAACCACCATCCAAACCCACCCATGAACACCCCGAGACTACTCCCGGCGTCCCGCGTTTGCGCGCTGACCGTTTGCGCCTTCGCGCTGATCGCGACCGGTCGGGCTCAGCAGGCGACGGTCGCCGTGACCCCCGCCCAGCTGGCCAAATACGACAAGAACAAAAATGGCGTGCTCGATCCCGACGAGCTTTCCGCAATGCAGGCGGATGAGGCGAAGGCGGCACGGAACGTCCAAGCCGCCAAAGGCCAGCCGGAGGCACCTTCAGGCGAGAAAAGCGAAGTCGTCCAGCTCACGCCGTTCGAGGTCAACGCGAGCGACGACCACGGCTACGCGGCGCAGAACACGCTTTCGGGCACGCGCCTCAATTCCAAGCTCGAGGATATCGCCGGCTCCATCTCGGTCGTCACGAAGCAGCAGTTGCAGGACACCGCGGCGCTCGATATCAACGACATCTTCCAATTCGAAATCGGCACGGAAGGCACGAGTCAGTTCACCGATCCGTCGAACGACGGACGCGCGAACAACGACGCGCAGGACAACGTGAACGGCAACCCGACCGGTGCGAACCGCATGCGCGGTCTGAGCTCGGCCAACATCGCCGTCAACGGCTTCACCTCGAGCTCCAGCATACCGATCGATCCCTACAATCTCGAGGCGGTGGAAATCTCCCGCGGCCCGAATTCGAACATCGCCGGCCTGAGCGATGCCGGCGGCACGGTCAACCTCATCACCTCCGCGGCAAATCTCACGCGTGAGACGACGGGCGTCAGTTTCCGCGGCGACAGCTACGGCGGTTTTCGCGGGACCATGGACTTCAACCGTCCTCTGATCCGCAACAAACTCGCGTTCCGTTTTTCGGCCGCCTACACGGAGGTCGGCTACGTGCGCAAACCCTCGGTCGATCGCACCACGCGTCAGCAATACGCGCTGACTTACCGGCCCTTCCCGAAGACGACGCTGAGCGCCACGCTCGAGGCGTTCAATGAATTCGCGCAGCGCGCCAATTCGGTCACCCCTCGCGACACGTTGACCAACTGGATCAATCGCGGCCGCCCGACTTATGATCCGGTGACGAACACCTCGACGGTGAACGGCCAGCCGGTGGCCGGCATGGCGCCGGGCATCTCGGGCATCGGCAGTTCGAATGCGCGCATCCTGCAATACATCGATAATGGCACGATCAACATCATGGAGCGCGGCAACGTGCCCGCCACGCCGGCATTCGGCGTCACCGCGGAACAATTCTCCGAAAGCTCGGCCGAAGCCGTCGTCGGTGGTTCGCTGTTCCATGCGTTCGGCTCCACCAACAAAGCCGTCTACGACTGGACGAAGATCAACACCGCGGCCTCGAACTATGAACTCCAGCACGCGCAGACTGCCAATGTCACGCTCGAGCAGAACGTATTCAACACGCCGCGCAACCGGTTGAATTTCCAAGGGGCCTGGCGCCGTGAGGATCAGACGGACTACCGTCGCATGTTCATCGGCCAGACCGACGGCGTTCCCGCCATCCTCGAGGTCGATACCAATTCGCGCCTGCTCGACGGCCGTCCGAATCCTTACTTCCTCCATCCGTTCATCGGCGGTCTCGCTCCTCAGGTCTACAAGCGCCCCTTGCGCCGCGACAGTTTCCGCTGGCAGGGCGCTTACCAGCTTGACCTGC
Source organism: Opitutaceae bacterium (assembly GCA_035545575.1). Lineage (GTDB taxonomy): Bacteria > Verrucomicrobiota > Verrucomicrobiia > Opitutales > Opitutaceae > ER46. Next base: position 78,583 of record DASZYB010000009.1, on the reverse strand, counting down.
GCCACGAGCAGAATCTGCTGAAGTGGCTCGGACTGAATAATGTTGTCGCGTATCAGGAGACGAGCACGACCGTTTCCGCGCCGACCAGCACGCGCTACCACGACATCGTCTACGACAATCCCGATTTCCAGACCGCCCTGGCGCCGACGGCGACCGTCACGAATACGACCAACGTCACCGGCAACGCGGGCGCGCTCTTCTATCCGCTCTACTACGTCGGCGACAAGCCGGGCGAAGGCATCAAGTATGCGAACACCGGTCCGGTAAATCCGGATGGCCTCTACAACGCCGCCATCTTCAATACCACGACCGGAAAGTGGAATCTCAACGACCCGGTCAACATCAAGGAAGTTTACTTCGCGATCGGCACCCAGAAAAAGAAGCTGCGCACGAGCGGCGTCACGCTGCAGAGCTTCCTCTGGCAGGACCGGATCGTTCCGACCCTCGGCGTGCGCGAAGACCGGGTCTATACGGAGGACAATCGTCCGCTGACCCTTTCCGGTGGCTATTACGACGAAGCCAACCTGAATAATTTCGGCATCAATAAAAAGTATAACAAGGGCCGCACCCGCACGAAGGGTGTTGTGTTCAAGCCATTCCGCGGCTGGTCCTTCCTGGACCGCGAGGCCGGCAGCAGCGATGGCATTGGCAGCTATTTCGCCGAAGCCGTGCGGGGCTTGAGCTTCCACTACAATCGTTCGGACTCCTTCGTGCCGGCCGATACGGCCTACAACGTCTTCCTGACGCAGTTGCCAAATCCGATGGGTAAGGCGGACGAATACGGCGTGTCGTTGAACCTGTTCAACAAGTTCAACCTTCGCCTCACCCACCAGGACACGATTCAGTTCCACACGCGCAGCTCGCTGGGCGTTGTGGCGACGCGGCTCATGAGTATCGACTTCCCGGGCCAGCAGACGCTGAACTTCAATCTTTACGATGATGCGACCACCTGGCAGCAGCAGCTCCATCCCGAATTTTCGGTTGCGCAAGCGCAGGATGCGGCCGCCAAGCAGATCGGGTTCACCACCGACTACATCGCCCAAGCCAGCGGCAAGACTATCTCCGATGCAAACGACGCCGAGTCGAAGGGCTGGGAACTCGAACTGCAGTTCAACCCCACCCGATACTGGACGCTCAAGGCGACCGGCAATCAGCAGGTCGCGATCGATTCCAATATATCGGTCTACATGAGTCAGTATATCGCGCTGCGCCTGCCATTTTGGACGACGGTCAAAGATCCGTTGGGTAACCTCTGGTGGACTCTCCCCAACGGCAGTCAGACGCCGCAGAGTTACTTCAATGGAAACGTTCTGTCGCCGCTCACGGTGGCGCTCGGCAACCAGGGCCTGAAAAAGCCGCAGACGCGCGAGTATACGTTTAACATCATCACCAACTACCGCCTCGCCGGCCTCGGCTCGCTGGCGGAGCGCTTTGCGTGGATGAAAGGCGTCTCGGTCGGCGGTGCTTACCGCTGGGCAAGCCAGGGTGCAATTGGCTACTACGGCTCCGCGCCGGACCCGACCACCGGTTTGATCACGACGCTGGACCGCTCGAAGCCCTTCTACGACAAGGCCGTCGGCCATCTGGATCTGAATGCCGCCTATCGCACGCGCCTTTTCAACAACCGCATCGGTGCGACGTTCCAGTTGAACATCAAGGATGCGACCGAAAACGGCCACCTCCAAGGCTACGCGGTCAATCCCGACGGCCGCTACTGGGCCTTCCGCATCGTCGATCCGCGCCAGTTCGTCCTCACGGCCTCGTTCGACCTCTAATCTGCGACGAAACTGTTTTCTTCGAACTCCCCGGCTGCCCGCCGGGGAGTTTTTTTTATTTTCGCCCGTAGCCGCTTCCTGCCCGCTCAAATCGCGCGAATTCACGATGGCAGAAGGGGGAGATCGGCCGTCGCTTGGACGGTCCGGCGGGCCGGATCGTCGAACTGTCCGATGTGACCAGCAGTGTCGTGCTCCCCGGCGGCATTCATTTGTTCTCTTCAGTTCTTGGTGTTCCCCCATCCCCGGTCGTCTGGCCAGTCGTTTCACCTTCATCGCGTTTGTGCGGCGTGACACGACCCGGGTGGCCGTAGGTTTTCTCCGTTTCGGCGGAAAACGAAAACTCCAACCAAAACACCATGAATACCTCGAGACTACTCCCGGCGCTGCGAACTTGGGCGCTGACGGCCTGTGCCTTGGCGATGATCGCGCCGGCTCAGGCCCAGCAAATGGCGGCTGCGCCGACGCCGACGCAGTTGGCAAAATACGACAAAAACAAAAACGGTGCCCTCGAGGCCGACGAGTTGGCCGCGATGCAGGCCGACGAGGCGAAGGCCGCGGGCAAGGTGGAGGTGACCAAGGCCGCGGAGGAGCCCAAGGATAACGAAATCGTCGAATTGTCCCCCTTCGAGGTCAACGGAAGCGAGGATCGGGGCTATTCCGCGTCGAGCACGCTGGCCGGCACGCGGCTCAATTCGAAACTCGATGATATTGCCGGCTCGGTCTCGGTCGTCACGAAGCAACAGCTCCTCGACACGGCCGCCGTCGATATCAACGACATCTTCCAATACGAGGTCGGCACCGAAGGCACGAAGCAGTTCACCGATCTCACCACCGACAGTCGCGGAGACTACGACAACGTCGCCGGCAATCCCACCGGCGCCAACCGCATGCGTGGCCTCGCGCAGGCCAACATCACCGCCGGAGGATTCGCGGCCAGCAGCAGCATTCCGATCGATACCTACAACATCGATGCCGTCGAAATCGTGCGCGGCCCGAACTCGAATCTCGCCGGCTTGAGCGACGCCGGCGGCACCGTCAATCTCGTGACCGGCCGGGCCAATTTGAATCGCGAGTCGACGAATGTCACGGCGCGGGTCGACAGCTATGATGGCTTTCGCACCAGCATCGACCTCAACCGCCCGATCATCCGCAACGTCCTCTCCGGCCGGTTTTCGGCGGTCTACGAGGACAAGGGCTTCCAGCGGAAACCCTCCATCGACCGCACCAACCGGCAGCAGTTTGCCCTGACCATCCGGCCCGTGCGCAGCACGACGATCAACGCATCCTACGAACGGTATCACGAATTTGCCAATCGCGAGAACTCGATCATGCCTCGCGAGGCCATCACCTATTGGCAGGCCAACGGATCGCCCACCTACGATCCGTCGACGCAGCTCATCACGGTGACGAAGAACGGCGTCGCGACCAAGACGGGGCCGATCACCACGTTCACCAATAATCTTCCCGCCGGACTTGGGCTCTTTGGCAGCTCGAACGTGCGAAACCTGATGGGCATCGATGGCGGCCAGATCCAATACTTCATGCGCGGCGGCAATCCGTCGAACAATGCCGGCACGCCCTTCCAGCTTACCCAGGCCCAGCAGCCGTCCGATTCCCGCCCGTTGTGGAAATTACCCGCGACCACCGACCGATCGCTCTACGATTGGACATCGGTCAACCTGGCGGCGCCCAACTACGAGACCAACCGCGCAGACATCTTTAACGTGACCTTGCAGCAAAGCGCGCTCGCCACGCAACGTCAGCGCCTCGACGTGGAAGTGGCCTGGCGCCGGGAAGACCAGTTGAACTACCGCCGGATGTTCATCGCCCAGCAGGACGGCGTCGGCAACACCATCGCGGTCGACACCAACGAGACGCTGCTCGACGGGCGCAAGAACCCCTTCTTTCTGCATCCCTATATCGGCGGCCTGGCGCCCCAGGTGAATATTCGGCCGAACTTCACCGATCAGTATCGGGCCCAGCTCGCCTATCAGATCGATTTTCGCCAGGACAAAAACCTGCTGAAGTGGCTCGGGTTTCATCGCGTGCTCGGTTATGAGGAATACCGGATGTCGATCACGGCTCCCTCGAGCCTCCGTTACCACGATTCCGTCGTCGCCGGGCCGGATTTTGTCCCGTCGATCACCGGCGCGATCAACAACAGCAACGGATTGCTGACCTATCCGATCTTCTATCTCGGCTCCAGCCCGCGGGTGGAATATGCGAACACCGGCCCGGTGAATTGGAAGGACACGATTTCGGCCTCGTATCCGATCGCGACCAGCGGCGTCGGCACGGCCGCGTGGAAGCCCACCAGCGCCACCCTCGACGAAGTGTATTTCTCCCAGGGGCTGCAGAAAAAGAAAGTCCGCTCCGCCGGACTCAGCATCCAGAGTTTCCTGGTCGACGATCGCGTGATCCCCACCTTCGGATGGCGCAAGGATCGCGTTTACACCGAAGACAGCTTCAGCCTTCCGACCCTGAATGGTTTCGCCGACCTCACGAATCTCCGCAATTTCGGCCTGAACAAGCGCTGGCGCGAAGGTCCGACGAAAACCAAGGGCGTCGTCGTCAAGCCGCTTCGCGGCTTCGATTTCATCCGTCGTGCCACCGAGAGCGGTTCGGGGATCGCGCGTTTTCTCGGCGAATTCGCGCAGGGTTTCCAGTTGCACTACAACCAGTCCGACAGCTTCCAGCCGGCGGACACGGCCTACAATGTGTTCCTCGAGCAGCTTCCGAATCCGCAGGGCACCACCAAGGAATACGGTTTCGGCCTGAACATGTATGACGGGAAGCTCAACCTGCGGGTCACGCATTTCGACACCACGCAGTTTCACAGCCGCACCGGCATCGGCACGATTGCCACCCGCGCGATGGCGATGGATTTCGACGTGCCCGGGCAAAACCTGACCTTCGATCTATATACGACGGCAACCGGCTGGCAGCAGACGCTGCATCCGGAATACACGCTGGACCAGGCGCAGGCCGCGGCCGCCAAACAGATCGGGTATTCGGTCGACTATATCAACAGCGCGAGCGGCAAGTCGATTTCCGACGTGCTGGACGCGACGTCGAAAGGCACGGAGGTCGAGCTGCAGTTCAATCCGACGCGGAACTTCACCCTCAAGCTCACCGGTGGCCAGCAGATCGCCATCGACGACCACGTTTCGCTCTTCATCCAGGAGCTCATCGACCAGCGCCTGCCTTACTGGACGACGGTGACCGATCCGGCGGGAGTGCCGTGGTGGACGACGCGCCTGGGATCAACCGGCGTGCCGCGCGATTATTTCACGGGCAACGTCCAGGCTCCGCTCAATCTGGCCATCACCACGCAGGGCAAGCGGAAGCCGCAGACGCGTGAGTATACGTTCAAGGCCACCACCAAATACGATCTCACGGGTTTCGCCGGCGATCACAAATGGCTGCGCGGTCTCTCCGTGGGCGGCTCGCTGCGTTGGGCGAGCAAAGCCGCGATCGGCTACTATGCCGCTGCTCCCGAGTCTGACGGCGTCATCCGCAGCCTCGACAAAACGCGACCCTACTACGACAAGCCGACGACGAACATCGACCTGCTGGCCACCTATAGCACGCGTCTTTTCCGCAACAAGATTCGCACGACATTCCAGTTCAACGTCGCGAATGTGACGGAGGACGGCCATCTCCAAGGCGTCGCAGTGAATCCAGATGGAATATTCTGGAACTACCGCATCATCGATCCGCGGCAGTTTATTTTCACGACCCGGTTCGATCTTTGAACTATCCGAACTCCTCGGCGTTGCAGACTCCTCGACTTTGCGGTCGAGGAGTTTTTTTCTGCAGAAGCCCCGGGCGGGAAAATTCGTTGTTCGGCGGTCGGGGGACCAGCGACCAATTCGACGACGCGTTTGCCCGAATCGCCGCGTTCTGAACCACGAAGCTCGTTGTCGCGCCTCGATTCGCACCAATCACAGAACTTGTTGCGGGACCTCTGGAAAGGCTGGCGGTTTTTCCTCCAGTAAAGGGTTGTGAAAAGTTCTTCAAACTGTCTGACAAGGGTAGCCGTGTGCTGCACCTCGCCGGCATTCATTTGTCGTCTCCTCCAATTACCCCTTGGCGTTCCCCGTCCCCATCTTCCGGTCCTCTTCCGCTCCGTCGGCATTGCCGACGCGTGACGCGACGGCATGACCCAGCTTTCCCCTGCCTTTTAGCCGACAACGACAAACCACCAAACCCATACCATGAATACCTCGAGACTACTCCCAGCGCCGCGAGTTTGGGCGCTGACGGTCTGCGCTCTGACGATGCTCGCGCCGGCCCACGCCCAGCAGGTGAAGACGGCGCCCACGCCGGCGCAGCTGGCGAAATACGATAAGAATAAAAACGGCGTCCTCGACGCCGACGAGTTGGCCACGATGCAGGCCGACGAATCGAAAGCCGCGCGCAGCGCAGACACACAAGGCGCACCTGACGCCGCCTCGGGCGACAAGAACGACGTCGTTCAGCTCACGCCCTTCGAGGTGAACGGCGCGGGCGACAAGGGCTACTACGCCTCCAGCTCCATGTCCGGGACGCGTCTGAATTCGAAACTCGAGGACCTCGGCGCTTCGATCACCGTCGTCACCAAGCAGGAGCTGACCGACCTCGCCTCGGTCGATATCAACGACATCTTCCTCTACGAGTCCAACGTCGAAGGCACCGGTCAATTCACCGACCCGACGACCGACAGCCGCGGCAACACCATCGACAACGTCGCCGGCAATCCCCAAGGCGCCAATCGCGTGCGCGGCCTGAACGCCGCGAACATCGCGATCGGTAATTTCGCTTCGAGCGGCACCGTGCCGATCGACACCTACACTCTGGACTCGGTGGAAATCAGCCGCGGACCCAATGCCAGCATCTTCGGCCTCGGCGACGCCTCCGGCACCGTGAATCTCAATCCCTCGAGCGCCAACATCACGCGCGAGACCACCCAGGTGGCGGGCCGCATCGATAATTTCGACGGCTGGCGCACCAGTCTGGACGTCAACCGGCCGATCATCCGCAACAAACTCGCTGTCCGCGTCGCGGGCGTTTACGAGGAAAAAGGCTACGTTCGCAAACCTTCGATGGATCGGACCGAGCGCTGGAACGGCCAGATCACCTTCAAGCCGCTGAAGACAACGACGATCAAGCTGAGCTACGAGACCTATCACAACTATAACCAGCGCCCGAACTCGCAGCCTCCGGCCGACGGCGTGACCTATTGGAAGAGCATCGGCAGCCCCACGTGGGACCCGGTGACCTTCACGCCCTACATCAACGGCGTGCCCATCGCTCCGGTTACCTACCGTGGCGGCAGCGACACGACCAACCTCCCTGCCGGCTTTATTTCGCCCGACACCGGTGGCGTCCGTCCCGCCTACATCGTCGATAATGGACAGTTGAAGCTCTACACGATCCAGCAGATGCCGAGCGGCACGGGCAATGGTTTCACCCCCGCGGCTTACGGTTCGTCGGCCAACTCGCGGTATATTTACTCGGCCAGCGATCTTCAGGTCGGCGGCGGCCCGAAGTTTGGCGAGCCGACCTATTCGACCTTGTTCCACAATCTCGTCATCAAGGACAAGGGCCTCTATGACTGGTCCTCGGTCAACATCGCCGCGCCCAATTACGGCACGGCGTCTTCCAATATGACCCGGCTCGAGCTGGAGCATTATTTTCTGAACACCCGCAGCCAATTGCTCGCTTTCCAGTTTGGCTGGTATCGCGAGGACACGAACACCTATAGCCGCAACATCATCGGGCAGGCGAGCGGTGTTCCTTCAGTGGTTCAGGTCGACGTCAATCGCCGACTCCTCGACGGCACGCCGAATCCTTATTTCCTCCGTCCGTTCCTCACCGGCCTCGAGCCGACGATCAGCCGTCGGCCGCAGTTCTACGACGACTATCGCGCGACGCTGGCCTACCAGCTCGATTTGACGGGAGAGAAAAACATCTTCCGCTGGCTGGGCCGTCATCGTTTCGCCGGCTACGGCGAATACCGGCCTTCGATCACGGGCAGCATCACGTCCCACGACGAAGGCCTCGCCGCCGACAATCCCGCGCTCGCGGGCTTGAGCTTGACCAATATTCCCAGCTCCAACGGCGTGCACGTCTACCCGCGTTACTACGTCGGCGACGCCAATGGACAGAACGTCGATTACGCGCCCCACCGGGTCGACCACGCCAACGGCGTCATCCCGCTCTACACCTTCGACACCAATCCGGCTTCCCCGACCGCCGGGAAATGGGTGAACACCAATGTGACCATGGGCGAATTGTGGACGGGCGGCAGCCTCGCCAAGCGCAAGATTCGCACCGAGGGCCTCACATGGCAGAGCTTCTATCTGGATGATCGGATCGTCCCGACCTTCGGCTGGCGAAAAGATCGGAATTACAGCGAGAACAGCCTGACCGCTCCCTCCTTCGCTGATGGCACCTTCAACCCCGCCAATCTCTACAATTTCGGCCGGCAGAAAGCTTGGAACGCAGGCCGCACGAAGCAGGCGGGCGTGGTGGTGAAACCCTTCAAATGGCTGTTCCTTTCATATAATCAGTCGGACAGCTTCCAGCCCGCGGCCATCGAATATAATAATTTGGGCGATCTTCTGCCCAACCCGACCGGCAAGGGAAAAGACTACGGCTTCCAGCTTAATCTGTTCAATGACAAGCTCACCGTGCGCGTGAACAAATACGACACGAAGCAGCTCAACGCCCGCGGCACGATCGGCACGATCGACACCCGCGCCCGCACGCTCGACGTCGGCACCGGCGGCGGCAATTCGTTCACGCTGATCAGCAAGGCGACGAGCTGGGCGAACACGCTCCACGGCCCGACGACGGCCAGCCCCTGGACGCCCGATCAGATCACGACCTACGTCGACTCGATCCTCGGCATGACGCCGGAATACGTCAACTTCCTCCAGACCGCGAATCTCAACGACGTGAACGATGCGCAGTCGAAGGGCTACGAGGTCGAGATCAACTACAACCCCACGCGTTATTGGACGGTGCGGCTCACGGGCTCTCAGCAGTCGGCGATCGACACCAATCTGTCGCCCGCCGCTCAGGCTTATATCGACAGCCGGCTGCCGATCTGGACGACGGTGGTCGACCCGATCACCAACGTGCTGTGGTGGAACGAGACGACCGGCGGCACGCAGCCGCAGAGCTATTATATCGGCAACGTTCTGTCCCCGCTGAAACTGGCCGTCGCCACGGCGGGCAAGCGCAAGCCGCAGACCCGCGAGTATCAGTTCAACCTGGTTTCCAATTTCCGCTTCAGCGGGATCACGGAAAACAAATTGCTGAACCCGCTGGCCGTCGGCGGCGCGATCCGCTGGGCGGACAAGTCGGCCATCGGCTACTACGGCGCCGCGCCCGATTCCGACGGCGTCATCCGCTCGCTGGACAAGGAACGGCCGATCTTCGACAAGGCGCTCGCGCACCTCGATCTCAACGCCAGCTACAACCTCAGATTGTTCAGCGGCAAAGTGCGCGCCCGGGTGCAACTCAACATCCGTAATTTCGGCGAGAACACCCATCTCCAGCGGATCGGCGTCAATCCCGACGGCAATTACTGGAACTATCGCATCATCGACCCCGCCCAATACATCCTGTCGACGACCTTCGATCTCTGATCGAGACCGAGACGTCAGCCTCTTCAAAACTCTCCTGCCGCAGGGTAGGAGAGTTTTTTTGTCCCTTTATCACGGGACGAGCTCGTGGATGGATTCCCGTCGCCCGGCTTGGCGAATTGAAATTGCTTGCCGGCACCCGCGCTGCGCGCGAGTTGAACTCGAAACACGCCACGGCCCGCCTCAATCTCCGACCATGTCCGTCCGCTATTCTGTCGCCGCGCTCCGCGAATTCGCCACGTCGCTGCTGGCGCGCACCGGCCTCGAACCGGAGAAGGCGACGGCCGTCGCGACCATTCTCCTGGAGGGCGACCTGCTCGGTCACACGACCCACGGCCTCGCGCTGCTCGCCGGCTATCTCGGCGCTCTCGACCAAAACACGATGGCGAAATCCGGCGGCCCGGCGACGCTCGCCGATTTTCCCGCCGCGGTCACCTGGGATGGCCGCCGGCTGCCCGGCCCATGGCTTGTCCTGCGCGCCCTCGAGCTCGCCGCCGAGCGCGCACGACACAACGGCACCTGCGCCGTTGCGATCCGGCGCAGCCACCACATCGGCTGCCTCGCCGCCTATCTGCCGCGGTTTGCCGAACAAGGCTTCATGGTGCTGCTGAGCTGTTGCGATCCGAGCATCAGCAGCGTCGCGCCGCACGGCGGCCGGCGCGATGTGTTCACGCCCAATCCGCTCGCTGCCGCGTGGCCGACCGCGGGCGATCCCGTCGTGCTCGATGTCTCGATGTCGATCACGACCAACGGATTCTTGAATCGCCTGCGCGCCGAGGGAAAAAAATTTCCCGCGGCATGGGCGGTCGATGCGCAAGGCCAGCCGACCGACAATCCCAACGCGCTCTTCACCAATCCGCCCGGCGCGCTGCTGCCCATCGGCGGAGTCGACCACGGCCACAAAGGCTACGCGCTCGGGCTGCTCGTCGAGACGCTCACTGCCGGGCTCGCGGGCCACGGCCGTGCCGATCCGAAGGAAGGCTGGGGCGCGAGCGTCTTCGTGCAGGTTTTCCGGCCGGAATGTTTTGGCGGCGAAAAAGATTTCCGTCGGCAGACGGAGCACGTGGCCGCGCTTTGCCGCGCCACGCCGCCGCGCGTCGGCTTCGATCGCGTGCGGCTGCCGGGCGAGACGGGCTTGCGCCGCCGGGAAACGCAGCTCGCCCAAGGCGTGGAGCTTTATCCTTCGATTCTTCCGGCCCTGGCGCCCTGGACGCAGAAGCTCGGCGTCACCGCGCCACGGCCGCTGGCGTGACGAAGTATCCCGGCGCGACAGCGGTTCAGGTTTCGTGCGCCCGGGGTTTCATCCGCCGCACGAGCTGCGAAAAAAGCCACGGCGCGAAACGCATCAGGTAAACCGCGGCGACTTCGGGGCCGCCGAGGTAGACGTTCTCCCGGCCGCGCGCCACACCGCGAAGGATCGCGGCCGCGCAGCGCTCGGGCGACAAACCTCGCGCCGCAGAAGGACGCGCGCTTTTTTCGCCGCGCGGACCGAGCGCATTCGCGCTCACCGCCGTCTTCACATAGCCGGGAGACACGAGCGTGATCTTGATGCCTTCGCGCCAGATCTCCGCGCGCAGCGAATCGAAGTAGCCGTGCAGCGCGTGCTTCGCGGCGGAGTAAGTCGAGTTGCCCGGAAATCCGAAATGCCCGAGCACGCTGCTGATAACGACGACGTGTCCGCGGCGCCGCGCGCGCATCGCGGGCAGCACGGCCTTCGTGAGCGCGACGGGCCCGAAATAATTCACTTCCATCAACGCGCGTTCCACCTCGGGCGTCGCGTCGGTGGCGAGCGCGCGCTGCGCCACGCCGGCGTTGTTGACGAGCATGTCGACCGCGCCGCAACGGTTCCTCACTTCAGCGGTCGTCGTCGCGAACGTCTCGCTTCGCGCGAGATCGAGCGGCAGCACGAAATGATCGTCCGGCCGCGCACAGGCGCGGCGCACGCGCTCGAGCTCTTCCGCGCGTCGGCTCGACAGGACGAGCCGCGCGCCGGCGCGCGCGAAACCGAGCGCCAGCGCCTCGCCGATGCCCGACGACGCGCCCGTGATCCAGACGACCTGGCCGGAGAAATTCGCGCGCATTCGACGTTCCGCGGCAAACGCTCAGGCGCCGAACACGCCGCCGTTGATGTCGAGCGCCGCGCCGGTGATGAAGCCGTCGAATTCGCCCGCGAGGAAAATCGCGGCGCGCGCTACGTCGTCGAGGTTGCCGGCGCGGCCGAGCGGAATGCCCGCGACGATCGCGCGCTGCGCTTCGGGCGCGGTGTGCGTGGCGTGGAAGTTCGAGCCGAGGATCAATCCCGGGGCGAGCGCGTTGACGCGGATGCCCTGCGGCCCGAGCTCGCGCGCGAGTCCGCGCGTGAACGTGAGCATCGCGCCTTTCGCAGTGGCGTAGGCGATCGAGCCGGGGCCGCCGCCGTTGCGACCGGCGAGCGAGGAAAGGTTCACGATGCTCGCGCCGCCGCGCGTGCGCGCCGCTTCCGCGAGATGCGGCACCGCGGCGCGGGTGACGCGGCGCGCGCTGCCGAGGTTGAGCGACATCGTTTCGGCCCAGAAATCGTCCTCGCTTTCGAGGAGCGACCGGCGCGCGAGCATCGAGCCGGCGTTGTTCACGAGGATGTCGAGGCCACCGAGGAATCGCGCCGCCTCCGCCGTGATGCGGTCGCACTCTTCCGTCGCGGTGAGATCGGCGGCGCCGCTCGCGCACCGGCGGCCGAGGGCCTGCGCCTCGCGGACGAGCGACTCGGCGCGCGCGGCGCTCGAGCGGAAATGGACGAAGACATCGCAGCCCGCGTCGAGCAGGTGTTGCGTGATGGCGAGCCCGATGCCTTGCGCGCCCGCGGTCACGAACGCCCGTTTGCCGTGCAGCTTGTTCATGCGGCGCCCAGCATCGGCGCGCGGGTCGTGCAGCGTCAACGACGCGACACCGTGAATTTCGTGGCGGCGACGACCGCGCGAGCGTAAGGTGGGGCTCATGGACGCCGATCGATCCGCTCCCGCCGCCTACACGCCGCGCGAAGAGCTGGCCAACGCGCTCACGCACGGCGCGGGCCTGGCGTTGAGCATCGCGGCGCTGGCGCTGCTCGTGACGTTTGCGAGCCGGCACGGCGATGCGTGGCACGTGACGTCGGTCGCGATTTTCGGCGCGACGCTCGTGCTGCTTTACACGACGTCGACGCTTTACCATGCGTTCCGCCGCGCGGGCGTGAAACGCGTCCTGCGGAAATTCGACCACGCCGCGATCTTTCTCCTGATCGCGGGAACCTACACGCCGTTTGCGCTGGTGAGCATGCGCGGGCCGTGGGGCTGGAGTTTGTTTGGGATCGTGTGGTTGTTAGCTGCCGCCGGCATTGCGTTGAAATTTTGGTTCACGGGCCGCTTTCGCGTCGGGTCGACGTTGATCTACCTCGCGATGGGCTGGCTGATCGTGATCGCGTTGCGGCCGATGATCGCGGCGGTGGCGCCGAACGGGCTTTGGTGGCTGCTGGCGGGCGGATTATGCTACACGGGCGGCACGGTGTTTTATCTCTGGCGACGGCTGCCCTATCACCACGCGGTGTGGCACCTGTTCGTGCTCGGCGGGAGCGCCTGCCACTTTTTCGCGGTGTTCGGCTACGTGCTGCCGCACGCCGCGTAAACGCGCGCGCTCAGCCCTTGCGCCCGGGCCAGCTCTGCGTCCGTTGCCAAAACGCGTCTTCGCGTCCGCCGTAATAGTCGGCGAGCACGCGATCCATCACGAGCTGGGTGCGGCGCGCGCTTTCCGCGGTGCTCGGGCAGGTGCCGCGGCCGAGCAGGTCGTCGACGACGGTCTGGATCAGCGGTTGCGCGACGTGCGGCGGATTGGGAATCGCGAATTCCTCGGCGCCGCGGTCCGTCTCGAGCCGCACCGCCGCTTCGCTGAAAACGAGGAACGACACGCGGCCTTTCGTCCCGAGAAACTCGAGCGTGTCGTCTTTCGCATAACTCGAAAAATCCCACGACGCCGCGCCCGGCACGCCGCGCGCGGTGCGGAACGTCATGCTCACCGCGTCCTCGACGTCCGCCTGCGTGGCGAGGCGCGCGGCGTGGCCGTGCACACCTTCGAGCGGGCCGACGCAGTAGTCGATGAAATCGAGCACGTGCGAGCCGACATCGAGCAGCAGGCCGCCGCCGGCGTTTTCCGCGGCGACGCGCCACGCGCCTTTCGCCGGATCGGCATTCGCGGGCGTGGAGCCGGCGAAGCGGTAATTCACGCCCGTGAGCGTGCCGATCGCGCCGCCGTCGAGCAGTTCCTTGACCTTCACGAACCGCGGCATCGCGCGGCGGTAGTAGGCGACGAAAAGTTTTTGTTTCGCCCGCGTGAACGCCGCGATCATCGCGTCGCACTCCGGCGTGTGGCGCGCCATCGGCTTTTCCATGTAGCACGGCTTGCCCGCGGCGGCGACGAGTTGCGCGAGCTCGAGGTGCGCGCCGGGCGGCGTCGCGACGTAAACCGCATCGACTTCGGGGTCGTGCACGAGAGCGCGCGCGTCGTCATACGAGCGCGGCACGCCGTGGCGCTTCGCGTAATCGGCGGCGAGCGCGCCGTTGCGCCGCATGACGGCGACCAGTTCGGAGCCGCGGGCTTTTTGGAAGCCGGGGCCGCTTTTCACTTCGGTGACATCGCCGCAACCGACGATGCCCCAACGGATGGTCGTGCGCGTGGGTTTCGAGCCGGGGGAACTCATCGGGCGAACCAACCCGTCGGCCTCGCGCGCGGCAAGCTGCGCGCGCTTTAGACAGTCTGGCAGATCGGGCTTCGCAGCGACCGTGCGCGGCGCGCCGTAGTCGCACGCGCTCCGTTTCTTGCGCGGACTAACGGGTCCTGGACCCACCGGGCTCTGCGTGGTCGCCGCGCCTTTTTTCACCCGTTCCTACCTGGGTTGGCTCGCGGCGAAAATAGGGCGTTCGCGCGGCTCACGGCCCGGTGCGCGGTGTGGTTTCATGGGTCCAAGCGCGAGGCGGGAGGGGTTCTCGCTCGTTCGCGTAATTCCCAATCGAGAAACAAGACCATGAAATACATCACCACGAAATCCATTCGTCGCCTGCGGGCTGCATTCGCGGCGGTCGCCCTGGCCTGCGGGGCCGGCGTCCTTTCGGCCACGGCGCAAACCAACGGCTCCGTCGAGGCCAGCGCGCACGCCAATGTGAATGCCACCGTGAACGGCGGCAATCTCGGGCAAGGCGCCGCGGCGCTGCCCGAGGCCTCGACGTGGATCGGCATGGGCTCGCTCCTGTTGCTGGCCGGTGCGTTGCTCGTGCGCAGCCGTCGCCGCCCCGCGACCACTTGACGGGATTTTGCCGGTTCGCGAATGAGCGCGAGATCGTCTCGCGCTCATTTTCGCCGCGCCGCGCTCGGTGCGGAAAGACGACGCGAGAAAACCGATCACGATCCACTGTGCAACGAAGGGACGTCGCCGCCGTCATCGCGCTCGCGCTGCTCGCCGCATTCATCTGGCTGCGAGACCTGCGCTGGCTCGATGCGGCAGGCGACACGTTGCCGATTCTCGTCGGCCTGCCGCTGTTCATCTGGCTCGCGTCGCCGTGGCACGCGGCGCCGACTCGCTTCGCGGCGCGCAGTATTTCGCCCGCCCTCGTCTTGGGCGTGGTGGCGTTTGCCGTCGGCATCGTCGCGGACAGCACGCTCGTCCTGGCCGCGGCCTGGACTTTTCTGCTGTGGAGCTGGATGTCGCGCCGCGTGGCGGGTGCGAACAACGCGGCCACGCGCAAGCTTCTCGTCCTCCCGTTCATCTCGTTTCCGTGGATCGCAAACGATTTCGAGCGGCTCGGCTGGTGGTTTCGGCTGTCGGGCGCGGCGGCGGTGGCGCGCGCGCTCGGCGCCTTCGATTTCGAGGTCGTGCGCCGCGGGACGTTTCTCGTCGTGAACGGATTTTCCGTGAGCGTCGAGCCGGCGTGCTCCGGGCTCAACGGCTTGCAGGCGATGCTCGTCGCCGGCGTCGTGCTGGCTTACGTGAAACTGAAACACACGCCGTGGTTCTGGTGGAATCTTCCGCTGCTGGTCGCCGCGGCGTGGTTCGCGAATTTCGCGCGCATCGCGTTCGGTGCGGTCTTTGGCGCGACGCTCGATCCGGCCTTCGCGCAGCGCTGGATCGGGCCGGTGCACGAGATCGGCGGCTGGGTCGCGCTGTGTGCGATGTTTCTTTTGTGCTGGCTGCTGTTTTCGTGGGAAGAGCGGGCGACGCGGACGAATCGCTCCGCGGGGCGCCGCCTCGCCGCGCTGCCGTGGCTCGAGTTCGCGGTCGTCGGCTATTGCGCGTGGCGCTCGCGGGAGATTTTCGGCGCGTGGTTCACGGCGCCTTTCGCGCGGTTCGGCTGGCTGGCGTTTGCGATCTGGATCATGCCGCTCGCGCTGCGACCGCTTCCCGCGCATCGCTCCGGCCTCGGTCACGGCGCGCGCCGGCCGTGGATCGCGGCGGCCGGCGTGGCGCTGACGCTGCTCGGCGACCTCGGCGATCTCAACCTCTGCCACCACCTCGGACTCGCGCTGGTATTGATCGCGTTTGCGCCGCGCGCGGGCCGCGCACTCTGGGGCGTGAGTGCGATCGCATGGCTGCCGGCGCTGGGCTGGCTCGCGAGTCGGATCGGAATGAGTCCGGCCGCGCTCGCCGGGCTGCGCGTGGGAATCGCGGCGCTCGGCGGCGCGTGGGCGTGGAGCGCGCGCAGCGCGAGAGAACTCGATTATGCCGACGGCCACGAAGTCACTCTTTGAGGACATCCCCGCGCGCGATGAGCGCCGCGTGCGCCGCCGCCGCGGCGTGCTTTGGGCGGTCGCGCTTTTCGCCGGGCTCTGCGGCGCGCTCTGGGGATTTTTTCCGCTGCCCGACGCGCAGCGGCGCATCGACGCCGTCCCGAAACGCGGCGCGCATTTCGAAGGCTGGGACCTGCGGCTCAGCGGTGACGAACGAAACGCGTTTGCGCGCGTCGGCCTCGTGCACCGCCGCTACGTTTTTCAGGGGCGGGAAATCTACGTGACCGTGATCGACGGCACGCACGACCGGCACGCGGTGCACGATCCGCGTTATTGTTTTCAAGGCGCCGGCTGGCAGGTCGCGGAGGAAAAACATCTCGCGCTGCCCGGCGGCGAGGCGACGCTGCTGCGCACGACGCAAGCGGGGCAGGCCGCGCAGGCGGTGTTCTGGTTTTCCGATGGCGCCACGCGGCACTCGTCGCTTGTGCGCTACTGGTGGCAGACGACGTTGCGGCGCATGACGCTCGGCCGCTCGGGCGCGGAGCCGGTGCTCGTGACGCTCCAATCGTTCGGCCCGAACCAACCCGACTGGTCTGCGATGGCGGGTGAAGTGATCGCGGCGCTGGGATTGTGAGGACGGACGCTCGCATGGCCGACGCCGAGAAAAACGTCTGGCACCACGCGCAGCCTACGCGCTCGCGAGGACGAGCTGCACGTCGAGCCGCGCCGCGCGCCGCGCGGGAATGAGGCTCGCGAGTTGCGTGAGCATGAGCACGCCCGCGCCGACCGCGAGATAAGGCCAGGCCGGCGAGGCGTCGAATCCCGCGAGCTGCGTCTCCAACGCGCGCGCTCCGAACCACGCGATCGCGAGGCCGGCGGCGACGCCGAGCGCGGCGAGCCGCGCGTTTTGCCAGAGCACGAGGCGCAGCACGCCGGCGCGCGTGGCGCCAAGCGCGGCGCGGATCGCCATTTCCTTTTGGCGGTTCGCGACGAGCTGGCTCATCACGCCGTAGCTGCCGAGCGCCGTGATGCCGATCGCGATCGCGGCGAAGACGCCGAGCAGAAACACCTGCAGTCGCGACACGGCGTTGGCCTGCCACGCGAGTTCGTCGAGCGTCGCGATGTCGTAGGCGGCGACGCCGGGCGAAGTCGCGCGCAACGCATGCCGTGCCGCCGCGAGCGTTTCCTCGCGCGAGCCGCGGCCGAGCAGCACGACGGACGCGCGGCGGAGCGACACTTGCTCGAAGGGCACGTAGATCGTTTCGCCAGTGGCCTGGCCGAGGCCGGCGTCGTGGACGTTGCCGACGACGCCGACGATCTCGACCGGCCGCGAGTCGGCGGGGACGAGTCGCCGGAGCTTGCGGCCGAGCGCGCTCCGGCCCGGCCAGTATTTGTCTGCGAGCGCCTGGCTCACGACGGCGACAGGCGGCGAGTCGTTGCGATCGCGTTCGTCGATCAGCCGGCCCTCGAGCAGCGGAATGCCCATCGTGGCGAGATAGCGCGGCGAGACGCGGCGATAGTTGAACACGATCGGGTCGGGCGCGAATTCGCCATTCGGCAACTCGGGGCAGAAGCCGCCGCCCCACGCGATGTCGCCGACGGGCAGCGTCGTCGTGAGCCCGAAGCCGAGCAGCGCGGGCTCCTGCGCGAGATTCTGCTCGAGCGTGCGGACGAATTGCGCGCGCTGCGCGTGCGTGGCGTAGGCGGGTTCGGGAAACTGCAGCCGGAAGACCACGCGGTTTTCCGTGGCGAAGCCGAGCTGCGTGCGGCTCAGTTTCCAGAAGCCGAGTCCGGCGAGCGCGGCGCCGACGAGGATGAGCACGGAGATCGCGGCCTGCAGCACGACCATCGCCTGCTGCGCCCGCAATGCGCCGCGGCTGAGGCTCGCGCCGCGCGATTCGCTGCGCAGCGCCTCGACGAGCGACGCGTTGCGCGCCTGCAGCGCGGGCAGCAGTCCGGCGACCAGGCCGGCGCCGAGCACGAGCAGCGCCGCGAAGCCGAGCGTGCCGCGATCGAGCTCCACCTGTGCGAGAAAACCGGCGAGCGCGGGATTCGGGTTGAGCCGCTGCAACGCCGGCAGGGCGAACCACGCGAGGAGCACGCCGAGCGCGCCGCCGAGCGAAACGAGCAGCACGCTTTGCACGAGAAATTGGCGGACGAGCTGCCAGCCCGCGGCGCCGAGGGCGAGGCGGACGGCCGATTCGCGCTGCCGTTCGGCGCTCCACGCCATCAACAGCGACGCGAGATTGCTGATCGCGAGCACGAGCAGCACGGCCGCGCCGGCCTGGACGAAGAGCAGGGCGTGGTCCGCGCCCGAGAGCAGCGCTTCGCGCAGCGGCTGCACGCGCCACGCCCAGTCCTTGTTGGCGGCGTCGGCCTCGTGCGCGCGGACCGCGAAGGCGCGCAGCTCGTTGTCGGCGGCGGCGACCGTCACGCCGGGCGCGAGGCGCGCGTAGATGAAAAGCTGCCGCGCGCCATTGCGGGCGGTCCACAATTCCTGCGGCAGATCAAACGGCAGCCAGACATCGGTGCCCTGCGGCTGGCTGAAGACCGGTGCGAGCACGCCGACGATCGTGTGCGGCGCGCCGTTGAGCCGGATCGTGCGGCCGAGCACATCGGGCGCGCCGCCGAATTCGCTCCGCCACAGCGCGTGGCTGATCACGGCGACGGGCGCGGCGTTCGGCCCCTGTTCTGCGGCGGTGAAGATGCGGCCGAGCACGACGGGCACGCGCATCAGGGAGAAAAAATCGGTGGTCACGCGCGCGCCCTGCAGCCGGCGCGTGTCGGTGGCCTGTTCCCAATTCACGTCGGCAAACTGCACGCACGCGATTTTTTCCCAGAAGTGCGTCGTGGCGCGCAGCAGCTCGTAGTTCGGATAGGCGTCGTTGAAGTCGACGCGGCCCTGGCCGGGGAGAATTTTCGTCGTCCACACCAGCGCGACGCGATCGGCCTGCGGCACGCCGAGGCTGGAAAACAAAAACGCCTTCACGACGGAGAACACCGCGGTGTTCGCGCCGAGCGCGAGCGCCATGGTGAGGACGATGACGGCGAACGCCGCGCGACGGCGCGCGAAAAAACGCAGGGCGACCTGCAAATCGAGCAACAGCGAGTGCATGGGCGGGTGGGACGTTGCGATCCTACGCGCAAACGTTCGCCCCCGCCAGACACAGCACAGCGCGCCGACCTCGGACACACGCGCGCGAGCCGGCGACGAAGAAGGCGCGGCGGCCCGAGGCGACGGTCATCCGTTAGGTGAGATTTCGCTTGGACGCGCTGTCGCTGGCGGGAGCGGGCGAGGAAGGGCCGAGGTCGAGGACGACGCCGGAGCGCGCGAGGGCTTCGCGCAGCGGCGCGGCGAAACGCTCGGAGAGCTCCTCGATGCGGAACTCGATTTCGGTGTAGTTCGACTCGACGGCGAGCGCGATGGCGTCGGCGAGCTCCATGATTTCTTCGTCGGCGAAATGCTCCTCGAGCACGGATTGCGGGCCTTCGAGCGCGGTGAGCGTCGGCCAGAACCGTTCTTCGTCGGGCTCGACCGTGTGCAGGCGCACGAGGCCGCGCAAACCTCCGCGGGCCGCGCGAGCCGCGAGGCGCTCGAGCGTGTAGTGGGCGTAGGCCAGGCTCGCGAGGTGCGCCTGGCGCAGGATGCTGTGGCGGGTGGAGAGAAGTTTCGAAAGTTTCATAAGAATGAATCTCCTGGCTTCGGTGCCCGTGCACCTGGTTGAGGTTGAATGAACTGCCGTCACGGAAACGGCCGCGCGCGACCCGATTCACTGCAAAGCGGCCTCGATGCTGACATGCGCGCGGGCGAAGCCGCGGCTTGCTCTTTCGCGCTGACGAACGCTGGCACTGACCTGAGCCTTGGCGGCGATGTTCCTGTCCTGACTTTCCGACGACTGCGGCGAACCAACTGTCCTCAGACTGAAGTCACGAATCCCTGAACACCTGACAACCGATCTGCTCGACGAATCCAACCAGAGCGACGACGCGCGCGGGCGCAAGCGCTTTGTCGAAATAAATTCGCGCGGCGTTACGCGGACGAGAGCGCCGCGCGCAGCCGCGCGAGAAACTCCAGCTGGCCGCGGTGGATTTTTTCCGCCGCGGCTTCGAGGGAAAACCACGCCGCACGATCGATCTCGGGAAACTCCGCCATGCGGCCGGAGCGCGGCGGCCATTCGAGCTGGAAGGCGTTGCTCACGATCTTCTCCGGATCGAGGTCATGCGCGGCGACCGCGAAGGCGTGGACGGTTTTTCCGCCGCTCTTCACCGTGCCGAGCGAAAGAAACGGCGCCCCCACGCTCAGGCCCGTTTCCTCGGCGAATTCGCGTTGCGCGGCCGCGAGCGGTTCCTCGTCGTCCGCGAATTCGCCCTTCGCGATCGACCACGCCGCGGCGTCTTTCTTCGCCCAGAACGGGCCGCCGGGATGCACGAGGAAAATTTCGATCGCGCCGTCGCGCGGGCGATAGGGCAGGAGTCCGGCGGACGGTTTCGCCATCGCGGAGACGCGTCAGCTTTTCGGCGTCAGCGGCGTGAACCACTGCAGCACGTAGTAGGTCGCGGGCGTCGGGCCGACGTTCGTCATGTTTTCGTTTTCGTTCACGGCGAAGAAAATCATCGCGCCGGGGCCGGCGATTTGTTTCCGCCCGTCGATGTTCACCTCGAGCGTGCCTTCCTTGACGATGACGAGCTCCTCCTGCGGGTGGCGGTGGAGCGGGCCGGTGTTCTCGCCGGGATTGAGCCTGGTGATGTGGCAGTGAAATTTGTCGAGCGTGCCGGTGGGCACGTCGAAAACCTGCACGCGTTCGCCGGTTTTGGTCGGCGTGAACGCGAGGCTTTTCCAGTCGAAGATGGAGGAGTTCATTTTGGGCGGAGGAAATTTCGGGGCATCGGCCGTCTGCGCAGGAAGCGCGCTGGCGAGCGTGGCGAGGAGAACGAGCGAGCGGAGCGTCGGTTTCATGAGTCTGGCGCGTCGGCGGATTCGTGCCGGAGCTCGGCCGTCATCGCATCGATGGCGCCGCACATCCGGTCGAGTTCGCTTTCGTCGTGCGCGCGCGGCATGGTGGTGAGCACGTCGCCGCCGCGGATGCGATCCGCCGCGAGCGTCACGGCGGCGAGGCGGCGCGCGTGCCGGCCGGCGAAGCGCCAGCTCGCGATGGCGAGCACCAGCGCGACGACCGCGCCCCAGATCGCGATGGTGCGCTGCAACTCGCGCACGGTGGCGAACACGGCGTCGCTGCGCTGGCGCACGGTGACGAGGCCGCCGAGCCCGCGGAAATCCCGCACGCCGGGGCTGCGTGCGAAACCGGTGATGTAGCTCGTGCCATCGGCGGCGTTTTCGGCGAACGCGCCGCGGGCGCGGCGCGTGAGCGGGATGGACGGCGCTTCGGGCGGATCGCTCCAGCCGGAACCGCCCGAGTCGAGCAGCACTTCGCCGGCCGCGCTGTAGACGGTGGCGTCGATGTGTTCGCGCCGCAGCGCGTCGGGCACGACCGACTGCTGCACGTCGCGCGCCCAGGACCAGCGCAGCTCGGCGACGAGCACGCCGAGAAATTCGCCGGTGGACGCGTGCACAGCGGTCGCGAGATCGACGAAGCGCGGCGAAGTTTCCTGGCTGGGCTCGGCGACACGCGCGGCGAGCGCGGCGTTCTCATGCACGCCGCCGAGATAGGGCCGGTCGCGCGGGGCGCGGAACCACGGCTGCTGCGCGGCGCGCGTGTTTTCGAGCAGATGCTGCGTCGTGCAGACCAGCGTGCCGGAAGGATCGGCAAAGCCGAGCCACGCGAAGTCCGGCGACGAGTCGAGCGCGGCTTCGATCGTTTGCGTGCGTTCGGCGTTGGTCGCCTGCGGCGCGGAAAACGGGGCGACGCTTGCGATGAATTGCAGCGTGCGTTGGTGCGCGTAGAGGTTGCGGTCGAGCTTGTCGGCGAGTTCGAAGGCGTAGGTCTCCATCAATGCGGCCGCGTGCGTTTCGAGCTGCCGGTGAAAAACGGCGCCCGCCAGCCACGTCGCGAAAATCGTGAACGCGATCGCACTGCCGCCGACGACGAGCACGGCCCGCGCGCGCAGGCTGAGCCGCGGGTCGAAGATCCACCACCACTCGTCACGCGCCGCGCGCGACGCCAGAGCCGGAGATCGTTGCATCACCTAGCAGGACGCCACGAACGGGCGGACGATGCGAGGAAAAGGCAGCCGGCACCGGCGGCGGTTTTCGGGCGGGCGGCGGGAAATTTTTGCGCCGCGCGCCGAACGAGAGGCTGGCGTTTTACTCCGCCACCACGAGCACGACTTTGCCGCGGATGTGTTCTTTTTCGAGGTGCTCGTGCGCTTCGCGCGCGGCGGCGAGCGGTAGTGTCTCCTGAACGACGACCTCGACTTTGCCGCGATCGATCAACCGGCTGATTTGCGCGAGCTGCTCGCGTCTCGGCTCGGCGAAGAACACCTTGCCTTCGGCGTGATGGCGCGCGGCTTCCTCCGGCGAGGGCGGTTGCAGCGTCGAGACGATGCGGCCGCCGGGCTTCAACACCGCCCATGAGCGCTGCTGGGTTTCGCCCGCGACCAGATCGAGCACGAGATCGACGTCGTGCACGCGGTCTTCGAAGCGTTCGGCGCGGTAGTCGACGATCTCGTCCGCGCCGAGTTTGCGCAGCAACGCGCGATCCTCCGCGCGCGCGGTCGCGATCACGTAGGCGCCGCGGTCCTTGGCGAACTGCACCGCGAAATGGCCGACGCCGCCGGCCGCGCCGTGGATCAGCACGCGTTCGCCGGTCTGGAGTTTTCCGTGATCGAAAAGCCCCTGCCACGCCGTCGTCGCCGCGAGCGGCACGGCGGCGGCGTGGACGTGGTCGATCGAATCTGGTTTCGACGCGGTGCCGTGGGCGGACGCGATCGCGTATTCCGCGTAGCCGCCGTGATCGCGATCGAGCAGCGCGTAGACTTCGTCGCCCGCGCGGATGTCGTCGACGCCGCGACCGATGCCTTCGACGACGCCCGAGACGTCGCGGCCGAGCGTGAGCGGCGTCCGCATGCCCTCGGGCTTGAACGAACCGGAGCGCATTTTGTAGTCGACCGGGTTGACGCTGGCGGCGCGGACGCGGATCAACACTTCGCCGTCGCGCGGTTCGGGTTTGGGAAGATTTTCGAGTCGGAGGACATCCGGTCCGCCGAAGGTGTGCATGCGAATGGCTTTCATCGCGACACGAGTAGACGGGCGGGATCGGCGCGCAATGCGCGAAGCGGCGTCGGATTTCGGAAAAAAGATTCGGGCCTTTGCGTCGCCACCGTGGGAGGAAATCCCACGGACGTGATCTGACGCGGTTTAAAAAATTCGATCCCGCGGCATGAGCGGCTCGCCGCGGTCCGGCCAATCCCACGGGCGAGACGCCCGTGCCACTTCAAGTCCACGTCAAGCCCTCTGCTCCGCTTCAGGCAGGCCGAAGTCTCATGTTTTAAAACGAACTCTCGCTCGCCAATCGCGCGTGGCAGCCGGCGATAGTGCGCGGCGAACGCGCGCGCGAACTCGGCGTCCTGCGAACTCGGCGTCCTTCCTCCGCAGTCCACAACGCGCGGACATGCGGCCGGCGGCAGGCTTCGACGATGCGCGCGAAGCGGACGATCTTCACGACGACAAATCAGCTGCGCGGGCGGCGCGCCAGCCGGTCCTCGCGCACGCGCACGTGTGCAGGGCGAAGTTTCCAGGCACCCACGATGCAGAGCGCGGCGAGCACCCACGCGACGATCGTCGGCAGGCCGCCGTAGGCGAAACCGACAAAACCAGCGATGACCAGGGCAACGGCGAGAACGGAAAGAATCAGGTGCATGGCGACACGGGGATTGCCGCGAAATCTACGCGCACGCCTGAAATCCGCCATGGGGCCAAACCCGACGTGGCGTTCGAGGATCCCGCGTGCGCGCGCGCGAAAGTTTCGCGCGGGCGGGTGCTACTCGGCTTCGACTTTGGGAAGCTCGGTGTCGAGCTCGACGGCGTGCGGGTGGTTGCGCTTGTCCTTGCGCCGCTCGTGGCGCTCGCGGAGCTGCTCGTCGAGTTTTTCCACAAGGCCGTCGAGCACGTTGTAGGCGTCGTCGCCCTTCACCGTGGCGACGATGTCGGGCCCGCCGATTTCGATCTGGCCGGTCGCGCTGTAGTGGTGTTTTTGCCCGCGGGTCTGGTCCTGATGGAGGCGGATGTTGACGCGGATGATGCGCTCGTGGTGGCGGAAAAGGACGGAGAATTTTTCGCGCATGACGTTTTGCATCGCGGCAGTCAGGTCGAGGTGGATCCCCTGCAGGATGATCTTGTCGGCAAATTGGTCGGTGGAGTTCGGCATGATGCCGCGATAGACCACGCGCCGCCGTTTTGGTGGCCGACAACCCGAGCGGTCGCGCTCGGCCCGCGCGCGCCAGCCGGCCAGCGTCCGGAAAAAATCAGGGCGTGGCAGCCGGCGGCTGCAGCACGGCGCGGTCGAGCCGCACGGGAAACGGCACCGCCGGCGTTTCGACGATTCGCGTGTCGCTCGCGATTTCGGGGACGCGAGGCGGATCGTGCAATTCCAGGACGACGATCTCGTTGCGGCCGGGCTCGAGCCAGTGGCCGGGCACGAAAACCGAACGCAGTGCGCCGCGATCCCAGAAGCGGCCGAGGTTGTGACCGTTCACCCACACGACGCCGAAGCTCCAGTTGCGCAGATCGAGAAACGTGCCGGCGGGTTTTTCCACGTCGAAGGTGCCGCGATAAAACGTCGGACCGGTGACGGATGCGTCGGTAGAGCGGAAATTTTTCACCGACTCCAGCGGCAGCGAAAACATTTCCCAATCGCGCAGCTCCGCGCCGTCGAGTGACGCGCTTTCGAGTCCCTTGCGCGCGCGGTCCTGGCTGCGCGAGCTGGTGATGACGCTGATCCGGCCGAGATTGTGGACGAGCAGGTCGAGCGTGACGGGACCGCTGGCGTCGAGCGCGATCTTATTCGTGTCGAGCCCGAGGCCAACGAACGACTCCGCCACGGTCCGGCCGTTGATCATCACGACCGTGTAGTCGCGGGCGTTTTTCAATTCGAGCACGCCTTTGATACCCGCCGGGAATTTTTTGCGGTAGAGGACGAACCCGTAGGCCTGGTCCAGTTCTTCCATCGAGAGCGGGCGCGCGAAAATCCGGCTTGTGTAGGGCGTCTGTCTGGCAGAGGCCGCGCGAGTGTCGGCGGAGGAAGGCGTCTGCGAGACAGACGCCCGACGAGAGAGCCAGTCGAGCAACGGCTCGTGCTCAGGGAGCTTGATCGTCGGCAGCTTGATCACCGCGGGATCAGCGGGGATGTCCGGCGGCGTGATCTTCAGCCGTTCGGCGAGAAGCGTCCGCAGCGCGCGGTATTTTTCCGTGACGCGGCCGGCTTCGTCGATCGGCGCGCCATAGTCGTAGCTCGTCTGGAGCGGGAGATATTCGTTGCAGCCGCTGGAGAAGCCAAAATTCGTCCCGCCGAAAAACATGTAGTAGCAGAACGAGGCGTTCTGGTTGAGGAGTGCGGTCGTCCAGCTGGCGATTTGCGGCACGCTCGCGTTGCGCGTCGCGATCGGCTGGCCCCAGCCGCTGAACCACGCGGTATAGACTTCGGGGGCGTAGACCGGCAGATCGCCGCCATTCGCCGTGACCGTCTGCTGGTAGTCGCGCTCGTTGCGCAGGCCGTTGCGTCCGCGAAGCACGCCGGGCACGGCCTGCGCGGGGTCGCGCACCGGCATGAGAAACGGATCGCCGGTGAAGAGCGGCACATCGAAGCCCGCGGCGCGGAAAATTTTCTGCAACGCCTGCAGGTGCTCGTTGCCGCCGCGCGAGATCATCGCGAATTCGTTTTCCATCTGCACCATCAGCAGCGGGCCGCCGTGCGTCACCTGGAGATCGCCGACCTGCCGGGCGACTTGCTCGATGTAGCGGCGGCTCCACGCGAGGTATTGCGGGTCGTTGCTGCGGATTTTCACGTCGGGATATTTCGCCGTCCACCAAGGCAGCCCGCCGTAGTCGACTTCCGCGCAGCAATACGGTCCCGGCCGCAGGATCACCCACATGCCGTTTTCCTGGCAGAGCTGCAGCATGCGCCGCACGTCGGTCATGCCGCTGAACTGGAACTCGCCTTCGCGGGGTTCGCAGAGATTCCAGAACAGATAAAAGCTGAGCGTGTTCAGGCCCATCGCCTTCGCCTGCTTGATGCGCAGCGCCCAATCCTCCGGCAGCACGCGGCCGAAATGCATCTCGCCCGCGACGAGCAGCGTCGGCTCGCCGTCGATCCAGAACTGTTTTTCGCGCAACTCGAATTTATGCGCGCGGCCGTCGGGCGTGATATGGGTGACAACCTGGGCGCGGAGGGAGGCCGTGAGGAGCGAGACGAAGGCGAGCGCGGTGGCAGGGATGAGGGAACGAAGTCGAGTCATTGCTTGGGCGGAGATTCGGGCGCAGGCGCAGGCGCGGGCACGGCGGGCGGCCACGGCTCGATGGCACGGCCTTTTTCGTTCAGCGCCGCGACGAGCGGTTCGAGCTTCATCGCTTTGACCGCGGCGACGAAGGCCTCGGCGTTGACGATCGCGCCAGGCGTGGTCGTGTGCAGGTAATCAGCGGCGAAAAACGGCTTCACGCCCTCCGGTCCGAGCTGCTCGTAACGCGCGGAGATGAACGCGCCGTGGTCGACGAAGGGCACCTTCTCCTCGTCCGCGATCTGCTTCGCCCATGCGAGCATGTTGCTCTGGCGATACGCGTGGTGGCCGTCGTTCCAGCGGTTGTAGACGGTGGTGGACATGAGGACGGGCTGGCCGCCCTTGCCGCGGACATCGCGCACATATTTTCGCGCATACCAGCCGAACGTGTGCACGGTTTCCTCGGCGCCGTCGGGGCGTTTGACGATTTCGGTTTCGTCGCCGATGCCGGGGAGATCGGGGCGACCGTTGGCGTTCTTGATGTCGCCGCCGTCGTTGTGGCCGAACTGGATCATGACGATGTCGCCGGGTTTGACGGCGGCGACGATCTGGTCTCAGAGGCCTTCGCGGACAAACGAACGGAACGAGCGTCCGCCGCGCGCGCGGTTCACGACGTTGATCTTGGTCGGGTCGAAATAGTCGACGAGCGGCGCGGCCCAGCCGCGGTGCCAGGCGTCGGGGCCTTTGTCGGCGGTCGAGTCGCCGGCGACGATCAGCGTGGGCAGGCCCGGTTTCAGCGAATTGAAATCGCCGTGTGTCCATGGTTCGGAATCGCGCGGCGAGACAGACTGCGGCGCGGGCGGGCGCGGGCCGCGCGGCGCGCCGGCTTTGTCGGCGGATTTTTCGGCCGGAGGAGGAGAGGACGAGGCCGGCGCTTCGCCCGCGAAGCCGAGGGAGAATCCAGCCGCCAAAACGGCGAGCGCGGAGGCGCGGCGAATCTGGTTAGTCATGGCTTGGGCTTCAGGTGTTGATCCAGGAAGTCGAGAAACACCGGCCAGTCCGCCGGCTGGACGCCGTGCGGGCCCTCGTGCATGAGATAGCCGAGATCGTTCATCATCGGTTGGCCGGCCGGCGGCAGCGAATATTCCTCGATGCCTTTTTCGCCGAACAGATGGTAAACCGGAGTCGCCGCCTTCGCGGCGAGAAATTCGCCGTAAGGGTCCGACCATTTGTCGGTGCTGCCGGTCTGCAGCAGCAACGGCCGGGGCGCGAGGAGCGCGATCACGAAGTGCGCGTCGAACGGCGCCTCGTTCGCGCGGTTTGCCCACTGCGCATAGTTGATCGCGAACTGATACGGGAAACGCGTTTTCTCGACGAGGTGCGCGACGGTCTCGCCATAGTCGCGCCGGCTGAGGGCCGCGCCGCCTTCGCCGGAGACGCTTGCGATCACGCAGGCGAAGCGCGGATCGCGCGCGCCGGTCCAGAGGGCGGTCTTGCCGAGCCGCGAGGCGCCCGTGACGGCGACGCGCTTCGCGTCGACCTGCGGATCGGTCTCGAAATAATCGAGCACGCGGCTCGCCGCCCACGCCCACGCGGCGATGGAGCCCCATTCGTCGGGCGCGCACGCGGTGGCGCCGGGTTTCAGGTAGAGGCGGCGGACGCCTTGATCGAGGGCGTTGAGCGCGTCGGGATCGACGTCGCTGTAGTTGAACACGGCGAAGCCGTAGCCGCGGGCGAGGACTTGCGGGATGTTGGTGACTCGCCCGAAGCCGCGGCCACCGGGAGCGGGCGTGGCGGGCACGCGTTTTTTTTGCGACGGATTCCACGAGCGTCCGACTTTCACGCCGGGATCGGCGACGGCGAGGTTGTTGGCCACCCAGCCGAAATTCAGCAACACGGGCACCGGGCCCTTCGCCTCGGCCGGAAGATAGACGAGGAGATCGAGGTAGTTGTCGGATTTATCGGCGCCGAAATAAATCGTGACCTGCTTGCGCAGCGCCTTGCCGTCGAAGGCCGGTGTGCCTTGGTCGAACACGTCGAAGCTCATTTTCTCCGGCCGGCCCGGCGCGCGGCCATATTCGTTTTCCTCGATGAGCTTGAGAATTTCCGGACGACGCTTGGCCGACCAGGCCTGGGCGTCGGCGACCTTCGTGCCGTCGGCACACGTCAACACATCGGGCAACGTATAGCTGCCGGTTTTCGCTTCCGTGTAGTTGACGGGAATGCCGGCGACGACGCCGTCGGCCGTATCGGTGATCTGGGCGCGTGCGACGAGCGCGGTGAGAAGCGCCGCGGCGAGAAGGGAGACGGGCGAAGAAGTCATCAGCGTGAAAGAGATCAATTGCGGGTTTGCGAAAGCAGCGTGACGGGGCCGATCAATCCCGATTCGGGCAGCGGCGCGTTGGCGAATGCGCCGAACCCGCCGCCGCCGCCGCGGCCGCCGGGCGCCTCGGGCGAAGTCGCGAGAATTCTTTTCTCAGCGGGCGCGACGCGATCGCCGGCGATGCGGTTGGTCCACTCGTTGGTGATCTTCACCTCGAGCTGGTTTTCGCCGGGCTTGAGGGCGTCGGTGACATCGACGCGATACGGCGCGCACCAAAGTTCGCCGAGCGCGCGGCCGTTCAGGGAGACTTCGGCGATGTCGCCGACTTTGCCGAGGTCGAGCACGACGCGGGCGCCATCCGCCGCGGCCGGCGCGGTGAAAGTTTTCGTGTAGGTCGCGGTGCCGGAGAAATATTTCACGCCGGGGTCGTCGTCGCTCGTCCACGAGCGGAGGGTCGCGAATTGCGCCTTCGGCGGCGCGCCGAGATTTTCGGGGAAGCGCACGTCCCAGGGACCATTGAGAGTCATGAGCGGAGTTTCGTGCGTCGCGGCCACGGCGTGCGAGATGCCCTCGGTCGTGCGATCGAAAACGACGAACACCGATTCGCGCTCGGCGAGGTGCATCGGGACGACGCTGATGTCGTTGATAATCGCTTGGGCGGCAGGCTCGATGGTGCCGGTGACCGGATGCCAAACCGAGGCGTGGGCGCCGGTGGTGCGGAAGCGGGCTTCGAAGCTGCGCGCGAGGTCGGAAAGATTGGCGACATAATAGATGTCGCGCGTCTCGGTGCGGCGGTGCGCCCACGCCAAGTCCGATTGAAAGAGATCGCGCGAGGCGTCGAAATCCTGGCCGACATTTTCCTTCGCGAGCACCTGGTCGAGCGTCCAGCCCCAATACACCACGCCCTTGCCCACATGGCGGATCGTGCGGCTTGCGCCGTCGAGATCGCCCCAGATGTCGGCGCCGAGCGCGCCGACTTCGTCGTCGCACGCGGGATAGTTGGCGAGGCTGGGCGAGCGCGTCGGTTTTTGGCCGACGACGATCGCGCCGCCATTCACGAGCTCGCGAATTTTTTTCAGCAGCTCGGGGCGCAGGCGATCGGTCTGCGGCAGCACGAGCACACGATAACTCACGCCGTCCGGCAGCGTGAGCCGGCCGTCCGCGGCTACGGAGAGGCGGTGGAGTAGGACATCGGCGTTGATAAAATCGTAATCGTGGCCGGCGGGCGGCGGCGGCATCGTGCCTTCGGCCCAGATCGGCGGCGTGGACGGCGCGCCTTCGTTGAGGAGGTAGACGAGGTCGGCGACGGATTTTCCCTGCTGCAGCATGAAGCATTGCCGCGCGAGATACGTGAAGAAGGGCGCGGCTTGTTCGGCCCAGGTGATGTTCCGGTTGAGATGCGTGCCGACCATTGTGTTGCCCGGTTTCGTGTCGAGCGGCTGGTGCGCGGAGGTGTGAAACACGAGGCGGTTCACGCCCTGCGCGAGCCAGTAGTCGCTGACTTTTTTCAGCGTGAACGGCGACTCGTAGCCGCCGCCGGTGAACGACTCGGCCGCGACGAGCGGCTTGCCGTAGACGTGCGAGGCCGACGCCGCGCCGCGCACATCCTGCAGATACATCAGCCGCGGATGGAGATCGCGCACCCAGAATTCGCCGGCGGGAATCTCGACCTTGCTCTTGTTGAGCAGGGTGTCCTCGGGCATCTCGAGCGAGACGCCGGCGGCCTCGGCGTAGATGCCGATGCCGTGTTCGCGGAGTTTTTCCGCCATCGTGCCATAGTGCGCGTCGGCCCACAGGTCGGCGAGCGTGCGGCGAAAATCCCACGTGAAGCGGTCGCTCACGTCGGCGTTTTCCACGATGTGGCCGGTGAGCACGGGCAGATACGGCGTCGGGTCGTAGCCGCGGCGCTGGCGAAACTGCGCGAGGATTTCGTCGGTCCAGTTGTTCGTGCCGGCTTCCCACGAGTCCATCATCACGTAGCGCAGCGATTTTCCGAAGAGCGGGCCGAGCGCTTTTTCGAGCGGATCGAAGTAGCCGTGATAGTAGGCCTCCATGTGCTTGCGGCTGAGCTTGTCGGCTTCGAAGCCGGAGCCGGCCGGCGTCGCGGGCCGGTTCTTCGCGCCGGTGAGCGAATAGCCGAGGCGCAGCACGGTCCATTGGCCGGCGGGCGCGTCCCACTCGAGCGTGCCGTCGGGTTTCATCTTCGCGGTGAGGTCGATCACTTCGCGGGCGGGCAGGGCTTCGCTGGCCGGCACGGCGGGCGTCGGGACGGTCTCGTATTCGAAAAGGAAACTGAAACCCGCCTTCTCCTCCCAGCGCTGGACGCGGGCTCCGCGGTGCAGGATGGCTTCGCTGAGCACGTAGTTCGCCGCCGGCGGCGTCACGGCCTGGCTCATCGTTTGTGCCGGGCCGAGCGGTGCGCCGGTCATTTCGATGCGGAAAAATTTGGCCGTGACCGGATTGGTGAACGCGAATGTCCGCACCATGCCCTGCCGGTAAAGCTGTGCGCCGGGCAGCGTCACGAGCGTGCGCCACGCTTTGCCGTCATCGCTCGCGACGAGCCGACCGACGGGAATGCCCGCGGCGCTGCCGCCGCGTCCGCCGATGGTGAACGCGCGCGCGGTGAACGGCTGCGGAAACTCGAATTGCACCCACGCGGGACCGCCGCCTTCTTTCGGCGCGGCGATCGAAAGCGTGGTATTGAGCTGATCGTCGAGCAGGGGAGCGCCGTCGACCGGACCGTTGTTGGTCGTGACGACCGGCTTCGCGGCGCCGGCATCCATGTCGTCGGCTGGCGCGCGATACGCGATGACGGCGCTGTCGCCGTAGTAAGTCGGGTCGCCGCCGCCCTGCGGATAGTAGGTGGCGCCGGTGTTGCGGATCTGGCCGTTGTTCCGCGGCGGCTCGGCGAGTTTGCCGGAGAATTTTCGCGGGCCCTCGATGGTGGTCTCGCTCCACACGAGTTTCTTCATCGCCTGCTCGGGCTTGACCCACGGGCCGCCGGTTTCACTCCAGCCGGGCGAGCTGAAGATCGACATCTCGAGTCCGAGCCGGTCGGCCTCGGCCGCGGCGTGACGCACGGCATCGAACCATTCGGGCGTGCCGTAGGGAATCTTCGGCTCGACGAGCTGCCGGCTCGGGCCGGAAGAATTCACGTCCGCGAGCATGAAGCCCGCGATCCCGGCGCGCTTCATCCACTCGAGATCCTTCGTGATGCCTTCCTTCGTGACGTTGCTCGCCGTCCAGTGCCACCACGTGCGCGGCTTCGCGGAATCGGGCGGCGTGCGGAAGCCCTGCTCGAGCGAATCGGCGGGCGTTTGGGCGCAGGCCGCCGAAACGAAAAGCAGCAGCGCGGCGCGGGCGAAGAAACGGGAGCAGGGATTCATGGGGTGAAATTTTTCCGCATCCATTCGATCGCGCGATCCTGCGTGGCGGTCGGAAAGCGCGCGTAATCGTCGGGCTCGTCGAGGCCGAGTTTCGCGGGCGCGCCGAGCAGCGAATAAATTTTGCGCGCCTGTTCGACGGCGGCATGGACATCCCCGGGGACGGCGTCGCGATCCTGCTGCGGCTGCACGATCAACACCGGGCGCGGCGCGATCGTCGCGATGAGCGCGTCGTAGTCGTAGGGCGCTTCCGTTTCGCGACCGATGAAGAAACCGAGCCGCGGTGCGAGCGGCCGCTCGTGGCTGAAGCGAGCGAGCCCGATCGTGCCATGCGCGGGTGTGTCGGTGCGCAGCGGCGTGAAGCCGCAGATCGAGACGACGCCCTTCACGCGCGGATCGAGCGCGGCGGTGTGCAGCGCGACGGCGCCGCCGAGCGTGTAGCCGAGCAGATAGATGCGCTCCGGATCGACGACGGCGTCTTTTTCGAGTGTGTCGATGGCGGCGCGCGCGTCCTCGACCATCCGGCCGAGTTGCGACCAGTGCGGCCAGCGTTCGTAGAACGGGCCGATTTCATTCATGCGGCTGCCGTAGCCGCATTGATCGTAGGCGAGGACGGCGTAGCCGGCTTTCACGAGCGCGAGCACCGGATGCAGATCGCGGCGATAGACCCACATGTAGCCGAGCGGATAACTGAAACCGTGCAGCCAGATCACCGTCGGCAGCTTCGCGCCCGGCGGCGTGTCTTTCGGAAAATAAAGATCGCCCGTGACGTTGCCGGCGAAACGAAAGCGTCGCGATTCGGCGGCGGAGCGATCGGGATCGTTCCAGCCGAATTCGATGCTGTTGCGCGTGATCACCCAGCCGGGCACGTCGGGCCCGAGCTGGCCGGGATTGGCGACGGGTTTCGTGGCCGTCGCGGTCGGGCCGCGACCGATGAAACCGCCGCGGCCGCCCGCGGCGTTGGGCGCGAGCTTCGGCGGTGCGTCGCCGAGCGCCCAGTTGACGGCGGCGCGCACGGCGGCGGCTTTCGTTTCCCACTCGCCGGCGGAGTTCACGTCGAAGACTGGGGTGGCGGCCGGCGCGTTTTTTCCATCCTCGCCGCTGCGCGCGCGCCACGCGTCGAAATTCCACGCGAACAAAAACGGATTCGTCCACGTGCGCGGCGCGCGGCCGAACTGCTGATCGAGCCAGTCGAGGCAGAGCTCCTGGTCGTTGGCGCCGTGGAAGCCGGGCACCCGCAGGAGGTCGAGTGCGTCGTGCCGGCCGAGGAGATCGTAGACCTTGATCGCGGAATTGTAGGACTGCTCGCTGCCCCACGTGTTGGAGACTTCGTCGTTGAGCCCGTATTCCATGAGGCACGCGCGCGGCGCGACGAGCGCGACGAGCAGGTTGCCGTCGAACGGCAGCCGATCCTCGTGGCCGGCGAAGAAACGCAGCCGCGGCTGAAACCACAGCGGAAACATCCGCGTGGTCGACTCGATGCCTTCGCCCGCGCCGCGTTCGCCGGCGAGCCGCCACGGCAGGATGCCGCCGACGCCGGTGCTGCCCGCGATCACCGCGGCGATGCGTTCGTCGAGCGCGGCGGCGATCGTCGCCATCTTGCCCGTGCGCGAATAACCCGTGATCGCGATGCGCGCGCGGTCGACCTGCGGCAGCGTGAAAAGATAATCGACGACGAGCTGCGCCGTCCACGCGCGCTGGCCCATCGTCGCGAAATCGAAATCCGGATAAAGCGCGGGCAGGTTCGAAGGCTGATCGACACTTTCGTTGTAGCTCGCCGAGATGTAGCCGCGGCGGAGCAGCGGGCCGGTCCAGCCGGTGCCGATCAAAACGGGAAACGGCCCTGCGCCTTCGGGCAGCGTGATGGTGACCTGCGCGGTCGCCTTGTCGTCGGGGCCGAATTCGAGGCGCACGGTGCGCGTGACATAGCCGGGGCCGCGGGTTTCGCCGAGCGGGACGATATGGTCGAGCTGGGGTTTCGGCGGCACGGAACCGACCGCCCATTTTTCCAGGAGCGCGCGGATCTCGGCGCGACGCGCGCGCCAGTCGGCTTCGTTTTTAACGGCGCGGCCGTCGACGAAGTGCAGCGGATCGGGAAGCGCGTTCTGCTTCGGCAACGCATCGAAGTCGGGCGGGAGCTCGCCCGTCTTCTGCTGCCAGGCGCGCCATTCGGGAGCGTCGGGCAGGTTTTTCAGCATCCAGTCGAGCTGGGCATGGCGCTGCTCGGTGCTCATCGCGCGGGCGCCGGTCGCGGCGAACGCAGCGGCCACAACGCAGATCACGATCGATCGCATAAGCGGGGTTTTGAAACGCCGCCGGGAATGGCGGCGTTTCGTGGCGCGAATGCTCTGCCTCGAGCGATTCGCCGGCCAGCGGCGGGTCGTCAGACAGTGCGAAGGAAAACGCGGCGTCGCCGCATTCGCGTTCAGTGCGCCATCAGCTCGGCGGGAAATTCCGCGAGCGGCGTGATCTCGACGGCGCGATAATAAACTTCGGCGCCCTCGGTCTGCAGGCTGATGTGGCCGCTCGAGAGCGGCGCAGGCGCGGGCCCATCGAGGCGTTGCGCGGCGTGGAGGCGCATGACGACCTGGCCGTTGACGACGTGGATGCTGTCGGAGCCGATGCAGTAGAGGTCGAGCGTGTTCCACTGGCCGTTGGGCTTTTCGGGATCGCCGAGCTTCACGCAGCGGTTGCCGACCGGCGGCTTCTGCGTGAAGAGCGTCGGTTCGCCTTTCGGGTCGTAGAGCCAGAGCCGGCCTTCGTGGCGTGCGTTCACGGTGATCTGCGTGCCGAGAGCGTAGAGATCGCCGATGTCGTGCTCCTGGATTTGAAACTCGACCGAGCGCGGCCACGTGGCGTGGTCGAAGCCGGGTTCGCCGTTCACGAAGTAGAGCAGGCCGGCGTCGCGCGGGGCGTTGATCTTCGAGCCCCATTTGCGTTCGCCCCATTTGATCTGCAGGCGGACGTGGAAATTCGAGAACGACTCGGCGCTCGTGATCACGCCGAAGCCCTGGCCGGTGACGTGGATGGCCGGCTGGCCGTCGACCGTCTCGACGTTGAACACGTGCAGCGGGTCGTTGTTCTTGCCGGTCGGTTCGAGGTATTTGCCGGAGGCGTCGCGCTTGAGGCCGGGCACATTCCACGACGGATCGGGATTCGTCATGAACATTTCCCAGTTGGAGAGATCGTGGCCGTTGAAGAGCGGCTTCCACGCGTCGGCGGCGAGCGCCGTGGAGCTGAACAGGCCGGCGAGGAAGACGGCCGCGCACAGGGCGCGGCGGGGAGCGGGATTATTTTTCATGGGGCAAATCGAGTTCGCGAATCCAGATGTTGCGGAAGGCGACAGGGGAGAGGTGGTCCTGGAGGAGGAGCGGGAGCTTCGGCGCGTGCGCATGATACGGCGGGAGCGCCGCCTGGTGAAACGTATCGGCGCGCGGCACACGCATCTTGGGATCGGCGCCGTTGGGCGTGGGGCCGACGAACGCGACATCGTGCTGCACGAGCACGCCATTGTGAAACGCCGTGAGGCGCGCCGGGCTGGCGAGCGTGCCGTCGGCGGCGAAGCGCGGCGCGATGAAGACCGCGTCGAAAGTCTGCCATTCGCCGGGCGGGCGCGAGGCGTTCGCGAGCGGCGCGTGTTCCTTGTAGATCGCGCCGGCCTGGCCGTTGACGTAGGTCGGGTTGTTGAACGAGTCGAGAATCTGCAGCTCGTAGAGGCCCATGAAGAAGACGCCGCTGTTGCCGCGGCCCTGGCCTTCGCCCTTCACCTCGGCGGGCGCGCGCCACTCGATATGCAGCTGCACGTCGCCGAACGCGCGCTTGGTCTGCAGATCGCCGGGCCGGCCGCTCGGCACGACGAGCGTGCCGTCGGCGACGGTCCAGAGCGCGCCATTCTCGCGGGAGGATTCCCACGCATCGAGGTTGTGGCCGTCGAAGAGGACGATCGCGTCGGAGGGCACGCCGTCGGCGGGCGCGCTGACGACGGGCGGAATCGGCGACCACACTTCGGTCGCGGCTTCGGGCGGCGGCGGGCGCTTGGCGTTTTCGGCGGCGAGGCCGCGGGCAGCGAGGGCGAGGCCGAACGCGGCACAGGCGGCGAACTGCGCGCGGCGGCGGAGCGAAACAGGATGGGGCATGGGGTGGGTCGGGATTGAGTCGAAACGAAATCTACTTCGCGGCGGGCAGCGGCGCCATCACGCCGTTGCGCTCGTCGTGCAGCACGCGAGTGTCGAGGCCGTCGAGCACGAGCACGCCCTGGAGCGACGAAATGATTTTCGCCTCGCTCCACTGCCAGACGATCTTCGCGTTTTCGTCGAGCTCGAACAACTGCACGCCTTCCGCGCCGTGGCCGGGGCCGTGCTGCTGCCAGTTGGCGAGGACGATGTGGCCGTTGGGCAGGAGCTGGAAGGTCGCGTAGAAATTCGCGTTCGCCGCGGCGGGCATGTCTTCCTTCGCGGCGAATTTTTTCGCGACGGCGCCGTTGGCGTCGAGATCGACCATGAACGCGCCGTAGCCGGCCGAGGCGAGCGTGTGGCCGTTGGGCAGGCGCAGGGCTTTCCACGCGTGGCGGAAGCCGGGCACCGTCCATTCGTGGAGCAGTTTCCCGCTGCGGTCGCCTTCGCGCACCATCGTGTCGTTCATCATCAGCCACGTGCCCTGCGGCGTCTCGCGGATGAGGCGGATGTAGTTGCCGGGGAAAACGGTCTTGTTTTTCACCGCGTTCGCTGCGTCGACCTCGAGGATCACGACGCTTTTTTCGCCGTCGAGCCCGACGCCGGCGAGGAGCGTGTCGCCGTTCGGCAGGCGGCGCGCGGAGGTGACGCCCTTGTAGCTCGCGACTTCCTTGACGACTTTGCCCGTCGCGATGTCGAACTCCGAGTAGCCGTGATCGTGGCCGATCAGCACGCGGCCGCCGCCGACGAGCTGCATGTCGCGCGCCTGCGGATGACCGGTGGGCACGATCCAGTTTTTCGCGGGATTGTTTTCGTCGACGTGCAGCAGGTGGGCGAGCCCTTCGTCGATGATGAGAAGATCGTGTTTGAGGTCGGCGGCGCGGACAGCCGGGGCGGTGATCATGAGAAGAACGGCAATGAAGCGGGAGGTGACGGAGGCCATGGGGGAACGGGGAGATTGAGGGCCGGCGGAAATTTGTCACCCGAAACCGAGCTCGCGCAATGCCGCACCCGCACCGGCGAGATTTTCCGGTTTCATCTCGGGATAATTGCGCGAGAGCACGACGCCGGTCGCGCCGCCGGCGAACGCGGCGAGGACGGTCTGCCGCACGCTTTCCGGCGTGCACTGGCTCGCGCCGCGCGGCACGGGCACGTCGATGTCGATGCCCGGCCAGATCTCGACGCGGTGGTCCGCGGCGGCGACGTCGTCGCGCGTGCGGCGCGTCTCGCGCTCGACGTAGTCGGGCGAGAAACCGGTCGCGAGCACGCGATCGTAGGGCGCCTCGCGGTAGTCGAGCATCTGGTAAAGCATCGCGAGCTGGTCGGCGCGCGGCAGGTCGCCGAAGACGTTTTCGCCGACGCTGTCCGCAAAACTTTTCATCCGCTCGCCGGCGCAATTCGAGTAGAGCACGGGCTTGATGTAGTCGGAGATTTTCGCGATCTCGGCGAAATCCATCTCGGCGCGGTGAAACGGGCTGAAGGAAACGTTGTGCCAGATGTGCCAGCCGACGGGGAGTGCGGGATTGATCGACTTCACCTTGGCGTGGAGGTCGCGCATGAAATCGAGCCGGCTGCGAATCCAGAGATTTTCCCACGCGAGCAGCTCGGGATAATTCAGCAGCACGCGGAAGAATTCGACGAAGTAGCCGTCGCGCGGCCGCTGGTGCGCGCGGCCGGCGCGGACGTAGGTTTCAAGCGCGGCGAAACCGGCCTTCGCGCGCGCGACGTCGATGCCCGCGGTCTTCGCGCGCTGCACGCAGTGTTCGCAGAAGCATGTCGCGCGACCGGGATCGCTGCGCTCGCCGTGGTGCCAGGCGCCGAGAGCGTTGAGCAGGCCGCCCTGCCGCTCGCTCGACCACATGACGCCGTCGATCGCGTAGGAGCGCGTGTAGTCCTCGACGAGCGCGAGCGTGAAGGCGCGGTAGAGCGGATTGTTGTAACACGGGCCGGACGGATGCGCATCGACGCGGCGGCCGTGAAAATCGATTTCGTAGAACGTCTCCCACTTCGCGATCGGCACGCGGTTGTTGTCCTCGAGCAGCCACGCGAAGGTTTTCATCCCGCGTTTTCGCGCCGCGGTGATCGTGCGGTCGAACACATCCATGTCGCCGGCCTCGGGCGCGCGCATGTCCTCGAAGGCGAGGTTCGTGTCCTTGTAATACTGCATGTGCGGCATGCCGAAGTTGCCGCCGCGGAAACCGCGCGCGGGCATCCCGGCCCACGTCGCGACGTGGCCGTAGATGAAGGGAAACAGCGCGTTCACGCCGCCGCGGGCCTGCATGTCGTCGAGCACGCGGTCGAGGTCGGGCTGCATCAGCGGCGCGGAGCCGACCTGGATGCCGACGAGCGGTTTTTGTTTTGCGAGCGACGGGTCGAGTGCGACGCGCCCGCGCGGTGCGGCAGTGTCGCGCGCCGACGCGCCAACGCCGGACGCGGCGGAATCGGCGCGCACGGCGCCGGGCACGTCGGCGGCGAGGACGTTTTTCGCGGCGAGGGTCGCGCCGGCACCGGCCGCGGAAAGCTTCAGGAAAGCGCGGCGATTCATGCGGGCGAGAATTGCGCGATCGGCGCGCCGCACAAGCCGCGGCGGATTTGACAGTAGGGCATGCCGCCGGTCCTCGCGTCGCGCGCCGGATGACGAGCCGATCTCAGGACAACGGCACCCGCGCCTGCGCGTCGGCGAGGAGCGGATGATCGGTCAAGTCGAGGATGAGCGGCGTCATCGACACGAGCCCGTGCTCGACGGCCCAGCGATCGGTGCCCGGCTCGACCTGTTCGATGGGCACGACGGTGAACCAGAAGTTTTTCCGGCCCATCGGATCTTCGCCGGGCATGATTTTGCCGTCGTAGTGGCGGAACGACTGGCGCGTCCACGCGATGCCGCGCGGCTGCTCGGGGAAATTCACGTTGACCAGCGAGAGTTGTTTTTGCGCGACGAGGAGCGTGAGCGTTTTTTCGACCCACGGGCAGATGGCGCTGAAGTCTGGCTCCACGTCGGTCGCCGGCGTGCTGAGTGCGATGCCGCGCAACCCGAGGAGCGCGGCCTGGCGCGCGGCGGCGAGCGTGCCGGAGTGCCACGTGGCGTTGCCGAGGTTGGGGCCGAGGTTGATGCCGGAAAGGAC
The DNA here is from genome assembly GCA_035545575.1 of Opitutaceae bacterium. Taxonomy (GTDB): domain Bacteria; phylum Verrucomicrobiota; class Verrucomicrobiia; order Opitutales; family Opitutaceae; genus ER46. Next base: position 39,059 of record DASZYB010000009.1, on the reverse strand, counting down.
GAGGTCGACTTTGTCCCAGTTGTAGACGCCGAGCGCGACGCAATCGGCCGGCGTGCCGTTGACGCGATACGCTTCGACCCCGGGCAACAGCGGCAGCGGCGTGGGCCGGTAGCCGAGCGGGCGCGACGAAGTGATCGCGCCGCTTTTGGAGGATTGCTCGACGTCGGGCGCGACGATGCGCACCTCGCCGAAGCTGGCGGCGACGCGGGCGAGCGCGGCGAGCCCGGGGCTGTAGATGCCGTCGTCGTTGGAAATCAGGATGCGCATCGGGAACCACTGACCGCCGTCGCGGTATTTTGTTTGGCCGCTGCGGCGGCTCTTCGCTTGAAAATCGCCGTGCTCCACAACCCCAAGGCCGGCGAACGCGATCCTTCGCGGAAGGAACTGCTCCGGCTGCTGCGCGACGCGGGCTACGAGCCGGAATATTTTTCGCTGAAAGAGAAGGCGTGGAAGAAGCGCGGCGCGTTTCGCGAGGTCGAATTCATCGCGGTCGCCGGCGGCGACGGCAGCGTGCGCAAGGCCGCGCTGCACTTCGCGGGCAGCGACCGGCCGCTCGCGCTGCTGCCACTCGGCACGGCGAACAACATCTGCGGCAGCCTCGGCATCGCGGGCGAGCCGGAGGAAATCATCGCCGGCTGGCGCAAGGCGAAGCGGGCGCGTCTCGATCTGGGAATCGCCCGCGGCCCGTGGGGCGAGCAGCGTTTCGTGGAAGGCGGGGGTGTCGGCCTGATCGGCCGCGCGATCGATGTGCTGAGTGCGGTCGCGGAGGCGGGCGGCGGCGCGTTTCGCCGGCGGAAGCACCGCTTGCAGCACGACGCGAATGTCGTCGCCGCGCTCGCGCACGAGCTGCGACCGGTGGAGGTCACGATGGCGCTCGACGGCCGGCGCGCGAAGACGAACGACTATCTGCTGCTGGAAATCCTGAACATCGCGCGCGCCGGTCCGCAGCTCGAGCTCGCGCCGGGGGCGAACGCCACCGATGGTTATTTCGAAGTCGTGATGGTGCGGGCAGACGAGCGCGAGAAACTGATGCGCCATCTCGCCAGCCATCTCGCGGGCCGCCGGCGGACCTTCCGGCTGGAACGGTGCCGCGCTCGCGCGGTGCGCCTCGAGATCCGCGGCGGTGAATTCCGGCTGGATGATCGCGTGCTCGCGAACCGGCCCGAGCTCATGGACAAAAGCATTCGTCCTGCGCGCCGCGGTCATTCGCCGCAATCGCCGGCGACGCCTTCGATCCACGTGGACATCTCGCTCGATCCGCACCGCGTGGACGTGTTGTTGCCCGCGCGCGCCGCACACAAGTGAGCCGCGGGCCTTCGCGCTGAAAACCAGGAGGCGTTGTCCTCAACGCACCGCTCAGGATATTCTTTCGCTCTGACGCGGCGGCTGGTGGACAAGCGCCCCGCGACAAGCGCCCTGCCTTTGACCACGCCGGCTGTGCTGTGGCCTGCGACGAGCGGGGTTTTTTCCGTGTTACGCCGCGGTCTCGGATTCGGCGAAGACGCCGTTGAGCACTTTGCGGAGTTCGGAAGGATAGATGGGTTTGTAGAGAATGCGGTCGACGCCGAGCTTGCGATACTCGTGCGCCACTTCGACATCGAGCTCCGAGCTGAACACGATGACCTTGCCCGCAAACGGCCGCGTGCGCAGGTGCGTGACGAATTCGAGGCCGTTCATGACCGGCATGTGATGATCGGTGATCACGAGATCGAAGGCGTCGGGCTCGGCGGTGAGCCGCTGGAGAGCGACCTCGCCATTGACGACGCATTCGATGTGATAGCCATCGCGGGTCAGCGAGATGCGCATCACTTCGCGCAACTCGCGCATATCTTCGGCGTAGAGGACGCGTCGCGACTTTGGCGAACTCGAATCGGCGGGCGGCGTCACGGTGGCGGTGTGTGCCATGGGTGGGAGAGTTTCAACTTAGACGCGCCGATGCGATGCGTGTTCTGGCAAAATTCCGTGAAAGGCAGGCGACGCGGTGAGACCATGAGCGATGCGAGTGCGCGACGCGCAGCCGGTTTCACGCCAAAGCAAAACGGCAAACGCGCCGCACTTTCGCGGTAAGGTTGAGGCGCACGGACCTCTCGCGTGCGTTCCGCCGCATCACGGGCGAGACGCTCGTGCCACTTCCTGAGGTTGAACCTTAGTTCGAGGGGATGATCTTCCGGTTCTTGAGCCAGGCGAGGAAGAGCGTCGGCCATTCCGCCGCCGGCGTGCCCGGGCGGCCGAGGCCGAAGCCGTGGCCGCCGCTGGCGAAAAGGTGCAGCTCCGCGGGCGCGCGCTTCGCGTGCGCCCACGTGTAGAGACGGATGGCGTTTTCCGGTCCGAATCGATCGTCGCTCGCCTGAGCGAGAAAAATGGGCGCCACATCGTCGGGCACAGGCCCGAAGGAATCGGTGATGTTGAAGGGATAGATCGGCGCGAGAAACGCGGGCCGATCTTCCTTCGGTGGCTTCGTGCCCGCGAGTGCCGTGAGGTTGCCACCGGCGGAGAACCCCATCATGCCCACCTTCGCCGGATCGATGCCCCATTCGGCGGCGTGCGCGCGCACGACTTTCAGCGCCTGCACGGCGTCGGCGAGCGTGTCGTCGATGGTGTAGATTTTCTCCGGCATCTGCGGCAGCCGATATTTGAGGACGATTCCGGCGATCCCCTGCGCCGCCAGCCAGCGGGCGACGTCGAAGCCTTCGAGGTCGATCGTCACGTGATCGTAGCTGCCGCCGGGCGCGATGAGGATGGCCGCGCCGGTGGCGTTTGTTTTTTCCGGTAAAACCACGGAGAGCGTGGGCGTGTGCACCTGACGCACGGCGCGATTCACGACGCCGTTTTTCCCGCGCTCCTCCCAGACTTCCTTCTCGTTGTGTCCTTCGGAGCCGGGCGCGATGCCGGGCCACACGGGCAACTCGATCGGAGTCGCCGCGCGCGCGACGAGCGAAACCAGAAACGCCAGCAGCAAAATCGGAATACGTTTCATGGTCCGACACGATGCGAGGAGCGGATTTTCTGCCAATCTCGAAACGCACTCCTTTCGCCTCGCCTGCGGTGGGCGAACCCGCCACGGTGCGCGCATCCAGCCGCGTGAATTAGGAAACTGTCACTTACCTGACGAACATCGTGATCGGCGTCATCCTCGGCGCGCTCGCGACGAACTATTGGCGGCAGCGGCGGCAGTCGGACGTGCTGGCGTATTGGGCGCTCGCGGCGTGGGTGCTGACGGCGGCGGACGTGATGTTCGCCGCGCGGCAGGTGATGCCGCACGCGCTCGGGCGGCTGCTGCCGACGTTCACCGTCACGCTCGGGCACGCGGTGCTTTTTCTCGGCGCGCAAAAGACCACGCGCCTCGAGCCGCGCTGGCCGCTCGCGCTCGCGGTCGCCGCGCTGCACGGGGCGGCGCTCGTCGGATTTCTGTTTGTCGATACGGCGGGAAATTTCCGCATGGCGTGCAACGGCCTGGTCTGGGGCGGATTGTCCGTCGCTTCGGGCTGGTGGCTGCGGCGCGGCTCGGGATTTTTCTGGCGCTCGGCGTTTTCGCCCGCGGTGGCGTTCTTCGCGCACGCGGGGTTTCACGCGGTGCGCGTGATGGGGGCGATTCTGTGCGCGGAAAACGGCTGGACCCGCGGCACGGCGTTCCTGCAGGTGGCCGGGGATCTCGAGGTGAGTTTTTTCATGGTGGCGCTGTTTGTCGGGTTGCTCGTGGCGCACCTGCAGTTGCAGCACGAGGAGCTGATGCGCACGCGCGCCGAGGTGAAAACGCTCTCCGGCCTGCTGCCGATCTGCGCGTGGTGCAAAAAAGTCCGCGACGACGACGGCTACTGGCAGCAGGTGGAGGATTATTTCGGCAGCCGCAGCGGCGTGCGTTTCACGCACGGCGTGTGCGTCGACTGCCTCGGGCGCTTGAAGGAAGAGCCGAGCCCGGCGCCGCGGACGTAGCGCCGCGCGGCGAGCGATCAGGCTCGCGGGCGCCGGCGCCAAAGGCTCGTCCCCCAGGCAACGACGCCGGCCGCGCCGCTCGCGATGACAAGCCCGAGGTGCGACGAGCCCTCCGCCGCGCCGCAGAACTCCCGCGAGCCGACGCCCAGTGCGGCGCCCAGCCCCGCGTAAGCCGCGAGACAGAGCGCGCACTTGGGCACGAGCGCGGCGAGTCCGCCGAGCGCGAGCCCGCACGACGAACGGCGAACCGCGCTAGCGAACCGCGGCGACATGATCGTAGCGGTCGTGATGCCGCACCCACTTCATCGGCGCCTCGGGATCCTCGTCGCGGCCGTGCGGCGTGAGGTCGATGAGGTTGTAGGCGTTGATCAGCGCATCGAGGCCGCGCGCGTAGGTGGAGTAGGTGCGATAGATCGCGCCGTCGCTGCCGCGCGCGAACACGCTGAGCCCCGGCATCTCTTCGTCCATCGCCGGCGTCGAGCCGAAGTTGTAGCTCTGGTTGCCGTCGGCGAATTCGTCGGGCGCGAAACTCACGCCGAAGTCGCGGTTGAAACTCGTGCCGTGGGACGAGACCCAGGAAAAATTCCAGCCCATCCGCGCCTTGAAGCGTTCGATCTCGGCCAGCGGTGCGCACGAGACGGCGACGAACGAGATGTCGCGGGCCTGCACGTGCGGCAGCGCGCCATCGAAGTGATCGGACACGAATGAGCAGCCGCGGCAGCCTTCGTCCCAGCCCGGCGCGAGCATGAAGTGATAGACGATGAGCTGGCTGCGGCCCTCGAACAATTCCGCGAGCGTCACGCGGCCCGCCGGCGATTCGAACGCGTAGTCCGCGTCGACTTTCACCCACGGCAGCGCGCGGCGCTTCGCGGCGAGGCGCGCGCGCGCGTGCGTGAATTCTTTTTCTTCGCGGAGGAATTCCCGGCGAGCCGCGAGCCATTGCTCCGGCGAGACGACTGAATGCTGATCGAATGAATCGGATTTCATGAGCGTGGGATTTGGATTTGTTGACGGTTGGATTCGTGGTCGGAGGACAAAGCTCCGCCGGCGAAACACCGGGTGGTGCCTCGGGAAATTTTTGTGGAATGGACGATCGCCGGGCTCCCGGTCGATCGCGGCGCCGCGGTTACCGGTCGTAGCTATCGTGATAGCGGACCCAGCTCTGCGTCGCCTCGGGATCCTCGTCACGACCCCTGGCGGTGAGATCGAGAAAATTGTAGGTGGTGTTTAGCAGGTCGATGCCGCGCGCCCACGTCGAGTAGGTGTGATAGATCGTGCCATCACGATCGCGGTAAAATGCGCTCGCTCCCTCGCGGTCGCTCATCTCCGCCATCTCGGCCGGCACGGTGACGTAGTTGAACATCGCCTTGCCAGCGCGGATTTGCTCGGGCGTGAACGACGCGTGGAAGTCGTAGTTGAAGTCGTTGCCGCCGGAGGAGAGCCACTTGAAGCTCCAGCCCATCCGTTTTTGGAATGCCCGCAGCGTTTTCCGCAGCGCGCGCGAGATGGCGACGAAGGTCGTGTCGCGCTGGCCGAGATGATGGCGCAGGCTGTCGAAGTGATCCGCCCAGAACGAGCAATGCGCGCAACCCTCGTCTTCCGCGGGGTCGAACATGAAATGATAGACGATCAACTGGCGCTTGCCCGCGAAGAGGTCGCCGAGCGATTCCTTCCCCGTCGGCCCATCGAACACGTAGTTTTTTTCCACCCGCACCCACGGGAGGGCGCGGCGCTTTTCCTTCAGGCGGTCGTGCAGGTGGAATAATTTTTTCTCTTCCTTGAGCAGCGCTTTGCGCGCGGTGAGCCACTGGGCAGGGGTGGCGACTTTATGTTTGGCGGCAGCGGTGGATTTCATGGGCGGAGGAATTTCGGAAGCGTGACGAACGAAGTCGCGTGCTCAGGACAAATCAGGAGCCGGCGAGAAGCTTCTGGTATTCGGCCTTGAGCCGGGCGTGCAGCGGCCAGAACGGCGGACGCGGCGCGTCTTCGAGCAACGCGATGAGATGCGCGAGATGCGTGTGCCAGCCGCTCGCGTAACCGGTGATATACGGGAGGTCCGTCCCGCGACTGCGGTGCGTGAGCACGAGCTGCACGTTTTTTCCCTGCGGCGTGAGCTCGAACGTCACGTCCGATTCGTCGTCGAACGTGTAGCTCAGCACGCGCGGCGGCTCCCAGCGCAGCACGGTCGCGGCCATCTTGAAGCCGGGATCCTGCACCTGCTTGTGGTCCTCGGGCGGCGTCTCGTCGGGCGCGATGTTTTTGTGGTGGAAGAACAGCTCCACCTTGCCGCCCTGCTTCGGCTCCATCGGGCCGCCGGCGAACCAGCGCGCGCGCTTTTCGGGGTCCGTGAGATAATCCCAGACGCGCTCGATCGGGCCGGGCAGCAGGCGCACGATGCGCACCTCGCCCTGGCCGGTGAAGGTTCCGTGTTGTTCGTTGGTTTTCATGGGTTCGGTGGGAAGGAGCGCGCGCTCATGATTTTTTCTTTTTGGCTTTCGCCTCGCGCTCGTCCTCGGCGCGCAGCTCGCGCTCGAGGGCGTCGAGCCGGCGCGACCAGATGGAGCGCGTTTTCTCGAGCCAGTCCTCGAGCTCGCCGAGGCCGTCGGGATTGAGCGACTGGATGCGCGACTGGCCCTCGGCGCGCGTGACGACGAGGCCGGCGTCGCGGAGGACATTGAGATGCTGCGAAATCGCGGGCGCGCTCAGCTCGAATTCGCCCACGAGCTCGCCCGCGGTCCGCTCGCGCTCGGCGAGCAGTTCGACGATGCGCCGGCGCGTCGGGTCGGCGATGGCCAGCAGGCTTTGCATGCCGAGACTAATTAAGTTAAAACTTAATTAAGCAAGAAATAAATTATCGGGCCGCGAAAAAACCGCGCGGCGAGGCGCGTGCCGGGTTTCAGTTCTTCCGCAAAACGTGCCGGCGCAGGAAGTCGTCGATGAAGCGGAGATTCTCCGCGTCCTTGAATGCCGGGCCGCCGTGGCCGGAGCCGTGCATGATCTTGAGCTCGACGGGCACGCCGGCCTTCTCGCACGCGCCGACGATTTCGAGCGCCTGGTTCACGGGCATCTGCGGATCCTGGTCGCCGTGCTCGACGAGCATCGGCGGGTCGGAGCGGTCGACGTGAAACACCGGGCTCGCGAGCTTCGCGAGGGCGGGCGCCTTGTCGGGCAGCGCGCCGAGCAGCAGCTCGAGCGCGGGCTCGCGCATCGCGATGCCGTGCGGCGTGGACTGCGCGAGGATGGTCGTGAGATTGCTCGCGCCGTAGAGCACGACGGTCGCTTGCACGTCCGACGATACGTCGCGGTGATCGCCGACCGTGCCTTCGAGTTCGGCGACGCCGTTGGTCACGCCGACGAGTTCGGCGAGATGTCCGCCGGCCGACGAACCCGACACGATGAACGGCTGCGCCGGAAAACCCAGCTCGGACGCCTTCGCGCGCAGAAAGCGGATCGCGGCCTTGATGTCGTGGATCTGCGCCGGAAAACGCGCCTGCGTCGACAGCCGGTAGTCGACGCTCGCGAGCGCCCAGCCTTGGGCCGTGATGCCGTTCAAATCGATTCCCGTGCGCGAGCCCGCGCGCCACGCGCCGCCATGCACCCACACGATGAGCCCCGCGGGCGGCCGGTCCGGCAGATACAGGTCGAGCTTCAGCGTGATGCCGTCGACCGTCGCAAACGGAATGTCGCGCGTGACGCGCTCGGCGCGCAGCGCGGACGCCAGGCCGAGAAAAATATTCAACACCGCGAACGGTAACAAAAACCGGCGGACCGCGCCGGCTCGGGGTAGTGGGGAGGGCATGCGCGAAGCGAAGCGCGCGGCGGGCTTTCTGACGACGCGAAAATCCGCCGAATTGTGTCGACGGCGACGACGTCGGCATTCCGCCGGCGCGCGCCGGCGTTCACCGCCGCTCGGGCGGAATCGCGCGGATTTCGCGGGCGAACTGCGCCTGCGCCGCCGCATCGACCGGCCGATGCTTCACCGTCGTGCTCGCGGGATCGGCGCCGAGGTAGTTGTTGCCCTTCCAATGCCGCGCGGGGCGGATCGGGCGCGGCGTGAAGCCGCCGCCGCAGTTGGGGCATACGTTGCCGAGCACCCGTTCGACGCAGTCCGCGCAAAACGTGCACTCGTAGGAACAGATGCGCGCCTCGGTCGAGGCCGGCGGCAGCGGCCGGGTGCAGTTCTCGCAGGTCGGTCGGAGTTCGAGCATGCGAAAAAAATCGCCGCCCGTTTCGCCGACGCGAGCGGGAACGCGCGCGCGTCGCAACAGCCGCGCCACTTTGCGCGGCGCCGCTGTCAGCGTGCGCTCAGACGCGCAGCCAGCAGCGAAACCCGCGGCCGCTGTAGTATGAGTCCGCGCCGTTGTGATAAATGAACACGCGGCCGAAGCGGCGATCGCCGAAGAGCGCGCCGCCGAGCTGGCGGACGGCGCCCGGCGTCTTCAGCCAGCTCGACCGTTTCGTGTCGAATTCCCCGAGCTGCTGCAGCGCGTGATACTGCTCCTCGTCGAGCATCTCGACGCCCATCGCCGCGGCCAATTCGGTGGCGCAGCCCTTCGGCGGAAATTTTTTCCGGCCGTCCAGCGCCTCGCGGTCGTAGCAGAGATTGGCGCGCGCCTCCGGACTCTGCGGCGAACAATCCATGAAAAGAAACTCGCCCGTCTTCCTGTCCTGCCCGACGACATCCGGCTCGCCGCCCGTGCGCTCCATCTCGCCGAGCGACCACAATTTTTCCGGATTCGCCTCGAGCCGCGCCCGCACCTGCGCCCAGTCGATCCCGGCATGGCGCTTCGGGTTTTTCTCAAACCGCGCCTGCAACACGCCGAGCAATTCGTCGCGTTGTTTGGGTGGTAGCTCTTTTCTGGGCTTGGTGGGTTTCACAGTTTTTCGATCTTACCTAACTATTGGACCTTCGGAACGAGCTTCATGATCGAAGTCGCGCGATTGCCAGTCCACACAAGGATAAATTTTACAGACACCGTTGGGCAATCGTCTCCGGTAATTCGAACGTGGAAGACATAATCGCCGAACTCGGTGAAAAAATCTTCGAATTGCTCAGGGAATCTCCACTTGTTTCCCAACGATCCAAATCTCACGCGGTTCGTGTCGATTATTGTGCAGAGAGACGCCGGAATACTCTCGCCACTTCTAATGTCTGCTTCAGTGGCGAGCTCCTGCTCGGGGTCACGCGGAGCGAATGGTAACGCAGTAAACTCACTGAACAATGGCTCGATCATTCCAATGCGTTCCAACAGCACCAAGTCGCACCGGCATTTATGAATCGTTTTCCCCGAAACATTCGTAAGCACGAAGCCGAAGAAATCTGCGACTCCCTTCCGACCCCAAATACCGACCGGTCTATTCCTGGCCATCGAACCTTTCACATCATCGCCACATTCCACCTCAAGAGCCGGGCGTTTTAGCCGCTCCACATCACGCGACAGCGCGTCGGCTTTTCTGCGCTCTTCGTCCCATGCACGAAAGCTCGCGAAGACGATGCCGACAACGCCGGCTAACCAATAAGCCCAATGCGGAATTGCCCGCCCCTCGTTCTGGAGGATCCAAATGGTTAAGGAATTTAGAAAGACACCTACGAGAAACGCGCGCCAATGCTGCAGAATTGCTTGGAGAAAAGTTACGATACTGCGAAAAGATATCGCGTTTTTTTCTGGCGAGCGCGTTTCCATGAAAGGCCAGAGTGAAACTATGGGCGAGGCCGGCAAGTCTCAGCGTTCAATAATCCAGATACGGCCCGAGCCACTTCTCGGCTTCGGCGACGGAGATTTTTTTCCGCGCGGCGTAATCCTCGATCTGATCTTTGCCGAGTTTGCCGACGGCGAAATACTTTGAGTCGGGATGGTTGAAATAAAAGCCGCTCACGCTGCTCGCGGGGCTCATCGCATTGCTTTCGGTGAGGGTGATGCCGGTCGCGGGGGTGGCGTCGAGCAGGCGGAAGAGTGGTGGCTTCTCGGTGTGGTCCGGGCACGCGGGGTAGCCGGGTGCGGGGCGGATGCCGCGGTATTTTTCGCGGATGATTTCCGGCATCGTCAGGTTTTCGGTGCGGCCGTAACCGCAGAGATCGCGCGCGCGCTTGTGCATCAGCTCGGCGAGCGCTTCGGCGAGGCGGTCGCCGAGGGCCTGCGCCATGATCGCGTTGTAGTCGTCGTGCCTGGCGCGAAAGTCGGCGGCGAGTTTTTCGACGCCGTGGCCGGCGGTGACGGCGAAGCCGCCGAGGAAGTCGAGCCGTCCGCTGTCTTTTGGCGCGATGAAGTCGGCGAGGCAGTGGTTAAACTGGCCGGCGGGTTTCTCGAGCTGCTGGCGGAGAAAATGAAACGTCTGCACGACGCGCGAGCGCGATTCGTCGGCGTAGACCTCGACGGAATCGCCGACGGCGTTGGCGGGCCAGAATGCGATGACGGCTTTCGCGGTGTAGAGTTTTTCGGCGACGATGCGCGCGAGGAGTTTTTGCGCGTCGTTGAAGAGCTTCGTGGCCTCGGCGCCGACCGTCGCATCGGTCAGGATGTCGGGATAGCGGCCGTGCAATTCCCACGCGCTGAAGAACGGGCCCCAGTCCACGAAATCTACGATTTCGTGAAGCGATAAGCTGTAAGCTTTAAGTGGTAAGCTTTCTGAGTTCGGAAGCTTAGAGCTTGCCGCTTTCTGCTTATCGCTCAGCGCCGCTTCCGTCGAAAATACCCGAGTGCCGAGGAATTCGGGACGGGGAATATCGACCTTCGACCAATCGAAAACCTGGCGGTTGGCACGCGCGGCGGCGAGGGAGAGCAGCGGCCGGCGGTTCTGCCGCGTGGCGAAATCGACGCGCGACTTCTCCTGTTTCGCGGCGGTGTCGGAAAGAAATTTCGGTTTCTGCTCGGGCGAAAGGAGCGCGCTGACGACGTTGACGACGCGCGACGCGTCGAGGACGTGCACGACGCCGCCGGCGTATTCGGGCGCGATCTTCACCGCGGTGTGCGCGGCGCTCGTGGTCGCGCCACCGATGAGCAGTGGCACGGAGAATTTCTCGCGCGTCATTTCCTTCGCGACGTGGACCATCTCGTCGAGCGACGGCGTGATGAGGCCGGAGAGGCCGACGATGTCGGCGTGCTTCTCGCGCGCGGCGGCGAGAATTTTTTCAGCGGGGACCATCACGCCGAGGTCGGTGACCTCGTAGTTGTTGCAGGCGAGGACGACGCCGACGATGTTCTTGCCGATGTCGTGGACGTCGCCCTTCACGGTCGCGAGGACGACGCGGCCGTTGGGCTTCGCGGTGCCGCCGCTGGCGACGAGGCGTTTTTTCTCCTCCTCCATGAACGGCGTGAGGTAGGCGACGGATTTTTTCATCACGCGCGCGGATTTCACGACCTGCGGAAGAAACATTTTTCCGGCGCCGAAGAGATCGCCGACGACGCGCATGCCGTCCATCAACGGGCCTTCGATGATGTGGAGCGGGCGCGGATATTTCGCCGCGTTGGCGCGCGCTTCCTCGGTGTCGGCCTCGATGAACTGGTCGATGCCTTTGACGAGCGCGTGCGCGAGGCGCGATTCCACGGAGGCGTTGCGCCACGCGAGATCCTCTTTCCCCGGCTCGATTTTCGACGCCCCGCCCTGTTGCGCCTTCAAGTCGTCGGCGAATTTCACGAGCCGCTCGGTGGCGTCGGCGCGGCGGTTGAGCAGCACGTCGTCGACGAGCTCGCGCAGCGCGGGCTCGATCTCGTCGTAGACGCCGAGCATGCCGGCGTTGACGATCGCCATGTCGAGGCCGGCGCGGATCGCGTGGTAGAGAAACGCCGTGTGCATCGCCTCGCGCACGGGATTGTTGCCGCGAAAGGAGAACGAGACGTTGGACACGCCGCCGCTGACCTTCGCGTGCGGAAGCGTCTGCTTGATGAGCCGCGTGGCCTCGAAGAAATCGACGGCGTAGTTGTTGTGCTCCTCGATGCCGGTGGCGACGGTGAGGATGTTCGGATCGAAGATGATGTCCTCGGCGGGGAAGCCGGCGCGCTCGGTGAGCAGCTTGTAGGCGCGCGTGGCGATGCGGACTTTTTCGTCGCGCGTCGCGGCCTGGCCCTGCTCGTCGAACGCCATCACGACCGCGGCGGCGCCGTAGCGGCGGAGGAGTTTCGCGCGGCGGAGAAATTCCGCCTCGCCGTCCTTCAACGAGATCGAGTTGACGATGCCCTTGCCCTGGATGCAGCGCAGGCCGGCCTCGAGCACGCTCCACTTCGACGAATCGAGCATGATCGGCACGCGGCAAATCTCGGGCTCCGCGGCGATGAGGTTGAGGAACTTCGTCATCGTCGCCTCGCCGTCGACGAGCGCCTCGTCGACGTTCACGTCGAGGATGTTCGCGCCGCTCTCGACCTGCTGGCGCGCGATCGCGAGGCACGCGTCCCAATCGCCGGCCTTGATCGCCTTCGAGAATTTCGGCGAGCCGGTGATGTTGGTGCGCTCGCCGATGACGAGGAAGCTGGAAGCGGCGGAAGAGCTGGTGGGAGGGGAAGACACGGAAAAGAAAACCGCTAATGCACGCTAATGAGCACTGACGTTCGGCAAGGAACGATGAGTGAAGATCAGTGGGAATCGGAGGTCCAAGGATTTTCTCAGGCGACCGCGAGCGGCTCGAGACCGCTCAGGCGCAACGCGCGCTGCGCCGGCGGGAGCGCGCGTGGTGCGCGACCGCGGACAGCTTCGGCGATCGCAGCGATGTGCGCGGGCGTGGAGCCGCAGCAGCCGCCGACGAGGTTGAGCCAGCCGTTGGCGGCGAACTCGCCGAGCACGGCGGCCATCTCGGCGGGCGTCTCGTCGTAGCCGCCGAACGCATTCGGCAGGCCGGCGTTCGGGTAGCACGTCACGTAGCAATCGGCGATGCGCGCGAGCTCCTCGACATACGGCCGCATCGCGCGGCCGCCGAGCGCGCAGTTGAGGCCGACGGAAAACGGCTTCGCGTGCGCGACGCTGTTGTAGAACGCGCCGATCGTCTGGCCCGACAGCGTGCGGCCGGAAGCATCGGTGATCGTCACGCTGATCATCACCGGGACGCGCGCGGCGTCGCCGCGATGGTCGAAGACTTCCTCGATCGCGAAGAGCGCGGCCTTGGCGTTGAGCGTGTCGAAGATCGTCTCGACGAGCAGCGCGTCGACGCCGCCGTCGAGCAGCGCCTCGACCTGCTCGCGATACGCGGCGACGACCTGCTCCCACGTGACGGCGCGGAAATCGGGGCGGTTGACGTCGGGCGAGAGCGAAAGCGTGCGATTGAGCGGGCCGATCGCGCCGGCGACAAAACGACGACGGCCGGGCGTGATGGACTCGGCGCGCTGGGCGGCGCGGCGCGCGCAGGCGACGGCGGCGAGGTTGATCTCGCGCGCGAGCGATTCGGTCTTGTAGTCGGCCTGCGCGATGGCGGTGGAGCTGAAGGTGTTCGTCTCGACGATGTCCGCGCCGGCGGCGAAGTAGTCGCCGTGGATTTTCTCGATCACGTCAGGCCGCGTGAGGCAGAGCAGATCGTTGTTGCCCTTGAGATCGTGCGGGTGGGAGCGAAAACGTTCGCCGCGAAAATCCGCCTCCTCGAGGCGATACGTCTGGATCATCGAGCCCATCGCGCCATCGAGCACGACGACGCGCGTGGCAAAGAGCGCGCGAAACGGGTCGAGCCCGGCGGGCGCGGGCGAGGCGGCGGAGTTCATGATGCGGCGAACGTAGGTGGGTGGCGCGCGATGGCAAGTCACATATCGACGCATATCCATTCGTTGATGCGTGGTGACGAAGATTCCGCTTGCGCGCCGGCGCGGGAAGGCGTGGCGTGCCGGCGTTCGTTGTTCTTTGCCGAAATTTCCGGGTGACAGGGAAGGCCGTGAAAACCGGCCACAGTTGCGCTGCGGTAACACATCACAGACCCCGAGCGCGCCGCTTCGTCGGCGCGCGCAAAGCCAATTTTCGTTCGACGAAGGTGAAGGCGAGAGGCGAGGAAGGCACGCGCAGCGCGTGCAACATCCAAATCCCAAACGCCAAATCCCAAAATCGTCCGCGGCTCGTCGAGCCGCCGGCTGTTTTTGGAGCTTTGGAATTTGGAACTTTGGAATTTGCACGCGCAGCGTGCTCACATGTGGAGTCCGAACATCTGCCGCCCGGAAACTCACGCGTTCCCGGCGAACTTTGCGCGCCGGGTCCGCGAAAACTTCATCGCAAAAATGAAGCGTGAGAGTGGCGCCGCGGGCGTCGGGTTTGCGCAGCGCAGCTGCCGGGCCGGCGCGTGGTCCTGCTCTTGCCTCGATCCGCAGCAGACCACCATGAAAACAACTCCTCTCGCGGCGCGCACCACGCGCCCGTTTCTCGCCATCCTCGCGCTCGCCGCGCTTTGCTCCGCCCGCGCGCAGACCGCACCGGCGCAGCTCGATCCGTTCGTCACCACCGCCACGCGCACGCCGGCGACGCCGCAAACGCTCGGGTCCGCAGTCGACACGATTTCCGCGTCCGATCTCGCCCGCGAACAAATCGGCTCGCTCGCGGCGGCGCTGGGCTCCGTGCCGGGCGCGCCGGTGCTCGCCGCGGGCGCACGCGGCGCGGCGGCGTCGCTGTTTTTGCGCGGTGCGAATTCGAACCAGACGCTCTTCCTCGTCGACGGCATCCGGCTCAACGACCCAAACACCGACTACGCCGTCTTCCTCGGCGGCGCGTGTGCGAGTGCGTGCGACAACCTCGAAGTCGCGCACGGCCCGCAGAGCACGCTCTACGGCGGAGAGGCGGTCGGCGGCGTCGTGTCGTTGCGCGCCGAGCGCGGCGCGGGCGCGCCATCCGCGCGCGTCGCCGTCGAAGCCGGCAGCTTCGGCACCGTGCAGGGCGCGCTCGCGGCGCAAGGCGCCTCCGGCGCGAACGCCTGGAATTTCTCCGCGGCCGGCGGCCACACCGACAACGCCCGCGCGAACAACTCCTTCGACTCGACAAACGTCGCGCTCCGGCTCGACCGCCAGCTCGGCGAGCGCGCGAGCGTCGGCGGCACGCTGCGCTGGTTTCGCGGCGACTACGGCGATCCCGGCGACCGCTTCACCAACGATCCCGACAACCGCGACCGCGAGGACAACGTGCTCGCTACCGCCTTCGGTGATTTCAAACTCGCGGATGCGTGGCGGGCGCACGTCGTGCTCGGCGGACAGGATCGTCGCTTCGTCTCGGAGAATCCGCGCGCGGGCGGAGCGACGCAGATCACGCTCGTGAAAAACCGCCGCGGCATCCTCGATGCGCAGACGACCTACGCCGGCATCGAGCGCCATCGTATCACCGCGGGATTGACGGCGGAAGCGAATCGAACGCGCAACACCGGCTTCGGCGACATCGACCGCGCGCAGCGCCTCGTGGCCGTTTTTGCGCAGGACGAATTCTCGCCGCGCGACGATGTGTTTCTCACGGCGGGCGTGCGCAACGACGACTTCGACACCTTCGGCCGCGCGACGACCGGTCGCGCGACGGCGGCGTGGCTCGTGGCGCAGCGTGCGCTGAAGCTGCGGGCGAGTTACGGCACGGGTTTTAGTTCGCCGACGCTGCTCGATCTCTACGGCACGAGCGCATTCTACCGCGGCAATCCCAATCTCCGCCCCGAACGCGCGCGCGGCTGGGATGCCGGTGTCGATTATTATCTCGCGAGCCGCCGCGGCACCGTGAGTGCGACGTGGTTCGACACGGAATTCAGCGACCTGATCGTTTTCGATTTCGGCGTGTTTCCCGGCACGACGAAAAACGTCGAGCGCGCGCGCACGCGCGGGCTCGAGCTCGCGACGCACCTCACGCTGGCGGGCGGGTTTTCCGTGCGCGCGAGCTACACCTACCTCGAGGCGGAAAACCTCTCGCAGCACAACCGGCTGCTCCGTCGCCCGCGGCACAGCGGCAATCTCGATCTCTGGCACGACTTCGGCGGCGGCGTGAGCGCGGGCGCGGGCGTCGCGTTTGCGGCGCAGCGCGAGGACATCGACGCGCGGACCTTCGCGACGATCGACGCCGAAGACTACACCGTCGCGCGGCTCTACGCCGCCTGGCAGGCCACGCCGCGGCTCGCATTGAAGGCGCGGATCGAGAACCTCCTCGACGAAAGCTACGAGGACGTGAACGGCTATCCCGCGCTCGGCCTCGGCGCGTTTGCGGGCGCGGAATGGAAATTCTGACCGGCGCAGGACCGTCACGCGGAAAGGTTTTCGACAAGCGGTTCGCCGCGGCGCAACGTGCGCGGCGAACCCCTTGCTCGATGCGCTCTTTTTTCCGCCTGCTTTTCGCGTGCTCGTTCTGCTCGTCCGTCGCGGCGCTTTTCGCCGCGGATTATCCGGTGCAGCCGGTGCCGTTCACCGCGGTGCGGATCACCGGCGGATTCTGGCAGACGCGGCAGGAAATCAATCGCACGGTGACGGTGCCGTTTGCGATGCAGCAGTGCGAGGAGTCGAACCGCCTGCGCAATTTCGACCTTGCGGCCGAGACGATGCGCCGGCGCGCGGCGGGCGAGAAAAATTTCCAGAACCAGCCGCTCACGATCTACACGTTCGACGACACCGACGCCTACAAGGCGATCGAGGCGGCGTCCTACGTGCTCAGCGTGCAGCCCGACGCCGCGCTCGACCGGAAGCTCGACGAATGGATCGCGCGCATCGCCGCGGCGCAGGAGCCGGACGGCTATCTCTACACGTTTCGCACGATGCATCCGGATTCGCCGGCGCATAAATGGGTCGGCGAAAAACGCTGGGAAAAAGATCCCGAGCTCAGCCACGAACTCTACAACTGCGGCCATCTCTACGAGGCGGGCGTGGCGCATTTTCAGGCGACGGGCAAACGCACGCTGCTCGACGTCTGCCTGAAAAACGCCGAGCTGCTCTGGCACGATTTCGGCGACGGCACGCTCCGCATCGCGCCCGGCCACGAGATCGTCGAGATGGGGCTCGTCAAACTCTTCCGCGTGACCGGCGACACGCGCTGGCTGAAGCTCGCGCAGATTTTCCTCGATGCGCGCGGCCCGGGCGGCCCGGAATACAATCAGCGCCATAAGCTCGTCGTCGACCAGGACACGGCCGTCGGCCACGCGGTGCGCGCGAACTATCTCTACTCCGGCATGGCCGATGTCGCGGCGCTCACCGGCGACCGCCGCTACTTCGACGCGATCGGAAAAATCTGGGACAACGCGACCTCGCGCAAAATGTATCTCACCGGCAGCGTCGGCGCGCTCGCGCGCGGCGAGGCCTACGGCGCGGATTACGAGCTGCCGCTCGACGGCTACAACGAAACCTGCGCCGCCGTCGCGCTGATGATGTGGAATCACCGGATGTTTCTCCTGACCAGCGACGCGCGCTACATGGATGTCTTCGAGCGCACGGCCTACAACGGTTTCATCAGCGGCGTGTCGGTGTCGGGCGACCGGTTTTTCTACACGAATCCCGTCGCCTACGACGGCCAGCGCAAAAACAACAGCGGCCACGCCGGGCGCGTGCCGTGGTTCGGCTGCGCGTGCTGTCCGCCGAATCTCATGCGCACGCTCGCGTCGCTGACCGGATATTTCTACGCGGTGCGAGACGATTCGCTCTACGTGAATTTCTTCGCGCAGAGCGACGGCGCGGCGACGGTCGCGGGCACGAAGGTCAAGCTCGCGCAGACGACCGACTATCCGTGGCAGGGCGCGATCAAGATCGCGGTCACGCCGGAAAAACCGGCGACCTTCACGCTGCGCGTGCGCATCCCGGGCTGGGCCGAGGGGAAACCGGTGCCGTCGGATCTCTACGTTTTCGACGACGCGATCGCTGCTGACGCGAGCGGTTGGAGCGCGCGCGTCGGCGGCGCCGACGTGAAACGCGCGCTCGACCACGGCTATCTCGCGATCACGCGCGAGTGGCGCGACGGCGATGTCGTGGAACTCAACTTCGCGGAGCCGGTGCGCACGGTGCGCGGCAGCGAAAAAATCGCGGCGACCCGCGGATGCGTGGCACTCGAGCGCGGGCCGATGGTGTATTGCCTCGAGGATGTCGACTACGCCGGCACGCTCGCGGCGCTGACGCTGCCGGCGGACGCGAAGCTCGCGATCGAGTCGCGCAAACTGCTCGGCGGCCTCGAGGTCGTGACGATCGACGGCGCGCGCGCGGCCGGCCGGCCGCTGGCGCCGCTGACGGCGATTCCCTATTTCGCGTGGAATAATCGCGGCAACGCGCCGATGGCCGTCTGGCTGAAGCGCGAAGGCGGCGAAACGCGCGCCACCGCGAATTCGCCGGTCGCGCTCGCGGCGCCGTAAGCGCACGGCCGACGGATTAGGTCGACTCGCGCGGCGGCGCTGGTCGTTGCGCCGGTCGTGAGGCGGGCTTCTCCGGGAGAAGCCGGGCGTTCCGCGAGAAGCGGGACTTGTCGCGCGACGATGTTTCGCGGCGGCGGAAATTTTTCCTTGAAACGCATCTCCCCAAAGCTACCTTGCACTAAAAAGGTAGCTTGTATTCCAAGTCTTCTTCATGGGCATCGACGAAAAATTCACCGCGATTCGCAAGGGGCTGCTCGAGTTTCTCGTGCTGAAAATCATCGCGGCGGAAAAGGTCTACGTGGCGGACATTCTCGCGCAGTTGAGCAGGACGGAGTTTTCCACGCAGGAAGGGACGCTCTATCCGCTGCTGAGCAAGATGCGGCGCGAGGGACTCGTCGACTACGAGTGGAAGGAGTCGGACGCCGGGCCGCCGCGGAAATATTACGAGCTCACCGCGAAGGGCCGCGAGCAGTTGCGCGACACGCTCGACTACTGGGGCCGGATCAGCGGCAACGTGAAAAATCTCGGACAGAAATAAAACGCCAGCGACACCCGTCATCATGAACAAGGTCATCACGATCAACCTCGGCGGCACGGCTTATCAGCTCGAGGAGGCGGGCTACGACGCGTTGCGCGCCTATCTCGAAACCGCGGCGACGCGACTGCAGGGGAATCCCGATCGCGACGAAATCCTCTCGGATATCGAGCAGGCGATCGGCGAAAAATTCCGCGCGCGGCTCGGCAGCTACAAGACGGTGATCGTGACGAAGGAAGTCACCGCCGCGCTCGCGGAGATGGGCCCGATCGAGGACGACTCGGCCGCGGAGGAAAGCGCGGGGGCCGAACAAAAAACGCACGCTGCGCCCGAAGGCTTCGCGGCGGCGAGCGCGAGTGACGATACCCCGCGGCGCCTCTATCGCGTGAGCGAAGGCGAGATGCTGCACGGCGTCTGCAACGGGCTCGCGGCCTATTTCGGTTTCGATCCGACGTTCGTGCGCATCGGGTTCGTGCTGCTCACGATTTTCTGGGGCATGGGCATCCTGGTTTATTTTGCGATGGTCATCATCGTGCCGCGGGCCGTGTCGCCGGAACAGAAGGCGGCCGCTTACGGCACGCCGTTTCGGGCGCAGGAATTCATTCGCCGGGCGAAAGCGGGCTACTACGAATCCGCGAAAGCGTTTCCCGACCGGCACGCGCGGCGCGAATGGAAGCGCCGCTTCAAGGAGGAAATGCGCGGCTGGCGCGCGTCGTTTCGCCGCGAGATGCGCATGCACGCCGCATCCGCGTGGGGACCTCCGGCCGGCGGTCCCGGAATCGGACTCACGCTGCCGCTGCTGTCGGCGCTGCAGGGTGCGATCTCGATTTTGTGGCTGTGCGCGATCGTGTCGGTAGTCGCCACCGGCACGCTTTTCGGCGCGGCGCTGCCCGTGAGCGTGCCGGTGTGGCTCGTCGTGGTCGTGCTCATTCTTGCCTTCGGGATTTTGAAATGGCCGATCAAGGCGGCGCGGCGCGCGTGCTACTACGGCTGGGGCGGGACCGGCTCAGCCTGGCGGTTGGTGCTTTTGGTCGAAGCGATGGTGTGGCTCGCGCTCCTGGGGATATTGTTGTCGCTGATGTGTCGTTTCCTGCCGCAACTGCTCGATGCCGCCCGCAACCTGCCCGGCGTGATTCACGAGGCGGTGAACAACATCCGCGATTGGTGGAAAACGGCCTGACCCGACCGACGACACGCTCGCTCGACATGCCGCGCGGGATTTCTTTCGTGCTGTTGTGCGGCCAAACCAACTCACCCGGCGCGAGGCGCTCACGCTGTTCGCGCGCGCGACCGCCGCGGTGACCACGGGCGGGATGATTCGCGCGGCGCGCGCGCAGTCGAAACCGGCGCGGGCCGGGCGGAAGGAATTCGACGTGCGCGATTTCGACGCCGTCGGCGACGGCGCGACGCTCGATACGCGCGCGATTCAGCGGGCGATCGACGCCGCCGCGGCGGCCGGCGGCCGCGTGATTTTGCCCGGCGGCCGCAGCTACCTCGTGGGCACGCTGGAACTGAAGAGCGGCATCGAGTTTCATCTTGCCGACGATGCGGTGCTGCGTGCGAGCACGCGGCCGGAAGACTACGCGGGCGGCGCGGCGGTCGTGGCCGCGGTGCAGGCGGCGCGCAGCCGCGTCGCCGGCGTCGAGCCCCCGCCGGCCGAACGCGCCGCGACGATCCTCACCGCGCGCGATGCGCAGGCGCTCGTGCTCAGCGGCACCGGCCGGATCGACGGCCGCGCGCGCGAATTCATGGAGCGCTACGACGAAGCCGACGAGTGGTGGCGGCCGGGGCCGTTTCGACCGAACCTCGCGGTGCTGATCGGCTGCCGCGACCTCGAGGTGCGCGACCTCACGTTTCACCAGGCGCCGATCCGCACGCTGCATCTCGTCGGCTGCGAGCGCGTGCTCGTCGACGGCGTGAAGATTCGCAATCAGCTCGACGCGCCGAACTGCGACGGCATCGACCCGGACCACAGCCGCGACGTGGAGATTCGCAATTGCGACATCGTGTGCGGCGACGACGCGATCGTCGTGAAAGCCTCGCGCGCCTTCGTCGAGCACGGCGAAACGGCGAACATCCACGTGCACGACTGCACGATCGAGACGCAGGATTCGGGCTTGAAGGTTGGCACCGAGACGACGCGGCCGATCCACCACGTGCGTTTCGAGCGTTGCACGATTCGCAGCAGTTGTCGCGGCTTGAACATCCAGTTGCGCGACGAGGCCGACGTGCACGACATCGTGTTTCGCGACATCGTGTTCAAGGCGCGCTATCACTCCGATCCGTGGTGGGGCCGCGGCGAGGCGATTTCGTTTACCGCGCTGCCGCGCACGGAGGGCGCGAAGCTTGGAAAAATTCATGGCGTGCGCGTCGAGAACGTCACCGGTCGCGCCGAGAACAGCGTGCGGATCAGCGGCTGCCGGGAGAGTCGCATCGACGACGTGACGTTCGACAACGTCGCGGTGACGCTCGACCGCGAGACGAAATATCGCGGCGGCGTGTGGGACAACCGGCCGACGAAATCGGCGTATCCTGCGCTCGAAGAGCACGGGACTCCCGGCATTCATGTGCGCTTCGCCGATCGGATCGCGCTGCGGCGCTGTCGGGTCGCGTGGGGTGCGAACCGGCCGGAATACTTCACGCACGCGCTCGAGGCGCACGACGTGACGGAGTTGAGCCATCCCGATTTCGCCGGCGAAGCGGCGCATCCGGAGCGCGACGCGGCGATCGCGGTGCGTTGAGTTGGCGCGCAGCGCGAAGCGCCACGGTCAGTTGATGCGGAAGCCGCTGCAGATCGCGATGAGCAGCAGCACGCAGCCGAGACCGAGAAAGATGCCGACGGCGAGTCCGCGCAGGCTGCGCTGGGTGGCGAGCGCGATGGCCGCGATAAAGGCGACGACCAAGTAGGCGACGCCAAAACTGCCGTTGCGGCCGAGCGAGAGTGCGCCGGCGCCGGCGATGACGAAGAGGATGAAGCCGCCAATGGTGCCGGCGACGAAGTTGCAGCCCGCGTCGAAGCGCGAGACGGGTGGTTGGCTGCCGGCGTCTGTTGGCGGCGGCGGTTCTCCGGGCGAGTTGGAAAGCGGCGGCGGCGCGGGCGGCGGGATGGACGGATCGTCGTTCATGGCGATGGCGCGAGCGGCGCGTGCTGGGCCTGGAGTTCGCGGAGGCGGGCTTCTTTTCCGTCGCGATAGAAGAGGTTGAACGTGTCGAAGGGAATGATGCGGCCGTCGGGATGCGCGATGTGGATGCAGCTTTTTTTCACGCTGCGGACGTCGAAGTTGTGCGCGTCGAGAAACTGGATGATCAGCACGCGGAAAATGTTCTCGTAGGTCAGCCGCGCGGGCGCCTGCACGAGCGGCAGGCAGCAGAGCAGCTGGCGCAGCGCGTCGGCGCCGCTGTCGGGCGAGTGGTGCGTGGAGAAAAGGTTGAAGACCGCGGCGCGCAGCTCGGGATTTCGCTCGTAGACGATCGTGCTGCCTTCGCTCTGGAGCAGCGTGTCGCGCGGGATCAGGCCGGTGAGCGGCGTGACCCTGCCGTCGAGCTTGAGCGCGTAGCCCATCGCGAGGCAGTCGGGATGACACGGCACGGGAATGATGTCGTCGGGCGCGAACACGCGCGATTGCGCGAGCAGCTTTTGCCGGACTTCGGCGAGCGTGAGGCGGTCGCGCGCGGGATCGAAATTTTCCACGCGGCCGGCGTGCTGGATCGGCTGGAGCGTGACGCCGCGCACGCAGCGCTGCGTGAGCGCGAAGTCGACGATCGCGCCGAGCTCGTCGTCGTTGAGGCTCTGCTTGAGCGTGCAGACGAGCGTGGTGGAGAGGTTGAGCGCGTTGAGGCGCTCGAGCGCGCGGTGGCGCGTGGCAAGCAGGTCGGCGCCGCGCAGCGCGCGAATCGGGCCGGCGCGCAGCGAGTCGAACTGGAGATAGATTTCGAAACCCGGACCGTAGGCGGCGAGTTTTTCGGCGAAGCCCGGCTCGTTCGCGATGCGCACGCCATTCGTGTTCAGCATGAGGTGCTTGATCGGGCGGCGCTTCGCGGCGTCGAGGATCGCGAAGAATTCCGGGTGAATCGTCGGCTCGCCGCCGCTGATCTGCACGATGTCGGGCTCGCCTTCGTTGCGCACGATGGCGTCGAGCATGAACTCGATCTGCGCGAGCGAGCGATGCGTGGTGCGGTGCGGCGAGGACTCGGCGTAGCAGACCGGGCAGGCGAGATTGCACGCGTCGGTGACCTCGAGGAGCGTGAGACAGGAGTGCTGCTCGTGATCGGCGCACAGGCCGCAGTCGTAAGGGCAGCCGAAACGCGTCGGCGTGTTGAACACGCGCGGCATCTGGCCCGGCTTGAGGAAGCGGCGCGTCTGGTGCCAGTAGTCGACATCGGTCGAGATGAGCACGCGCTCGGCGCCGTGTTCGGGGCAGCGTTTGTGGAGAAACACGCGGTCGTCCTGGATGACGACCTTGGCTTCGACCTTGCGGAGGCAGGACGAGCAGATCGAATTGGTCAGCTCGGCGTAGAGATAAGGGCGGTCCATTTAGGATTGCGGATTGGCGATCGCGGATTGCGGAGCGAGGCGGCGAAGCGAATTGAGGGCGAGGATGACGCCGGCGAGACTGGCGAGCTGGATCGCGCTGAGGCCGGCGACGGGCGTCTCGCGCGGCTTGAGAAATTCCACGCCGAAGCGAAACGCGAAATAGCCCGCGACGTAGAGCCGAAAACGCGCGCCCACCGGCCACGCGCGGCGCGCTCCGCCGACGGCGATCGCGGACGCGAGCAGAAGGACGAAGATCGCTTCGTAGAGCTGCGTCGGATGGCGCGGCACGCCATCGCCGAAGTCCACGCTCCACGGCAGCGACGTCGCCACGCCATACGTGTGATCGTCGAGCCCCGTGAAAAAACAGCCGAGCCGGCCGAGCGCGGTTCCGACCGCGAGCGGCCAGACAAACGTGTCGCCGGTCGAGCGGGCGACACCGCAGATTTTCTTCGCGACCTCGACGCCGGCCCAGCCGCCGAGCAGGCCGCCGGCGATCGTCTTGCCGCCGAGGAGTCCGAGCGGATTCGCGCGTGCGACGGCGAGGTAGTGCGCGGGCATTTCCGCCCACGCGAGCAGCTTCGAGCCGGCCCACGCGCCGAAGATGCAGCCGACGAGGAGCCAGAGGTTCGTCTCGAGCGGCAGCGGAGTTTCGCGATCGCGTCGGCGGAGCGAAAAATAAATCCGCGCGCCGGCAAAATATCCCAGCGCTTCGAATGCCACGTGCGGATGCACCCGCCAGCCGAGGAAATCGAGGTGGACGGGGAAGGTCATGCGGCCGCGCGCGGACGGCGGGCTAGCGCTGCGGTTGCGCGGCGGTGGCCGCGGGCGCGGGACCGTCGAGGACGACGCGGCCCGCGGGACTCGGCGGCGAGGTGGCGTCGTCGAGATAGACGATCACGAGCCGCGTCGGCGGAGAAACGACCGAGCCGTAGAGTTCGTGCGCGGCGTTTTCGAGGCGCGCGCGATCGTCGGCGGTGAACGTGCCGACCACGCGGATCGAAATCGCGGCGCTTCCGCCGGTCACGCGCAGGCGTTCGTTTTCGAGGGTGCCGTGAACATTCGGCGGCAGCAGCGGCCGCAGGCGGTCCTCGATCGGGCGCAAAACTTTCGTTTCGTATTCGGTGCGGCGCTTCCGCTCGGCGACGGCGTCGACGGCGGACATCGTGAGGCACGCGGTCGAGCAGCTCAGCGCGACCAGAAAGAGCACGAGCGCCGCCGGCGGCAGCGTGCGCCGCAGCGAAGCAGCACGATCGCGCGGAACACTCGACTGGGGCGGTTCGGACACGCGGGCGGAGTTAGGCGAAGCGCGGCGCCGACGGCGAGGATTTACCGCGCCGATCGAGAAGCCTTCGCGTTCTGGCGCCGGTCCGCGCCGGTTCACTCGAGGCGGATCACCGCAGCGTTTCGGTCCTCGACGGTGGCGGTGACGGTTTCGGCCGCGAGCGCGGGACGATCGCTCTCGGCCCAGAGATCGGTCGCGCGCTGAAACGCGGACGGCAGCGAAATCTTCACGGTGCGCGTCGTGCGTGAGGGATTGACGATCCAGAGATACGTGCCGCCGGCGCCGCGGTGCAGGCGGGCTTTTATTTCCGGATCACTCGAGACCAGCTGCGGTTTCACGCCGGCCCACGCGAGCAGGCCCGCGAAAAAGGCGCGCGTCTCCGGCGCGTGGCTGCGCTCGTAGCTGCCGCCGGGAAACGTGCCGATCAAAAGCGTTTTGCCGCGGCCGAAGGTGTGCTCGACGGCGGCGAGGTGGCCGTTGGCAAATTCGCCCGCGGCCCGGCCGCCCGAGAGTTCGTATTCCTGCAGAAAATATTGGCCGCCGATCGGGTGGCCCTGCACGGTCAGTGCGAGTTTTGTCAGCAGGTCCGGCGTGAACTGCACGTAGGTTTCGCGCGCACCGAAAAGTTCGGCGAGCCCGAGGTTGGGCTGCACGGTGCCGACGCGTCCGCCGTCGCCGAAGTAGCCGGGGCAGCCTTCGCTCACGAGCGTGCCGCCGGCGGCGACGTAGGCGCGGAGTTTTTCGGCGGTCGCGCGGCGCAGATGTTCGGGGTAGGGCAGATAGACGAGCGGATAGCGCGCGAGGTCGTCGACGCTCACGAAGTCGGCCTGGATGTTGGAGTCGAAGAACGCCTGATACGCGCCTTGCAGGGACGCGGCGTAGTTGTTGCCGCCACCTTCTGCGGCGGCGCCGCGTCCGCCGCCACCGCTGCCGCTGCCTTGGACCGCGGCGAAGTCCGCCGCTTCCTGCACGAACACGATGCCGACATCGCCCTGGATCGGGTGCGATTGCCAAAGGTCGGGGTGCGCGTTCGCCCAGCGCGCGAGCCGGCCGGCCATCTCGGCGCGCGGCGTCACCGAGCCGTCCATGCCCATCGGGCCGAACGCGCCGAAGAGCGGTCCGTCGAGCAGCGGCCGCCAGCGCGTGAACTGAATTCCACTCGCGCCGCCCGCCATGTCGATGAGGCTCCACACGCGCACGTCCTTCTCGTCGGAGCTGCGGCCGTCCTCGAGCGGGCGGTTCAGCACCTGCGGCTGCAGCCAGAGCGGACCGCCGGTGGCTTCGGCGTGCCAGAACGGCTTGCCGCGCGCGACGGCGCGCGTCCAGTCCACGGCGCGAAACTGCATCCACGGCGCGTTGCCGTGGCGCGAAGCGACCCACGTGTAGCCATACGAATCGACATCCGCCGCCGTGCGCCACTCGATCTCGGTGAGCGCGCCGGTGCCGTGCGCGGTGATTTTGGCGCGCGGATCGAGCCGGCGGATGAGATCGACGCGCCACCGCAGGAGCCGCAGCGCGTCGTCGCGACAGAATTGCTGCCAGTCGAGCGCGTCGGGATAGCCGACGTTCCCGCGCGGCGGGCGCACCGAGTCCCAATCGCCGAGGCTGTAGCGGTGCCACGCGCGGCCGAGCGCCTCGATCGTGCCGTATTTCGCGCGCAGCCACTCGCGAAATTTCGCCTGCGAGGCGGGGCACGTGCATTCCTGCAGCGAGCCCTCGTTCCAGACGTCGTAGCCGAGCAGCGCGGGCTTGTCGCGGTAGCGCTCGACGAGCGCGGTCAGAAATTTCTCCGCCTGCACGCGAACGTCGTCATCGTCGAGACAGAGCGGGCAACTCCCCGTCGCGCTGCCGGTCGCGGAGCCCGGGTAACCTTCCACGCCTTCGCGATCGACGTGGTGCGCGCGCGGATATTTGTCCCACATCCACTCCGGCGCGCCCGTGACGTTTTCGGCGATGACGACCTTGATCCGGTTCTGGCCCTCGAGCTGCACCATCCGATCGTAGTCGGCCCAGTCGTAGCGGCCCGAGGCGTTTTCGATCGAGGCCCACATGAACCAGTGGCGGAAAATATTGATGCCCATCCCGGCGGCGACTTCGTGATCGCGCGCCCAATCCTCCGCGGGCGGGCTCGATTTGCGGAAATACACCGCGCCAAACGGAAACGCCGGCGCGGGAAATGGCTCGCCCCACGTCGCAGCGGCCGGCGTCGCTGACGCGGACGCGGTGGCGGAATCGGCGGCGCAGAGAACAGGCCGCGCAAAAATCGAGACGACCGCGACGAACGCCGGCACGAGCCATCGACAGGCGCGGCGGAGCGCCGCGGGATTTCGGGGTGAGGGACGCATGGGGAAAACGAGAGCGCGCAGCCTGCGCGACCGCTCAAGCGAACGCGATCCGCGAATTCGTTTTCAGGTATTCCGCGATCTCGCCGGTGAAGGCCGCGCCGAATTCCGCGCGTTTCTTTTCGCCGACGCCGGGAATGCCTTCGAGCTCGGCCACGCTCGCCGGATAGTGCCGCGCCATCGCGCGGAGCGTGGTGTCGCCGAAGACGATGTAGGCCGGCACGCGCCGTTCGTCGGCGAGTTTTTTGCGCAGCGTGCGCAGGCGCTCGAAGAGAATTTCGTCGCACGCGATGTCGCCTTCGCGGCGTGCGGCGGCGCGCTTGGCCTTCGGCAGGTCGAGCGGTTTCGTCAACGCGATCGGCGTGCGCGCCTTCAGCACGGCGAGTCCCTCGGCCGTGAGCTCGAGCGTGGCGTATTCGCCCTCGGCGACCGCGAGGTAGCCGAGCCGCATCAACTCGCGGCCGACCGCGGCCCACTGCGGGCGCGCGAGTTCCCGGCCGATGCCGTAGGTCGTGATCCGGTCGTGGCCCCAGCGGCGGATTTTATCCGTGTCCGCGCCGGTGAGGACTTCGACGATGTGATTCATTCCGACGCCGAAACGCGTGACCTGCGCGATGCGGTAGACGCACGAGAGGAATTTCTGCGCGACGAGCGTGCCGTCGTAGGTTTCGCGCGGCTCGAGGCAGTTGTCGCACGCGCCGCAGTTATCGAGCGGAAATTTTTCGCCGAAATATTCCAGCAGCTCGGCGCGGCGGCAGGCGGAGTTTTCCGCGTAGTGCACCATCTGGCGGAGCTGCGCGCGCGCGACTTCGCGCTCGTGGTCGTCGGTGATCTCGTCGAGGAAGTGCGTCTGTTTGGCGACGTCGCCGGCGCTGAAGAGCAGCAGGCAGTCGCCGGGCAAACCGTCGCGGCCCGCGCGGCCGGTTTCCTGGTAATAGCCTTCGATGTTCTTCGGCAGGTCGTGGTGGATGATCCAGCGGACGTTGGGCTTGTTGATGCCCATGCCGAAGGCGATCGTCGCGCAGATGATGCGCGTGTCGTCGCGGAGAAACTGCTCCTGGTTCGCGGCGCGGGTGTCGCCGTCCAGCCCGGCATGATACGCGCGCGCGGCGAGCCCGCGCTCGGCCAGCGCGCCGGCGAGGCGCTCGGTCGTGGCGCGGCTCGCGCAGTAGACGATGCCGCACTCGTGCTCGCGCTTCTGCACGAATTCGACGATCTGCTTCAGCGGCTGGTCCTTCGGGACGACGCGGTAGGTGAGATTCGGGCGGTTGAAACTCGCGACGAAAATCTCCGGCGCGCGCAGCTTCAGGTGCGTGACGATGTCGGTCCGCACGCGCTCGGTCGCCGTCGCGGTGAGCGCCATCACCGGCGCGTCGGGCAGTGCGACGCGGAGTTTCGCGAGCTGGCGATACTCGGGGCGGAAGTCGTGGCCCCATTCGGACACGCAGTGCGCCTCGTCGATCGCGAGGCAGCGCACGTTCCACGCCTTCAGGTTTTCCGTCCAGCCGTCGAGCATGAGCCGCTCGGGCGCGACGTAGAGCAGCTTGAACTCGCCGCGGTGCAGCCCGCGGAGCCGCGCGCGCGCCTCCGTTTCACCGAGCGTGGAATTGAGAAACGTCGCCGCGACGCCGCTCGCCTGCAGCGCGTCGACCTGGTCCTTCATGAGCGCGATCAGCGGCGAGACGACGACCGTGAGCCCGTCGCGCACGAGCGCGGGAAGTTGAAAACACAGGCTCTTCCCGCCGCCGGTCGGCAGCAGCGCAAACACGTCGCGGCCCGCGAGCGACGCCTCGATGATTTCGCGCTGCAGCGGCCGGAAGGTCGCGTAGCCGAAGGTGGTTTTGAGCTGGCGGAGCAGGTCGGGCACGTGGAAAAGCGCCACGTTGCCGCGCGCGGGGCGGCGCTCAACCGCGAAGTTGGCGTTGCCAAAATCGCGCCGCGTGCCGATGGAAGAAGCGTGCTTGCGCGATTTTTTTCCCTCGCCGGCGGCGTGACAGCGCGTCTGCGCCGCGGCGCCGCCACGGCGGTTTTGCTCGCGGCCGCGGCCGCGGGCTTCGCCGCCGGTTCCGCGCCGGTCGTCGGGCCGGGCGCGACGAAGGAGGAGATCATCAACGCCTATGGCTGGCCGAGCGGGCAGTCGCAGGCGGGCACCAAGGAGATACTCACTTATCCGCAGGGCCGCATCACGCTCGAGAACGGCCGCGTCGAAAAAATGGATTTCCTGCCCAACGTGCCGTGGCCCGCGCCGCGGCCGCGCCCCGCGCCGCCGTCGCCGACGAGCACGAAGAAGGCCGAGCCGCCGCCGGATTTCTGGCTGATGAATTTCGAGGACGCGCAAAAAGAGGCCGCGCGCCGGCACGTGCGGATTCTGATCTTGTTCATCGGCTCGGACTGGTCGCCGCCGAGCAAGCAGTTCATGGACGAAGTCGCGTTTCACCCGGATTTCGTGAACGCGTTCACGGCGAATTTCGTTTTCCTGCGGCTGGATTTTCCGACGCGCACGGAATTGCCGCCGGAACTGCGCGAGCAGAACAACCGGCTCCGTGCGACCTACGAGGTGACGACGTATCCCGCGCTCATCGTCGTGTCGCCGGCGGGCAGCCTCGTCGCGCGCATCGATCTCACGAAGGAACAGCCCGGCGACAACTACCGCGCGCGCGTGATCGCGGCGGTGCGCGAAGTGCGCGATCTGCTCGTGGCGAGTCCGCCGCCGGCCGATCCGGCGCCGGCGGCGCCGGTGCCGGCGGACAAGCCGGCGGAGGAAAACAACGTCGGCGCGGCGTCGATGACGCGCGGTTTCACGCTCGTGATGGCGGCGCTCGCGGCGGGGCTCGTGCTCGTCGGGCTGGGGTGGTGGTTTTTGTGGCGCGACCGCGGCGCGGGGGGCGAGGCGCGGTCGACTTCGATGGCGGAGCGGATTTCCGACGCGGCGAGCGGGCTGCCGCTGCCGTCGGAGATGGCGGCGTGGTCGCGCGAAAAGTTGAGCGCGGTGGTCGCGAGCGTGGCGGAGGCGGACGACTACGAAGTGAACCAACGCGGCGGCGGGGGCGACGGCGACCTGGCGTTGAGCCGGCGCGACGACGAGAAACCGCGGATCGTGGTGTATTGCCAGCCGGGCGCGGCGGGCGCGGTGTCGGCGAAGCGCGTGAAGGAGCTTTTCGGCACGATCACGCTCGAAGGCATCGAGCGCGGCTGGTTCGTGGCGCCGATGGGATTTTCGCACGAGGCGCGCGAGTATGCGGTCGAGCACCAGATTCTCCTCATCGACAGCGAGCAGCTGCTCGCGCAGATGCGCGCGTTGTCGCCGATCGTGCTGCGGAAAATTCTCGCGCAGGTGTCATAAGCGGCGCGCCGCCGCGCGAACCGCGCGATCGGGAAGGGCGCGTCAGCCGAGGCCGAGAAAGCGCGCGAGCTCGCGCACGGCAGGGGTGGCGCGATAGCCGCGGCGCACGCGACGCGAGACGACGACGAGCTTGCCGTGGGCGCGATCGGCTTTCGGGTCGACGTGGCCGACGAGCTCCGTGCCCGCGAGAACCGGCAGCGCGTAATGGCCGCGGACGCGCTTGTGCGGCGGCGTGTAGGCTTCCCACGTGTAGTCGAAATGCCAGAGCGCGGCCGTGACGCGGCGGTCGTAGATCAGCGGATCGAGCGGCGCGAGGAGCCGCGGAAAAGTCTCGGTCGGCGAAAGTGCCGCGCCCGTGCCGGTGCGTTCGGCGGCGAGGGAGGCGAGCAGCGGCGCGTCTTCGCGCAGGCAGAAAAGCGGCGGGCAACCGGCGACCGCGACGGGTTGGACCGTGTCCTCGACGACGCGCAGCTCTTCGCGTTTGAGCGTCGCGAGCCGGCGCTGGCGCAGCTTGAGCAAGGCGAGCCAGCGCGCGGTGTCGGCCGCGGAAGGCTCGGGCAGCGCGAGCGTGCGCGCGGGCAGCACGCGTTCGGGCAGGTCGTAGCGGCGGCGATGCGCGACGCGTTGGCCGACGAGGAGCCGGCCGTGGAAGAAAAGTTTCTGCAGCGTGCTTTTCACCAGCGAACTTTTTCCCCAGACGACGCGATGCGCGCGACGGGTGTCGGCGAAATCCTCCGAGCCAAGCGGGCCGCGGTGCGCGATCTCCGCGAGCAACTGCGGCGCGAGCGCGCGTTCGCGCGGCGTCAGCCAGCCGGACCACGCGCCCGCGCGCCGGGTGCGGCCGCGCATCGCGGCGAGCAAATGCGGCCACGCCTCGAGCGGAAACGCGACGAGCACGTCCGAGTGCGGCAGATGATGCTCGAAGGCGGTGCGCGCCTTCGCGCCGAGCGGCGCAGCGCCGCCGTGCAGCAGGCGCATCAGGTCGCCCTCGCGATAATCCGCGACCCGGTTGCGCAGGATGAGATCGTGCATCCGGCCGCACACGTTGATCGGATCGATCTGGATGTAGCCGTGATGGGCGAGGGCGGCGGCGATGGCGGGGAAGGGCGCATCGAATCCGTGGACGCGGCGCAAAAAGCGGCGCGCGGCGAGCGGCGAAACGGTCAACGCGGTCGGCACGCCGGCGATTCAGGGCGCCGGCGGGGAAAAAAACAAGCGCGGCGGATTCGCGGTTTCCGTTGCGTGGGTTGCTCCACGCGAGCGCGAATTCGCGAGTCCGCGCGAGCCACGACGAACGAATCGGGGGAACGAAAACGCAAGGGCCGCGCCGCCCATTGCGACGCGGCCCAGCCGCCGGGAAATTCCAAAAGCGATCAGGCGGCGGCGACTTCGAGCCGGCCGCTCGCGCGATTCGGCTCGAACCAGTCGGACGGCGCGGCGTCGGGTGCGAATTCGGGGCACGCTTCGGCGAGCAGCGCGCGGAGATTGCCGCGGGCGCGGGCGATGCGGCTCTTCACGGTGCCGACGTTGATGCCGAGCGCCTGTGCGATCTCGTCGTAGGAGCGGTTGAGGAGATTGCGCAGCGTGAGGATCTCGCGGTGGCGGGCGTCGAGCTTGTCCATGCACACGTTGACGAGCGCGGAGAATTCGCCGGTCGCCGCCTCGCGCGCGGGATTCGGCGCGTCGGTGGCGACGAGATCGGCGAACGTCGCGTCGCTGTCGTCGCTGAGCGCGCAATCGAGCGAGAGCGTCGCGTGCCGGCGGCGGCGGAAGAAATACCAGTAGCGGTTGCGCGCGAGATTGACGGCGATGCGGTGGAGCCACGTCGCGAGCGAGGAGTCGCCGCGGAAACGCGCGAGGCCGCGATGGGCGCGGATGAACGTGTCCTGCGCGATTTCCTCGGCGTCCGCGCGATTGCGGAGGAGCGCCAGCGCGACGGAGAAGATTTTCTCGCGATAGCGCGTCATGATTTCGACGAACGCATCTTCG
Organism: Opitutaceae bacterium; assembly: GCA_035545575.1. GTDB lineage: Bacteria > Verrucomicrobiota > Verrucomicrobiia > Opitutales > Opitutaceae > ER46. The sequence goes on along the minus strand of DASZYB010000009.1, from coordinate 6,853 downwards.
TCGCCGGCGTTGAAGCGGCGGACGAGCTCGGCGTCGTGCGCGGCTTCCTGCTGCGAGGTGGCGGCGCGCGCCGAGCGTTCGGCGGAGGTGAGGGGATGTTTGGCGGGGGAGAGGGAGGCGGTGCGCATAGAGGTGAGTTTTTTTGGGTGGTAATCCAGCGAACGTGTTGGCCTCCTTTACCTCGGCGCGTGCCAAGGCCGGTCGACGCCGTGCAAGCCGCTGCACCAGCAACAATTAGATTTTCGCCGGGAAAATCTCCGATGCGCGGCGGGCCGGCGCGTTCGTGCAAGCTGCGCGACACGCGAGCGCGAGTCCGTGCAACGTGCACCTGCGCGCGGCGAAGATTTTCGCCGCGCTTGTTTCTCAAATCACGAGAGCGTGTTACAAGCGTGCAGCAATTCTCCGGGGCGGCGGCTAGGGACTTGACTGCGTTTTTGCACGGGTCTTGCTTGGCCTCCTCCCTAACTGCCGACGGCAACGCCGACACATCATCGAACCAAGCAAGGAACTAACTCATGAAATTCTTCTCGATAAAAAGCCTGTGGGCCGGATTGCTCGCCCTCGGCCTCACGTTCGCGGGAACAGTGTTTGGGCAAGGTATAACCACTGCGGCCTTGAACGGTTTTGTCACCGGTAACGATGGCAAGCCGCTGGCCAACGCGACCGTCACCGTAGTTCACCAACCCACTGGCACGACTGCCGTGACGACCACGCGCGGCAACGGACAGTTCAATCTGTCCGGGCTGCGTGTCGGTGGACCTTACTCGGTCAGCGCGGCGGTCCCGGGTTACCGCACCGAGACGCGCGAAGACGTTTACCTCGATCTGGGCTCCGCGAGCGCGACGAACTTCTCCCTCAATCCCGAGACGGCGGTCGTGATGGAGGCGTTCAAGGTGCAGTCCCAACGCGACCTCACGTTCGATTCCGGCAAGTTTGGCACCGGAAGCTCCTTCGACAGCCAGCAGATCATCGATACGGCGACGATTCGCCGTAACATCCAAGACGTGGCGGCGCTGGATTCGCGGCTGTTTCTCAACTCCCTCGACCAAGGCGGTCAGCTTAGCGCGCAGGGCCAGAACTTCCGCTTCAATTCGCTGCTGATCGACGGCGTGCAGGCCAACGATCCCTTCGGCCTCAACAGCAGTGGTTTCTCCTCCCTGCGGAGCCCGATTCCGCTCGAAGCTCTCCAGTCTTTGAGCATCGAACTAAATCCCTACGACGTTCGGCGTTCCGGTTTCACCGGCGCGCTGATCAATGCCGTGACCAAATCCGGCACGAATGAATTCAGCGGGATGCTCTACGGCGAATACACCGATCTCCACGACCGCGGCAAGAACCCGGTCAGCGGTGTGCACGAGTTCTTCCGCGAACGCACCTATGGCGGCACGTTCGGCGGACCGATCTGGCGCGATCACATCTGGTTCTTTGTCGCCGAAGACGATTTCCGTCGCACGACGCTGGCTCCGGCACAGCAGTTCGTTCCCGATGCGACGCAGGTGCAGCAGGTCGTCACGCGGGCAAAAGCGCTCGGCTACGATCCCGGCACCTTCACCGGCGCGGCGGGTTTCTCGATTCAGAAGAGCTACGTGGCCAAGCTGGATTGGAACATCAATTCCTCCCATCGCCTGGCGCTGCAGTATCGCGACAACTACGGGACTTCGCCCATTTACACTAACTTCAGCAGCAGTGGCACAACCACTTCGTTCAGCAATTACTGGTATGACGCTCCGCTGCATTCGCACGGATATACCGCGCAATTGTTCGATAACTGGGCGCCGAATCTCCGGACGGAGTTTTCCATCGGGCACACCGCCTACGACGGTTCTCCCCGGCCTCATGGTGCAGCGTTCCCGGAAGTTTTTGTTCGCGGCGTAAGTGGCGTGAATATTTCGAACGGTGTTCCGACCACGAGCGGTCAGTTGGACCTTGGCACCGACAACGCGCGGCAACTCAACGGCATTGTGACCAAGACCGACAACCTCGCCGCCTCGGCAGAGTATTCGATCGGTGCGCATACGATTACCTTCGGCGGCGATTACGAAAAGAAGCAGGTCTGGGACGCGTTTGTTAGCGGCTACTACGGCAGCTACACTTTTGCGACCGTCAGCGACTGGCTCGCCGGCACCGGTTCGCTGGTGCAGCTCACGCTCTCGCCGGGCACGACCATTCAGGACGCGTTGGCCGTTTACACCTACACGCAACGCGGCCTTTACGTCCAAGACTTGTGGAAACCGAACGAGGGTTTGACCGTCAACGCCGGCATCCGGTTCGACGATCCCTACGTGCCGAAGGCGCCGATCCCAATTCCGACGACGACGGCATTCAGCGAGGCGGCTTTCCAATCTGCTTTCGGCATGAAGAGCACAACCACCAACAGCGGCAACTACAGTTTCTCGCCGCGCGTCGGATTCAACTACGATTTGCCGACTGACCGAAAGACTCAGATTCGCGGCGGCATCGGGCTCTTCCAAGGCACCAATCCGTCCGTGTGGCTGGGTAACCCGTATCAAAATCGTGGCGTGACTTCCGTCGGCACGACCCCGGGGGTGACGTTCTCGCCGACGATCACGCCGCCCAAGGTGGGTCCACCGGGACTCGCGACCGTAAACGTCACCGATCCGAGCTTCCGGCCGCCGCTTTCGTGGAAGAGCAATCTCGCCGTCGATCACACCTTGCCCTTCGGAGGGCTGATCCTCACCGCGGAAGCCGACTTCGTCCAGGTGCAGCGCGCGCTCAACACAATCGATCTGAATTTGAAGCCCGTGGGCACCATGCCCGATGGCCGCATTCGCTACGCCGGCAACATTGTGGCGAGCACGTCCGGCAGCCGTGGCACCTCCAACAGCAATCCTTATTCCGTGGCGTCGAATTATCTCAACGCCGGCTTTGGCGATGTCCTTTATCTGACCAATACGAACAAGGGCGGTGGTCACGATTTTACCCTATCGTTGAAGCGGCCGTTCATGAATAACTGGAGCTTCAGCCTTTCGTGGACGCATTCACACTACACGGAGGTCAGTCCTGCTACCTCTTCGATTGCCCAGTCGAACTACAACGGGCGAAAGGTCACCAATTCCAATGAGGACGTCGCTTCGATTTCGAACACGAACGTCCCGGATCGGATCGTGAGCACGCTGACCTACCAGTTCCACTGGTTGAAAAATGCGCCAACCAGCTTCGCGCTGATCTATCAGGGCCGCACCGGCCACAATTATTCATGGACATTCTTCGGCGACGCCAACGGGGACGGCTTCACCTTCAACGACCTCTTCTACATGCCGACGGGCCCGAGCGATCCGAAGGTGCGTTGGAACAGCACGACGGAGCGCGATAACTTCTTCGCTTACGCGCAGAGTTCCGGTCTCACCCGCTACGCCGGCCAGATCGTGCCGCGTAACAGCGAGACCTCGCCGTGGGTGCAGACCGTCGATCTGAAGTTCACCCAGGCGATTCCGATCTACAAGCGCGTGAAGAGTGAGCTGTTTGTGAACCTCATCAACCTCAGCAACCTCTTGAACCGCAAGTGGGGTATCCAGACGGAAGACCAGTTCAGCTACGGACGAGCGGTTGCCGGCGCGACCTACGACCCCGTCGCGAATCAGTATATCTACACGTTCACGCCTAACACGCTCAACGCTCTCACCGTTGTGGGTGGCACGATCGGTTCTGATCAGCCGGCCTCACGCTGGCAGGTCCAGACCGGTATGCGCATCCGGTTCTGAGTTAGCCATCAGTCAAGCAAGACTTCAAACGGCCTCGGTAACGCGGCCGTTTATTTCTCCCGCTTTAAATGTGATTACATGTCGATCATTCTTTTTTGTTGACTTGCTCTGAGCAACCAAGCAAATAGTCGATACCCGCAAGGCAGTATCATTACTGCTTTTAGTTCTCTCCGATAGCCAAACACGCTTCAGGTTTGGTGCAATTACGATCCCAGGAATGGCGCAGCCCGATGAGCGGCCTTCTTGGGATTTTAACATACACCCAAAATGAAACGTGCACAAAAAATCGTAAAGTGTCTCTTCGCGGCTTTCGTGTTGGCTTCAACCAGCACTAATTGGTTATTGGCTTCGGTTATGGTCACTGGGGGAGGAACTGCCCCAGATTGTGGCACCGCATATTTTAATGTGGAATATTATTACGGTGAATATGATGAGTGTGATACGGAGCCCGGTGGCTGGTATTATGGGCCACTCTCTGGAACTTACGTTACTTCCGACACTGCTTGCAGTGGAACAGTCGATTATTTTTGGGATATCCCGTGGTTTACGGAACTGATTAGCGATCGTGGTGATTGTAGGTCTTGGGCCACGGGTTATGTGACATATTATGTTTGATACTGTTATTTTTTGACACAAATGCGTCTGGTGGTCTTGGCGATATCGCTGTTAGGCGCTGGCTTGGCCAGCGGCTGGCATGCAGCCAAGCATTTTTCCATAAACAAATCGGCTGCACCTGACGGATCTCAGGTGCAGCTTTCATCCGGTCCGAGTAGTTCGCCGTCCAAATCGCATTTTGACAATGCGCCAGTGGATGGACTTGAGGCGCTGCTAGATTTTAAGCGATTGCCAAGCGACGCAACGTCCAGGCAACTATATTATGAGACTGGTCGTGCAAAGGTAGCTTACGCCCAACTTTTCTCGCGTTGGGGGGCAGGGCCTCAAGAGCGTGACAAAATTGCCGAACTTTTGGCGGCGCGGCAGGCGACGACTGCAAATATTATGGCGACAAGCCGTGAGCAGGGGATAGCACCCTCGGGTCGGTTAGGTCGGGCTATCGGCGATACGATTAGTGAAGCGCGAAACCGATACGACATTAAAATCAAAGAAACCGTAGGTGCTCAAAAATGGGAAGAATTGATTCTTTACGAAAAACAGGAGCCCCAGCGAAACTCAGTAAACGAATTAAGATTTCGATTGCTAGACACTCCGTTTCCTCTCCAGCCATCTCAGCGAGATCGGCTAATTGAGATGTTGTATGAGGATAAGCGCGAGGATCGTGCGGTTATTTTTGATGGCGCAAGGAGAAGCGCGGTTTTTTCTTTCGACTTCGTTAGGAAGGCTGGAACGATATTGTCGGGTGAACAGCTCCCTACGCTGGCAACTATGGCTGCCGAGCAACTGGTTCAAATTGAGATTTTAAAATCCAGGCAGCCTCGGCCACCTGCAGGACCCGTCTCTACGGGGAGCCAAACTATATCTTCTGATTCGAAATGACCATGGTTTTTTCTCGGATTTTATGGTGGCTTGAGCGATTTTATTATATAATAATTGTGGCCCTTTTGGTTTTGCCTGCCCGTGGCGCCATCCAGTTTGAAAAATCTGAAATCCGGCTGGAGTCCAAATGGGAGGAAAATGAGGTATCGGCGATTCTGCATTTTCGCAACGCTGGTAATGAGTCTGTTCGAATAACGGACGTGCGTTCCAGTTGCGGCTGCACCACTACTGAATTCAAAAAATTCGTTTGGGCCCCGGGCGAGAAGGGAGAGATGAAAGTGAAAGTCGATGTTCGCGATCAAACAGGTGAGCGGCTCACTGTCGTGACGATTAAGGATGATGCCAGTTCGTCGCCGAATACGATCAATGTAGTCACTATTTCACCTCAACCAATATTGTTGTCGTCCCGGATACTTTTTTGGGAACGGGCTGCGCCAGCGGATTCCAAATCAGTAACCATTCGTAAGGCGGATTGGGCCGATGTTCAACTGACAGACCTGAGGTCGAAGGGCGATACTTTCAAGGTATCGTTAGATTCGACTAACGATCCTGCCATTTTTGTGTTGGTAATTCAGCCCCGATCAACGGCGCTTCCCGTCCGCACGGCAGTTCAGTTTGACGCGCACGTAAGAGGGAGGGTTCTGAGCTTTTTGGTCTATGCTGCTGTGGAATAAATTTTAAGAACGCTCTGTTGGTTTGCAAACTCCCGACGTGCTCGTTGACTCAGTGTAGCTATCGAAGCAGTCTTGAGCGCTCAAGCGTCGGATTTGCTCTTGGAGCCGGCAAGCGTGCGGCGCGCATGTCCACGAGCGAGAAAAACGCCGCGAGCCAGCGGCCATCGCCACTCGCGCTGATCTACCAGGGCCGCACCGGTCATAACTACTCGTGGGTGTTCTTCGGGGACGCCAACGGCGACGGCTTCACGTTCAACGACCTCTTCTACATGCCGTCGGGCCCGAGTGATCCGAAGGTGCGCTGGAACAGCACGACGGAGCGCGACAACTTCTTCGCCTACGCGCAGAGTTCCGGCCTCACCCGCTACGCGGGCCAGATCGTGCCGCGCAATAGCGAGACCTCGCCGTGGGTGCAGACCGTCGATCTGAAGTTCACGCAGGCGATCCCGATCTATCGCAACGTCCACGCCGAACTCTTCGCGAGCTTGATCAACCTCGGCAACCTCCTCAACCGGAAGTGGGGCCTGCAACAGGAAGTCGTGTTCAGCTACGGCCGGGCGGTTGCCGGCGCGACCTACGATGCAACGGCGGGCCAGTATGTCTATACGTTCACGCCGTCGACGCTCGATCCGGTGCCGATCGTGGCCAACGACCAGCCGGTCTCCCGCTGGCAGGTTCAGACCGGCCTGCGGATCCGGTTCTAAGGGCGCGGACAATTATCTCAGCATCTTAAGCGGCCGCGGCAACGCGGCCGCTTTTTTTATGTCAGGGAATCGCCAATACGTCACGTGCTCCGGTGCGATGGTTTTTCTTCGCCCTTTTTCGCAGATGGAAAGTATGTGTCCGGCGGGCGACCCTATTGACCAGATCCACATGGTGACGTGCAGGGTCATGGATCGTAACCCACAAGGACCCGCTGGTGACGTTGAGGGTCCGATGAGGATCGCTACGCTGGTTGCCAGT
>DASZYB010000008.1:0-62311 GCA_035545575.1 Opitutaceae bacterium | reverse complement strand
ATCGCGTCGAACGGCTCATCCGCCGGCTCAAGGGCTTCCGCCGCGTCTTCACCCGTTACGACAAACTGGATGCGGTCTTCCGCTCCTTCGTCATCTTCGCCCTAATTTGGTTAACCTTGAAATAGTGTTAACACGCCCTAGCCCACCCAGGAAACCTGCTGGATTTTTTTGGCGAGCTCGACGTCCTTCGGCGTCACGCGATTGCCGGCATCGTGGGTGTTGAGGCGGATCGCCACGCGATTGTAGACGTTGGTCCACTCGGGATGATGATCCATTGCGTCGGCCAGAAACGCGACGTGCGTCATGAAACTGAACGCCTCGCGAAACGATTCGAACTTGAACGTCTTCACCAACGCCTCGCGTTCGTGGCTCCAACCCGGCAGCTCGCTGCGCGCGACGGCAATCTCCTTTTCCGAAAGCGGCGTGCTCATGCCCATAAAATGGGCGGCGGCGCGCGGCGGTCAAACTCGGGCGCGACTTCGCCACGCCCGCTTTTCTGTCCCGCCCGCCCACCCGGCCCGGACGCGAAGCCGGCTTGTCAACGCGCGGTTCGCGTCCCAACTTCGCCTCGACATGCCCGTCCCCGCCGAAAACGTCCCGCCGCACGTCGCGATCATCATGGACGGCAACGGGCGGTGGGCGAAATCCCGCGGGCTGCCGCGCATCGAGGGCCACCGGCGCGGCGTCGAGACGGTGCGCACGGTGACGTTTGCCGCGCGCGACCTCGGCGTGCAGATGCTGACGCTCTACGCGTTCTCGATCGAAAACTGGAAGCGGCCGCAGGAGGAAGTCGGCGCACTGATGGGCCTGCTCGAGTTTTACCTGAAGAAGGAACTCGAGACCTTCGTCCGTGATCGCGTGCGCTTCCGCACCATCGGCCGCACGGACGAGCTGCCCGTCGGCGTCCAGAAACTCCTGCGCGCGACGACGGAGGAGACGAAGCATTTCGGCGACTACACGCTCGTGCTCGCGCTCAACTACGGTGCCCGCACCGAAATCGTCGACGCCGCGCGCGCCTACGCCGCCGCCGTCGCGGCGGGAAAGGAAAAACTCAACGACGGCTCGTGGGCGACGTTCAGCCGCTACCTTTACACCGCCGAGATGCCCGATCCCGATCTCGTGATCCGCACCTCGGGCGAGACGCGCATCAGCAATTTCCTCCTCATGCAGGCCGCCTACGCGGAATTCGTTTTCACGCCCGTGCTCTGGCCCGATTTCACGAAGGCCGATCTCGCCGCCGCGATCGCGGACTACAACCGCCGCGAGCGCCGCTTCGGGCAGACGAGCGACCAGGTCGCCGCGATCGTCAAACCGGCGGCGAAATGAGAACCCGCTCCTTGCGCGCCTGTCGTTCCTGACCGTGGGCCAACGCGTTTTCAGCTCAGTCCTGCTCTGGAGCATCGTCGTCGCGGTGATGTGGTTTTTCCGCAACGACGGCGTCGTGCTGCTCGCGACGCTCGTGTCGGTGCTCACGCTGCGCGAGTTTTATCACCTCATGCGCGCGTGCGGCTACACGCCGTTCGACAAGCTCGGCGCGCTGGGCGGCGGCCTGATCACGCTCGCGCCGTGGCTCGAGGCGCGCCTGCACTGGCACACGCACCTGTTTCTCGCGTTCGCGGTCGTCGTGTTCGCGACCCGGCTGCTCGGCGAACGCACGCCGGAAAATCGCGTGGAGTCGCTCTGCTCGACGCTCTTCGGCCTCGTTTACGTGTCGCTGATGCTGCAATACTTCGTGCGCATCGTGACGCCGCTGCCGGGCGACGCGATTTCCGCGCCGGGCCGGCTGTGGCTCTGCCTCTGGCTCATCGCGACGACAAAATTCTGCGACATGGGCGCGCTCGTCACGGGCTTCGCGATCGGGCGCCACAAGATGTCGCCGCTCATCAGCCCGAAGAAAACGTGGGAAGGCGCCGTCGGCGGCGTGCTCGCCTCGATGGGCATCGCGGCGCTGCTCGCGTGGTATGCGCGCGCGGATTTGCCGCCGCATCTCACGCCGCTGCACGCCGCGCTCTTCGCGCTGCCGCTCGCGGTGCTCGGCATCGTCGGCGATCTCGTCGAATCCGCGATCAAACGCCGCGCCAACATCAAGGACTCTGGCTCGCTCATCCCGAGCATGGGCGGATTTTTCGACATGAGCGACAGCCTGATCCTCGCGGCGCCGGTCGGGTATCTTTTCTTCGCGCTGCCGTAGGCATGGATTCGGTCGCAGCGAAAACTGCGAACGCTTTTCCCGCCGCGCCTCCGCGAAAACGCGATCCGATCCGCGACGCCTCGCGCTCCTCGCGTCGCACCAGCCCGGGCTTGCCGAGCCGGCTGCGGTTGCGGCATAAGGACCGGCTTTCGTGCCCGCTTCCTCTTCAACTCCGCGCAAACGCGTCGTGCTGCTCGGCGCGACCGGCTCCATCGGCGAAAACACGTTGCGCGTCCTCACCGCGCACGCCGACAAACTCGAACTCGTCGGCATCGCCGCGCGCGCGAACTGGCGCAAACTCGCCGCGATCGCACAGGAGTTCGGCGTGCGCCACGTCGGCGTGCACGACGACGCGGCGTTTCGCGAAGCGCGCGCCAACGCGGCCGCGTTTCCCGCGGGCACCCAGCTCGTCGGCGGACTCGCGGGGCTGAACGAGCTCGCGCAGTTGCCCTCGGCCGACCTCGTGCTCGTCGCCGTCGTCGGCACGACCGGCCTCGAACCGGCGTTCGCCGCACTGGCCGCGGGCAAAAATCTCGCGCTCGCCTCGAAGGAAATCCTCGTCCTCGCCGGCAAATTTGTCATGGCCGAGGCGCGCAAGCGCGGCGCGAAGCTTCTCCCGGTCGACAGCGAGCACAACGCCGTCTTCCAATGCCTCGAAGGTCATCCGCACGCCGGCGTGCGCCGCATCGTGCTCACGGCGAGCGGCGGCGCGTTTCGCGACTGGCCGGCCGAGCGACTCGCGCGCGCGACGCCGGCCGACGCGCTCAAGCATCCGAACTGGGCGATGGGCCCGAAGATCACGGTCGATTCCGCCACGCTCGCGAACAAAGGCCTCGAGCTCATCGAGGCGCAGTGGCTTTTCGGCCTGCGCGGCGAGCAATGCACCGCCGTGCTGCATCCGCAAAGCATCGTGCACTGCCTGGTCGAATTCAACGACGGCGCGATGCTCGCGCAGCTTTGCCCGCCGTCGATGACGTTTCCGATCCAGCACGCGCTGCTGCACCCGGAGCGCGCACGGGGCGTCGAGCCCGCGCTCGATATCACGCGGCTGCTCGGTTTCGAGTTTCGCCCGGTCGACGAAGCGCGGTTTCCGCTGCTGCGGCTGGCGAAGCAGACCATGACGGCGGGCGGCGTCGCCCCCGCCATCTACAACGCGGCCAACGAGGTGGCGGTGGCGGCATTTCTAAAGTGTAATATTCCCTTCCTTGCGATTCCCGAGGTCGTCGAACACACTCTGGGCGTCATCCCGAATTTTGAGCCGGAAGATCTGGCGGCCGTCCTCGCGGTCGACGCCGAATCCCGCCGGGCCGCTGCGAATCGTATTCAGTCCCTGTCTGTGTAACACCCTCGCCTGCCGTGTCGGATTTCCTCAACTCGCTGCTATCGCCCTCGAGCCTGTGGGCGTTTTTCCTCGTCGTCCTTTTCTTCGGCGGCTCGATTTTTGTGCACGAGCTCGGCCATTTCCTCGCGGCACGCCGGCGCGGCGTGCACGTCGAGCGTTTCTCGATCGGTTTCGGCCCCGCGATCTGGTCGTGGCGCGCGCGCGACGGCGTCGAATATCGCGTCTCCTGGCTGCCGCTCGGCGGCTACGTGCTGCTGCCGCAGCTCGCCGACCTCGGGCCGATCGAAGGCGAAAGCGTCGCCGACGTGTCGAAGCTCCCGCCCGTCGGCTACGCGACGAAGATGATCGTTTTTGCCGCCGGCGCGACGTTCAACATCCTCTTCGCGTTCGCGCTCGCGTGCATCGTGTGGGTCGTCGGGCAGCCGACATTTTCCGAGCTCGCGACCACGCAGATCGGCAGTCTCGCCGCAACCGTGAAGCTCGCCGACGGCACCGTCGTGCCGAGCCCCGCTGTCGAGGGCGGACTCCAGCCGGGCGACACCGTCGTCTCGATCGACGGCAGTCGTGTGACGAATTTCGAGGACATCCTCTCCGGCGTTTTCCTCGGCAAGCAGCGCACCAATGACGGCCGCCGCAAATCCACCTTCGTGATCGAGCGCGCCGGCAAGCAGCTCGAGCTCACGATCTATCCGCGGCTCGTCGACGACGAAGGCATCCGCACCGCCGGAATCTATCCCGCGGAGGACATGACGGTCGAATTGCTCGCGCCCGGATCGCCCGCGCAGGCCGCCGGCGTGCTGCCCGGCGACCGCATCGTCGCCATCGACGGCCAGCCGGTTTACCAGCGCTCCGCAGTGAGCGACCACATCGTGAAAAACGCCGAGCGCGCGGTGATGTTCACCTTTCAGCGCGGCGACAAAACGATCGAGCTTCCGATTCAGCCGCGCCTCGAGCTCGACAAGGAAACGAACAAAAAAATCCCGCGCATCGGCGTGCAATACCGCAAGGGCATCATCGTCACGCACCCGAATCCCTTCGGCCAGATCGCGGAAAACGTGACCGGCACTTTCAAGCTGCTCGATGCGCTGCTCAGCCCTTCTTCCGACATCGGCCCGTCGAAGCTCAGCGGCCCGATCGGCATCGCGCGCGAACTGCACCGGCAGGCGCAGTGGGATTTCCGGCGCGTGCTCTGGTTCACGATCCTGCTCAACGTCAGCCTCGCGATTTTCAACCTGCTGCCGATCCCCGTGCTCGACGGCGGGCAGATGCTGTTCGCCACCGTCGCGCGGCTCCGCGGCCGGCCGCTGCCGGTGAACTTCATCGTCACGACGCAGAGCGTGTTCATGGTGCTGTTTTTCGCGATGTTCGTCTACGTGACGATCTACGGCGACTTGCGCCGCTGGATGCGCGACTTCCGCGCCGAGCGCGCTGAAGCCGCCGCGCCCGCGGTTCCCGCGACGTCCACGCCCGCGCCGGCAAAGTGATCGTTTCGCAGGGCGCGCGGCTTGCGCCGGCGTCGCGGCGTCGGCAAGACTGACGCCCCACACCCGAGTCATGTCCTATTGCGCCTCACGCTTCCGCACGATCCGTCGCCGCACGCACGAAGTCATGGTCGGCCAGGTCGGCGTCGGCGGCGATCATCCGATCCGCGTGCAATCGATGACGACGAGCGACACGCAGGATGTCGCCGCCACCGTGCAGCAGTCGATCGCACTCGCCGAAGTCGGCTGCGAAATCGTGCGCATCACCGCGCCCAACGTCGCCGCCGCGCAATGCCTGCGCGAAATCCGCGCGCAATTCACGGCCGCCGGTTTCGGGCACGTGCCGCTCGTGGCCGACATTCATTTCCTGCCCAGCGCCGCGATGGAAGCGGTCGAGCACGTCGAAAAAATCCGCGTCAATCCCGGCAACTACGCCGACAAGAAAAAATTCGCCGTCCGCGAATACTCCGACGCCGACTACGAGAGCGAGCTCCAGCGGCTGCACGATGCGTTTTCCCCGCTCGTGACACGCTGCCGCGAGCTCGGCCGCGCGATGCGCATCGGCACCAATCACGGCTCGCTGAGCGACCGCATCATGAACCGCTACGGGGACACGCCGCTCGGCATGGTCGAGAGCGCGCTCGAATTCCTGCGCATCGCGGAAGCGCATTCCTACCGCCAGATCATCCTCTCGATGAAAGCGTCGAATCCGAAGGTGATGATCCAGGCGTATCGCCTGTTCGTCGCGCGGATGGCGCAGGAAAACATGCACTACCCGCTGCACCTCGGCGTCACCGAAGCCGGCGACGGCGAGGACGGCCGCATCAAGAGCGCGATCGGCATCGGCTCGCTGCTGCTCGACGGCCTCGGCGACACGATTCGCGTGTCGCTGACCGAGGACAGCGTCTACGAAATTCCGGTCGCGCGCGCCATCGCCGAGAAGGCGATGTCGCTGTGGAAATCGGAACCCGGAGACCGGCAACCGGAAAGCGCCGATGACGGCGTCGATCCTTTCCATTTTTCGAAACGCGAAACTGCCGTCGTCGAAATCGCGCCGTCGGTCGCGCTCGGCCCCGAGCAGCCGCCGCGCGTGATCGTGCGCCTCGACTCCGCCGCGCGCCTCGCCGACGCCGCGCAACAACTCGCCGCGAAATCGTTGAAAGACACGCCCGCCGAAGGGCTGCTCGTGCCGATTGCGACGCCCGGCGATCTCGCCGAACTCTGCGCCATCGCCGCGAGCACGCCGCTCCCCGTCGCGTTTCTCGCGCTGGAACTTTCGCCGGCACTGACGCCCGACATCCTGCAGCCGCTGCTCGCGATGAGCCGCGGGCGGCTTCTGCTCGTGCGCCGGTTCGACGGAAACGAAAGCGAAACGCTCGGCGCCTTCGCCGCGCTCGTGCGAAGGCACGGTCACTTGCTCGCCGCGGAAATTTCACCCGCGGATTTTCCCGCGCTCGCACCCACGTTGCGCCCGCTCGGCGACGCGCGCCTGCTCTTCACGCTTTCCCGTTTCCGGGCTCCGGTTTCCGGTTTCGATGCGGGCCACGCGCTCGGCGCCTATCGCCAGCTCGCGGCCGCGCTGCGCGAAATCGATTCGCGCGCGCCGTTGTGGATTCGCAACACCGCCGCGACCGCCGTGCGCGGCGAAAACAGTTTTCTCTCGAAGCTGCTCGAAGCGTCGTTTCTCACTGGCGCTTTGCTCTGCGACGGACTCGGCGACCTCGTGAGCATCGAGACGGAGCCCGACGTCGTGCGCGCCACGAAGCTTGCTTACAACGTGCTCCAGGGCGCCGGCGCGCGCATCTCGAAAACCGAATTCGTCGCGTGTCCCAGCTGCGGCCGCACGCTCTTCGACCTGCAGACGACGACGCAGCGCATCCGCGCGCAGACCGGCCATCTCAAAGGCGTGAAGCTCGCGATCATGGGCTGCATCGTGAACGGCCCGGGCGAAATGGCCGACGCGGATTTCGGCTACGTCGGCGGCGCGCCGGGAAAAATCAATCTCTACGTCGGCAAGACGTGCGTCCAATACAACATTCCCCAAGCCGAAGCCGATGCGCGCCTCATCGCGTTGATCAAACAACACGGCAAATGGACGGAACCGGAACCCGCGCACGCGTGAGCGCGACGCGACGGATGTATTCGAAAATGCACGCTCGTGACCAAACCGTCACGCACCCGTAACCCGTCAAGCCGCTTCCCAAGCCCGCTTCACGTCGATGTAGCATCGGGAAAATTACGATGCGGAGCGTCACAAATTTTCCGCCTGAATTCGGCGCGACGTGGCAACGAAAAAATCGAAAAAGTTATGCTCCGCACCGGTGTGAACAAGTTGTGGGAAAGTTCGCCTTGAAATGCTTTTTTGGTTCACAGTTACTGCGCCCTCGTCCAGTCATGCAGTGCTGTTCGATTGTTCTTTCCCACGTCCTTCGAGCCTCATTCCGCCAGCCCCGTGGCCAAGCCGGTATTTAGCCACTCGCCGTCAACGTCTTATAATCCTCTTCCCCTGTGCCCAAAATCACCCGACGGCGCCCCACGAATTTTCTTCCCGCGGGAGCCCACAGATGAGGCCAGAACGACAGGCGGAAAGAGCGACCGGCGGCGCAGTGTGAATAAACCTGCCCTTTTCGTCCGTTCATGTCCTCTTCGTCCCTCCATCCCAGCCTCTGGGAAACGGTGAAATGCGACTTCAAGTCGCTCTTCCCGGAAGACGTTTTTCAAATGTGGTTCGAGCCGCTCGTGTGCCTCGAAACCTCGACGGATGCCGTCACACTCGGGGTCCCAAATGACTTCGCGGCGATCTGGATTCACGACAATTACCTCGACCTGATCACGCAGCGGCTGCGCCTCACGGCGGGCCGGATGGTCAACGTCACCCTCCGCAAGATCGATCCCGCCGCGCGCGCCACGGGCGGCGCCACGCTCACGCCGCGACTCGCGTCCCCCTCCGCCGACTCCGCGGGCAAAGCCCGCCCCGCCGCGCCGCGCCGCGCCACGCGCTACGACGAACGCGGCCCCGCCGCCGGCACGCTCAATCCGCGCAACACCTTCGAGACCTTCGTCGTCGGCTCGAACAACCAGATGGCGCACGCCGCCTCGCTCGCCGTCGCCCAGGCGCCCGCGCAGGCCTACAATCCCCTTTTCCTCTACGGCGAGACCGGCCTCGGCAAGACCCACCTCATGCACGCGATCGGCCACGCGATCATCCGCCATAACGCGGACGCCCGCGTCGCCTATCTCTCGACCGAAAAATTCACCAACGAATTCATCCAGGCGCTGCAGGAAAACGGCCTGACGAAGTTCCGCCAGCGCTACCGGCACGCCGACGTGCTCCTGCTCGACGACGTGCAATTCCTCGCCGGCAAGGAGCGCATCCAGGAGGAGTTCTTCCACACGTTCAACGACCTCTTCGAGTCCGGCAAACAGATCGTCCTCACGAGCGACCGCCGCGCGAGCGAGATCCAGAAACTCGAGTCGCGCCTCGTTTCCCGCTTCGAATGGGGCCTGCCCGCCGACATCCAGGCGCCCGATCTCGAGACGCGCCTCGCGATCATTCGCGCGAAGGCCCAGTCGCTGCACTGCAATCTCCCCGAGCCGATCCTCAACTTCATCGCGCAGAGCATCACGAAGAACATCCGCCGCCTCGAAGGCGCGCTGCTCAAGGTCGCGAGCTATTCGTCGCTCACGAGCAAGCCGCTCGACCTGCCGACCGCCGAGCGCCTCCTGCACGACGTGCTGATGGAGCAGGCGCAAAACGTCCTCACGATCGAGACGATCCAGAAACGCGTCGCGGATCATTTCCAGATCCGCCACAGCGACATGACGAGCAAGCGCCGGCCCAACAACATCGCCATTCCCCGCCAGATCGCGATGTATCTCGCCCGCACGCTCACCAAGCACTCGCTCCAGGAAATCGGCGACGCCTTCGGCGGCCGCGACCACGGCACCGTCATCCACGCCTGCAAGGCCGTGGACAACATGTGCGAGCAGGACGCCTCGACGCGCGGCAGCGTCGAGTTTCTCAAGACGCAGCTCTCGAAATAACGCACGCTTGCGCGCGCGCGTTCGCCGTTCACAGTGAACGGTTCACGGTCGCTTCCACCGCCCCGTGAACTGCGAACCGACAACCGTGCACCCGCCATGCCGCTAACTCCCGAGCAAAAACAAGCCGTCGCGTCCTGGGTCGCCGCCGGCGACGGCCTTTCCGCCGTCCAGAAAAAACTCTCCGACCAATTCAAAATTTCGCTGACGTATCGCGACGTTCGCTTCCTCGTCGACGACCTGAACCTCGAGCTGAAGGACGCCGCGCCGAAGGTCGACGCGAGCGACGTCACGAAGGCGCAGCCGGCGAAAGCGGCGGCCCAGCCGCGCGCCGCCCAACCGGAGAAAAAAGGCTTCCTCGACAAGGCGAAGGAAAAGCTCGGCCTCGCGAAGAACGAAGCGGGCGAGGAAATTTCCGAAGCCGACGTTCCCGAGGAGGATTTCGCCGACGCTTCCCCCGCGGGAGCCGGCAGCGTGAAGGTCGAGGTCGACAAACTCAGCCTCATCCCCGGCGCGCTCGCCAGCGGCACCGTGACGTTCAGCGACGGTGTGACCGGCAAATGGATCGTCGACCAATACGGCCGTCCCGGCTTCACCGAGATCAGCAAGCCCGGTTATCGCCCGTCGGCGGCGGACGCCCAGAGCTTCATGCAGGAGCTGAGCGTCACCTTGCAGCAGCGCGGATTCTAAGCGCCGCGCGCCTCACGCGCGGGACTCCGGCGCATCGATCGCGAAGCCCTGCTCGCGCAGGCGCTGCAGCTTGTAGGTCAGCGCGCGGCGGCTGATCGCGAGCTCCTTCGCCGTCTCGGTGCGGTTGAAATTATTTTTGCGCAGCGCCTTCAGGATCGCGTCGCGCTCGATCTCCTCCAGCCGCGACGCTTCGCCGGCTTCCGGCGCCGGGCCGCTCGTCGCCTCGATCACGCGCGTCGGCAAATGCTCCGGCAGCACGATGCCGCCGCGCGAGAGCAGCGCCGCGCGCTCCATCGCGTTGCGCAGCTCGCGCACGTTGCCGGGCCAGCGATAGCGCGTGAGCGCGGCGACGACCGTCGCGGAGAAGCGCGATTTCTGATTCGAAAACTGCCCGATGAAATGCGTCGCGAGCGGGAGGATGTCCTCCGGCCGCTCGCGCAGCGGCGGCAGGTGGATTTCCATCACGTTGAGCCGGTAGAACAGATCCTCGCGAAAGCGGCCGGCGGCGATCTGCACCTCGAGGTCGCGATTCGTGGCGGCGAGGACGCGCGCGTCGGTCTGGATGTCGCGCGACGAACCGATCCGGCGAAAGGTGCCGTCGTGGATCACGCGCAGCAGCTTCGCCTGCAACGACGGCGGCAGTTCGCCGATCTCGTCGAGCAGGATCGTGCCGCCGTTCGCCTCCTCGAAACGGCCGATGCGCTGCTGCATCGCGCCGGTGAACGAGCCCTTCTCGTGGCCGAAGAGCTCGCTCTCCAGCAGGTTTTCCGGGATCGCGGCGCAGTTGACCTTCACGAGCGGGCCGCCCGCGCGGCGGCTCCAGCCGTGAATCACGTCGGCGACGATCTCCTTGCCCACGCCGCTTTCGCCGGTGATCAGCACGCGGCTTTCGGACGGCGCGATCACCGCCGCATCGCGAAACACCGCCTGCATCAGCGGGCTGCTCGTGACGATGCCCGAAGGCAGCCGCAGTTCGCTCGCCACCGGCGCCACGGGCTTCTCCGCGGGCGCATGCGTGGCCCGGCGGACGGTCGCGATCAGTTCGTCGAGGTCGATCGGCTTCGCCAAGTAATTCACCGCGCCGTCGCGCATCGCCGTCACGGCGCTGCGGATGTCGGCAAATGCCGTGACGAGCAGCACCGGCAGATCGGGATGTTTCTGCCGCACGCGCCGCAGCGTTTCCAATCCCGACATGCCCGGCATGCGCACGTCGGAGATGATCATGTCGAACCGCTCCTCGAGCAAAAGCTGCAGTGCGGCCTCGCCCGAGGCGGCGAGCCGCGTCGTGTAGCCCTGCGCGTGCAGGAAGGTCTCGAGCAGGCTGCGTTGCGCGCGGTCGTCGTCGACGATGAGAATGCGCGCGGGATGCGACGCGCCGGGGTTCATGTCGACGCCGCGGCGATCTTCAGGTGCGTGAAACGGAAGAGCGCGCCGCGCGGCTCGTTCGCGATGCACGCGACGTCCCAATGATGCGCCGCTGCGATCTGCTGCACGATCGCGAGCCCGAGGCCGACGCCTTTTTCCCGCATGGTGACGTAGGGTTTGAAAATCGACTGGCGGTTTTCCGCGGCGACGCCGGGGCCGTCGTCGGCGATTTCCAGCGTCGCCTCGCGCGGGCCGGAGGCGAAGAGCCGCACCTCGATCGTGCCGCCGGGCGCGACGGCCTGCACGGCGTTGAGCAGGACGTTGAACAACGCCTGCCGCAGCAACTGCTCGTCCGCCTCGATCATGAGCGCGCTCTCCGGCTGGCGGAGCTGGATTTGTTTTTCCTCGATGTCGGGCAGCAGCGTGCGCGCGACGTCGGCCACGAGCCGCTGGCCGGAGACGGGGCCGATCTGCGCCTCGCGCGGCTTCGAGTAGTTGATGAATTCGTTCAACTGCGCGGCGACGCGATCGGCTTCCTCGACGATCGTCGCGGCGTGCTCCTTCAGCTTCGGGCCGCCCCCGGCGTCCATCGCGATCATTTGCGCGAGCCCGCGGATGAGGTTGAGCGGATTGCGCGTCTCGTGCGCGAGGCCCGCGGCGGCGAGGTTCATTTCCTTGAGGTGCACGTTCATCTCACCCGCGCGCACGAGGCGGATTTGCAGCTCGGAGTTTTTGGCGACGTTGCGCCAGGCGAGGCTCGAAACGATCGCGCCGCCGACGGCGAAGAGGCTCACGAGCGAGCGCAGCCAGAGATCGGCGTTGACGGCGCGGCGCATGTCCGCGGTCGAGATCGAAATCACGATCGTGTGCACGCCCTGTTTTTGGATCACGGCGTTATACTCCTCCGGCGTCATCCAATTGGGTCGGGCCGGCGGCCGCGGCTCGACCGTGTTGGGCTCGGGCGGCGCCGTGCCGTCAGAGGGCGGCGCATCGGGCGGGCGGCGATTCGACGGCCGGAAGCCGCGGCCGTTGCGGTCGTCGGAAACGACGATGGCGGAGCGCGCGCGCGTAGCGTCGTCGGTGCTGGTGGAGCCAAGGTCCATGACGTTCATCATCGTCAGCGTCTGGTCGCGCCAGAATACGCTGCGCGATTGCAGCATGTCGGGCGTGACTTCGATGCTCTTACCCGCGCTCGCGATCGTCTCACCGGTGGCGGCGAGGATGGCGATCGCCTCGAGCTCCTGGCCTTCCGGGCGCACGAGCGCCTGCAGGGCGGATTGCAGCCGCTCCTTCGAGACCATCGGCCCGAAGCGCCGCTGCGAGCGAATGACGACGCCGAGCGTCGACGTGATGTCGCGCCCGCGGTTGATCACCGCCTGCGCGGCGTCCCGGCGGAAACGCACGTGCTCCTCGACCTGCCAGCCGCAGATCGCCAATCCGCAGGCGATCAGCGCGACGTAGACGAACAGGCGGCGTTTGGCGGTCGGCAGGCCCATGGGCGGGTGCACGGGCAGTTCACCGGCAACGCCGCGCGGTTCCAAGCCTCAATTCTTCGTCGGAATCGCCTGCGGGATGAATTTGGAAACGTCGGCCTTCTCGAACGTCGTCGGCGCGAGGTTGAGCCGTTGCTGCTCGGCCTGCGTCAGGCGGTCGAGGTCGTCGGGCGTGTTGATCACGTGCGGCGTGAGGAAAATCAGCAGCTCGCTCTTCGCGTGCGCATGCTGCTGCCGCCGGAATGCGGCGCCGAGGATCGGAATGTCGCCGAGCAGCGGCACCTTGCTGTCGATGTCGTTCTTCTGGTCGGCGAGCAGGCCGCCGATCACGACGGTGCGGTCGCTCTTCGTGACGACGACGGTGTCGGCGGCGCGCGTGTCGATGACGGGCGCGTTGACGCCGTTGCCGATCGGCACGGTCGTCGGGCTGATCGCGGAGATTTCCGGCGCGAGGATCATCTCCACGTAACCTTCGTTGGTGATGAAAGGCGTGACGCGGAGGATGACGCCGACGTTGCGATAGACGATCGTGTTGGTCACCGCGCCGGTCGTCTCGGAGACGATCGAGCCGTTGACGGTCGGCACGCTTTGGCCGACGAGGATCGTCGCCTGCTGGTTGCTCCGCGTGAGGACGGACGGGCGCGAAAGCACCTCGACCTTGTTGGTCGTGGCGAGCGCGTGGATCGTGGCTTCGACATCGCGGCCCGTCAGCCGGTAAAATGCGCCATAGGCGGTCGTGGAGGTCGGATCGGCGAGCTGGCTGGCGACGCCGAACTTCGTCGTGGCCGTGCCTTCGGGATTGGTCTTGATCGCGATCGGGCCCGTGTAGGTCGCCTCGGCGCCGAGATCGAGGTCGTTCT
This sequence comes from Opitutaceae bacterium, assembly GCA_035545575.1. GTDB lineage: Bacteria > Verrucomicrobiota > Verrucomicrobiia > Opitutales > Opitutaceae > ER46. The sequence goes on along the minus strand of DASZYB010000008.1, from coordinate 48,848 downwards.
CGTGCGTGACCTGCAGGAACACGACGTTGATCAACACCTGCGGCTTCGGCGCATCGAGGCTGGCGATGACTTTGCTGATGTTCTCGTTGGTGACCTCGTCGGTCACGACGATGATGCGGCGCGTGTCGACATCGCTCGTGATCATCGCGTCGCCGACGAGCGTGGTGTTTTGATACTGGCGCGTGCCGGTGGAAGTGCCGCCACCGGCAGCGCCGCCGGCATTGCCGGCGCCACCGCCGAATCCGCCGGCGCCACCGGCGCCGCCGCCGCGCCCGGCCCCGCCGCCGCCTTGGGCGAACGCGGCGACGCTGCCGAGCAGGAACAACGCAGCGGCCGCGAAGACGCGGCGTTGCGAGCGAAAGAGTGAGGTTTTCATCATGTGTCCTGTAAGTGAGCTGTGGAAGCGGGCGGATTAATTGCCGCGGCCGCCGGCCGTGGAGGTGTTGGTGCCGAGCTGCAGGTTCGTCGTCGCCGCCGTCTGCGCGTTGGCCGTGGCGCGGGTCGTGAGCGCGTCGGGCTGGTTATTGGTGGTCGTGCGGGCGTTCGAGGTCTGGAAGAGATTTCTCAGGGTGGTCTCCACCTGCTTCACGTCGGCGTTCTCCATCGTGTAAACGTAGACTTTCTGTTTGCGCGCCGGGCTGGCATCGAGCTGCGCGACCATCTCGGCGATGTCGGGCATCTGGTCCTTCGATGCGGTCACGATGACCGAGAAGGTCCGCGGATCCGCGACCGCGACGACCGGCACGGCACGCGCGCCGCTGGTCGTGCCGCCGCGGCCGTTGCGTCCGCCACCGCCGGCGGCGCCGCCGCGGCCGCCGAAACCATTGGCTCCGCCAAACGCGCCGCCGAAGATCGCGGCCGCGCCACCGAGGCCGCCCCCGCCGAAGCCGTTTGCGCCAAACGCCGCGCCGCGGCCGCCGCCGCCGAATGCGTTCTGGCCATTGCGGCCGGCCTGCTGGTTCGCCGTCCCGGTCGTCGAGTAGAGGCTGGTCAGCAGTTGCGCCATTTCATACGGGTCGGCGTTCTTCAATTTGAAGATGCGCATCGACGAGACGGTGTCGCTCGAGGTGTCGAGCGCACTCACCAGCTCGACGACGTGCTTGAGATTGATGTTGGTGTCGGTGATCACGAGCGAGTTGCTGTCGACGTTGGCCGTGATGGTGGACGTGCCGGGCAGCAGCGTGCCGAGGTCGCGCGCGGTCGTCGTCGCGTCGATGTGCCGCAGCGGGATGATCTGCATGACCATCTCGGCGGTGTTGGGGATTTCCTCGGGGTCGTTGCCGGTGCGGATCGGAAGATTCTTCTTCTTCGCGTCGTCCTTCGAGGAGATCACGATCGTGCGGCCCTGCACGACGGAGGCGTAGCCGTTTTTGTTGAGCGCGAAATTCAGGAGCTGGACGGCCTCCTCGCGCGTGACGGGCTGCGCGCTCATCATGTCGACGGTGCCGCGCACGGGCGTGTCGAGCACGATGATGAAGCCGGCGGCCTCGCTCATGTAGTTGAGCACGGTCTCGAGGGGCGCACCGCGGAAATTGAAGCGCAGCGTGCCGGCCGGGCGCGGCGCTTCCGGCGTGGCGGTCGCGGGCGCGGCCGGTGCCGTCGCCGCAGGTGCGGCCGGCGTGGCGGGCGAAGTCGCGGCGGGCGCGGCGTCCTGGGCCCACGCAGCGGTGGTGATCGCAACAAGACCGAACCAGGCGGTCGGGGTGAAGTGGAGCGTTTTCATTGTTTCAGTTGTTTCGCGCGGGCTTCCATGAGACGGCGGAGAGTGTCGGACGCGTCGGCCGGGATCGCCGGCGGCGCGGAGGGATCGGGAGTGGCGGATGCGGCGGCCCGGGCGGCGGCTTCGCGCTCGCGGCGGGCGACATCCTCGCCCACCAGCGTCCAGTCCGCGCCTTCGGGCCGGCGGAGTTGCTGGCCGAGGGCGACCGTCATCGCCTTGCCGTCGCGCTCGAGTTGGACGCGATCGGCGCTGACGCTGACGATCTTGAATTTGTCGATCGACTCGCCGGCGCGCAGCGCCTTGCGGTAGCTCGAATCGGAGCCGTCGAAAAACGCGCGGCGCCCGCCGTCGGCATCCAGCATGCCGACGAACGTGATGGTATTGAGCCGCGGCGCCGGTTCCTCGACCGTGCGCTCGCGGCGGCCGGTGCGATTGGGATTGAAGATATTGCGGTCCGCCACGACGCGAAAGGCATCGAAGCTCGCCGAGGGCGCGATCGACGATTCGTTGCGGGGCGCGCTCGCGGCCGCGGGCCGCGCCGTGCCCGCGGCCGGCGAAACGGGTTTGGTGCCGGCGGCCGGCGAGACCGGCGCGGGCGCGACCACGGCCGGCGCCGTCGGCGCATCCGCGGCAGCCGCACGAAGTGCGGCGCAGGCAAACGAAAGCAGAAGGGCGAGGCGCGGGGTCATTGGGTTTTGCGCTCCAAGGGTGAGAGTCTCAGGCCGCTGACGATCAGGCCGAGGGAAAGTTTCTGGCCGGACTCGTCGCGCGAGGTGAGTTCGACGGAATCGACGCGCAACGCGAGCGGCGACCGCTCGAGTTCGTAGAGGAAATGGCTGAGCGTGGCGAGCGTGCCGGTGGCGTCGACGCGGCATTCGAGGAGCGAGTAGCGGTCGGTCGCGCCGCGTTTCCACTGCGGGCGGATCGACGCGAGCTCGATGTTGTTCGCGCGTCCCCAGCGGTCGAACGCCGAGATCACGTCCTGCTCCGCCTGCGCCGGATCCTTCGGGAGCGCGTTGGCCTGCATCTCGCCCCACACGCGGTCGAGCTGCGCGGCGCGCGCGATGAGGTTGCGGCCGTTGTTGACCGAAGTCTGGAGGCGCGCGATCTCGGTGGAGTGGAGCTGCCAGATGGTGCGCAGCGGCTCGATCACGGCAGCGTCGAGGATGTAGAGCGCGACGGCCGCACCGGCGATGATCGCGAGCGTGCGCTGGCGTTGGGGCAGGTTGATTTTCATGTGCCGGAGCCGCTGTTCCAGCGGAAGGTCAAAGTGAACTGCATGGGAGATTTGGAGGCGCTGCCGCGGATCTGCTCGACCTTGAGGCCCTGCACTTCCTTCGCCTTGTGCAACGCGTCCTGCACGCGGAGCAGCGAGGCGTTGTCGCGCGCGGTGCCGTTGATCGTCACGACGGACGAGCCGCGAATCTCGAAGGACTTCGCGGTGACGGAGCCGTTGTCGGGGAAGCACTCCGTGATCCGCTTCATGATCGTGAGCGTGCGAAACGACGTGTCGTAGAACGGCCGGAACTCGCGCCGGCGGCCATCGACCGCATCGAGCGCCGCGACCTGCGTCTGCATGCCGCTCCACTCCGAGCGCAACAGCCAGAGCCGGACTTCGTGGATGCCGAACGCGAGCAGCGCGAGCACCGCGAGGCCGGCGACGCCAAAGCCCGTCGCGGCGAGCCGCTTCGAGTTGTAGCGCGCGAGGAGCAGCGTCCAGCGGCTCGGGCGCGGCGGAAGAAACTCGAGCGGCAGCGCGCCGGCCTCGAGCCATTGGGTGGCGAGCCGCTCGGCCATGACGCCCGCGAGATTTTTTTCCGGCAGGTCGCCGCGCGCGATCGCCAGGCCGGCGGCGGCCGCCCAGTCGCGCAGGTTCTCGGCGAGCTGGCGGACCATCGTGGCTTCGCCGGTGAGGAAAAGTTCGCGGACTTCGGCGCGCGTTTCCGGCGGGAGCTGCTCCAGCGTGATGCGCAGGTCGCGTGCGACCGCGGCGCCGTTGACCAGCCGCTCGCCAGCCTCGGACTCGATGCTCGCCTCGCCGGTGCGAAACGCCGCGATGCCGCCGTCGGCCGCGACGAGCAGCGACACGCCCGCGGGCTCGACGGCGACGATCATCCGGCCGTGGCCGGCGGTCGAATTCGCCTCCGGCAGCACGGCGAGCCCGAGTGAAAAACTCACCGGCTTCAGGCCCGCGGCCTTCAGCACGAGACCGAGCTGGTCGATCTGTTCGCGCCGCACCGCGAGCTGCGTGACGACCACGCCCGCGGCGGAGCGCTGCGTCGAGTGCGCGATGCGCAACTGCGCGGGATCGACGGGAAAACCTTTTTCCGCCTCGAGCTGCAGGAAACTCTCCGTGTCCTCGGGCGACATCTCCGGCACCTTCGTGTGCAGGCTCATCACCCAGCGCGCCGGCAGGCCGACGACGCAGTGCCGCTCGCGAATGCCCGCCTCGTCGAGGTGGTTCTTGATCTCGCGTCCGACGAGCTCGGCTTCGGGATGCAGGAGGTCGAGCGAGAGCGTCGCGCTCGCCGCCTTCACGACCTCGAGGCCGCCGCGCGTGCGTGCCACATGAAATGCCCGCAATTGGCCGTCGCTCAGGGTGAGCCCGAGGACGGATTGCGCGTGTTGCCGGTTCTTTTTCATGCTCAAGTGTTCTTCGGTTCGCGAATCGTGGTGCGCGTCTGCGTGCCGAGCGCCCAGCCGGCCGCGGAGAGATCCTGTCGCGCGACGACGCGCGGCGTGGCAGTGCTCACGTCGAACACGAATTTTTCGCGCGCGTAGCCGCGGCCATTCGCGCCGACGGCCGCGATGTCGGCCGAAAATTGATAGGACTGGTCGGTGATGTAGCGGCCCGCCTGGCGGATGCTCGCGGGCGGCAGCACCTCCGTGATCCACGCCATCGAGGTGAGCGAATCCGGATGCGCGGCGCGGTAGGCGACGATCGTCGCCGCGTAATCGGTGCCGATGCCGGGGATGCACGCGAGGACCGCGGCGCTCGCGGTGTTGATGTTGATCAGGCCCTGCGTCGTGCCGTTGGCCGCGGTCGTGGCCGTGAGATCGGTGTGCACGAGGGCGAATTCGTCCGCGGTCATCTGCGTCGTGAGCAGGAATTCCGCGACGGAGTTGAACGGGTTCGCGCCGGCGCGCAGGACGATCTGCAGCGCACGCTGCTGCGTGATGCCGCGCTGCGTGAGCCGCTGCACGAGTTGCTGGCGGGTCTGCGGCGTGGGCGGCGTGGAGAGGTTGATGCGGCGCGAGCCGGAAGCCGATGTCGCGGGCTCGCGGCTGTAGACGGTCACGTATTCGAGCAGGCCGGCGAGGAGCTGGCCGTTCTGGTCGTCGCGCGGGGCCGACGTCTCGCCGTCGTCTTCGTTCGGATCGAGGACGCCGTTGCGGTTCGTGTCTTCGCCGAGCAGAATATCGAGCGACACGCCATAGACGAGGCGCAGCTCTTCGATCGTCTCGAACGGTCCGCCCTTGTTGTGCCGCGGCGGATTGAGCTGCGAGTAGTTGTTGTCGTAGTTCGCGGCGTTCTGGCCGTTGTTGCGCCACGCAACGATCGCATCGGCGATGTCGGAGGTCATGCCGGGCAGCGGCAACGCCTGGATCATCGCGGAGGTGGCGGTGTTGAGGTTCAGTTTCGACGCCTCGTCGACGAGCGCGAAATACGGCTCCGTCGCCTGCGTCTGTTGCGGATCGTCGTTGTTGCGGCCGATGAACCAGAAGCTCGCGTCGCCGACGGGGAGCGCTTCGGCCTTGTAGCTGTCGACGTCGGGCACGACGCCGCCGACTGCATACTGCTTGAGGACATACGCCGCGTAACGCATGCCGCCGGCGATGGCCTGGCGCGCGGCGATCTCGTTCGTGCGGTTGTCGGCGGCGTGCAGCTCGGAATTCATCGAGTTCGCGAAGTAGAGCGCGAGCGCGACGAGCCCGAGGCAGATCCACATCACGATGATCAGGACGGAGCCGCGGGACCGGCTCGGGGCCCTCGGCTGGTCGAATGGGCCGCGCGAGCGGCGGCGGGCGGGCGGGAAAGTTGCTGGAGTGGCGCGCATCATTGTCCGGTGCTGGCGGCGGCGGCATCCTGGGCGCTCGTCGTGGTCATGACGACGACGGGCACGATCATCTCGACCGGGCCCGGTTCGGCGCGGTTGGCGGCGAGATCGGGCGGCTCGAGGACGAGGGTGAACTTGATCGCGCTCGGCAGCGTGCTGGTGGCCGACGAATCCCACGTGTCGGTCCAGTCGGTCCCATCGTAGAACGACATCGTGGCCGAGCGCAAGCCGGTGATCAGCGTCTGATCGTCGGTGATCGGCTCGTCGACGGAGAGGAGATTGCGCGTGACGACGCGAACGAGATTTTTCGTGAGTCCGCCGTCGGCCGCGGGCGTGAGGTAGTAGGCCACGCGCTGCGCGTCGGCGAACTGCGACCAGCCGTCGATGCGGGCGGAATTCGTGTAGAGGTCGGGCGAGACGCGCTGGCCGTTGGCGTCGGCATCGGTGGCGACGCCGGTGTCGCTCACGAACTGACCGGCGAGCGTGATCGTCGTCGCTTGCGCGTTCGGCGGAAGCATGAGCCCTTCGATGTCGCGCCGGACGATCGCGAGCGTCCGCTGGAGCACGAGGTCCTGGTCGATCTTGTCGTGCGTCGTGTTGTGCAGTCGCAGCGCGGCAAAAAAGGTGGCGTTGATCACGAGCAGCACGATCGCACCGACGGCCGTGGCGAGAATCAGCTCGAGCAGCGTGAAACCGCCGCGGCGCGAGCGGAAGCGCGAGTTGGCGACGCGCGGTGAAGAAAGTGTGGACGACGAATTCATCATTGCGCGGCCGTGCCCGTCGTGGTCGTCGTCGTCGTGGAGTTTGCCAGCGGATCGAAGATCGTCGCGGCCGAGACGTCGAACGTGTTGCCCTGAACGTCGAACGACACCTGCACCGTCAACTGCGTCAGCGCGTCCTCGGGCCACTGCGCGGAGGTCATCGTCCACGGATAAGTCGTGTCGCCGTCGACGATCGTGCCGTTCGAGGCGCCGTTCGCCGCGGTGCCGGTGATGATCGCCTCGTCGAGCAGGCGCTCGGCCAGGCGCATGGCGACGGCTTTGCGTTGCCCAAGAATTCCGGCGCGGCTCGCGACGGACACGCCGTGCATCGTGACCGGAATGAGAATCGCCATGAACAACAACGCCGCGAGCACCTCGGCCAGCGTGAACGCCGCCGTGCCACGCCGCCGGAGCGGGCGGGCGGCGGGTGCGCAGAGCGGGAAAGCCGGGACGTCAGTCGACATTGCTCGCGGGACGGATTTCGTAGCCGAGGCGGTTGGCGGTCGGCACGAGTTCGAGGGCGCCTTCGGTGCCCTGGCGCAGCGTGATTTTTTCCACGCTCGACTCGTCGAAGTAGCCGTCGGGCATGAAGCGGACGGCGGACACGCCTTCCGGCAGGCCGAGTTTTTCGTCGTCCTGCTCGGAGACATCGGTGCTGACGGTGGTCGGCACCTCGAGCGCGATCGTCGGGTCGGCGGTGTAGCTCACGGCGTGCGTGTCGCCGCCGGCGTCGGTGAAATTCGACTGAAGCGAGAGCCCGTAGGTCGAGTCCTTCGGGTTGATCCAGAGCACGACCGGCGCGCCTTCGGCCGCGGCGCGACTCTGGCCGTAGTGCATCAGCGAGAGCATGCGGCGCGCTTCGAAATTCAGCGAGCGCGCGCGGAAAAACGCCGCCATGTTCGAGGCGACGAACGTCGCGGTGATCGCCAGCAGCGCCAGCACGAAGATCAGCTCGATCAGCGTGAATCCGCCTTCGCCGCGGCGGCGGCGGACAAGGCCGCCCGGGCCGCTGCGTGAGCGGACAAGGGGGGCGCGCGACGACGCGGGCGGAAAGTTACTTTGCGGTGATGCTGGCATTCACGATGTCATCCGAAGTGCCCGGCTGGCCGTCGGGCCCCGCGGAGACGATGTCGTAACCGTTCGCGTTGATGCGGCCGGGATATTCGTAGACGTAGGGATGGCCCCAGGGATCGAGCGGGATGTCGCTCTTGAGGTAGGGCCCGTGCCAGTTGGTAACGTCGGAGGGCGCGACGAGCAGCTGTTGCAGGCCATCCTGGCCGCGCGGATAGCTGCCGGTGTCGACCTCGAACGAATCGAGCGCGGTGCCGAAGGTGGAGATCTGCGTGATGGCGGCGGTGACGCGCGCCTGCTCGGTGCGGCCGGTGAATTTCGGCAGCACGAGCGCGGCGAGGATGCCGAGGATCACGAGCACGAGCAGCAGTTCGACGAGCGTGAAGCCGCCGACACGAGAGCGACGCGCCAAACCGGCGCGGTCGGCGCGACGCGAGTTAAGGAGAGAGCGATCGAGTTTCATGGAGAAAATCATTTGATGTGGTCCTGCAGCGAGAAGATCGGGATGACCATGCCGATGAAGATCGTGCCGATGAACGCCGCGATCACGAAGAGCATCACCGGCTCGGCGAGCGCGACGACGGCCTTCAGCTGCCGGTCGAGATCGCCCTCGGTGACGTTGGCGATGCGGAGCAATTCGGTGTCGAGCTTGCCGCTCTCCTCCGCGACGGAAATCATCTCCACCACCGCGCCGGGAAACAGCTCGCGGTTTTGCGCGAGGCTCTTGCCGAGCGGCTTGCCCTCCTTCACGCGGTCGATCGATTCCGACACCGCATCGATCAGGACCTGGTTGCCGATGGAGCGGCGGGCGACGTTGAGCGCGCTGATCAGCGGCACGCCGGCCTGCAGCAGCGTGCCGAGCATGCGGCAGAAGCGGGCCATCGCGAACTGCGCGATCAACGGCCCGATCAGTTTGACTTTGAGCAGCGTGCCTTCCCACGTGCGCCGGCCCTTTGGCGACTGCAGCCACGTGCGCGCCGAAAAGAACGCGACCACGAGGCCCGCCGCGAGGAAGAGCCCGTAGTGCCGCACGATCTCGCTCACCTTCACGATCGCCTGCGTGATCAGCGGGAGCTCGGCGTTGAAGCCGGCGAACACGAGCTGGAAACGCGGGATGAAAAACACCAGGAGGAAAATCAGCACGCCGAGCGCGAGGATGAGCAGGATGATCGGATACATCAGCGCCGTCATCACCTTCGACTTGAGCTCCTTCTCGCGCGCCTGGAAATCGGCGATCTGCGCGAGCACGAGATCGAGAAAGCCGCCGGTCTCGCCCGCCTCGACCATCGCGACGTAGACGCGCGGAAAAGTTTCCGGCGAGCGCTCCATCGCCTTCGAGAGCGACATGCCGTCGATCACGAGGTCGTGGATTTCCTTCCATTTCGCCTTCGCCACCGGCTCCGCGGATTCGCGATGCAGGATCACCAGGGCGCGGCTGAACGGCACGCCGGCCGCGAGCAGGCTCGACAGCAGGCGCGTGAAATTTTCCAGCATGCGCGGCGTGATTTTCGCGCGCCGGCCAAACGAGAGCTTCGGCAGCACGTCGCCTTCGGAGCCGGCGCTGCCGTGCTCGCCCGCGCGCGCGGCGGATTTGCCGTTCGCGCCGTTGAGCGACTCGGCGAGCTTGATCGGCTTCAGCCCGCGCGTCTCGACCTGGCGCATCGCCTCGTGGCGGTTGCTCGCCTCGAGGAAACCTTCGGTCAGCCCGCCGTCGCGCTGCAGCGCCTTGTAGGAAAATTGCGGCATGGTCGTTACCGGCCGGTCACAGCATCGCGCGCGGGATCATCGGCGCCGAACGCGCGGCCGGCGCGTGGCCCGCGGGCGCGGCGGCGCCGTTCGCGGCAGCCTCGAATTCGTGCACGGTCGCGACGCTCAGCACTTCCTCGATCGTCGTCACGCCGGCTTCGACGAGGCGGCGCCCGTCTTCGGCGAGCGTGCGCATGCCGGCGCGGCGCGCGACATCGCGGATCGCGTCGGTCGAGGCGTTCTTGAGCACGAGGTCGCGGATTTCGGAACTGCTGTCCATCCACTCGAAAATCGCGCGGCGGCCATGGTAGCCGGTGTTGCGGCACTCGCGGCAGCCGACGGCGCGGTAAACGGGGACGTCGGGCGAGAGGCCGATCTTCGTCTTGTAGGCGCGCGCGGTCGGCGTCGCGTCGACCTGCTTGCAATGCGGACAGAGCAGGCGCACGAGCCGCTGCGCGAGCACGGCTTCGAGCGACGAGGCGACGAGATACGGCTCGACGCCCATGTCGACGAGACGCGTGACGGCGCCGGCGGCGTCGTTGGTGTGCAGCGTCGAGAAAACCAGGTGGCCGGTGAGCGACGCCTGCACCGCGATCTGCGCGGTTTCCTGGTCGCGGATTTCGCCGATGAGAATGACGTCGGGATCGTGGCGCAGGATCGAGCGCAGGCCGCGCGCGAACGTGAGGCCGGATTTTTCCGAAACCTGAATCTGGTTCACGCCCTTGAGCTGGTATTCGATCGGGTCCTCGATCGTGACGATCTTGCGCTCGGCGTCGTTGATCTCGTTGAGCGCGGTGTAGAGCGTGGAGGTCTTGCCGGAACCGGTCGGGCCGGTGACGAGCACGATGCCGTGCGGGAGCTGCAACACGCGTTCCAGGCAGCCGTATTCGCGTTCGCTCATGCCGAGCTCGCGCACGCCGCGCAGCGCGGAATTCTGGCGCAGCAGGCGCATGACCACCGCTTCGCCGTGCAGCATCGGGATGATCGAGACGCGGATGTCGACCTCGGCGTCCTCGATGCGGACCTTGATGCGGCCGTCCTGCGGCAGGCGCTTTTCCGCGATGTTGAGGTGCGAGAGGATTTTCACGCGCGCCACGATCGCGGGCTGGAAGCGCTTGATCTGCGCGGGCACGGGAATTTCCTGCAGCACGCCGTCGATGCGGTAGCGGATGCGCAGCTCGTCCTCGAACGGCTCGAGATGGATGTCGGACGCACGCAGGTCGATCGCGTCCTTCAACACTTGGTTGACGAAGCGGATGATCGACGCGTCCTCGGCAGCCTCGTCGAGGTTCGTGTCGTCCACGCCGCCGCTGTCGTCGACGACCTGGAGCGCGGTTTCCTCGTCGAGCGTGTCGATCGTGTCGGCGCCGACGCCGAGCCGCTTCTTCATCTCGCGCTGGATCGCCTCGGTCGGCGCGAGGACCGGGCGCAGGCGCAGGCCGGTGAGCGTCTTCAGGCCGTCGAGACCCTGCGTCGCGAACAGCCGGCTGGTCGCGATTTCGATCTGGTTGTCGACGCGGCGCAGCGGCAGCAGCTCGTCGCGCAGCAGCAGGCGCGCGGGGAAAAGCGACAGCACCTGCTTGTCGGGCTCGAGCTCGTCGAGCGCGGCGAAGCCGACGCCGTATTCGCGCGCGAGCCAGCGCAGCACGCGCTCCTCGGTCGGCGCGTCGGCGGATTTTTCCTGCGCGAGGAAGGCGCGCGCGTCGGTCGCGGTGAGCTGCCGCGCCGCGATCATGCGGCTCAGCAACTCGGGGAGCACGCCGTTGGCGTGGTTCGAGGAAGGGGTTTCGGTTGGCACAAATTCCTCAGGGCAACAAGCCGGCGACGACCGCGGCGGCTTCCTGGCGCACGCTCAGCACGGCGCGCAAATCTTCCTGCGCCTTCGTCAGCGCCTCCTCGTTTTTCTTGCGCACTTCGCGCAGGCGCTCGAGGCGCGATTTGATTTCGGCGTCGGGCAGCTTGTCGGTGATCGCCTGCGTCAGCGCCTCCTGCTCGGGATTCGCCGCCGCGCCGTTGCCGCCGCGCCGGCCGCCGCCATTGCCGCCGGGGCCGCCGAAGCCGCGGAAATTGAATCCGCCCATCGGGCTCGCCGTGCGCCGCAGCTCCATCACTTTGTTGAGCCGCTCGGAAATGACGGCCCACTCCGCGTCGTCGGTCACGCCGAGCTGCTCGCGGATGCGATCGATCATCTGCTGCTGCATCTGCGCGGGATCGAAATTCCCGCGGCCGCCGCCGTTGCCATTCTGGCCGCGCCGGCCGCGACCGCCGCCGTTGCCATTGGCATTGTCGCCGGCCTGGCCGCTATTCGCGTTTTGATCGGCTTGCGCGAAGACCGCGGCCGAGAGCGTGCAGGCCGCGAAGAAAACAGCCGCGCTGCGAACGAGCCGGCGATGCAAAACAGGAAGAGCGAGACGCGAGATGAGGTGCATAGGATGATCGGGGAAATTCAATCGCAGCATCTGTGCCACGGGCCGGACACGACGGTTGCGCCCGGGAAATGGTTTCGCGGTGAGCAGAGATTGCGCAAAGCGCGGTCGCGTGCGCAGGAATTGCCCGCGAATCGTTGCAGGGCAGTTGCGCGCGGCGCGTCGCTCCGCGCTTTCCCCGCCGTGCGGAGAACGCGCGCGGTTTACGCGGTCGCGTCGAAAACCTTTGCGACCGCCGCGCGAAATTCGCGCATCGCAAACGGCTTCGACAGGCACGTCAGCTCGTGCGTGCGGAGAAATTCCTGGAAGCTGTCGCTCACGACATCGCCCGTCATGAACAACACCCGCCGCGCCGCCGCGGGATCGCGTTCGCGCAGGTGTTCGAAAAGCCGGACGCCGTTCAGCCCGGGCATTTTCCAGTCGGAGACGATCACGTCGAACTTGCGCCGGTCGACCAGCTCGATCGCCGCCGGCCCGCCGAGGACGGTTTCGACCGCGTGGCCTTCCGCGCTCAACAGCTCGCGCGCGAGGTCGAGGATCCATTCCTCGTCGTCGATCACGAGCACGGTTTTGCCCGAAGGCGCCGCGGGCGAAGCGGGAAACGGCGACAGCGAGCCGTTTTTCGCGAGCGCCGGCGCCGCCGCGTTTTCGCGCGCGATCGGCAGCTCGATCGCAAAGGTCGCGCCCTGTCCCACTTCGCTGCGCGCGGTGATTTTTCCGCCGTGCTCCTGGATGATGCCGTAGCAGAGGCTCAGCCCGAGGCCGGTGCCCTTGCCCACCGGCTTCGTGGTGAAAAACGGGTCGAAGATGCGCGCGAGATGATCGGGCTTGATGCCCGGGCCGTTGTCCTGGAACTCGAGCACCACGCGATCGCCGGCGACGCGCGTGCGCAGGACGATGCGGCCTTCGCGGCGCACGGGCTCGATCGCCTGGCGCGCGTTGCTGAGGATGTTCACGAAGACCTGCTGGAGCTGATGCGGATCGGCGACGATCGGCGGCAGTGCCGGCGCGTAGTCGCGCACGATCGTGATGTCGCTCGTGCGAAATTCGTAGGCCATGATCTCGAGCACCTCGTCGATCACGGAGTGCAGCTCGATCGACTTGCGCTCCGGCGCGTGCTGCCGCGCGAAGCTCAGGAGGCTCTGCACGATCTTGTGGCAGCGATGCGCGCTCTTCGCGATGCGGTCGAGGTGGCCGCGCGTTTTCTCGTCCGAGGGCATGCTCTGGAGCAGCTCGGAAAAGCCCACGACCGCGGTGAGCGGGTTGTTCAGCTCGTGCGCGACACCCGCGACGAACTGGCCGACGGCGGAAAGCTTTTCGCTCTGGATCAACTGCTCCTGCGTCATCTTCACCTGCTGCATCGCGCGCTCCAGCTCGGCGCGCGAGCTCTGCAGGCTCGAGGTCATCCGGTTGAACGCCTCCGCGAGCTCGCCGAATTCGTCGTCGGAAAACCGCTCGATCCGGCGCGAGAAATCGCCGCGGCCGATCGCCTCGGCGCTGTTGCGCAGCTCGACCAGCGGCCGCGTGACCCGCCGCACGAAAAACGCCACCACGCCGGCGCTCACGAGGATGCCGACCGCGCTCAGGCCGAGCAGCGTCGTGCGCGTCTGCTCGAGCGCCGCGAGCCGCTGCTCGATCGACGAGAGGAGGATGTAGCGCACGCTCGGCCGCGCCGTCTCGCCGTCGAGCGCGCCGGTCGCGGGCTTGAAGCGCTGGCCCGCGAGGCGGATCGTGTCGTCCGGCGTCGCCGCGGAAAACGTCGCGAGCTGGCGCAACACCGCCGCGCCCTGCACCGCGTCGTGCAAGGTCGACGCCGCCACGCGGTCGCCCGCGACGACGAGAATCTCCGCGGCGGGCGGCTGCACGTTTTGCAGCATCGCGTCGCTGATGCGAATCCCGAACGCCAGCACGCCGGCAAAACCTTCCGGCGGATTCACCGGGATCGCGATCACGTGATACGCCGCGCCGCCGACGGCCACGCTGCCCGACGCCGCCGCGCCTCGCATCGCCGCCTGCAAGAACGAATCGCTCGCCGCCGCAAACGCCGCCGTCGCCGCCGCCGCGTCGTCGCGCCGCGCGGCGCGCATCTCGCCGTTGCGCGTGACGAACAGCGCGAACTCCGTGTCGTCGTGAAACTCGTCGAGCAGGTCGCGTTTCAGGTAATCCTCCATCGTCGGCGCGTCGCCGAGGCGCACGATGCGGCGGAAACGCTCGTCGCTCGCGCCGGTGCGGAAGCGCGCCGCCAGCCCGTCGGTGCGCGCCCGCAGGTTTTGCACGAACGCCCGCCGCGCGGTCGACAACGCGAGCTCCGCGTCGAACCGCATCTGCTCGCGCAGCCGCGCATCCACGATCCACAGCGTCGCCGCCGGCAGCGCGATCAACACCGCGAGCACCGCGACCAGCACTTTGGTCTGGAGCGTGAACCGCAGGCGCCGGCGCGACGCACTCATCGCTCAGTATTTCGGCAGGTCGCCGAGGCTCAGCACGAAATCGACCCTGGCCTCGCCGCTCGCCGGCACCACGACCGTCTCCACTTTGGCGGGCAGCCGTTCGTGCCATGCCTTCACGCGATACGTGCCCGCCGGCACATCGGAAATCGCGAAGCGGCCCTGCGCGTCCGCCTTCGCGAAGAAGCGATTCGGCACGACGAGGATGATGCAGTGCATCTTCGAGTGGATCGCGCAGAACACGTCCACCTGGCCGACGCGATCGAACAGAATTTCCGGCGTCTTCTCCTTTTTATAGTAGCCGAGATCGAACGGCTTCGCGTCCGACATCGAGAACACGTTGTGGAAAATGTCGTCCTCGTTCGGCCAGCGCACCGTGGTGCCGACCGCGACCGGCAGCACGTGCGGATCGAAATTCGCATCCCGCTGCGTCGTCGTCACGGTCGCGAGCGTGGGCGTCGCCGGAGCCGCCGCGGGCAGCTCTTGATCGATGTAGACGACAAAATCGCGCAGATGATCGTAGTCGATTTTCTCGACGTATTTGTAGCGCCGGCTCTCGTAGGCGTCGCCGCCCGCGCCCGGCGCGTCCGCATGCGCGGGTGGCACGCCGCGCACCGTGCCCGCGATCGTGCCGGCGCGTCCCAGCGCGGCTGCGACGAACAAACCCGCGCCGGCGAACCGCGCCGCGATTCCAAATGCCGCGAGGCATCGACCGCCCGGAATTTTGCGCGCCGGCATGGCTGCGCTCGAATGGAGAAAACGTTTCCGCATCGTTTAAAATTTAACCGCGAGTTCGCTGCCGAGAAAATCCTCGTTGTCGCGGCGACCACCGCCCACGAGCCGGCCGGATTCCCAGGCATACTCGAATTTCAACACCACCGGATCGGCGAGGCGATAGCCGACGCCCACGCTCAACCGCCGCAGTTCCTCGGTGAGCAGCGGCGAAAAGAAATAGCGGCCGGCGTTGCCCCATCCGGCCAGCGGATAGCCCCGCGGCGCGCGGATCTCCGAATACCGCGCGGCGCCGTAGAGGCGGTCGGCGATTTCCTGCACGAGCTCGACGTAGCCGTAGTGCAGCCGGCGCGCGTCGTCCGCGAGCGGATCGCTGTCGTCGAACCGCGCCTCGCCGAGCGCGGCGCTCGCGTGGCCGCGTTTCCAGCGCGCGGTCGCGTCGCCCTCGAACAGATCCGCCCAGAATGTGCCGGCGCGGTTCGCCGGCCCGAGCGCGCGGAAGAAGCCGTTGGCAAACCAGACTTCGGACAAATTATCGGCCACGGTCGCGAGCTCGCCGGTGCGCATCGCGCTGCCGCTGAGATGCAGCCACGCCGCCGGCTCCCAGCTCACGCGCGCGACGACGGCTTTGTCGGCGTTGAAATCGTGCAGCCGGCTCGTGCCGCCGTTTTGCACGGCGAGGACGTAGTGCGCCGGCCCGAGGCGGCCGTAGATCTCCACGCCTTCGTCGCAGCCCCAGACGTCGCTCAGCGAATGGGAAATCAGCGGATTCGCGACCGGCGTGCGCACGAGATATTCCTCGCCGAACGGCAGGTTGATCCGGCCGGCGCGCAGGCTGAGCAGCCCGGGCTGGCCCCAGCGCGCGGACATGTTCTCCAGGTCGACATACAATTCGCCGAGCTGGAAATTTTCGACGTTGGTCTCGCGCGTGAGCAGCTTCAGCTCGCCAAAAAAATAAATTTCCTTCGCGACGGGCGCCTCGACCGTGATCACCGGATCGTCGACGCGAAACTCGTCCTTCGGAAACTGCCCGTCGCTGCCCGTGTGGAAAAATGCGGCGCCCGTCTCGGCGCCGATCCGCACTTCGTTTTCGCGCTGCGTCGATGGCGGCGCCTCGGCCGGCCCCTCGCGGCGGGCTTCGAGTTCGTGCAACTCGCGCTCGTGCCGGTCGGCGGTGGCGGCGACCTCGCCGAGTTTTTTCGCGAGCTGCTCGATCGTCTGCTGCTGCGCGCGCACCTCCTCCTGCAGGCGCCGGTTCTGCTCGATCAGTTGCGCGAAAGGATCCGCCGGCGATTCCGCTCCGCGCAGGGTCGCTGCGGCGAGCAACACGCCCGCACACCACGCGCCGCCAAGTAAAGCAGGACCCACACGCATCGAGAGAAGGAGAAAGCGAGGTTGTCCCCCGCGATCCGAGTGGCAAGCAGCGACGCATCGTGCGCCGGAAAGTTCCGCGGCCGCGGCGCCTTCGGCGCGTCACCCGGAGCCTTCGAAAATCGTGGCGGACACGTGTCCTTTTAAGTTGACGCCAGCCATAAGTTTTTAAACTCGCCGCTGATATACCCACTCCGCGTCACGCTTCCCCGGCGTCTCGTGTGGATCATTTTCCCCATGCCCATCCCAGATAACACCATGCTCCGCGTTTCCGCGGTGCGTCGCGGCAGATTTGGTCTGCGCGGCGTGCTCGCGTTTGCCTCCGCCCTGCTGGCCTTCCTCGCGCCCGCGCGCGCCCAGACTGCCGGTTCCCTCACCGGCACCGTCCTCGACGCGGCGACCGGCAAATTCCTCGAAGGCGCCACCGTTTCCGTCGAGGGCACGAACATCGAAACCACCACCGAGCGTGAAGGCCGCTTCGTCCTGCGCGACGTGCCGGCCGGTGCGCACAACGTCGTCGTCTCCTATCCCGGCCTCGAGACCAACACGTCGTCGGTGACGTTTGGCGCTTCGACCGCTCCGCTCAACGTCCGCCTCGGCTCCGGCGATGTCATCAAGCTCTCCGGCGTCACGGTCGCCGGCACGAAGGAAGGCATGGCGCAGGCGATCGCGCTGCAACGCGTCGCGCCCAACATGAAGGTCGTCGCCGCGAGCGACCAATACGGCGACATCTCCGAGGGCAACGCCGCCGAATACCTGAAGTTTCTCCCCGGCGTCGGCATCGACTACAACGCCAACGACGCCCGCGCCGCCACCCTGCGCGGCATGTCCACGCAATTCACCAACGTCCTCATGGACGGCGACCCCATCGCCAGCGCCACCTCCGGCAATCTCAACCGCCGCTTCGAATTCGAGCAGGTCGCGATCAACAACGTCGAGACCATCGAGGTCGTGAAGACCCTCACGCCCGACGTCATGGCGACGAGCACCGGCGGCAACATCAACCTCGTCTCGAAAAGCGCCTTCGATCACGAGGGCAGCCTCCTCACCTACCGCGCCTACTATCAGGCGATCAACGACGACCTCTACCTCCGCAAATCCGAAGGCTGGGGCCAGGAGATGACGCGCAAGATCCTCCCGGGCGTCGACATCAACTACTCGTTCCGCCCGCGCGAAAACGTCGGCCTCACCTTCTCCTACAAGAATTCGCAGCTCTTCAACGACTACCCGCGCTCGAGCTACACGTGGGAATATAATCCCGCCAACGGCGGCCTGCCCACCAAGCCCGCGCTCACCTCGTGGAATCTCCAGAACGAGCAGAAGGACACGCGCCGCCAGGGCGCCTCGAGCCGGCTCGACTATAAATTCGACGAGCACACGCGCCTCTCGCTCCTCGCCGACTGGACGTTCTACGACCTGCTGTTCACCGACCGCACGACGACGGTCAACACCGGCAACCTCACGCCGCTCGCCACGACTTCCACGCCCGCCTACGGCAACGGCACCGTCACCGGCCTGCCCGGCAAAGGCTCCGTCACCTTCCAGACGATCAACCGCTGGAAATCCGGCGTCACGTGGGATTTCCCGCTCAACTTCTCGCACGACTTCGACAACGGCTCGAAGCTCAACGCCTCCGCCTACTGGAGCCAGGCGTATAGCAAATACCGCGACACGACCGGCGACTGGTATTCCGACATGACCGTCTCGCGCACCGGCCTCAACGTCACGTTCAACAACGTCGCCGGCATCGTGCCTTCCTACACCGTCACCGACAGCACCGGCGCCGCCGTCGACCTGCGCGACCTCAGCAAGTTCTCCATCACGCAAATCCGCAGCCGCCCGCAGACCGGCGTCGACACCCGCTCGGGCGGATCGCTCGACTACAAGTTCGACACGAAGCTCACCGTGCCGACCGCCGTCACTCTCGGCCTGCGCGACGACATCAGCACGCGCAACATCTCCAATCCCGTCTTCAACCGCACGGCGTTCACCACGCCGATCACCGGCTCGCAGCTCGCCGCGCTGGCGGACACCGGCTTCAGCTCGCATTCGATCGGCTACGGATTGCCCGCGTATAATTTCCCGAGCGTCTACCGCGCGTTCGACCAGCTCGGCGGCCTGGGCGTCCTGCCCTACACGCCCGCGAGCGACACGCAGGCGCGTTTCGAAGATACGACGAAGGCCGGCTACGCGCGCTTCGATGTGAAGCCCGTCGAAAATCTCCTCGTCGTCGCCGGTGTCCGCTATGAGGACCGCGTCACCGATTCCACCAACCGCCTGACGACGCTGCCCGCGCCCGTCAGCGCCAAGTTCACCGACAAGAGCTGGTTCCCCTCGGTGAACTTCAAATACGATCTCACGCACAACATCGTCCTCCGCGCCGGCTTTTCGAAGACGATCGGCCTGCCCGATTACTCCGACCTGCTCCCGACGCTCAGCGTGACCGACCCGACGTCATCCAAGCCGCGCGGCACGCTCAACGTCTACAACGCCGGCCTGCAGGCCTATCGCGTCAACAACTTCGACGCCGGCATCGAATACTACTTCAACCGCTCCGGTTACGTCGCCGCCTCGGTCTTCCGCAAGGACCTGAAGAACTTCATCGCCACCGTCGGCCAGGCGCTCACGCCCGCGCTCGCCGCGCAGCTCGGCGTGCCGCTCACCTCGCTCGGCGCGCCGCCCGACCAATACGACGTCACCTACCGCCTCAACGTCCCCGAGACCGGCCACTACACCGGCCTCGAGGTCGGCTTCTCGCAGAACTTCACGTTCCTGCCGAAGCCGTTCAACACGCTCGGCCTCCAGGTCAACGGCACGCTGCTCAGCATCGACCCGATGAACAGCAGCGCCGTCTTCAGCTCGACCGACACCGCGCTCAACACGACCCTCGGCGAGCAGATCAAGAAGAACCTCGAGCTCTCCGCCGTGAAACAGGCCCTCAACGTCACGCTGAATTACAGCTACGGCCGCTGGGGCTTCAACGTCGTCACCAACTACACCGGCCACGTGCTGAAGACCATCTCGCAAAAGACGGTGAAGTTCAGCGATGTCGCCGCGAACCAATACTACAACGAATACCAGTATCAGGCGCCGCGCGAGACCGTCGACGTGCGCATCGACTACAAGTGGGACCGCCGCTTCACGCCGTATTTCCAGGCGCGAAATATCTTCGGCCGCCCGATCGTCATGTCGACGCCGATCCTGCCGTTCAACCACGCCGAATACGGCGATCCGATCTACGAGCTGGGCCTGCGCGGCACCTGGTAAACCCGCAGGGCGCGCGTCGCCCGGTTCGCTTCCTCTTGCGAAGGTCCGCTCCGGCGGACCTTCTTTTTTTTCGGCACGTCCTGCTCTCCGCCTCCGCCAAACCCCCGACTCCTCCGATGCGCTCCTCGCTGTCACCGACTCTACTTTCGCTCCTCCTCCTCGCGCCGCTCGCCGGTCCCGCGCCCGCCGCCGCTCCAGCGCCCGAGCCCGGCCTGCTGTTTTATCTTTCCGGCGATCGCGGCACCACCGCCGATTTCTCCGCCGCCGGCACGCCCAAGCCGACCTACGATTCCGAGATCACGCCCATCGCCGACGGCGCCCGCGGCGGCGCGCTCCAGTGCGCCGACACGCAAGTCCTCGCCTACCGCGCGCCCGGCAACATCTACGCGCAGCGCGGCACGCTCTCGCTCTTCTGGCGCTCGCGCTACGCCGTCGGCCCGACCGCGTTTCCGATTTTCCGCGTCGGCTACGCCGATCACTCGAGCTGGGACATGGTTTTCCTCCGCCTCGACTACAACGGCCACGGCTTCGATGCCTTCGTCACCGACGCCAGCCTCGCCCGCACGCGCGTGTCCGTGCCGCTCGATCCGTTTCCCGATCCGAAAACCTGGACGCACCTCGCGCTCGCGTGGGACGAGACGCGCGGCATCCGCTTTTTCGTGAACGGCAAACTCGCCGCGCATATCGAGACTACCGCGCGCTTCGACGCCGCGCTCGATCAGTTCGGCCCGCACTCGCGCGTCATCAGCCCGCACCAGGTCCAGAGCGACTACAATTTCGTCCGCGGCGGCGACATCGACGAAGTCCGCATCTACGATCGCATGCTCGACGATGCGTCCATCGCCGCGCTCGCGAAAAACGAATCGACCGCCACTCCGATCGCGCAGGCCGCGCGTTCGCTCGACGATCCCGCGACGCGCGCCGAATGGAATTTCCGCTACGGCTTCAACCACCCGCCGCCCGCGCTCCCCGACGGCCAGTTCGTTTCCATTCGCAAAGTGGAAATCACCGATGCCTACGATCTCAAACGCTGGTGGTGGAAGGCCAACGACGGCATCCGCGAAACCACCTGGCCCGGCGTCTACAACCGCTCGCGCCTGCCCGGCCGCAACGACTACTTCCAGCTCCCCGACTGGGATTGCTACGTCGACTCCGGCAAGGCGGTGACCTTCGCCCTGCCCGACGAACCCGCGAATCACCTCGAAATTTCCGGCGCCGCCTTCGGCAAGATGGAACTGCTCCCGCCGAACACGCCGCTCGAAACCGCGAGCGACGCCCGCGCCGAATCCACGCTCTTCGAGCGCCCGCGCGGCGAGGAGAAAACCGTGCACGCCCTCGCGAAGCCGCTGCGCAATCGCCAGATTCGTTTCACCAACGTCGAGCAGGAGCAGCCGATCGGCGAGCTCGGCGCGTATAACGTGACGAGCGGCCGCGAACCCGCGAACGCCACGAAGCTCGCCCTCCATCTCACAAAGACCCTGGTGCTGGACGATCCCAGCGTCGCTCCCTTGCTCAAATTTATCGACGGCCGCTTTGCGCCCGACGAACGCGCCGTCATCGGCGCGAGCCGGCTCGATCCGCGCGAAGTCGGCGCACCCGTCTTCAACGGCAACAAGCCGGACGGAAAATTTCTGCCGATCGTCCACATTTTGATTCCCGACGATTGGGATAAAAACAGCGACGGTCTCGACGGCATCGCGCTCGATCTGCCGGCGCTCGCCGTGAAACCGACGCACGGCGATCGCATCGCACTCAACATTCAGGTCAAGGATCCGCTCTGGCCGCTCCGTAATATGCTCGACTTCACCTTCAGCGTGAAGCCCGGCGAAACGAAAACGCTGTGGCTCGATCTGCGTGACCGCATCCTCCCGGTCGGCAAGGGACTTTATTTAACCGTCGTCGGCGCAGGCTCCGACTTCGGCTGGAGCAGCCTCGACGGCGCCGAGCTCCGCCTCGTCTTCAAACCCCGCGAGGCTGCGCGCGCCGAGCACGAACTCGATCGCTTCACGCAGGTGCGCGACGTCTATGCGATGTCCACCGAGGAGCACCCGCACGATCCGCGCCTCGACATGTGGAATCGCCTGCGCGGCGACCTCGAGGATCTGTTGCGCGTCAACCCCGACCACGTCCTCGGCCGCCAATACGCCGCGGTCCTCAATCTCAACGCCAAGCGTCCCGATTTCGCGCTCGCTCCCGCGCCCGCCGGCGTCCCGCTCTGGGCCGCACGCCAGGCCGAGCTGCTCGGCTGGGTGAAAAAATTCGTTCTCTACTACATCGATCACCGGCAGTCGGCCTTCGGCGATTTCGGCGGCGGCATCTCCGACGACGTCGATCTGCTCAACACCTGGCCCGGCGTTGCGCTCATGGGTGTCGAGCCGGAAAAACTCTCCGTCTCGCTCCGCCGGCTCCTCGACGCAGCCTACCGCAACGGCATGTTCACCCGCGGCCTGCCCACGATCCAGGTCGACGAGCTGCACAGTTACGAAGAGGGCATCAACTGCCTCGCCCAAAACCTCATCCTCGATTTCGGCAATCCCACCGAACTCGAGCGCGCTATGGAAACCGCGCGCGGCATCGAAACCATCACCGGCATCAACGCCGCGGGCCATCGCCACATCATGACGTCCTATTACAACGGCACGAAGATGGCGCTCGACGCTCCCTGGGGCGTGGCGAAGCCCTACTCGCACCTCGTGCTGCAGGTCCCGCAACTGCTCGTCGACTACAACGGCAACCCCGCCGCGAAAAAATATCTCGTCGAGATCGCCGACGGTCTCCTCGCCCATCGTCACGCCGGCGCCGGCGGCCGCGGCTCCCTGCCCGCCGCGATCGAGTTTGCCACCGACCGCGAGCTCTCCGCCTCGCGCGGCTACTTCCCGTGGCACGTCTTCTGGGGCCCGTGGAAATGGACCGACGACAAAAAATATCTCACGCCGATTCTCGACGGCGGCCCTGCGTCCGCGCTCACCGTGAACGCCAACACCCTCGATCTCCTCGGCCTCCGCGCCACGCTCGCGCAGCCCGCCGCGACCGCCGAAGCGGCGCCCGACGCTCCCGCGCGCGGCGCCCGCGGCCGCGGTCGCGGCTTCGGCGCGAACAACGAGCACACGCAGTGGCAGCTCACCGGCGACAAATCCCGTCTCGAGGCGCTCTACGCCGCGCAGATCGAGACCTGCGCGCTGCTGCACTACATCAACACCGACGGCAGCCTCTGGATCGACCGTGTCAGCGTGCCTTATACCGAGCTGCAGCGCGCGCGTCTCGGCGGCGTCGCCCTCGCCCGCAACTCGCTCTATCCCGGCCACACCGTGAGCTGGAGCTTCGCCGCGCCGGCCAGCGATCAGAGCGTCGCGCTTCTCATTCCCGACGCGACCACCACGTCGTTCAAGGTGATCGCCTACAACCTCGAAACCACGCCCGTGCGCGCCACGATGACCGGCTGGAACATCGATCCCGGCCAGTGGGAAATCACGCAGGGCATCGACGCCAACAACGACGACGTCGCCGACCAGCCCGGCGCCGCACGCACCGAAAAATTCGAGCGCTCGCGCTCGCTCGATTTCACGTTCGCCCCGCGCGCCACCACGATCCTCACGTTCAAGCTCAAGACCCCCGGCACGCCGTATTGGTCGCGCCCCGATCTCGGCCTCGACGCGAATGACGTCGCGCTCCGCGGCAACGCGCTCCACGTCCGCGTGCACAGCCTCGGCTCCGTCGCCGCGCCCGCGAGCTCGCTCGCGCTGCGCAACGCCGCCGGCAAAGTCGTCGCGACCGCTGCCGTTCCCGCCCTCGACGCGCCGAACGACCTGCTCCCGAAAACCGCCGAGGTGACTCTGCCGTTGCCCGCTGGCTTTTCTTCCACCGGTGCGACCGTCGAACTCGATCCTGACCACCAGCTCGAAGAAATCACCACGCGCAACAACGTCGTGAAACTGTAGCCCGCCCGCCAGCGTAGGGCCAGCGTAGGGCGTCTGTCTTGCAGACGCCGTGATTCAAAACCTCGGTGACGCACTCGCTGCGCCCGTTGCCAACGGAGCTCGCAACCTGTTCGACGCAGCACCGGCAAGACAGGCGCCGCGCTGCGCCGACTATTTTGTCCGCTGCAGCTTCTCCGCCGGCAGCGCTTCGTCGTGAAACCGCACTTCGCGGATCGCGCCCTTGAACCACGACACTTTGTTCTGCCGCACGCCGATGCTCGCCCGCCCGTCCGCGAGCGGCGCGAAATCCACCGGCCCTTCGAGCTCCTTCGCGCCATCGATGAAGCTCGTCATCGTTTTTCCGTCGTAGCGCAGCGCGACCCAATACCATTTGCCGGCCGCGTGCAGCTTGGTGCGATCGAGCAGCGTCAGCCGGTTCGGATCCGAAAACAAAAACGTGTCCAGCGACCACTGCGCGTCCTTGAGCCGCAGCTCCATCAGCACGCGCCGGCCCGCCGCATCCTCCAGATGCAGGAAACGCTGCTCCTCCTGTCCGTCGACCGCCGGCGCGATCAGCACTTCGATCGTGAACGCCTTCCGCCCCGCGATCGGAATCGCGGAAACGAACAGCCCGTCATGCGCGCCGTCGAAACGAATTTCTCGCGCACCGTCCGCCGCCGGCTCCGCCACGACCTGCGGCGCGCCGACGACCGTCACCTCGTGCCCGCCGATTTTCTCCACGCGGTCGAGCCGCCACGTTTCGTCCGCGCGGAGCGCACCCGCGAGCGCGAGCGCCCCCAGCACACCGCCCACCCGTCTCGCGCCCGATTTTCCGCCGGCAAATAATTTCATCGGTGCACGCTAGCGCCGTGCCGCGCCTCCGCAATCCCTCTTCGCCGCCGCGCCGATTTGCGCGCCGGCTTTTCATGCGCACCGTGCGCGCATGCTCGCTCAACTTCTCCACTCGCCCGCCGCAGCCGGCATCGCGGAGGTCACCGTCCGCGACGCTGCGCCGCCCGATGCCGCGTTGCTCGACGCCTACTCGACTGCCGTCACCGGCGCCGTCGAGCGTGCCAGCGCCGCCGTCATTCATCTCGAAGTGCTCGCGCGCCGGGAAAACGCCGGCGACGATGCCGACTCCGCCGGCGGCAGCGGCTCGGGTTTCTTCATCTCGCCCGACGGCTACGCGCTCACCAACAGCCACGTCGTCCACGGCGCGCGCGAAATCCGCGTCGCCCTCGCCGACGGCCGCCGCGCTCCCGCCGAGCTTATCGGCGACGATCCCGACACCGACCTCGCCATCGTGCGCGTGCACGCCAGCGACCTCGCCTATCTCGCGCTCGCCGATTCCGACCGCGTGCGCGCCGGCCAGATCGCGATCGCGATCGGCTCGCCGATGGGATTTCAGCAAACCGTCACCGCCGGCATCGTGAGCGCACTCGGCCGCTCGCTGCGCGCGCAGTCCGGCCGCTCCATCGAGCACATCATCCAGACCGATGCCGCGCTCAACCCCGGCAACTCCGGCGGCCCGCTCGTCGACACGCGCGGCGAAGTGATCGGCGTCAACACCGCGATCATTCGCCCCGCGCAGGGCATCTGTTTCGCCATCGCGAGCAACATCGCGCGCTGGGTCGCCGGCTGGCTGATCAAGGACGGCCGCGTGCGCCGCAGCTTCATCGGCGTCGGCGGACAAAACGTGCCGCTGCTCCGCAAGCTCGTGCTCGCGTATCGGCTGACGAGCGACACCGGCGTGCTCGTCGCGCGCGTCGAGCCCGGCAGCCCCGCGGCGCATGCCGGCGTGCGCGAAGGCGACATCCTTGTCGCGCTCGACCACACGCCCACACCGCGCATCGAAGCGCTGCACCGGCAGCTCACCGCCGAGCAGATTGGCCGCGCCCTGGACCTCAAGGTGCTGCGCGGCGTGGAACTCGTGCCGCTCACCATCGTGCCGCGCGAGAACCCGGTGACGAGCTGAGCCGCACGGCCGCGTCGGCTTTCATTCGCGAGCGCAGGGGCGGCTCGCGTTGCGAGCCGATCCGGCCGGGCACGTCAGCTACGCGACAGATTCTCGCTCGGATTTCGAAGCTCGGATTCTGCACGGCGCGCGCTGACGCAGTTGGCCGAGTCTTCAGGATTCCACGGCGTCCGCCGCACAAAAAATCAACCGGCCTTCGTCTCGTGAGCGGTCGTCGGCCTCGGTGGCGGCTGCTCGTTGCGAAAAACGACTTGCGGCGAAAACAACCCATTAGCTAGTCACTCGGCATGACCACCCTCACCGTCAGCTTGGGCAGAATCGTGGCTGTCGCCAAACCGGCCGGTGTTTTTGGGACGCCGCGCTGGTTCTGGTCCGGGCTCATATTGGGCGCCATCTTGAGCGCTCCCTCGCCCTTGCTGGCGCAGGGCCGCAAAATCGGCGCGATCAATTTTTACGGTTACACGGGGCTCGACCTGAACCGGTTGCGCGCCGCGCTTCCTTTTCACGAAGGCGATCCCTTTCCCTCACGGGAGCAACTGGCCGCCGCCCGAGCGCCCTTTGCGGCGGCGATCGGGCGGAATCGCGTCAAGTTTTCGCCGAACTGCTGTCTCCCCGATGGAAGCGCGCTGTTGTTCGTCGGCATCGAGGAACCGAATGCTCCGCCGCTCGTGTTCAATCCCAAGCCCACCGGCGAGGTGCGGCTGCCCGCGGACTTCGTGCAATTGCACGTGGATCACATGCGGGCGATCGCCAGCGGCG
The DNA here is from genome assembly GCA_035545575.1 of Opitutaceae bacterium. Lineage (GTDB taxonomy): Bacteria > Verrucomicrobiota > Verrucomicrobiia > Opitutales > Opitutaceae > ER46. The sequence continues at coordinate 22,598 of DASZYB010000008.1, read as the reverse complement.
TCGAACAAGGCAAGGGCGGCGGAGACGAATCCCAAGGCTATCGGTTGATGGAATATCCGCCCGCCCGCGCGCTGGAATTGAAAATCAGGGACTACGCCCAGGCGCATCCCGCCGAACTCATCACGGTCTTGAACGAATCGTCGGACGCGACGCATCGGACGGCCGCCGCGGTGGCGCTCGGATACGCGCCGGAGTCGTCGGAGCAGATCGCCGCGCTCGTCCGCGCCTCGTTTGATCCGGACGGCAACGTTCGCGATGAGGCGGTCCGCGCGCTCAGTAGTCGGGTCGAGCACAATCCGAAGCTCTTGAAGCAGGTGCCCCTGAAAGGCTACCTGGCGATGCTGCACTCGACGGAGTGGCTCGACCGCAACAAGGCCGCGGCGCTCATCGACTCGTTTTCGAAAGCGCGCGATCCGGACGTTCTGAATCAGTTGCGGGAGAACGCCGTCGTTCCGCTGCGCGAAATCGTCCAGTGGAAGGATTTTTCGCACGCGATGTCCGCGTTTGAGATTCTCGGTCGCATTGCCGGATGGGACGAGCAACGCATTCTCGAGCTATGCATAAAAGCCGATGTCGAACCGATCCTGAATGCGGCGCGATAGACTTTGTAGCCGCGGCGACGACGTAGGTCGGAGTTCACCTCGACTTGTCGGGCATAAAGCCCGACCTACAAACCTGCAAAACGGGTGATGAAATTTTTGAAACCGCTGTAGCTCGGCCTTGGCCGCGTCCGCCCCCCCAACCTGCATTCCGCTACTGCAGCTTCAGCGGCATCGCGTGCACGCGCGCGATCAACTGGTCGAACAGCGCCGCCGTGTTCTGCGCACGGATGTCCGGCCCGGGCTCGATGCTCTTCAGCGGGGAAAAATCCTTCAGCACCGCGCAATAGTCGTTGTTCACCATGATGCCGAGCAACTCGCCGGTTTTGCTGAAGACATAATCGCCGCGCTTCGGGGCGAAGTCGCCGAACAGCCGCTTGAAAAACCGATTGTCCACCCGCACGAAGCCGGCCTCGGTCGGATCGAGCTTGAACCCGACCTCGCCGTAGCCACGCCCGCCGCCGTCGATCAGGACGGCGTCGGGAAATTTGAACGGATCGGCCGCGAGCGGAAAAATTTTCGCGCCGAGCGCCGCCGCCTGCGCGGGTTGCAGCGGCAACACCACGATCCGCGGGTCCTGCGCGAGAAACTGCACCGCGCCCGCCGCGACGGGATTGCCGCCGTTGCGCGAGAACTCCACCGTGAGGCCCTCCCAGTCGACGCCATACTCGCCGAATGCGAAGGGCGTGTCGGCCACGTGCAGCAGCGCGTAGACCTGCCGGCCGTCGCTCACGAGCACGGTGTTAGCCGCCTTCGCGCGGTTCACCTGCCCGAGCAGGCCCTTGCGCGTCGCGGCGAAATTGGTCGTGACGCGGTTGGCCTGATAGTCGTTGAACAGCACGTTCGCGTTCACCGGGCGGTTCTCGCGGATTTCCTTCGTCAATTCGCCCGATTTTTCCGCGAGCTGGCCGACGCCCTGCGCGAGCTGCGTGTTCGCCTCCTGCACCTTGAGGCGCTCGGTGCGCTCGGTCTCGACCTGGCCTTTCAAGCCTTCGGCGGTTTCGCGGAGATTTTTCTTCTCCTGCTCGGCCACGACGACGGCGAGCGTGAGGCCTTCGATCTGCTTGCGCGCGTCGGCCTGCTGTTTTTCGAGCGTGGCGAGCGCCTGTTTCTGCTTTTCGGCTTCGGCCTGCTTGTCCGCGAGCTCGCGCTGCAACTGCGCCAGCTGATCCTTCGTCAGCGTCGCCTCCTGCGTGGCGGACGTGAGTTTTTGCGCCAGCTCGGCGGCGTTACGCTGCGTCTGGGTGAGCGCGGTCGCCGTCGCGTTTTTTTCCTCGGCGAGGCGCGTGCGTTCGGTCTGCAGCTGCGTGAGGCTCTGCTCGCGCGCGGCGAGCGACGATTCGGTCGAGGTGAGTTTTTGCGCGAGCTCGTCGCGCGCCGTCTTCTCGTCGACGAGCGACTGGCGCATCGTCTCGAGCAGATCCTGATCCTTCGTGACGGCGTTGGCCGCGAACTCCGGCACCGGCGGCTGCGCGGCGCGCGGCGGCTCGGCCGATTCCCACCGCGTGAGCGCCAGCAGCGTCAGCAGCAGGAAATCGCAGAGGATGAGCAGCAGCGTCTTGTTCATAGCGCGGACGCGCTCCGACCGGAGGAAATCGACGGCTCGTTGGCTTCACGGACGACCGACGCCTCGATCTGGCCGTCAAGGATGAGCTGCCGTTTATAGGGCCGCACGTGGCGGATTTTGACCAGCGCCACGCAGGTGATGCCGAAGAGATTCGAGGAGAACGCCGCGATCAGGTTGGCCTTCGTGATGCCGAGCGCGATGAGCACCATCGCCACCGCGGTGCCGGCGATGCCGACGTAGAGGCCGAGATCGAAGAGGTTTTCCTCGTTTTCCATCAGGCGCAGTTTCACCAGCGGCGCGAGCGGCTGGCGCGCGATGTCGCGGATTTTCAGCAGGCAGACGAAATACACGGCGATCTGGAGCGCCGCGAAGACGGCGATCGTGATGAGATGCGAGGCTTCCATGTCCATACGAGCGGTGGGTTGAGATTGAGCGGGAGCGGAGATTTGGGAGATCACGAGGATCGGCCGGCGGAGCTGAAACTCGGAGGTCGGCGCGGCGCGGAGGAGAAACGGTTCCGTCACCACCAGCAGCAGCCCGGTGAAGAGCAGCGACAACATGCCCGCTTTCATGTGCCCGAGCGCGGGCGGCAGCAGCGGATCGATCTTCGGGCCGACGAGCCAGCGATCGAGCGAGCGCAGAACGAGCCACGCGCCGAGGAGCACGCCGAGGTATTTGAAGGCGAGCATGAGCTGCGGATGCGTGAGCACCAGCTCCGCCGCCATGCCCAGCGAGGGATTCGGCGAGCGGTTGACCGGCACCTGATGCAGCAACAGCTGCTTCACCGCCCCTTGTCCGTCGCTCAGCGCGAGCTTCAAGTCCTCGAGCCCGCTCTTGCCGAAATCGATCAGGTAAGTCGCGACCTCGTCCGCCGAATCGGAAAACAGCGCCGCCGCGTAGATGATCGGGAGCTGGTCCGGCGCGACGCGCGCCAGGTGCGCGTATTCGCCGACGGTCTTCACGCTGTCGGTGCGCCGCATCAATTCCGCGAGCTGCGCCCAATCGAGCCGCCGGCCGAGCGCGAGCAGGTCGATGTAGAACGAGCTCAGGTTGCCGAGTTCTTTTTTCTGCAGCGCCGCGTCGCTCAGTCCGCGGAGCTCGCGTTGCAACGAGGGCGAGAGGTGCTCGCCCTGATAAAGCAGGGCGCTGAGGAGGATCACCACGTCGAGCGGCTGCCCGCCGGGCCGCGTCGCCGGCACGAACTGTCCCGTCGCGGTGAGATCGCGCAGCTTCAGGATCGACTGCACGCCTTCCTGCCCGGAGTTCGCGAGGTAGCCGCGCAGCGTCTCGCGCGCTTTTTCCGGAAGCAGAAACGTGATCACCGGCGTGCTCGCGTGCCGGCCGTGATCTTCGCGGAGCTTGAACAGCGGATCGAGAAACGGATCCCAGCCGCCCCACGCGACGAGCCCGGGCTGGCGCGCCGTGAACTGCTCGAGAGCGCTCGCCAGCGCGGGCGCGCGCGGGTCGCCGGTCTCGCGCGCCGCGGCGAGCACGAGCCCGGCAGGGCCGATTTTTTCCACGTCGACGAGATCGCGCCCGTAGGAGCCGAGCGTCGGCGTGCCCGCGCCGGCCGCGCGGAGCAGCGCCGGGCTCACCGATTTCAGATTCACCGGCAGCATCCAGGCGACGACGCCGATCACGACCCCGACGATGACCGCGAGTGGCGCGGTGAACGCGGACGGCGAGCTGCGGGGCATGGGCGATTCGCTCATCTGGCGTCGAAGTATTTATTTGCCCGCGGGAATTGGCAATTCACGCTGGCGGTTTCACCGACCGATGTCTCTCCGAATTGTTCATTTTAACGAATCGGTTTTGCACCGTAAGGGCGTAAAAATCGTGTCGTTCGACGCCGCCCTCGCCGCGCTCGCCCGCGAGATGGTCGAGACGATGCACGCCGCCGCCGGCATCGGCCTCGCCGCGCAGCAAATCGGCCAGGCGCTGCAGCTCTGCGTCGTCGACCTGCGCGAGGTCGAGACGGATTTCACCTGGCTGCTCGATGGCGCCAAACCGCCGCTCGATCTTTTCATGCCGCTCACGCTCGCCAACCCGGAGATCACCTTCCTGCCCGGCACGCCCGAGACGGTGCAGGAGGAAGGCTGCCTCTCGTTTCCGAAAATCCGCGGCGACGTCGCCCGGCCCGACGCCATCAGCGTGCGCTTCCAGGACGAGCGCGGCGTGCCGCACACGCTCGCCTGCGACGGCCTGCTCTCGCGCTGCATCCAGCACGAGGTCGATCACCTCAACGGCGTGCTCTTCATCGATCGGATGGATAAAAAAACGCGCGCCGCGCTCGACGAAGCCGTGAAGGCGCTCGCGAAGGAAACCAAAGCCGCCGCGAAGAAAAAATAACCTCCGCCCCTCTCCATGAGCCAGAAATCCGACGGCATGAACTACGCGCCGCAAGGCAAGCCCAGCCCGGTCGTGAAGCCCGGCGAGTTTATCTTCGCCGCCGCGCACCTCGACCACGGCCACATCTACGGCCAGTGCAACGGCCTGCTCGAGGCCGGCGCGCAGCTGAAATGGGTCTACGATCCCGACGAGAAAAAAGTCGCCGCCTTCTGCGCGAAATACCCGCAGGTCAAAATCGCCCGCGCCCTCGACGAAATCCTCGCCGATCCCGACGTGAAACTCCTCGCCGCCGCCGCCGTGCCCTGCGACCGCGGCCCGCTCGGCATCCGCACGATGGAGGCGGGCAAGGACTATTTCACCGACAAGGCGCCCTTCACCACGCTCGCACAGCTCGACGCCGCGAAGGCCGCCGTCGCGCGCACCGGCCGTAAATACATGGTCTATTACTCCGAGCGGCTGCACGTCGAATCCGCCATGTATGCGACCGACTTCGTCGCCAGCGGCGCGATCGGCCGCGTGATCCAGGTCATCGGCCTCGGCCCGCACCGCCTCGGCAAAGCCGGCCGCCCCGCGTGGTTTTGGGAAAAGGCGAAATTCGGCGGCATCCTCTGCGACATCGGCAGCCATCAGTTCGAACAATTCCTCACGTTCTCCGGCGCGGCCGACGCGACCGTCACGCAAGCCGCCGTCGGCAACTACGCGAACGCCGACCATCCCGAGTTCGAGGATTTCGGCGAGGCCTCGCTGCTCGGCGACAACGGCGCGAGCAACTACGTGCGCGTCGACTGGTTCACACCCGACGGGCTCGGCACCTGGGGCGATGGGCGCACGATCATCCTCGGCACCAAAGGCTACCTCGAGCTGCGCAAATACATCGACGTCGGCCGGGAGAAAACCGGCGACCACGTCTACATCGTCGACGAAAAAGGCGAACGCCATGTCAACGTCGCCGGCCAGGTCGGCTTCCGCTTTTTCGGCCAGCTCATCCTCGACTGCCTCAACCGCACCGAAACCGCGATGACGCAGGCGCACGCCTTCAAAGCCGCCGAGGTTTGCCTCCGCGCGCAGATGGCCGCGCGAAGGATCGCATGATCACGATTGCCTGGCGCAAAGCCGCCAGGGCGGCGAGGACGCGCATCAAATAAAAATCGCTTCGCGAAGCTTTGCGCGCCTCGCGGCTTTGCGTTTTAAGAAATCATGTCCCGCTCCATCGCCACGCGCACGGGCGACGACGGCACCACGAGCCTGCTGTTCGGGCAGCGCGTGCCGAAGGATCACCCGCAGGTCGAAGCGGTCGGCGCGTTCGACGAATTCAATGTCGCGCTCGGCGCGATCAAGCCGTTGCTCGCGGCCGGCGCGCGCGGCGACGAAATCCGCGCGCTGCTCACCGCCGCGCAAAAAAATCTCGTCGCCGCGATGGGCGAAATCGCGTGCGCCGAGTCGGATGCCGCGCGCTTCGCCGCCTCGAAATTCGAAAAACTTTCCGCGGCCGACGTGCAGCGCCTCGATGCCGCCGTCGCCGCACTCGAAGCGCGCGGGCTGAAATTCGACGGCTGGGCGACGCCCGGCGCGAACGCGCTCGCCGTCGCCTGCGAACTCGCGCGCACCGCCGCACGCCGTGCGGAGCGCCGGCTCGTCGCGCTCCCGGCGCACGGCCGCCACGTGCGCCCCGAGCTGCGCCAGTTCCTAAACCGATTCTCCGACGTGCTCTGGCTCCTCGCGCGCGAAGCGGAGATGTAGCGCGGGGTGGTCGAAGTCCGACGCAAGACACGGGGCGATTTTTTTCGAACGTCGGCGGAGAAAATATCTTCCGCGCTTCACGCAGCCGCCTGCCGCTCGCATCCCGGGCGGGACGCCCGCGCCACTCAGCCGCTCGCACCGGCGCGATCGAGATTCCGAAGCGCGTCCGAAGGATCGCCGCCGCCGTCGCGCGTTTCCCTGGCGCCTTCACCATATGACATCCGACGTCGGCTGACTTTCGTCGCGCTTGTCACGCGGAGTTTTCCCGGCAAAGTCGCGCTTCATGCCTCTCGCGCTTTTGTTTCTCGTGCTCGCCGCCGGCTGGCGGGTCGTCGCGCTCTACGTGCCCGACCTCATGAATTTCGCGCCGCTCATGGCGCTCACGTTTTGCGGCGCGGTTTACTTTCGCGACAAGCGCATGTGGCTCGTGCCGTTCGCGGCGCTGACGCTTTCCGATCTCTACCTCGACCACTACTACGCGACGGTTTACCACGAGACGTGGACGTGGCCGAGCGTCGCGTTGCGGCTCGCGTGCTTCGCGCTGGCCCTGCCAATCGGCGCATTCGTCGCCGCGCGCAAAAACTGGCTCACGCTCTTCGCCGGCGCGTTCGCGGGCTCGCTGTTCTTTTATTTCGCGACCAACACCGACGCGTGGCTCCGCGATCCTTACTACGTCAAGAGCGCCGCGGGCTGGGTGCAGGCGATGACTGTCGGCCGCCCGCAGTTTCCGCCGACGATCTGGTTCTTCCGCAACACGCTCGCGAGCGACCTGCTCTTCACCGGACTGTTCGCCGCGGCGATGGAGTTCGCCGCGTTGCGCGCCGGCCGCGAGAGCCTGCTGGCCAAACACGCGAAGGCGTAAAACCTCGCGCCACCGCCCGCGTCGGATGACGGGCGCGAACAGAAAACCGCCGGGCGGGGTCGCGAACCCCCGCCTTTTTATTTTTCAAATTTCGAGGCGCGCCCGCTCTCCCGCGAAACGGCGGGCGAACTGCGGAAAAAAACGGAGCCGCACCCGCGGCGCACCGAGGTTCGGCGACCCCGCCCTACCGCGCTCCGGCGGAGCGCGCGCCAGCGGCGGCAAATCGGCGCTACAGCAAATCCGCCGCGAGCTCCGCGAGCTTGGAGCGCTCGCCTTTCATCAGCTTCACGTGCGCGGCGATCGCCTGGCCTTTCATGCGATTGTGGCAGTAGACGAGGCCGTTGCTGCGCGCGTCGACGTAGGGATTGTCGATCTGCGCGGGATCGCCGATGAGCACGATCTTCGAACCTTCGGAAATGCGCGTGATCACGGTCTTCACCTCGTGCGGCGTGAGTTGCTGCGCTTCGTCGAGAATGAAGAACCGCCGCGCGATCGAGCGCCCGCGGATGAAAGCCAGCGCCTCGATCTCCACCAATCCGCTTTTCAGCAAACGCTCGTAAGGCTTCACGAGCGGCCCCGGGCCGTGACCGTTGTGGCCGTTGCCGTTGCCGTTGTTGCCCGGTGCGATCGAGGTCATCGCGGCGAGAAACTGCTCGTCGCGTTTCTTGTGTTTCTTCTTCGAAACTTTCTTCGCGGCGAACTGCGGATCCTTCGGCGGCTTCGACGGGATCAGCACTTCGAGCGCATCGTGATAAGGCTGCAGCCACGGCCGCATCTTTTCCTCGAGCGAGCCGGGCAGGAAACCGATGTCCTTGCCGAGCGCGATCACCGGGCGCGAAATCGAAACGCCGTCGTAGCGCGACTGGTCGTCGTGGGTCTGGTGCAGCGCGCAGGCGACGGAAAGCAGCGTCTTGCCCGTGCCCGCCTTGCCGAAACACGTGAGCATCGCGATGCTGTCGTCGAGCAGCGCGTCCATGAAAAATTGCTGCTCGAGGTTGCGCGCGCGGATCGGGATGCCGCCCGGCGCCTTCACGTAGTCCGGAATTTTCAGCCGGCGCACGACGCTGTCGCCATAGTAGCGCGCGGGCATCGTCTTGCCCTCGTCCGAGCGCAGCAGCACGTATTCGTTCAGGAAAAGCGGCTTGGCGGCGCTCGCGTCGATCTCGAACAATCCTTCCGAGCAGAAACGCTGCAGCTGGTAAACATTCACGCCGATCTCGCGGTAGCTCGCCTCGTCGACATTCTCGGGGACTTTGTCGTTGAGGTAATCCTGCGACTCGAGCCCGACGGCGCGCGCCTTGAGCTGCACGTTGACGTCCTTCGTCACGAGGATCGTGGGCGGCGGAAAACGTTCCTGCACGAACAGTGCGGCCGCGATGATGCGATTGTCCTTCTTCGCGAGGTCCGGCAGGATCGCCCGCAGCCGGTCCATCGCCGGCGAGCGGCGGTTGGTATCGGTCAGAAACGGATTGATGATGATCGAGAGCGTGCCGCCGTTATCGAGCTCGACGCCCTCGTGCATCGACCGCGAATCCGGCAGCAGCTCCTGCAGGATGCGGTGCACGCGCCGCGCGTTGCGGCCGCGCTCGGTGGACTGCTCGCCCTTGATCGCGTCGAGCTCCTCGAGCACCTCCACGGGAATGGCGAGGTTGTTGTCCTCGAATTTGAAAATCGATTGGGGGTCGTGCAGCAGCACGTTCGTGTCGAGCACGAAGGTCTTAACTTTCCCCGCAACCTTGATCCGCGAAATGGGGGCGTGGGCCCCGCGCAGGTTTTCCATCTGGGTGTGGATATCTTGTGAAGAACTGTGAGCAACTCCCCGTCGCCTTGTCGATGCCAGACTTGGCTTCAGCAACGTTTCTCATCGTCGCGCGCAGTCAAATGTTGACCGTTAATTTCTTGTGACGCTTTCGCGTGACACGCACTGCGCCGGTGCGTTGGGATTCAGGCTCGCGTGCGGTGACGCGCAGGTTATTCACCGCAGCACGACCCGCGCGTCCATGCATCTCGACGAAATCAAGCAAGCCCTCCTCGATTCCTACCGCAGCCACGGTGGCATCAACCACCTCGATGGCGTCAATCTTCCCTCGCAGGAATCCGTCAACCAGCTCGCCGTCGACTGCATGCACCTGCTGTTTCCCGGCTACTTCGAAGAGAGCGCGCTCACCGAGAAAGACCTGCCCGCGCACGTCGCCCGTCTTCTCGGCCGGATCGAAAAACGCCTCGCGGTCGAAATCGAGAAGTGCCTCCGCTTCGCGAAAGTCGCCGAGCCTGCGCAGCAGGCGCACGCGCACACCGCGGCGTTTCTCGCGCAATTCCCCGCGCTGCGCAAAATCATCACGACCGATGTCGACGCCGCCTACGCCGGCGATCCCGCCGCGCGCAGCGTCGAGGAAATCATCCTCGCCTACCCGTGCGTGCTCGCGATCTCGCTGCAGCGCGTCGCGCACGTGCTCTATCACCTGCGCGTGCCGCTGCTGCCGCGCATGCTCACGGAATACGGCCACGAACGCACCGGCTGCGACATCCACCCCGGCGCGCGCCTCGGCCCGCATTTTTTCATCGACCATTGCACCGGCGTCGTGATCGGCGAGACGGCGACCGTCGGCGCGCACGTGAAACTCTACCAGGGCGTCACGCTCGGCGCGAAATCGTTCGAGGTCGACGACGAAGGCCGCCCGATCAAGGGCGTGAAACGCCATCCCGACATCGGCGATCACGTGACGATCTACGCGCACGCCACGATCCTCGGCGGCGACACGCGCGTCGGCGAGCACTCCATCATCGGCTCGAACGTCTGGCTGATGAAATCGATTCCCGAGCATTCCGTCGCGTATTTCAAGGGCGAGAATCTCGTCGTCCGCTCGCGCCGGAAAAAGGAAGCGCTCGTCGAGGGCCAAGGCGCGCTCGCGCACGATCACGACTGGGAAATCTAGCCGCGGGCTTCGTTCTGCTTCGCGGCCGCGCCGAGGCCGCGCCGCGTCACGCCGCCACGCCCGGCGCCTTCAGTCCGAGCACTTCGCAGACCGAGACGCACAACCCGACAAACGTCTCCTCCGCCAGCGCGAGCCGCCGGCCTTTCAAGTGCGCGACGCCCCAGCGCCGGCTTAGTTTCCGCGCCCCGAGCGGCACCGACACGAGCGAGCCCGCCTCGAGCTCGGCGCGCGCGATCCACGGCGCGAGGATGCCGGCGCCGATGCCGATCTTCACGAGCTCCTTGATCGCCTCCATGCTGCCGAGTTCGATGAAGTTGCTCAGTGCGATCTTCTCCTCGCGGAAATAATCCTGCACGAGCCGGAACGTATGGCTCGTCTTGTTATAGAGCACGATCGTCTCGGCCTCGATCGCCTCGCGCGGTGCGCGCCCCGCCTTCGCCCACGCGTGCAGCGGCGCCACGAGGAAACTCAGCTCGTCCTGGAAAAGCGGCACGAACGTGAACTCCGTCAGCGCCGGGCCCGGCGGCTCGATGATCAGCGCGAGATCGATCTGCCCGCCGCGCAGCAGCTCGAGCTGCTGGCTGTGATCGCCCGGCTCGATGCGGATCACGCAGCGCGGATAACTCTGCCGGAATTCGCGCATCACCGTCGGCAGGATGTGCTGGCACGCCGTCGTGCTCGCGCCGATGCGCAGCCGGCCGTGGCCCCATTTCGTCAACGTGTCGAGTCCCGCGCGCGCAGCCTCCATCTCGGAGAGAATTTTTTCGGTGTGCCGGAGAAATTGCTCGCCCGCCTGCGTCAGCAGCACGCGCCGGCCCACGCGATCGAGCAGGCGGCAGCCGAGATCGTCCTCGAGCGCCTTGATCGCGTGGCTCACCGCCGACTGCGTGAGAAATAAATCCTTCGCCGCCAGCGTGAAGCTGCCGCGCCGCGCAAGCGCGGCGAAGGCGAGGAGCTGACGGCTGTCGAGCGTCGGTTTCATGGATGAGGGAACTTCATTCGAACAATGAAATGTTTGAAGAGCAGTAATTGCGCCAGCGCCACGCACTGGCACAGCGGCGGCTCAATGCCCGGCAGCAAACATGCCAACCTCCTCCCTCGCCGCTCCGACGTTCGCCGCCCGCCCGGCCGCGCTGCGGATCGGTTTTCTCGCTCTCACCGATGCCGCGCCTTTCGCCGTCGCGGAGGAGCTCGGGCTTTTTGCCCGCCGCGGTTTGCGCGTCGAGCTGCGGCGCGAAATCGGCTGGGCCACCATCCGCGAAAAAATCATCTACGGCGAGCTCGACGCCGCGCAGGCGCCGGCGCCGATGCTCTGGTCCGCGCAACTCGGCCTCGGCTGTCCCGCGTGCGACGTGCTCACCGCGCTCGTCCTCAATCTCCACGGCAACGCGCTCACGCTCTCGCGCGCGCTCCGCGAGGCCGGCGTGCGCGACGCCGCTTCGCTGCGCATCCACGCGCGCGACCGCCGCGCGCGGCAGCCGCTGACGTTCGGCGTCGTGTTTCCGTTTTCCTCGCACCACCTGCTCCTCCGCGACTGGCTGCGCGCCGCGGGCTTCGATCCCGAGCGCGAGGTGCGGATCGTCGTCGTGCCGCCCGCGCAGATGTTCCGCAATCTCGCCGCCGGCACGATCGACGGTTTCTGCTCCGGCGAGCCGTGGAATTCCCTCGCCGTGCGCGAAGACATCGGCTGGTGCCCGACGTGGAGCGCCGCGCAACAGCCGGGCCACCTCGAAAAAGTTCTGCTGGTCACCCACCGTTTCGCGGAAGCGCGGCGCGCCGAACACGCCGCCCTCATCGCCGCGCTCATCGAGGCATGCGCGTGGTGCGACGAGCCGCAGAACCGCGAAAAACTCGCCGACCTCCTCGCCGACGCGCGCTATCTCAACCTGCCCGCGCGCGTGATCGCGCCCACGCTCACCGGCCGCTTCGACTGCGGGCACGGGCGCATCGAGTCCGTGCCGGACTTCCACGTCTTTCATCGCGGCGACGCGAATCTCCCCTCCGTCGCCAAGGCCGCCGCGCTCCAGCGCGCGCTCGGCGCCGCCGGCCTCCTCTCGCCCGAGGCCGCCGCCAACCCCGAATTACCCCGCAAACTGTTTCGCGAAGATCTCCATCGCGACGCTCTCCACCAACACCACCTGCATGAACAAGCCACATCGCCAGACCTCCGCGGGGTCGCCCGGGCGTAGCGCCTGCCAGCGCTTCGCTTTCCACCTCGCCCTTCCGCTGCTCGCGTTGCTCGGCCTCGGCCGGGTCCGCGCTGAATCGGCGCCGCTCGCCGTCGAAAAACAGGAGCTCAAATTCGGCTTCATCAAGCTGACCGATTGTGCGCCGCTCGTGCTCGCGAAGGAGCTCGGCTATTTCGACGACGAGTTTCTCTCCGTCACGATCGAGGCGCAGGCGAATTGGAAGATTCTCCTCGACCGCGTGATCAGCGGCGAGCTCGACGGCGCGCACATGCTCGCGGGCCAGCCAATCGGCGCGACCGTCGGCATCGGCACCAAAGCCGATGTGATCACCGCGTTCAGCATGGATCTCAACGGCAACGGCATCACCGTTTCCAACGCCGTCTGGAAGGAAATGCGGGCCGCCACGCCCGCGCTCGCGGTCCCGCAACCGCCGCATCCAATCAAGGCCGACGCACTCAAGCCGATCGTCGACGCGCGCAAGGCCAGCGGCACGCCGATGCGCATGGGCATGGTGTTTCCCGTTTCGACCCACAATTACTATCTTCGCTACTGGCTCGCCGCGGGCGGTATCAGCCCGGGCTACTACACGGGCGGCGACACGACAGGCACGTCCAATGCCGACGTGCTCCTCTCCGTCACGCCGCCGCCGCAGATGCCCGCCACGCTCGAGCAGGGCACGATCTCCGGCTACTGCGTCGGCGAACCGTGGAACCAACAGGCGGTGTTCAAAGGCATCGGCGTTCCCGTCGTCACCGATTTGGAAATCTGGAAAAACAATCCCGAAAAAGTTTTCGGCGTCACGAAAGTCTGGGCGGAAAAATATCCGAACACTCATCTCGCCGTCCTGAAGGCGCTCATCCGCGCCGCGATGTGGCTCGACGCGAGCCCTGAAAACCGCCGCAAGGCCGTCGAGATTCTCGCGCGCCCGCAATACGTCGGCGCCGACGCCGCCGTGATCGCGAACAGCATGACCGGCACGTTCGAATACGAGAAAGGCGACAAGCGTTCGCTGCCCGACTTCAATGTCTTCTACCGCTACCACGCCAACTATCCCTTCTATTCCGACTGCATCTGGTTTCTCACGCAGATGCGCCGCTGGGGCCAGATTCCCGAGGCGAAGCCGGACGAGTGGTATGCCGAAACCGCGAAAAAAATCTACCGGCCCGACATCTTCCGCCAGGCCGCGAAACTTCTGATCTCCGAGGGAAAAATGCCGGCCGCGGACCTCCCCGACACCGACGGTTTCAAGCCCGTAGATGGCAACTTCATCGACGGCGTCACCTTCGACGCGCGCCAGCCGAACGCCTACCTGCGCGCGTTCAAGATTGGGCTCAAGGACTGAAATGAAATTTCCCGCCCGCCTCATCTCGGTTTGCGAAACCGTCGGACTCACGTGGTTCGTGCCGCTGATCCGCCTCGTCGCGGGCGAAGAACCCCGGGCGCAATTCGTCGCACTCGGCCGGATGGTCGGCCTCCCGCTCCTGGGCTTCGCGCTCTTCCTTGCCCTCTGGGCACTGCTCGCCGGCAGCGTGAAAACGAGCATCGGTTCCGTGCCCGGCCCGACACAGGTCTGGCGGCAAGCCGTCGGCCTCGTCCACGAGCACCGCGCCGAGCGCGAGCGCGAACGCGACTTCTACGCGAAACAGGCTGAACAAAAAGTCCGCTACGAAAAAGCATTTCCCGGCAAGGCCTGGCAGGAGCGCAAATACAGCGGCGCACCGACTTATCTCGACCAGATTCTCACGAGTCTCGAAACAGTCTTCGCCGGTTTCGTGATCGCGTCGCTCATCGCCGTGCCCATCGGAATCCTCTGCGGACTCAGCAAGGGCTTCTACAACGCGGTGAATCCGTTCGTGCAGATCTTCCGACCCGTCTCGCCGCTCGCCTGGCTGCCGATCGTGATGATCCTCGTGAGCGCGCTCTACGCGCCGAAGGATCCGTTGTTTCCCAAGTCCTTCATTAGTTCGGCCATCACCGTCGCGCTCTGCTCGCTCTGGCCGACGCTCATCAACACGGCGATCGGCGTCGGCTCGATCGACAACGATCATCTCAACGTCGCCCGCGTGCTCCGGCTCCCGCTCGGCACACGCATCCGCAAAATCGTCCTCCCCTCGGCACTACCTTACATCTTCACCGGGCTGCGACTTTCGCTCGGCGTGGGCTGGATGGTGCTCATCGCCGCCGAGATGCTCGCCCAGAATCCCGGCCTCGGGAAATTCGTGTGGGACATGTTTCAGAACGGCAGCAGCCAGACGCTCGCGCTCATCATGGTCGCGGTGTTCACGATCGGTGTGATCGGCTTCGCCCTCGATCGCCTGATGCTCATGGCGCAACAGCTCGTGAGCTACGACGGCGCGGGCGCCGCGCGATGAGTTGAACCCTTAATGCGCATCAAGGCACCTCGACCCGACTTCAACCACACTCGCATTATGGCTTTCCTCGAACTCCACGGCGTCAGTAAAGGTTTCGGCGCCGGCGCATCGCGGACTTCCGTGTTGCGCAACATCGATCTCTCGATCGCCGAGGGCGAGTTCGTCGCGATCGTCGGGTTCTCCGGCTCGGGAAAAACCACCCTGGTCAACCTCATCGCCGGCCTCACCTCGCCCGATGCGGGCACGCTGCAACTCGACGGCCAGCCGATCACCGGGCCCGGCCCCGACCGCGGCATCGTTTTCCAGACCTACGCGCTGCTGCCGTGGCTCACGGTTTACGAGAACATCGCGCTCGCCGTCGACAGCCTCTTTCCCGAGTGGCCGGAGGAAAAACGCCGGGGGCACATCGAAAAACACATCGCGATGGTCAATCTCACGCCCGCCCGCGACAAGCTGCCGCGCCAGCTCTCGGGCGGCATGCGCCAGCGCGTGTCCGTCGCGCGCGCGCTCGCCATGGATCCGCAAATTCTGCTGCTCGACGAACCGCTCTCGGCGCTCGACGCCCTCACGCGCGGCACGCTCCAGGGCGAAATCGAGCGCATCTGGCAGGCCGACAAAAAGACCGTCGTCCTCATCACGAACGACGTCGACGAAGGCCTGCTCCTCGCCGATCGCATCATTCCGCTCTCGCCCGGTCCGGGCGCGACCCTCGGCCCCGCCATTCCCGTCGCGCTTCCCCGGCCCCGCGATCGCAAGGCGCTCAACCACGATCCCGAATTCAAACGTCTCCGCGCCTCGGTCACGACGTGGCTGCTCGACGCCGCGGCGGCCACCAAAGCCAAAACGGCTTTCGCCGCCCGCCCGCTGCCCTCGCTGCTCGCACGAACTGCCCGCGCCGCCTGATCCCATGCCGTCGCCGTTTCTCGATATCTCGCACGTCACGAAAACGTATCCGATGCCCCACGGCGCAGCGGTGATCGTCGATAATTTCAAGCTCACCGTCGAAAAGGGCGAGTTTGTCACGCTCATCGGCCATTCCGGTTGTGGAAAATCCACCGTGCTCTCGATGGTCGCCGGACTCACCGAAGCGACGACCGGCGGCGTCATTGTTGAAGGCCGAGAAATCAGCGGTCCCGGGCCGGATCGCGGCGTCGTCTTTCAATCGCCCTGCCTGCTGCCGTGGCTGACGGCGCTCGACAACGTGCTGCTGGGCATCGACCGCGTGTTCGCGTCCGCCTCGCAAGCCGAGCGTCGGGAACTCGCCGGCTACTTCCTCGAACTCGTCGGGCTCGGCGGCGCGCTGCACAAAAAACCCCGCGAGCTCTCGCAAGGCATGCGCCAGCGCGTCGGTCTCGCCCGCGCCTTTGCGCTCTCGCCGAAGATGCTGCTGCTCGATGAACCGTTCGGCATGCTCGACTCGCTCACGCGCATCGAGCTGCAGGACGTGCTCCTCCAGCTCTGGAGCCGCGACCAGAAGACCGCGTTGATGGTCACGCACGATGTCGACGAAGCGCTGTTCCTTTCAGATCGCATCGTGATGATGACCGACGGTCCGGCGGCGACCGTGGGCGAGATTCTCGAGGTGAAATTTCCCCGGCCGCGCGATCGCAAGGCGCTGCTCGAAGACGCCGCCTACTACCAGTTGCGTGAGCAGCTGATCGGTTTTCTCGAGGAGCGATCGCACGTCCGGCCTTTTCGTTCCCCGCCGCCGCCAACTCCGGCGCCACCACCGGCAAAAAATTTCCGCCGCCGGCTGCGCGCGCTGGTCGCCGCGTGATTCCCTTCCTGCAAACCATGAAACCAACCAGACTCCTCCTCACGTTGCTCGGGTTTTCCGTCAGCAGCCTCCTCGCCGCGCCGGAGCAACCGGTCGCGCCCGACTCGCTCGAAGCCGCCTTCGCCAAGGGCAAATTTAGTTTCAACGCCCGGTTGCGCTACGAATACGCCGACCAGTCGAATCTTCGTGAATCAAACGCGTTCACCCTGCGTTCGCGCTTCGGCTTCACCACTGCGCCCGTCGCGGGACTCCAGGGCATGATCGAAGGCGAAAACATCGCGATCCTCAATGACCCCGACGACTACAACGCCTCCGGCACGAATCCGGGCGGCGCGGGCCGCACCGCCATCGGCGATCCCGATGTCACCGATGTAAACCAGGCGTGGCTGAGCTACACGTTGGCCGATACCATGCTCCGCGCCGGTAGGCAACGCATCGTCCTCGACAACGCGCGCTTCGTCGGCGACGTCGGCTGGCGGCAGAATGCGCAGACCTTCGACGCCGCCACGCTCACGGCGAAACCGACGAAAACGTTCACCGCGTTTTATGGCTATGTCTCGAAGGTAAGCCGCGTGTTCGGCAACAAGAGTCCGCAGCCGGATTTCGATTCCGACTCGCATCTCGTGAACCTCGCCTACTCCGGCCTGCCGGGCGGCACGCTCACCGCTTATGCCTATCTGCTCGATTTCAAGAATTCCGCCGCCAACTCCTCCGACACCTTCGGCGCGAGCTTCGCCGGCGCCACGCCGCTCGCAAAGGACTTCAAGCTCACGTATCACTTCGAGGCGGCCACGCAGCGCGATGCCGGAAACAACCCGCTCGCCTACAGCGCGCGCTACTATGTCGCCGAGCTCGGCGGCCTGATCGCGCCGTTCGATTTCGGCGCCGGCTACGAAGTGCTCGGCAGCGACAACGGGAAAAAAGGCTTCGCCACGCCGCTCGCCACGTTGCACGCCTTCAACGGCTGGGCCGATCTCTTCCTTGCCACTCCGGCGCGCGGGCTGCGCGACAGCTACGCGTCAGTGGGCGTGACAATTCCCGGCGGCTATCCGCTGAAAGTTGTTTATCACAGTTTCCGCTCCGACGTCGCCTCACAGAACTACGGCAACGAGTGGGACGCGCAGCTCGCACACAAAATCGGGAAGGCTTGGACGCTCCTCGCGAAATACGCGCGCTACGACGGCAAGCCGCCGTTCTTCGACACCGAAAAGATCTGGGTGCAGACCGAGTATAATTTCTAACACCTTCACCCTTCGCCCTGGCGCGCATGAATGAATTCCATTCATCGGGTCGATAAAAACATTTAGGCGCGCGAATCCTTCCAGCCCGGCGCAGTGGCATGCGCCGGGCTATTTGTTGCCCGAATTTCCCGCCGTTTCACGGCAGACCAACGCACTCAATCATCATTCCGCCATGGATTACATCAAACCGCTCGATCTCGTAAAAAACATGCTCGCCGCCGGCGAGACGAAGGCCCGGCTCACGGTCAAGGACTTGCTCATCCGCGGTTTTCTTTCCGGCGCGCTGCTCGGCTTCGCGACGAGCCTCGCGCTCACCGCGACGGCGCAGACGAACACGCCGCTGGTCGGCGCGCTCGTGTTTCCCGTCGGGTTTGTGATGATCGTGCTGCTCGGCCTCGAGCTCGTCACCGGCAGTTTTGCGATCACGACCCTCGCCGCCGTCGCCGGCCGGCGCTCGTGGGCGCAGGTCACGGCGAATCTCGCGTGGGTGTTCCTCGCCAATCTCGCCGGCAGCATCGCGTATGGCGTTTTGCTCTACGTCGTGCTCACGAACATGGGCACCGATGCGCCGAGCGGCATCGCCGCGAGCATCGTGAAGATCACCGAGGCCAAGACGCTCGCCTACGCCTCGCACGGCTTCGCCGGCATGGTGACGGTTTTCACCAAGGCAATTCTCTGCAACTGGATGGTCTGCCTCGGGGTGGTCATGGCGCTCACCTCGCAATCCACGATCGGCAAGATCGTCGCGATGTGGCTGCCGATCCTCACCTTTTTCGCGCAGGGCTTCGAGCACTCCGTCGTGAACATGTTCATGATCCCGACCGGCATGCTCCTCGGCGCGAAGGTTTCCGTTTCCGATTGGTGGCTGTGGAACCAGCTTCCCGTCACGCTCGGCAATCTCGTCGGCGGCTTCCTCTTCACCGGCCTGTTCCTCTACTGGACCTACAAACCGGCCCCGGCCGCGGCGACGGAAACGTCCGCCACTCTCGCCGCGCCCGAGCCGGCGCGCGCCTGACCACCGCTCCCGTCTTCGCGATGTCGACCGCCGCTCCCACCGAAACGCCTTCGACCGGTTTCACGCCGGAGCAGAAACAATATCTCGAAGGCTTTCTCGCCGCGCTCGCCGCGCAGCCTGCCCTGAGCCGTGCCGACGCGCCGGCCTTCGTGGGCGTCATGGCTGGCGGCCAGCTCACCGCGACGCCGGCCGACGCGCCGGCGAATCTCGCGGCACCCGCGCCGCTGTCGAGCGAACCGAATGTCTTCGGCACGCCGCTCGGCGAACTCTGCAAACCCGAGAAGTGGAAATACGACGAGAACCCGCTGGATATCTGGGAGAAACTCGTCGCTCACGCCGACGCCGACAAATTTCCCGACGAGGCCGACACGTTTCGCTTCAAATTTCACGGCCTCTTCTACGTCGCGCCCGCGCAAAACGCCTTCATGGTCCGCCTGCGCATTCCCGCCGGCGAGCTGACGGCCACGCAGCTTCACGGCATCGCCGACCTCGCCGCCGACTGGGGCGGCGGCTACGCGCACATCACGACGCGCGCGAACATCCAGATCCGCGAGTGCCGCCCGCGCGACATCGTGAAGATCCTCGTCCGCCTCCAGGAACTCGGCCTCACCTCGCGCGGCTCCGGCGCCGACAACATCCGCAACATCACCGCGTCGCCGAACAGCGGCTTCGATCCCGACGAGCTCATCGACGTGCGCCCCTATGCGAAGGGCCTGCACCACTACATCCTCAACCATCGCGACCTCTACGGCCTGCCGCGAAAATTCAACATCGCCTTCGACAACGGCGGCTCGCTCTCCGCCGCCGCCGACACGAACGACATCGGCTTCATGGCCGTGCGCGTGACGGAGAAGAGCCTTTCGTCTGCCGCCGCCGCCGCTGGGGGCACGGCGCCCTCGCCGCGCATCGAGCCTGGAATTTATTTCCGCGTTCAACTCGGCGGCATCACCGGCCACAAGGACTTCGCGCGCGACACCGGCCTGCTCGTCCGCCCCAACGAAGTCGTCGCCGTCGCCGCCGCGATGGTCCGCGTGTTCAACGAGCACGGCTGCCGCACCGATCGCAAAAAAGCGCGGCTCAAATATCTCCTCGAAAAATGGGGCGCCGAAAAATTCGTCGCCGAGACGCAGCAGAAACTCGCGTTCCTGCTGCTGCGCCTGCCGCTCGAGGCCTGCGAGCCGCGCCGCCCGTTTCTGAAGCACGGCTGGCTCGGCGTCTACAAGCAGTCGCAGCGTGGGCTCAACTCGATCGGCATCGGCATTCCCGTCGGCCGCCTGACGCCGAAGCAGATGCACGCGCTCGCCGACGTCGCCACGAACTACGGCAAGGGCGAGCTCCGCCTCACCGTCTGGGAAAATCTCATCATCCCGCACGTCGCCGACGCGTTTGTCGAAACCGCGCGCCGCGGCATCCAGCGCCTCGGCTTTACCACCGAGGCACACAATCTCACGAGCGGCATCGTCTCCTGCACCGGCAGCAAAGGCTGCAAATATTCCTCGACCGACACCAAGGCGCACGCCGTCGCGCTCGGCAAACGCCTCGCCAAAATCGAGTGCAGCTCGCCCGTGAATTTCCATTTCACCGGTTGCCCGCATTCCTGCGCGCAGCACTACTGCGGCGACCTCGGCTTCCTCGGCGCCAAGCTCGTCGACGGCACCGAAGGCTACCACATCGTGATCGGCGGCGGCATGGGCGACGAGCAGGGCATCGCGCGCGAAATCTTCAAAGGCGTCCGCGCCGAAGAGCTGCCCGCGCTCGTCGAAAAAATTCTCGCTGCTTTCGAAGCGAAAAAGAAAACCGGCGAGTCGTTCGTCGCCTGGACGCGCCGCCACTCCGTCAACGAACTCCAAGTGATGTTTTCCTGAACAGCAGCGGGTCCACCAGCTCCGCGCTACCCGCTACTCGCTACTTTGATGCTCACCGTTCCCGTCATTCCCGAATCCGCGCCCTTCACCGCCGAGCAGCGCGCGTGGCTCAACGGCTACCTCGCCGGCCTCTGCTCGCGCGGCCCGGTGAATCCCGTCGCCGCCGGCGCAAACCCACCGGCCGCCGCCACGCTCGCCCCGCTGACGATTCTCTTCGGTTCGCAGACGGGAAGCGCCGAAACCCTCGCGAAGCGCGCCGCGAAGGAAGCCGGCAAACGCGGCTTCGCCGCCATGGTCCTCGACATGGCACAGACCGACCTCGCGAAACTCGCCGCGGAAAAAAACCTTCTCGTCATCACCAGCACCTACGGCGACGGCGAACCGCCCGACAACGCGAAGCCGCTCCACGCCGCGCTCGCCGCCGGCGCCGCGGACCCGGCGCCCGCGCCGCGTCTCGCTTCGCTCCGCTTCTCCGTCTGCGCGCTCGGCGACACGAACTACACGCAATTCTGCAAGTGCGGCGCCGACTTCGACGCGTTCCTCGAAAAACTCGGCGCGACCCGCGTCGCACCGCGCGCCGACTGCGATCTCGATTTCGAGGCGAAATTCTCCGCGTGGCTCGACGCCGCGCTGACTTCGCTCGCGAGCGACAAGGGACCCGCGACAAGTGCCGCGCAAGCGCCCGCGCCCATCGAAACGAAACTCGCCACGCATCACTCGTCGCTCGCCGGGGAGACGGGTTTTTCAAAGAAAAATCCGTTCCCTGCTCCCGTCATCGCCGCACGCAATCTCAACGCGGCCGGCTCCGCCAAACAAGTCTACCACGTCGAATTCTCGCTCGCCGACTCCGGCCTGGCCTACGAAGCCGGCGACGCGCTCGGCGTTCTCCCGCACAACTGCCCGGAGCTCGTCGCCGAGGTTCTCGCCGCGCTCGGCTGCGATGGCGAAGAGGCTGTCGCCGCACCCGACGGCTCGACCACTTCGCTGCGTCGCGCGCTCACGGAACTCTACGATCTCGGCAAACCGTCCGCCGACCTTCTCGCGTTGCTCGCGCCCGCCGCCGTCGGCCGGGTCGTCGATGCCGGTTCGGCCGCCACCCCGCACCACGTGATCGATCTGCTGCTCGCGCGCGCCGACGTGAAACTCGCACCCGCGGATTTCGTGCGCACGCTGCGCAAACTCCAGCCGCGCCTCTACTCGATCTCGTCGTCGCCGCGCGCGCACGCCGGCCAGGTTCATCTCACCGTCGGCGCCGTGCGCTACGAGCTCGCCCAGCGCGCGCGCAAGGGCGTGTGCTCCACGTTCCTCGCCGACCGCGTTGTGCCCGGCGAATCGCGCATCGGTGTCTTCGTGCATTCGAACAAAGCCTTCCGCCCGCCGGCGAACGGCGACACGCCAATGATCATGGTCGGACCCGGCACCGGCATCGCGCCTTTCCGCGCGTTTCTCGCGGAGCGCCGCGCCGCGGGCGCCAAAGGAAAAAACTGGCTCTTCTTCGGCGACCAGCGCGCGGCGACGGACTTTCTTTACCGCGACGAATTGCTCGCCGCCCAAACCGACGGCCTGCTCACGCGCCTCGACCTCGCGTGGTCGCGCGACCAGCAGGAAAAAATCTACGTGCAGCACCGCATGCTGGAAAACGCCGCCGAGCTCTATGCGTGGCTCGAGCAAGGCGCGCACTTCTATGTCTGCGGCGACGCGAGCCGCATGGCCAAGGACGTCGACGCCGCGCTGCACCAGGTTATCGTGATCGCCGGCAAAAAATCCGCCGACGAAGCCGCCGCCTACGTGCAGGCGCTGCGCACCGCGAAGCGCTACGCGCGCGATGTTTATTGACCGAAAGTAGCGAGCATCGAGGAGCGAGAAGTGAGCATCATGAAAAACCCTCCCAATTCCGGGGCCGCGACTGCTCGCTACTCGCTACCCGCTACTCGCTACTAAACCGTGGTCGCATCGCCGGAAAATTTTCCACTGCTCGACGAGTTGCTCGCCGAGCAACAACGCCTCGACACGCCCGTCGCGCGATTCTCCTCGGCGCACGACCGGCTCGCAGCCGGCAGCCACGCGATCGCGCCGCAACTCATTC
>DASZYB010000007.1:0-74140 GCA_035545575.1 Opitutaceae bacterium | reverse complement strand
TCGGCCTGCCGCTCGCCGCGCTCGAGCGCACGGCGCTTCCCGCTCCACCCGCGCCGCCGCCGCTCGCTGCGGATGCGCTCGCCGCCGCGCGCCGTCAATCGCTGCAATCGCGCGCCGATGTGCTCGCCGCGCTCGCGCGCTACGATTCCGCGCAGTCCGCGCTCGCACTCCAGCTCGCGAAACGCGCGCCCGATTTTCATCTCGGTCCCGGCTACCAGTGGGATCAGGGCGACAACAAGTGGACGCTCGCGCTCGGTTTCGAACTGCCGCTCTTCAACCACAACGAGGGCCCGATCGCCGAGGCCGCCGCGCGCCGCGCGCAAGCCGCCGCGGAATTCACCGCCGTGCAGGCGCAAGCCGTCGCCGCGATCGATGCCGCGGTCGCCGCGCAATCTGCCGCCGCCGCGCAGCTCGAGCACGCCCGCGCGCTGCGCGCGGAGCTCGAGCAGCAGACCGCACGCACGCGCCAGCGCCTCGCGCTCGGCGCCGCGGATCAGGCGGAAGTCGCGACCGCGACGCTCGACGCCGCGGCGGCCGACGGCCTGCTCCTCGACGCGGAAAACGCCGCCGCGCTCGCCGCCGGCCAGCTCGAGGATGCGTTGCAAGTTCCGTTCGCCAATCTCTCCGCGCTCGCCGCGCCCGCGCGGCTCTCCACCCGCACGCCATGAAAAAAATTCTCCCCGTCTTTCTTCTAGGACTCGTGCTGGGCGGCGCTGCCACGTGGCTGCTGCTCGCGCGCCGCCCGGCCGCCGCGCCGGAAACGCCCGCCGCCGATGCGCCCGACATCACGCCCGGCACCGCGGCCGTCACGCAGCAACTCGCGGCGCTAGGTCTCGTCACCGCCACGCCGACGACCGCGACGGTGCCGCCCGAAGTCAAAGGCTACGGCCGCGTGCTCGATCCCGCGCCGCTCGTGACATCGTTCGCCGATCTTGAAACCGCGCGCGCCGCCGCATCCGCCTCGGAAAAGGAATTCGGCCGCGTGCAAAAACTTTACGAGCTCGACGGCAACGCCTCCGCGCAGGCGCTCGAAACCGCCGAAGCCGCCGCGCAGCACGACCGCGTCCAGCTCGCCTCCGCGCAGGCGCACCTCGTCGCCGCGTGGGGCGCCACGCTCGCCGGCCGCAACGACCTCGCGGCGCTCGTCCGCGCGCTCGGCGCCGGCGAGGCCGCGCTCGTGCGCATCGATCTCGTCGCCGGCACGGCGCTTGCGCAGCCGCCGACTGCCGCGCACGTCGGTCCGCTCGCCAGCGACGACGCGCTGCGCGACGCCGAATTGCTCGGCCGCGCGCCGAGCGTCGATCCGCAGTTTCAGGGTCCGGGCTTTCTTGCGTTGTGGCGCACCGACCCGCTGCCGCCGGGCGCGGCGTTGCGCGCGACGCTGTCGCTGCCGGGCGAGCCGGCGCATCCGCTCGTCGTGCCGCGCGGCGCCATCGTCCGCCACGAAGGCGGCACGTTTATTTATGTGCAGACGGCGGCCGGCGGATTTGAACGCCGGATCGTCACGCTCGGCGCCGCGCTCGACGACGGCATCGTCGTGACCGAAGGCGTCGGCGCCGACGACAAGATCGTCGTGCGCGGCGCGCAGCAGTTGCTCGCGACCGAATTGCTCGGCTCCGCCGGCGGCGGCGAGGACGAGGGCTGAACGATGCTGCAGGCCATCGTCCAGTTTTCGCTGCGGTTCCGCGGCATCGTCGTCTCGCTCGCGTGTCTCGCTCTGGCTTACGGCGTGTTTGTCGCGACCCACGCGAAGCTCGATGTGTTTCCCAACTTCGTGCCACCGGAGGTCACGGTGCAGACCGAGGCGCCCGGCCTGGCGCCCGAGGAAGTGGAGACGCTGGTCACCCGCCCCGTGGAAAACGCCCTCAACGGCCTCGGCCATCAGGAGGCGTTGCGCTCCGAGTCCATCCAGGGCCTCTCGATCATCACGATCGTTTTTCGCGAGGGCACGGACGTCTTCCAGGCGCGCCAGATGCTCGCGGAGAAAATCGGCGAAATCGCCGGTGGGCTGCCGGCCGGCGTGAAAGCGCCGAAGATGTCGTCGCTCACCTCGGCGACGATGGATCTGCTGAAGATCGGCCTCGTCAGCGACAAGCTCTCGCCGATGGAGCTGCGGACGTTCGCCGACTGGACGCTCAAGCCGCGTCTGCTCGCGGTTTCCGGCGTCGCGCAATGCAGCGTGTTCGGCGGCCAGGTTCGGCAGTGGCAGGTGCAGGTGCATCCCGATCTGCTCGTCGCGCACGGCGTCGCGCTCACGGATGTGCTCGCCGCCGCCCGGCTCGCCAGCGGCGTGCGCGGTGCGGGCTTCATCGACACGCCCAACCAGCGCATCCTCCTGCAGTCCGAAGGCCAGACCCTCACCGTGGCGGCGCTCGGCAACATCGTCGTCGCCACCAGTGCCGGCGGCGTCCCCGTGCGGTTGCGCGATGTGGCGACAGTCGCCGAGGGCGCGGAGCCGAAGTTTGGCGATACCCTCATCATGGGCCGCGACGGCGTGCTGCTGACGATGCTGAGCCAGTATGGCTCCAACACGATGGACGTGACGCGCGAACTGGAAGCCGCGCTCGCGGATTTGAAACCGGTGTTCGAGCGCGAGGGCATCAAGCTCTATCCCGCGCTGCACCGGCCGGCGACGTTCATCGAAGTGTCGCTCGCGAACATCGGCCACTCCCTCCTCCTCGGCGCAGCGCTCGTGGCCATCGTGCTGCTCCTTTTTCTCGGCAACATCCGCACCGCGCTCATCTCGCTGACGGCGATTCCGCTGTCGCTGTTCGCCGCCATCACCATTCTCGACCGGTTCGGCGTCACGCTCAACACGATCACGCTCGGCGGCCTCGCCATCGCCCTCGGCGAAGTGGTCGACGACTCCATCATCGACGTGGAGAACATCCTCCGCCGCCTCCGCGAGAATCGCGGCCGCGCGCAGCCGTTGCCGGTGTTCAAAGTGATTCTCGGCGCCTCGCTCGAGGTGCGCAAAGCCGTCGTCTACGCGACGTTCATGGTGGCGCTCGTGTTCCTGCCGGTGCTCACGCTGTCGGGACTGTCGGGCAGTTTCTTCGCTCCGCTCGCGGAGAGCTACATCCTCGCGATCATCACTTCGCTGCTCGTGGCGCTCACGGTGACGCCGGCGTTGACGCTGATCTTTTTCTCGCGCGGCGCCCGCGAGGCGGGCACGCCGCGGCTGCAGCGTTTCCTGCGCAACCAATACGAGGAAATCCTGCGCGGCGTGAACCGTTATCCCGTGACCGTGATCGGCACCGTCTTCGTCCTCTGCGGGCTGGCGCTGTCGCTGCGCATGTTTCTCGGCGGCGACCTGATGCCGGAGTTTCGCGAAGGACATTTCGTGCTCAGCGTGAACACCGCACCAGGTGCATCGCTCTCGGAAACACAGCGCATCGGGAAACAGGTTTCCGACGGACTCGGCAAAATCAAAGGCGTCGCGACCTACGAGCAGCAAATCGGCCGCGCCGAGCGCGGCGAGGATCCGTGGGGACCGGAGAAGAGCGAGTTTCACGTCGAACTGGAACCCAACCTACCCGGCGCGGAACAGGCGCGGATCGAAGAGGAAATCCACGCCTTGTTGAAAGGCATTCCCGGCATCCAGACCGAGGTGCTGACTTTCCTCGGCGACCGCATCCACGAAACCGTCTCCGGCGGCGACAAGCTGCCCGTCGTCGTGAATATCTTCGGCGACGACCTCGACGCCCTCGATCACAAGGCCGACGAAGTGAAACAGGTGCTCACCGATCTCAAGGCCGAGGACGTGAACGCCAATCCCTCCGACGGCACGCCCCGCATCGGCGTGCGCCTGCGGGCCGACCGGCTGACCGAACTCGGCTTCCGCCCCGTCGACGTGCTCGAAGCCGTGCAAACCGCCTACGAAGGCGAAGTCGCCGGCCAGATTTTCCGCGACGCTCAGACGACCGATGTCGCCGTGATTCTCGACGACGCGACCCGCCGCGATCCGGAAAACGTCGGCGCCCTCCTGCTGACGAGCGCCACCGGGCTACGCGTGCCGCTCCGCGAAATCGCCGATGTCTACCTCACCAGCGGCCGCTCCTCCATCTCGCATGAAGGCGCGCGTCGCCTGCAAAAGGTATCGTGCAGCCCGCCCGCCGGACAGGACGTGCAGACCTTCGTCGCCACGATGCGCGAGGCGCTGGCGAAAAAAGTGACGCTCCCGACCGGCATGTATTTCGAGTTCGCCGGCACGGCCCAGGCCGACGAAGCGGCAGCGCGCGAACTCTGGCTGCACTACGGCGTCGCCGCCGCCGGCATCCTCATGTTGCTCTCCGTGGTGCTCGGCCACTGGCGCAATCTGCTGCTCGTCGTCGTGAACCTGCCGCTGGCGCTCGCGGGTGGCGTGCTCGCGGTCTACGTGGCCAAGCAGCTCGGCGCCGGTGCGCTCTCGATGGGCGTGCGGGTCGGCTTCGTGACGCTCTTCGGCATCACCACGCGCAACGCCATCATGATGATCTCGCACTACGAGCACCTCGTGACCGTCGAAGGACGCCCGTGGAATCTCGAGACCGCCGTTCAAGGCGCGTCGGAGCGCCTCATCCCGATCATGATGACCGCGCTGGTGACCGCACTCGGCTTGTTGCCGCTGGCCCTCGGGAGCGGCGAGGCCGGCCGCGAAATCGAAGGCCCGATGGCCCAGGTGATTCTCGGCGGCCTCTTAACCTCGTCGGCCTTGAATCTCCTCGTGCTTCCGACCCTCGCACTGCGCTTCGCCCGCCTCGGCGTCCACCAGGCGGAAACCACGAGCGCTTAAAGCAGCTCCTTCGGCAACTGCGGCGTGATCTTCTTGATGTCCTGCACCGCGTCGCGGTGACAGACGAGAATCGCGTCGGCCGTCTCGACGACCACGAGATCCTTCACGCCGCAGAGCGCGATCATCCGGCCGTTGCTCACGACAATGTTGTTCGTCGCGCTCGTCGCCACCACGGCGCCGCGCGTCGCGTTGCCGGCCGCGTCCTGCGCGAGATGCGCCGGCAGCGCCGTCCACAGCCCGACGTCGTCCCAGTCGAATTTCGCCAGCAGCGTCTCGACGCACCGCGCCTTTTCCATGATCGCGTAGTCGACGGAAATCTTGTGCAGCCGCGGAAAACGCTCCGCGAGAAACCCACTCCAGTTCGCCGCCGGGAATTCGCGGATGAACGCCGCCAGCTCCGGCGCGCTGCGCTCCGCCTCGCCGAGAAACGTGCGCACGCTCCAGACGAAAATGCCCGCGTTCCAGAGGTAGATCGCGTCCGCGAGATAGCGCTCCGCCGTCGCGAGGTCCGGCTTCTCGACGAAGCGCGTCACTTTGCGGATGTGAAATTTCCCGAGATGCCGGCCGGACTCCGGGCCCACTTCGAGATAACCGAAGCTCGTCGACGGATAAGTCGGCTTCACGCCGAAGGTGATGATCGACGGCGTCGCGGCCGCATCCTTCATCGCCGCCTCGAGCTGCGCGCGAAACGTCGCGTGGTCCGCGATGAACGCGTCCGCCGGCAGCAGCGCCAGCGTCGCGTCCTCGCCCGCGCGCGCCCGCACCAGCGCGGTCGCGAGCGCCGCCGCCGGCGCGGTGTCGCGCTTCGCCGGCTCCGCCACGATCTGCTCCGCCGGCACGAGCTGCGCCAGCGCCGCGCGCGTCGCCGCGAGCTGCACTTCGTTCGTGAGCACGAAAATATTTTCCGCCGGCACGACCGCGCCGAGCCGCGCGACCGTCTCCTCGAGCAGCGTCCGCTCGGACAGCAGCTTCAGCAGGTGCTTCGGTCGCTGCGCGCGACTCATGGGCCAGAAACGCTCGCCGCTGCCTCCGGCCATGATGCAGGCGAAAAACTTCGAAGGTTCGCTCATGGGTCTGCAGTTCTCCCAGCGCCGCGCGTCGACGCCAAGCCCGAATCTACGCGAGGCGCACGACGATTTTTCCGAACTGCCCGCCGCGCTCCATCAGCGCGAACGCCTCGCCCGCCTGCGCCAGTGGAAACACGTCGCTCACGACCGGCCGCAGCTTCGACCGCTCGACGACGTCCACCATCGCGCTCCAGTCCGCCGGCGATCCCATCGTGCTGCCGAGCAGCGAAATCTGCCGCCAGAAAATTTTCCGCAACGCCAGCGCCGGCGCATCGCCGCGCGTCGCCCCGAAAAACACGATCCGCCCGCCCGGCGCCGCGAGCTCGACGAGCGGGCCGAAGCCCGCGCCGCCCGCGCTGTCGACGATCACGTCGAACAAGCCCGTCGTTTTCGCCGCGCGCCCCGCCCAGTTTTCCTCGCGATAGTCGAAGCCGCCTTTCGCCCCGAGTTTCACCGCGCGCGAAATTTTTTCCGCCGAGCTCGAGGTCACCCACGTTTCCGCGCCCGCAAGCACCGCGAACTGCAGGGCGAACAACGCCACGCCCCCGCCCACGCCGCTGATCAACACGCGCTCGCCCGGCTGCAGCTTCGCGCGCGAAAACACACAACGATACGCCGTCAGGCCCGCGAGCGGCAGCGCCGCCGCTTCCTCCCAACTCAGGTGCGCAGGCTTCGGCGCGAGCTGCGCCGCCGGCACCGCGACTTTCTCCGCGAGCGTGCCGTCGCGCGGCAGGCCGAGGATCGAAAAATCTTTTCCCTGCGCCGCTTCATCGCGGCCCCAGCCCAGGCTCGGATTGACGATCACTTCGCGCCCGCGCCAGCTCGCGTCGACGCCGTCCCCGCACGCGCTCACGACGCCCGCGCCGTCCGAGCCCGGAATGCACGGCCACTTCAATCCCGCGTATTGCCCCGCCTTGATCCAAACATCGCGGTGATTCAACGCCGCGGCGCGAACTTCCACGACCACCTCGCCCGCGGCCGGAGTCGGCTCGGGCACGTCGACCACGGCGAGTTGGTTGACCGCTGAAAGTTGGACCGCGCGCATCTTCGGACTATCGCGGAACCGCGGAAGAACGAAAGCGCGGAAACGATTTTTAAGTCGAAGATCGGCGACGGTCGCCGTCCAGGAACATCTCCGCCTTCGACGGCCACTTCATCTCTCTCCGCTTTTTTCCGTGCTTCCGCTCCTCCGCGTTTCCGCGATTATTTCCCGCCGTGGTCCTCGCCTTCCACAAGCCCTACGGCGTGCTCTCGCAATTCACGCCCGAGCCCGGCTCGCGCTGGCGCACGCTCGCGGATTTCGGATTGCCGCACGAGGTCTACTCGCTCGGCCGGCTCGACGCGGACTCGGAAGGCCTGCTCCTGCTGAGCGACGAACCCGGCCTCAACACGCAACTCCTCGATCCACGCCACGCGCACCGCCGCGAATACTGGGCGCAGGTGGAACGCATTCCCTCCGCCGCCGCACTCGATCAACTCGCGCGCGGCGGCATCGCGCTCGACGACTATCGCACGCGGCCGTGTCGCGTGCGTCGTCTCGATCCCGCGCCCGCGCTCGCCCCGCGCGTTCCACCGATTCGTTTTCGGAAAAACGTCCCCGAGTGCTGGCTCGCGATCGAACTCACCGAGGGAAAAAACCGCCAGGTCCGCCGCATGACCGCGGCGATCGGCCATCCCACGCTGCGGCTGCTCCGCGCGCGCATCGGCGATTTCACGCTCGGCGAGCTCGCGCCGGGCAAGTGGCGCGAACTCGACGACGCCGCGCGCGCCGCCGTCTTCGCGGCGTGACCGCCGGCACCGGCCAATCCGCGCGCGAGCGCCGCGCGGAGGAGATTTGATTTGTCATTCGCCGCGCTCGCGCGCTCGGTTCGCTGCGTCGCATGTCCGAAACAAAACCTTCCGCCCGCGACCGTTTTCTCACGCTCGTCCGCGCCGCGCTGCACGAGGGCGCGCTCGTGAAGCTCACGCTCGGCAAATATCGCGGCGACGACGCGACGTTGCGCAATCTCTTCATCCGGCCCGTCGCGCTGAAAACCGGGCCGCACTTCGCGTTTGTCTGGCGGCACGCCACGCGCGACGTCACGAAAAATTTTCCGGCGACCGACGCGCTCGATCAAATCGAGCCGCTGCTCGGCCGCGCTTTTCTCGACGCGCACCTCTTCACCAACACGCAGAGCGCGCAACTCGAATGCCAGCCCGACGGCGCCGGCCGCCTGAAAGTCAGCGCAAAGCCCGCGACCGCCGAAGCGAACCGCGCCGATCTCGCGGAACGATCGCCCGCGTCTGGCGCGCACGATCGCGCGAAGCATCGCGTCATTCCCGCCGAGGCGCCGTGGCTGCGCGCGCTCGGCGTCACCAACGATCGCGGGCAGCCGCGCGAAGGCATGGCGGACAAATTTCGTCAGATCCAGAAATTCGCCGAACTGTTCTCGCACCTGCTTGCCGAGGCGGATTTCCCCGGCGATCGCCCGCTGCGCGTCGCCGACATGGGCGCGGGCAAAGGCTATCTCACGTTCGCGATCGCCGCGCTGCTCGGTGAACGCGGCATCGTGCACGGCATCGTAGCCCGCGCCGTGCTCGTCGCGCTCTGCAGCCGCATCGCGCGTGAGCAGGGTTTCGCGCATCTCACGTTCAGCGCCGGCCAGATCGCATCGGCGCCGATCGAAAACGCGCTCGACGTCCTCATCGCGCTCCACGCGTGCGACACCGCGACCGACGACGCGCTGGCGCGCGGCGTGTCCGCCGACGCGCGGCTGCTCATCGTCGCGCCGTGCTGCCAGAAGGAATTGCGCCCGCAACTCGCCGCGCCACCCGTCCTGGCCGACGCGCTGCGCCACGGAATTTTTCAGGAGCGGCAGGCGGAATTCGTCACCGACGCGCTCCGCGCCCAGCTTCTCGAGTGGTGCGGCTACCGGACAAAGGTTTTCGAGTTCGTCTCGACCGAGCACACCGCGAAAAACCTGATGATCGCCGCGATTCGGGCGCGGCCGCGCGGGCGGATGGACGATGCGTTCGCGGCGAGCGTGCGCGCGTTCGCGCAGTTTTACGGCATTCGCTCGCACGCGCTCGCGCGCCAGCTCGGATTTTCGCTGACGCCCGGCGAAGCGAAACAGGATTGATCCACCTCGCCCGATGGTTTGCGCTGCCGGCGTGAGCTCGCGCGCCGCCCGCCTCTGCGTCACCGCCGTCGTCTGCGTGCTCGGTGGCGTTGCCCTCGCGGCCGCGGAGCTGCCGTTCACGATCGCCGATCACGACGGCCAGTGGAAACCTGCCGCCGTCCAGAAGGAAGTCGCGCCGGGCCTGAGTTTCGAGGCCGTGATCGCGCACACCGGAGCGCCGGATCGGTTCGTGGTTTTCAGCGCGCCGCGCAACGATTCGCCGGTCGATCTCGCCGCCTTCGCCCACCGCATCACGGACTCCTTCAACGCGTATGCGAGCAAGCTGCTCGCCGAGTCCGACACGCGCCGGATGGGCTTTGGCGGGCATGCGCTGCGTTTCACGCTCGCCGGCGCGCAGGCCACCTTCGACTGCGAGCTCTTCGTTTTCACCGACGAGAAAACGTGCTGGGGCGTGTTGTATTCGGAGCCGCACCGCGCGCCGGACCCGGCCGCCGCCGCCCGCGATCCCTTCGCCGTCCTCGAAAAAAAACCGCCGGGCGTCGTCGCGCTCGCGCCCTTTCGCGTGAAGGAGCCGCCGCTCTCCAGGTTCCCGATCAGTTTCGAAGTCGTGCGCGATCCCACCGGCCAGCGCGTCACCGGCATCGTCGTCACCGAAGTGCCGCGCAACTCGACGACCGAGCAGGCCGGAGTGCAGGTGGGCGACGCCATCGTCGCGATCGACGGCCGCAAGGTGCAGGAATTCGCCGCCGGCGTCGGAAAGGACAGCGAGCTCGGCCGGATTTTTCTCAACCGCGAACCCGGAGACTCGGTCGATTTGGAAATCCAGCCGGCGAAGGGCGCGAAGCCGTTTTTCGTAAGGCTCACGATCGCGAAGGGTTCGATTTTTTTCGACGGAGCGCGGTAACGCGCCGCGGTTTCGTGTCCGCAGCGGCACCGGCCGCCGCGCGAGCGGTCTGCGAGCCTGCTGACATGCTGCGTCGCCTTGTCCTTGTCCTTTCGCCGCTCCTTGCGGTGCATCTCTTCGGCGCGGAGCCGGAGCTGGAGTTTTCCGGCCTCGTCGTCGCCGACGGCCACACGCGCCTCGCGCTCACCGACAAGACGAAACGCACGACCGATTGGGTCGAACCGGGCGGCGAGACGAGCGGCTACCGCGTCGTGAGCTACGACGCGAAAGAGAATTCCGTCACGCTCCGCAAAGACGGCCGCGATTACCAGGTCCCGCTCAACACCGCGAAGGTCGCCGACGCCACCGTCGCACCGCCTGCGAGCGCGACCCTCGAGGCCGTTTCCGTCCCGATCCACAACAACCTCCGGCAACTCGCCGCCGCCGCGAAACAATTTCAGCTCGAACACGGCGGCGCCGCGCCGACTTATGCCGATCTCGTCGGCCCGGACAAAACGATCAAGCAACTCCAGCCGGTCGACGGCGAGAATTACACCGCGCTCGCCTTCGGCGCTGAGATGCCGCTCGCCGTGACTACCGCCCACGGCGCAAGCATCTCCCTCGAGACTTCGCCTGCGCTCGTCGCCAACGCAGCCGGGCCGGCGCCGATCGCAACGACGTCAGGAGCCGCCTCCAGCATCGCGCCTCAATCCAGCGTCATCACCGTTGCGCCGGCGCCCGCAAATGCACCGGCCGTTGTCGCCGTCGCAAATCCGCCGCCTGTCGCGCCGGTCGCGGGCTCATCGACCGCGACCGCGCCGGGCATGGCCGCGGGTTCGCCCGTCATGCCGACCGCACCGCTCGCCCCCACCGGCATCACCTACACGATTCAGAGTGGCGACACGCTGGCAAAAATCGCCGCGCGCACCGGCTTGTCCGTCGAGCAGTTGCAGACGCTGAATCCCGGCGCCAACGCGACCGCGCTCCAGCCGGGAGAGTCGATTCGCATCCGTTGAGACGGCTTGCGCGCGCGTGACGCGTGCGTGTTTTCGCGGGCCGGGTTTTTGACCTGGGCATGCTCGCCAAACGCGCGTCTTTGGCTTCCACTTCGCGCGCCCAAACAACACTCCCCCATGTGTAAGAAATTCATCGCTCTTCTATTTCTCGGTTTCTGCACCGCAGTCTATGCGGACGATGCCAGCCACCGCAAAGCCGCCAGCGACCTGCTCGACCTCGTCAACGGCCCGGTCGCGATCCGCGCGGGCATCAATGCAGCGCTCGGCCCCATGCTCGATTCGATTCGCCGGCAAGGCGCGCCCGAGGCCGCGGTCCAGGATTTGCGGGCCGCCTTCAACGACTGGGTCGACAAGGAAATAATTTGGGACGAGATCAAGCCGCAGGTGGCGGACCTCTACGTCCGCGAATTTTCCGAGGAGGAACTCACGCAGATCATCGCCTTCTACAAGACGCCCGTGGGCGCCAAAGCGCTCCGTCGCCTTCCCGCGGTCGTGGCCGCCGGGGCCAAGATCGGGCAGGACTACGCGAAAACAAAGGAAGCGTCGCTCAACGAGCGCATCATGAAAGTCGTCGCGAAATACAAGCCCGCGGCGCCCTCCGCCGCCCCTGCTTCGCCGGAGAAATGACTTGGAGCGAACTCGACTGGCCGGCCCTCGACCGCCTGCGTGAGCGTTTTCTCCGCGGCCCGGCCGGCGGCGGGCCCTACTGGGAATCCGCCGCCGACCTCGCCAGCTACGACTTCACCTACGGCGAGCGCATCGGCTGGAAATGGGACCACGTCCTGCGCGAACTGCGGCTGCGCGGCTGGCGGCCGGCGGCGCGTGCCGTGTTGGACTGGGGCTGCGGCAGCGGGATCGCGGCGCGCCGCATGATCGAATTTTTCGGCGCGGAAAATTTCGCTTCGCTCACGGTGTGGGATCATTCGCCGCTCGCGGGCGACTTCGCTGCGCAGGCGGCGCGGCGCGCGTTTCCCGCGCTCGACGTCGTCGAAGCCACGCCCGGCCTGCTCGCCGCGCCCGAGCGCATCGGCCTCCTCGTCTTGAGCCACGTGCTCAACGAGCTCTCCGCCGACGAACTCGCCGCGCTACGCACGCTCGCGGCGCGCGCGGACGAAATCCTCTGGGTCGAGCCCGGCACGCGCGACGTCAGCCGCCAGCTCGGCACGTTTCGCGAGCAACTCCGCGCGGCAGGCTTCCGCGTGATCGCTCCCTGCACGCACGAAAACGAATGCCCGATGTTCGCGCTCGGGAACGAGCGCCACTGGTGTCACTTCTTCGCGCCGCCGCCGGCGGAAATTTTCGCCGACTCGGATTGGGTGAAATTCGGCCAGCGCGCCGGCATCGATCTGCGCAGCCTGCCGTATGCGTTTCTCGCGCTCGACCGCCGGCCGGGGACGGCGACGCCCGCCGGCGCCTCGCGCGTGATCGGCCGCGTCGAACACTTCAAGCCCTACGCGCGCCTGCTCAATTGCGACGCTGCCGGCCTCGCCGAACTCGAGCTGCCTAAACGCGCGGCGCCCGCGCTCTACAAACAGCTCGAGCGCACGAAGGCGCCGCTCGTTTACCGCTGGCAGCGCGACGACAATAAAATCACCGGTGGCGAATCGTTGGGCGGCGCTTGACTCGCCTTCCCTCCTCTGAAAACTCGACCGCTCCTCTCCTCCCATGGGCCAACAATCGAACAAGGTCATCAAACGCAGACGCCGCGCCGCTTATCTCAAGCGCAAGAAAGAGCGCACCAAGCTCGCGAAGAAG
Organism: Opitutaceae bacterium; assembly: GCA_035545575.1. Lineage (GTDB taxonomy): Bacteria > Verrucomicrobiota > Verrucomicrobiia > Opitutales > Opitutaceae > ER46. Next base: position 61,526 of record DASZYB010000007.1, on the reverse strand, counting down.
AAGTAAGCCCGCGCCCGGCGCCCGGGTCGCTGCAGCGGCGGTCATTGACCGCCGTTTTTTGCTTTTTGCCGATTCCCTCCCACGCTGCCGGCCCGTTTGCATGATCAAGGTCAGTCTCATCTCCCTCGGTTGCGCCAAGAATCTCGTCGATAGCGAGATCATGGTCGGCCATCTGCACCAGGCCGGCATGACGGTGATTCCCGAGGCGGAAAAGGCCGACGTCGTCATCGTCAACACCTGCTCGTTCATCGATTCGTCGAAGGAGGAATCGATCGGCCACATCCTCGAAGTCCACCAGAACCGCGGCCTGCGCAAGCGCCGGCGCGGGCAGAAGCTGATCGTCGCCGGCTGCATGTCGCAGCGGTTTTCGAAGGACCTCTCGACTTCGCTGCACGACGAAGTCGACGCGTTCATCGGCCTCGACCAGGTCGCGCAGGTCGCGCCGATCATCGAAAAGATCTACGCGCAGGAACGCGGCGCGGACGAAGGGCCGGCGTCCTTCGTCGCCGGCCGCTCGACCTACATTCCCGACTACGATACGCCGCGCTTCCGGCTCACGCCGAAACATTTCGCCTACATCAAAATCGCCGAGGGCTGCAACCACCCGTGCACCTTCTGCATCATTCCGCAGATTCGCGGCCGCCATCGCAGCCGCACCGTCGCGAGCGTCGTCGCCGAGGCGCGCCAGCTCGTGCGCGAGGGCGTGAAGGAGATCAACCTGATCTCGCAGGACACGACGTTCTTCGGGATGGACACATGGGGCGAGCGGCCGAATCCGCGCACGCCGGTCGATTCGTCCCGCGGCACCGCGCTCACCACGCTGCTGCGCGAGCTCAACGCCATCGAGGGCGATTTCTGGATTCGCCTGCTCTACACGCACCCGGCGCACTGGAGCGACGAACTCATCCGCACGATCGCCGAGTGTCCGAAGGTCGCGCGCTACATCGATATTCCGCTCCAGCACATCAGCGACCACATGCTCGGGCTGATGCAGCGCGAAACGTCTTCCGCCTACATTCGCGACCTGATCGCGCGCATTCGCGCCGGCATTCCCGGCATCGCGATCCGCACGACGTTCATCGTCGGCTTCCCCGGCGAAACCGAGCGCGATGTCGACGAGCTCTGCGATTTCATCCGCGAGACGAAATTCGAGCGGCTCGGCGTCTTCCGCTACTCGCAGGAGGAAGGCACGCGGGCGGCGAAGATGGAGGCACAGATGCCCGCCAAGATGAAAGAGGCGCGCTGGCATCGCGTGATGGCGCTGCAAAAGGAAATCGCGGCGGAGGTCGGCCGCCGTTTCGTCGGCCGCACTTTGAAAGTGCTCGTCGAGGAACCGGGCGTCGCACGCGGCGAAGCCGATGCGCCGGATATCGACGGCCGCGTCTATCTGCCGCTGACCGCGCCCGTCGGCGAATTTGTCCCGGTGAAGATCACCGGCTGCGAGGATTACGATTTGCTCGCGTTGCCTGTCGGCGAAATGCCGGCGACACGCAAGGTCGCGCGGCAGGCGCAGTAAGAGCTCATTTCAAAACCTCGGCTGCTCGCTCGCGACGGGTCGAGGTGGCACGGGCATCCTGCCCGTGAGCGGGGTCGAAACACGGGCGAGACGCCCGAGCCACGTCACCGAGGTTTTGAAATGAGCTCTAAACCGCGCGCGCGCCGCTCACGGCAGCACGTCGATCGAGGCGCGCAGTCGCACGAGCTCCGGCTGCACGCGGCCGGCCTGGGTCGCGGCGGCGTTCAAGCAGGTCTGGAGTTCGGCGTTGGAGGCCGGCACGGAACGGTAGACGTCGAGCGCCTCCTCCGCCTCCTTGAAACGGGCCGCCAGCAGCGTCGCGCCATACGCCGCGCTCGCCTGCCGGCACGCGCCGGCGCGGATCGCGAGCGCCCGCACTTCGGAAAAACGGGACGCGCGTCGCGCGTCGGTCACCCAGATGTCCGCGCTGCGCACGTGGTTTTCCAGCAGCGAACGGTGCGCATCGCGGTCGATCGCGAGTCGCGCCCGCACCGCGGCGACATCCGGCAGCGCGGAGGTCGCCGCCGACGGCGCCGCCGCGGCCTGCGGCCGGATGGCTTTCAAGACCTTGTCGAGCACGCTCGAGCGCGAGAACGGTTTGACGAGATACGAATTCACGCCGCGCGCCATCGCCTGCGAGACCGTCTCGCGATCGCTGTCGCCCGTGCAGATGATCACGGGCAGCTTGGCGTATTTCGCATCGGCGCGCACGCGATCGAGCCATTGCATGCCGTTGAGCTCCGGCATCTCGAGATCGACGATCGCGAGGCCGACGTCGGGATTGGCCTGCAAAGCCTCCCACGCCCGCGTGCCGTCCTCGGTCGCGATCACATCGTAGTTCACGCCGCTCGAGCCGAGAATGTCGGACATGAGGGCACGCGCCGTCGAGTCGTCTTCCGCAATGAGAATTTTCATGAAAAGCTGGATTTGACCGCGCGCGAACGCGGAGCGCCCGCATTCGCCCGTCGAATGCGCGCGCGCCGGTGGGACGGCCATCGGTTCGGAACTGGGATTCTCTTCGGCCCGACGATGGCGAACTTGAGTTCGTAATGTTACTCGCGCGGCTGCGCTCACGTGGCGCGACTTTGCGCCGATGCACGGGTATTCCGGTGGCGGAGCTTTGTCCCGCCGGCCAACTGATGATCCTCGTCTACTTTCTCGACTACCGCATCGATACCGCGCTCTTTTTGCTGCTCGCCGCCGGCGGCTGGTGGCTCGGCCGCCGAGTCGTGCGGCGCCGGCGGCCGGATGCGCAACCGCCGTCGTGGCGCGCCGGGCTGGCGGTGCTCGCGCTGGCCGCGATCGGCGCCCTCCTCGCGGAATGGGCGGGGCGCGAACAACGCGATCACCTCATCGCGGTGTTCTCCCGCTTCGGCCCGACTTACGCCGCCGAGCTCGCCCGCGCCGGCCACGCCCGGATAAATTTCGCTACCCCGGCCGACGATCCCACCTACCTCGCGCTGATCGAACGCGAGAAAGAATGGCTCCGGCTCAATCCGCTCATCGCCGACATCTATACCTTCCGCCGCGATCCGGATGGCAAAGTGCGCTTCGTCGTCGATTCGGAAACCGACTACAATCACGACGGCAAATACGAGGGCGAGCGCGAGCAGCGGACGCCGATCGGCGAGATCTACGAGGAGACGACCCCTTACTTTTTCGACGCGCTGGACGGCAAAACGGTTTTCGACGGCATCATCGTGCCCGACCGTTGGGGCGTGTGGGTCTCGTCGCTGTGTCCGATCTACGACGCGCAGGGCAAGGTCGAGGCGGCGCTCGGCATCGACTATCCGGCGGCGACTTGGGTAAAGGCGATCGCGGTTCGCCGCGCGCTGGTGCTCGTCACGGCGCTCGTCGTCATCGCCATCCTGCTCGAAAGCTCCACGCTCGTCACGCTGATGAGCGCGGAGATCGCCGAGCGCCGCGAAGCCGGGCGCCAGTTGCAGCAGGCGAAGGAAACGGCGGATGCCGCCAGCCGCGCGAAAAGCGATTTCGTCGCCATGATCAGCCACGAAATCCGCACGCCGCTCAGCGCCGTCACCGGCTACGCCAGCCTGCTGCAGGACACGCCGCTCGACTCGCAGCAGGAACGCTACCTGAGGGTTCTCCAGCAAGGCGCGAGCAACGTCATCAATCTCGTCAACGACCTGCTCGACTTCACGAAGATCGAGGAGGGCAAGCTGCAGCTCGAAGCGGTCCCATGCCGGCCGGCCGAGATCGTCGGCGAAGTCATCGACTTGCTGGCCGCCCAGGCGGCGGAAAAAAATCTCGCGCTGCGTTTTGAAAACCGGCTCGCGGACGACCTCGGCGTCATCGGCGACCCGGTCCGGCTCCGGCAGATTTTAACCAACCTCGTCGGCAACGCCGTGAAATTCACGGCGCAGGGATCGGTGCTGATTCGGGCCTGCTGGCGCGACGACCCGGCGCGTGCGGGCCACGGCACGCTCGAGATTTCCGTCGCCGACACCGGCCCGGGCATCCCCGAGGCAAAAATGGCGAACCTCTTCCAGCGTTTCATGCAAGCCGACGCCTCGACCGCGCGGCGCCACGGCGGCAGCGGGCTCGGCCTCGCGATCTGCCGGCGGCTCGTGCAGCTTATGCGCGGCGAAATCAGCGCCAAAAGCAGCGTCGGCCACGGCTCCGAGTTCACCTTTTCCGTTCCCTGCCCGCGCGCCTCCGCCGCGCTGCCGCCGGAACCGACCGGCTCCGTGTTTCCGTCGCTGCCTTCCTCCGCGCCCGGCGAAAGCGCGCCTTCTTCCCAGCGCCATGTGCTGATCGTCGACGATCATCCGATCAATCGCCAGGTGCTGCAGGAATTGCTGCAACGCGCCGGCTACACCTGCGAGATGGCGGGATCGGGCCGTGAAGCCGTGAGCCTCGCGAGCCGCGGGTCGTTCGCCGCCATTTTGATGGACATCGAAATGCCCGAGATGGATGGGCTCGCCGCCACGCGCGCAATCCGCGCGCAGGAGATTTCCGACCGGCGCACGCCGATCCTCGCGGTGACCGCGCTCACGCACGGCACGATGCGCGCCTCGTGCCGCGACGCGGGGATGGACGACTTCGTCGCCAAGCCGGTGGATCGCGCGGACCTTCTCACGCGGCTCGCCGCCGCGCTTTCCGGCGTCGGCGCGAGCGCGTGACCCGCTACAGCAGTTTAAATTGAAGTGTCGCCGCGACGACGATGCAGGTCGGGGTTTGTCCCCGACTTGTCGGGCATAAAAGCCCGCTCAACAAAACCGGCGATGGAATTTTTGAAACCGCCGTAGTGATTCACCGTAACAACACTTAGGTGACCGGCTAAGTATTCGGTAAGTAAATCCTCATTTTGAACCGACGGCGGTCGCGGCCACGCTGCATGCGAAAGCCGTCCATGCTCACGTCTTCCTCACAGACCGGCGATTTCTTCCGCTACCGGCTCGATGCGGTGGCGTTCGCCTTGCTGGCGTCGGTCGCGTGTTATGCCTGCTGGCTTTTCGTGCGCCGCCGCGGTGCGCGGCAGGATTTTTCCCGCACGACCTTCGTCCTCCTGGTGGCGCTCGCCCTCGCCGCGGCGGGTTTCGCGGAATGGACGACGCAGCCGTTTCCCACCTGGCTGAAATCGCTCCCCGCATTGCGCGGGCTCGCCTTCGCCAGCGTCGCGGTGCTCGTCGGCGTGCTGCTCTCGAGCGCGACGCTCGTGGCGCTGATGCGCGCGAAAATCCGCGAGCAGGGCGTGATCGAGCACGAGTTGCAGCGCGCCAAGACCGACGCCGATTCGGCGAGCCGCGCGAAAAGCGATTTTCTCGCGGTGATGAGCCATGAGATTCGCACGCCGCTGAACGCCGTGATGGGCTTCGCCGACCTGCTCGCCGAGACCAAGCTCGACGAAGCGCAGCGCGACTATCTCGCCACCATCAGCAGCGAAGGCCGCCGGCTCACCGCGCTGATCAACAACATCCTCGACCTCACCAAAATCGAGGAGGGCCGGCTCGTCCTCGAGCGGCTGCCGTTCGCGCCGGTCGAGACCGCCAACGAAGTGCTCCGCCTGCTCAGCCCGCGTGCGCTGGAGAAAAAACTCGAGCTGCGCTTCGAGGCGCAGATCGCCGGGCCGCTGCTGGTCGCCGGCGACCCGCTGCGCTTCCGCCAGATTCTGCTCAACCTGATCGACAACGCGATCAAGTTCACGCCGGCCGGCTCGGTGACGCTGTTTCTGCTCTGGACTCCGCCGCCGCCGGGAGCGCACGACGGCACGCTCGCGGTCCAGGTGCGCGACACCGGCATCGGCATCCCGGCCGCCAAGCTCCCCGATCTTTTCCAGATGTTCGTGCAGGCCGACACGTCGACGACGCGTCGCTACGGCGGCACCGGCCTCGGCCTCGCGATCTGCCAGCGGCTCGTCGGTTTGATGGGCGGCCGCATCGCGGTGCACAGCGAAGTCGATCGCGGCACCGAATTCTCCTTCACGCTGCCGGTCGCACCCGTCGCACCGCCGACCGAAGCTGCGCCGGAAAAATCCGAGCCCCTCCTTCCGCCCGCGCGCCGGCCGCGGGTGCTCGTCGTCGACGACATGGACACGAACCGCTTCCTGCTCGAAGTTTTCCTGCGTCGCAACGGCTTCGAACCCGCGCTCGCCGCCAGTGGCGAGGAAGCGGTGCGCGCCGCCGCGGAAATCAATTACGACGCGATCCTCATGGATCTGCACATGCCGGACATCGACGGCTTCACCGCCACGCAGCGGATCCGCGCGCAAGAGCCCGTCGGCCAGCGCACGCCGATCATCGCCTTGACGGCCTCGATCGCCGCGGGCACCCGCGAAAAATGCCTCGCCGCCGGCATGGACGAATATCTCGCGAAGCCGCTCGACCTGAAAAAATTCAAGCTGCTGCTCAACCAGTTCATCGGCCCCGACGAACCGCCGCGCCGCGAATCCGCGCCCGTGCGCGAAACCGTGCCCGTCGCCTGACGCCGCCGCGCGCGCTCAGCCCTTCTTCTCGTCGGCGTTCGCCGGCGGCGCCGCGGTCGACGTCGCATCGGCCGGCGGCGGCGTCTTCTGCGCCTCGGCCGCCTGCTTTGCCATTTCGGCGACATCGGCCGCGGGCAGCACGACGAGCCCGTTGCTCCGGCCGCCGGAGAAATTTTGCACCGTGATGCCGAGCACCTTTCCGCTCGGGTCGAAAATCGGCGAGCCCAGCGCTTCGTCGGTGAGCAGGTAAAAACGCCGCGGCTTTTCGATCACGCCCATCACCTCGCTCGCGCGGACAAGCGGCACGCGCTGCAGGGCCTTCGGCGCGCGCGAGACGAAGAAATACGTGCCGAGCAACTGGCCTTCCGCGGCCGCGTCGAGTTTCACGTAGGACGGAAATTCCACCGGCGCGCCCTCGCCACCGACCGGCGCCATGAACGCGAGATCGAGATCCGCATCCTTCAAAACGAAACGCGCCGGAATTTCCTTCCCGTCCGCGAGCCGGATTTTCACCTCCTTGAAGTCGATGCCGACCAGCTCCGGCGCGCGGCCGCCCATCGTGGCGCGCATCGCCTCGAATTCCACCTGCGGATCCACGCGCGCCAGCGAAGTCACCGTCAGCCCGCTCGGCGAGATCACCGTGCCGTTGACTTCCACGCGTTGCTCGCGCGGCGGCGCCTCGCGCTCACCGGATTTCACCTTGAGCGTCACGACGAGTTCCACCGACACCACCGAATCGGCGTAACGCTTCATCAACTCGCGGCCCGCCGCCGCATCGGCCGCCGAGGCCGCGCGCACCGGAGAAACGGATGACACGATCGCGGCGAGAACGCCGGCAAGAAAAACGCGGGAGGAGCAGCTCATGGCTTGGATTTGATCGGCTTGAGGTTGATTTCGACAAATTGAGTCTGGCCGCCGCGCTGCACGAGAAGCACCCACCACGGCTGGCCGTTGTGCGCGGCTTCTTCGCGCGCTTTCTTCAGGTCCGCGAGATTGGCGATCGCGGTGTTGCCTGCTTTTTCGACGACATCGTCCGCGCGCAAGCCGGCGAGCGAGGCCCAACCCGCCACCGTCGCGCTTTCGATCAGCGCGCCCTTCGCCTCCGGCGGCAACTGCAGCCGCACCCGATCGTCGAACGCGAGATCGCGCGCGAAAAATTCCAGTTCCACGTCCTCGTAATAAGGCATCTCCGCGGTCGGCTTCGGCTGCAGTTCGAGCGTCACGTTCACGTCCATTTTCTGTCCGTCGCGCCAGATCGAAAACGCCGCGCTGCTGTCGGCTTTGTATTGCCGGATCTGGCGCGCGAGCACGTCGGTGTCTTCCGGCCTCCGCGCCGGCACCGGCGTGCCGTCGATCGCGAGGATCACGTCGCCCACTTTCAATCCCGCCGCTTCGGCCTTGGTGCCCGCGTAAATGCGGGTGAGCCGCGCGCCGCCGTCGGCCTTGATGCCAAGCCGCGTCGCAAGTTTCGGCGTGAGCGGCTGCGACGCCGCCCCGAGCCACGCCTTCAGCGCCTGCGTCGGCGGATTGCGCGGATTCGATGTGCGCAACTCCACCACCGAGCTGATCACCGCGCCATCGCGCCGCACGCTCGCGAGCACGGGTTTCACGGCGGTCGGTGCGAGCCCGGCCGTGAGTTGCTCGGTGAGCGCGGTCAGTTCCTTCACCGTGGAAACCGGTTTGCCCTCGACCGCGATCAACACGTCGGTGCGCCGCAGCGTCGGCTCCGCCTGGCCGCACGGCCCGGCGGGCTGGATATTTTCGAGCCACACGCCGCCTGCGTCGGGCAGCCGCTCCTCGCGCACGAGATTCGGCGTGAGATCGCGCACGACGGCGCCCCAACTGCGAAGCTCCGTGTCGTCGGCCTGCGCCGGCTCGCGCGGCGCGAGTTTCAGGCGCACGGTCTGCTTGTTTCCGGCGCGCAGAAAATCGACGACAAACTCCCGCCCCGGGAGCTGGCTCGCCTCGAGCCGGTTGAAATGCGCCACGGCTTTTTCCTCCGCGCCCTCGATCTCGTGCCCGTCGCACGCGACGACCAGATCGCCCGGCTGCACGCCGGCCTTCGCGCCGGGCGAATCCGGCGCGACATCGCCGACAATCACGCCTCGGCCCGGCCCGTCCGATTCGAGGCGCGGCTGCACGGTGAGCCCGGACCAGCCGCGCACGACGGTGCCTTTCTGGCTGAGATTGTCCGCGACGACGCGCGCGAGATTGCTCGGGATCGCGCCGCTGAGATTGAAGACGCCGATTTCGTTGATGCCGACGATTTCGCCGCGGTTGTTCACGAGCGGGCCGCCGCTGTTGCCGCCGAAGATGCGCGCGTCGTGCAGAATCCAGCGCACGAGCGCGCCGACATCCTCGCCGCGCAGAATCATTTTGCCGGCCGTCTGCTCCGGCAGCACGAGCGACGGATTGGCCACGATGCCGCGCGTGACCGACTGCGAAACAAAACCCGGGCTGCCGAGCGCGAACACTTCGTCGCCCGCCTTCAACTGGTCGGAGTCGCCGAATTTCGTGACCGCGAGCGGCGCCGCATCCTTCGCGCGCGCGCTCAGGTCGAGCTGCAACACCGCGAGATCGGTCTGCGCATCCTGCCCGACGAGCTTCGCCTCGAGGTGCGAGCCGTCATACAGATAGCAGCGGAAAAAATCGCCGTCCTCGGTCACATGGCAGTTCGTGATCACGTGGCCCTGCGCCGAGATGATCACGCCGCTGCCGCCGGTCCATTGTTTCGCCAGCCGGCCGTCGAGCGGACGCAGCCGGATCGCTTCGATGCGCACGATCGATGGAAAAACCCGCGCGAGCATCGGATCCTGCGTCGGCGTCGCCGCCACGGCGGGAGCCGATGCGGCGCGCGCCACGAGCGTCAGCGAAAACATCACACTCGCGCAGACTGCTCCGCGCACGATCCGGCCGAACGTGGAATTCATGGGTGGGTAACGAGTCCCGCAGAGAGGCGAAGTCGCCGCGCGAGGCAAGCGACAAAGCGAATTCCTCGCCGCCGCTCACCCGCGCGCCGCCGCGACGTAACGGCCGATGATGCCGTCGAAACTGCCGTTGGAGAAGAACGCCACGAGCCGCGGCTTCGCGGCCGGCGCGCGCAGCGTGTGCGCGACGAGCTGGTCGAGCAGCGCGGCGTTGGTGTCGGCGCGATGCGCCTCGACGCCCTGCGCCTCGAGCTGCTGCGCGACGGCCTCGGCGTCGAAGCGTTCGTCGGCGCCGAGTTTTTCCGCACGGTTCACCGCGCCGAGATAAACTTCGTCGGCCTGCGCGAGCGCGCGCATGAAGCCGGCCTGCAGCACTTTTGTCCGCGCCGTGTTGCTGCGCGGCTCGAACACCGCGGTGAGCAGCGCGCCGGGAAAGCGCGCGCGAAACGAATGCAGCGTTTCCGCGAGCGCCGTCGGATGATGGCCGAAATCCTCGATCACGGTGAGCGGCGGCGTCTGCAGCAGAATTTCCTGCCGGCGCTTCACGCCGCGGAAGCGCGCCAGCGCGTCGAGCGCAAGCGCGCGCGGATTTTTTTCGTCGAGCGCGAGGCCGGCGGCGACCGCCGCCATCGCGGCGTTGCGCGCGTTGTAGAGGCCGGGCAGCGACCAGCGCACGTCGGCCCATGGCGCGCCGCGCCATTGCAGGCGGAAGCTCGCGCCATTTCCGTCCTCCGCGAAATCGAGGAGACGTGCGTCGCAGGTCTCGCCGGTGCCGACGGTCACGACGCGCGTCCACGGCATCGCGCCGAGCGCGCGAAGATTGGGATCGTCGCCATTGAGCACGATGCAACCGTGGCGCGGCACGATGCGCGCGAGATGCGCGAACGTCCGCTGCACATCGGCGAGGTCGCGGAAAATATCCGCGTGATCGAACTCGAGATTGTTCAGCACCGCGATGTGCGGCGCGTAATGGATGAACTTGCTGCGCTTGTCGAAGAACGCGCTGTCGTATTCGTCGCCCTCGATCACAAACGGATCGGCCGCCGCGCCGAGATGATTTCCGACCGGCGGATCCTGCGGCACGCCGCCGATCAGAAAACCCGGATCGCGGCCGGCCGCGCGCAGCAGAAACGCCGCGAGCGAAGTCGTCGTCGTTTTCCCGTGCGTGCCGCAGACGACGAGATTGCGCCGGCCTTTCAGCACGAAGTCGTGCAGCAGCGCGGGGAGCGACGTGAACGGCAGCGCGCGCGTGTCGAGCAGCCACTCGACTTCGGCGTTGCCGCGCGACATGGCGTTGCCGATCACGACAAGATCGGGCGCGAGCTGCGCGAGGCGCGCGGGATCGTAGCCTTCGTGCAGCGCGATGCCGGCGGCGGCGAGCACGTCGCTCATCGGCGGATAAACACCGCTGTCGGCGCCGAGCACTTCGTGGCCCGCGGCGCGGACGAGCAGCGCGGCGTTGCCCATCGCCGTCCCGCAAATTCCCATGAAGTAGATCTTCATCTGCGACCACGCGTGTAGCCGCCGCGCGCGGGCAACGGAAGCGCAATTCGGCGCGTCCGCTGCACCTGTCGCGATTCGTCCGGCGGCGTCCGCAAGACAGACGCCCTACAACGATCCCAGTCGCCGCAGCACGAGCGCGAGCGCCTCGGCCGGCGTTTCGGTATGCTGCCAAGCCTGCGCGATCACCGTGGCCTCGATCTCGCGCGCGTGGCGCACGAGAATCGTGTCGACCCCGCAGGCGGCGCCGCCGAGCACGTCGACGTCCGCGTCGCCGACGAAAATCGTCTCGTCCGCCGCGACGCCGAGCCGCCGCATGATCTCGCGCAGGCCCGCGGGGTCGGGTTTGTGCGTCGGCAGATCGTCGCCGTAAACCACCGTCGCGAAAAACGTCTCGAGCTGCAGCTCGCGCAGCATGCGGCTGCCCGACTCCCGATCGCGCCCGGTCCACACGGCGAGTTGCACGCCGCCCGCGCGCAACCGCGTCAGCGTCTGCGTCACGCCTTCGAACGGCTGGATGCGATGCCAGTTCTCGAGGTGAAACGCATCCATCCGCCGCAGCGCCTCGGGCACGTGCCGGACGTGCGGCAGCAGGTTCGGCAGGAAACGTTCGGGCGGGCCGCCGAGTTTCGCGAAAATCTCCATCGTCGGCTTCGTGCCAAACGGCTCGAGCGCGTGCGCGATCGAGCTCAGCACGAGCGACAGGCTGTCGATCAGCGTGCCGTCGAGATCGAAGACCACCGCGCGCAGCTGCTTCGCGCGCGTCATGGCTCGACCGGCACGATGCGATCGGCCGCGGGCGCGCGAACGTCCTCCGCGAGCGAAGCGGGCTCGAACACCGCCGGCGCGAGATCGAGATTGAGCGCGGCGCCGGCGACGAGGAAGCGCGTCTTGTCGCGCGTGAGCTCGTTGCGCACGTCGAGCGCCTTCGGAATCCATTGCTCGCCCACTTTTTTCAGGCCGACGAGCGCGGTCGTCTTCGTGACCGTGTTTTTCGCGCCGATCACATCGACCTGCACGAGTGCGTTGAACTGCGTGTCGAGATACACGCGGACGGCGGCGATCTCCGGATGCTGCGCCGCAAAAGCCGCGGGCGGCGTAAACAAAATCGCGTGCGCCGGCCGGCCGAGCACGCGCGCGATGCGCTGCACCTTCGCGTCGGGCCAGTAGAGAAACGGCATCTGCAAATCGAACGCCGTGATTTCGACGCCGGGAATCACGGGCTCGAAGAGCGCGGCGACGCCGAGCTGCTCCACCCTCGCGCCGGCGAAGCGCCAGACCGCGGCGTGTTCGCCGTTTTGCACGAGCAGGCGATGGGTGCGATTGGCGGAGTCGGTCAGCTCGACGCGGCTGAGCGCGCCGTCGGCGTTGCGGCCGCCCCACATCCGGCCGTGAAACACGGTCTCCGCGCCGCGCCGCGGCAGCGCGTGCAACTCGAACTGGAGGAAATATTGCCCCGCGATTCCGGAATGGCGGAACTGCTCGAGGATCTCGCGCGTCTCGGCGGCATCGGGCAATCCGACCTGCGCCAACTCCGGCGGCTGGGCCGGCGGCGATGCGCCGCGCGCGCAAGCAACTCCCAGCGAGAAGACAAAAAACGCCCGCCAAATCGTGGCGGGCGTAAATTTTCCGAGGCGCGGCATTCGCTCAGGGCTTCTTGGCGGCGTCGGGAGCAGGCGTCGGCGTCGCGGTAGCCGGCGCGGTCGTCGCCGGAGCCGTGGCGCCGGCAGCGGGCGCGGTGGTCAGCGGCACGGTGACGCCGGGCGCGGGAGCCGCGGGCGTGCTGCCCGCCGGAACCGGCGGAAGCGCGGGCGCGGCGATCGCGGGCAGCGCGGCGCCGTCGCCGCCGCCGATGTGTTTCGATTGATAGACCCGGCCGAGGTAGGTGATGAAAGCCAGGACGAAAAACAGGATCGCAGCGTAGATCGTGGACCGGCTGAGGACGTTGCTCGTCTCCGCGCCGAAGGCCGCTTCGGCCGCACCGCCACCCAAGGCCGCGCCCATGCCGCCGTCCTTCGATTTCTGCGCCAGCACCACGAGGATGAGGAACAACGAAACGAAGACCAGGATGACCGTGAGAATCGCCAGAAAAACGCTCATGTGAGAAGGAAAGGGTTCAGGAGTCCACCGAGGCGGCGGAGGATGTCAACCCAGCTGTGGCGGCGAGCGGTAGTCGAACGACTTTCGATCTTTTCGATCTTAGTCACAGAGGGCACGGAGCTCCGACACAGAGATCACAGAGGCAAAAAATCTATTTTTCTCAAAAGACACCGCCGCGGCCTTCAGCGCAGTGCGTCGCCGACCTGCGGACAGATTCTCCGTGTCCTCTGGGTCCGAGCTCCGTGCCCTCTGTGGCAAAAAAAGGTCCCGCTGTCCTTTTAGCCCCCGTATTTCAACCGGCGTGGAGCACAACGCCCGCAAGACAGTTTCCCAGCCGGACACTTCTCAGGCTTCGACGCCGAGTTTTTCCAAGAGACGCTGCAGGTCTTCGTTGCCACGATATTCGATCACGATGCGGCCTTTTTTTGGCGAGTGCAGCACGGCGACGCGCGCGCCGAGATGCGAGGTGAGCTTGCGCTCGATGCCGGCGACCGTCGCCGCGTCCTTCGCGGAGACGCCCGGCCGAGAGCGCGCGGGCGCCGGGCGGCCGCTGGTTTTCGCAATTTGCGTGAATTTCTCCGTCGCGCGCACGCTGAGGCCTTCCTCGATGACGCGGCGCGCGAGCAGCGCGCGCTGGGCGGCGTCCTCGATGCCGAGCAGCACCTTCGCGTGGCCGACGCTGAGCAGATTTTTCGCAATGAAGCCCTGAAGCTCGGCGTCGAGCGAGAGCAGCCGCAGCGCGTTGGCCACGGTCGCGCGGCCTTTGCCGACGCGTTGCGCAGCGGTTTCCTGCGTGAGATCGAAATCGCGAATGAGGCTCGCGTAGCCGTGCGCTTCCTCGATCGGGTTGAGCCCTTCGCGCTGCAGATTCTCGATCAGGCCGAGGGCGGCCGACGACGCATTGCTCGCTTCGACGATCCGCGCGGGAATCGCCTTGATCTTCAGTTGCTGGAACGCGCGCCAGCGGCGTTCGCCCGCGATCAGCTGGAATTTTTCGCCCTGCTGGCGGACGACGATCGGCTGCAACAGGCCCTCGGAACGGATGCTCTCCGCCAGCTCCGCGAGCTGCTCGGCCGTGATCTCGCGACGTGCCTGATACGGACTCGGCTCGACGAGGTGCACCGCGATTTCCTGATAACCGGGCGCGCCGGCCGTCGGCGCCGCGGCGAGCGCAGGTGCAGGCGCAGCGTGGTCGTTCGACCCGGCCGCGGCGGACGCAGAGGCCGCCGGTTTTGCGGCGGCGATGAGGCCGCCGAGTCCGCGGCCGAGACGCGATTTGGGAGCTGCCGACATGAAATTATTTTCCTCCGGGAATGAAGAGCGTCTGGCCGGGGACAAGTCGATCCGGATCGGCGAGCTTGTTCGCGTTGATTATGTCCTGTGGCTTTGCGCCGGTTTTTTTCGCGATGCCGGCGAGCGAGTCGCCCTTCTGCACCGTGTAGTTCGCGCCTTCCTTCGGAAAATTTTCCGAAAACGCCGTCGGCGCCGGCGCGCCTGCCCGCGGCGCGGGCGCAGGCGCGGCGGCCTGCGTGCGCGCGAGCGATTCGAGCGCGGCGTTGGTCTGCTGGCCGAGCTTTTCCATCTGCGCGGCGACCTGCTGGAGCGTTTCGTTTTTCGCCGTGGAGACGGCGAGCTTGATCGTGCGGTTGAGCTCGGCGACGGCGTCGTTGAGCTGCGCGACGGTCGCATAGGACTGGCCCGCGGAGCTGGCGCGCAGCTTGAGATCGCCGTTCTCGCGTTCGAGCTGCTCGAGCCGCAGCGTGAGCTCGCTGACGCGTTGCGAGAGGCCGCGCACGTCCTCGCGCAAATTCGCCACGTCGAGCGACGACGCCGGATTCTGCGCGAGCGCCGTGGCGGTTGCGGCGCACGCGATGAGCAGGCACTTCCACATGCCGACGCAGCTTGCGAAAAGCGCCGGCGAAAACAAGCGGCATGTGCGCGCGCCCGGGGGAGAGTTGACCCGGGGTGGATTCGCGCGCTTGTTTGCGGCGGCCTTCCGCCTCTTCCGTGAAACGGCTTCGGTTTCTCGTCCTGCTGCTGCCCCTCGTCGCGCACGCCGCGCCGCCCGCCGCGCTCGCGCAGGCGCTCGAATACCTCCGCGACCAGCACAGCTACTCGTGGGAAACGATCAACGGCGATCCCGGCCCCGTCGCGCAAAATCTCGAGACGCGTCGCGGCACCGTCACGACCGTGCAGCGCAGCACGTTTCCCCACATGAAGGGCAGCATCGATCTCGCGGGCAACACGTGGCTGCGGCGCGACTGGAGCGACGGGCTGCAACTCGACACGTTGATCACCGCCGGCGGCGCGATGGTCACGCACACGCCCGAAGGCTGGATGACGACGCAGGAAATCCTCGACGCGCAAGCCGAGGAGCGACTGCGGCCCGACGGGCCGACCGCGCGCGTCGTGTGGCTCGGTCGCGCGGACCGGCCGAGCGTGATGCGCCCGGATCAGGAATTGATCTCGCTGCTCACCGTGACGAACGCGACCTTCGACGAGCCCGAGTCGGAGACGTTCGTCGTGAAGGCCGCGGGCAGCGCCGAGGGCGGCGCGCCGGAATTCGCGGTGACCTTCACGCTTCATCTGCACGGCGGCGTCATCCGCGACTACGAACTCAATCTCGAAGGCACGCGCCGCATCTCGCGCTCGCACGTCGCGGTGCCGATCAGCGAGCACCGGCTGGTGATTCTCACTTACGTGCCGATGGCGAAAGTCGACGCGCCGCCCGAGGCGTGGGAAAAACTTCCGGCCACGAAAACGCCGCGCTGATTCAACGCGTGACGAGCAGCGGCGGCATCGGCCGCGAGGCCAACTCCGTGCCGGCCGCGATCGGCCAGCCGCGCAGAAACTCCGCGGCGGGCAGCATTTTTCCGCCCGGCCGCTGCAAGCGGCGCAGCCGCAGCACGCCGTCGCCCGTCGCGACGAGCAATCCGTCCGCGTCCGCGCCGAGCACGCGGCCCGCGGCGTGCGCCGGAGCGGACGAGGGCGCGACCTCCGCGAGACCGACTTTGATCGGCTGGCCGGCGATCTCGGTCGCGCACGCCGGCCACGGATAGAGGCCGTTGATGCGCGCGGCGAGCGCAGCGGCCGGCGCGGCGAAATCGAGCGCGCCGTCTTCTTTTCCAAGCTTCCGGCAAAACGTCGCCGCGTTTTCGTCCTGCGCGACAAACTCCAGCGCGCCCGTCGCGAGCCGCGGCAGCGCGCGCGCGAGCAACGGCACGCATGCGCCCGCGAGCCGCGTTTCGAGATCGGCCGCGGTGTCGAGCGCTCCGATCGCGACGCGCTCGGCGTCGGCGACCGGGCCGGCGTCGAGCTTGCGCACGATGCGCATGAGACTCACGCCGGTTTCGCGTTCGCCGTTCGCGATCGCCGTCTGGATCGGCGAGGCGCCGCGGTATTTCGGCAGGAGCGACGTATGGAGATTCAACGTGCCGAGCCGCGGCGTCGCGATGAACTCGTCGCGCAGGATGTGCCCGTAAGCCAGCACGAGCGCGACGTCGGCCGCGAGCGTCGCGAGCTGCGCGCGCATCTCGGGCGTGAGTTTCTCGGGCTGGAAAACATCGATCGCGCGCGCGCGCGCCCACGTCTTGATCGCGTTGGGCTGGATTTTTTGGCCGCGCCCGACGGGCCGGTCCGGCTGCGTGAACACGGCCACGACGCGCGCGCGCGCGCTGCCCTCGCCCGCGAGCCAGTCGAGCAGCGGGAGGGCGATCGAATCGGAGCCGAGAAAAACGAGGCGCAGCGGCGCGGACATCGCGATTGGGTTTAACCGGCGCGCGCCGCGGGTAAAGCTCGCGCGCGGAGCTGGCGCGACGCCGAGCACGCTCGCACGCCAGCGGTTCGCGCGAAGGCGGCGCGCGCAAAATCCGAACCGTCTCGCCACGGCGGAAAATTTCTGAATCGCTCCGCGCGGTCCATGTCCGACGCTTCGACCGCCGTTCCCCGCCACGACCCTTACGCCGCGCTGCGCATCGAAAATTTCCGCGATTATCTCGGCGGCAGTTTTCTCGCGCTGATCGGGCGCCAGGCCGTGATCGCGGTCGCGTTGTGGCAGGTTTACGAATGGACGCACTCGTCGACCGCGCTCGGGCTCGTCGGGCTCGTCAACGTGCTGCCGCTGCTCGCGCTGTCGCTGCCCGCGGGCGCGATCGCGGACCGGCACGACCGGCGCCGGCTGATCGGGCTCGGCACGGCGACGATCGCGGGCGTGAACGTCGCGCTCGCCGCCCTCTCCTACTGGCACGGCGCCGTGCCCGACCTCGGGCCGCTGCGCTGGGCGAACGGCGGCCTGCGCGCGATCGCGGGAATTTTCGAGCGCCACGCCACGCCCGGCGCACTGCACTTCGACGAGCCGGCGTTGCCGCTGATTTATCTGCTGCTGTTCGTGCATGCGAGCGTGCGGATCATCATCTGGCCCGCGCGCTCGAGCATCACGCCGCTGCTCGTGCCGACGTCGGCGCTCACGAATGCGATCACGTGGAGCACGAGCACGTTTGAGATCGCGACGGTCGCCGGGCCGGCGCTCGGCGGAGCGTTGATCGCGGTCGCGGACGTGCCACCGGTCTACGCGCTCGGCGCGGCGCTCGAGCTTTGTTTTCTGATCGCGCTCGGCCGGGTGCGTTATTTTCAGGCGCCGCAGCAGGCGCAGGTGCGCCGCACGTGGCGCGATGTGCTGGCCGGCGCGGAATTCATCTGGCGCAAGAAACTCATCCTCGGCGCGAGCAGCCTCGATTTGTTCGCCGTGCTGCTCGGCGGCGCGACGGCGCTGCTGCCGGTCTACGCGGACCAGATTCTGCACGTGGGACCGGCGGGCTTCGGCTGGCTGCGCGCGGCGCCGTCGCTCGGCGCATTCACGATGGCGATGTGGACGGCGCATCGGCCGCCGCTGGAGCAGCCGGGCCGCGCGCTGTTGTGGGCGGTGGCGGCGTTCGGCGGCGCGATCGTGCTCTTCGGCGTCTCGCACTGGTTCTGGCTTTCGATGATCGCGCTGTTTCTCACGGGCGCGTTCGACAACATCAGCGTCGTGGTCCGCCAGTCGCTCGTGCAACTGCTCACGCCCGATGCGTTGCGCGGCCGCGTGACGGCGGTGAATCAGATTTTCATCGGCTCCTCGAACGAGATCGGCGCGCTCCGCGCCGGACTCATGTCCGCGCTGATCGGACCGGTGGGCGCCGTCGTGTGGGGCGGCATCGGCACGATCGTCGTCGCCGGCGCGATCGCGCGCGCGGTGCCGCCGTTGCGCAAATTGTCGGCTCTCCACACGCTGCGGGCGGAGGAGTAGGTCTACGTAGGCGGCGCGGCGTTTTTTCGTTAGACTTCGACCAACCCGACCGACATTTCTGAGCGAGCACATGGCCGAGAACTCCAAGCGCAAGACGTTCTTCATCCTCGCACTGGCGTTCAGCCTGGCTGTTGCACTGATCGCGGTCGTCGTGAAAGTCACGACCGACGACGTGCTGCGCGAGCGGCTCGGCGAGACCTACTACGTCCTCACGCTCGCGATCATCGGCTGCGTGCTGCTCGTGCTCGGCGGATATGTTTTCGACCGGACGATGATGCAGCGGATCAAGACGCTGCGGACCGCCGTGAAAGCCGCCGACCCGACCGACGAGCCGAGCAACGGCGAATCCGAGCACGACGAAATCATCGGCCTCGCGCGCAAGATCGAGCGCATGGCGCAGGCGCTGCAGAAAACCGAGGCGAGCTATCGCGGCATCGTCGAGGACCAGGTCGACTTGATCTGCCGCTACCGGCTCGACGGCAAAATCACCTTCGTCAACAGCGCCTACGCCCAGGCCTTCGGCCGCAAGCGCAACGAACTCGTCGGCCAGCCGTTCGCGCTCTTCACCCCCGGCGGCGCGGTCGGCGACGAGCCTTACACGTTCGAACGCGAGCTCGATTTTCCCGACGGCCGCCGGCGCTGGTTCATGTGGACGCAGCGCGCGATCAAGGACGATTCGGGCAACGCGCTCGAGTATCAGTCCGTCGGCCACGACATCACTCTGCGCAAGGAGGCGGAAGCCGCGCTGCTCCACGCAAAGGAAGCCGCCGAGGCCGCCGACCGCGCGAAGAGCGAATTCCTCGCGATCGTCAGCCACGAAATCCGCACGCCGATCAACGGCGTGATCGGATTCGCGCAGATTCTCGCCGACTCGCCGCTCTCGCCCGAGCAGCGCGAGCAGGTCGCGATCATCAAGTCGAGCGGCCAGGCGCTGGAGAAGTTGATCGCCGACATCCTCGACCTCTCGAAGATCGAGGCCGGCAAGATTGAAATCGAGTCGGCGCCCTTCGGCCTGCACAAGTGCGTCGAGGAAGTCATCGCGTTCTTTCAGCCGCGCGCCCGCGCCGCCGCGCTCACGCTCTCGGCGAATATCGACCCCGACGTGCCCGCAATCGTCAACAGCGACGAGGCGCGCCTGCGCCAGATCCTTACCAACCTCATCGGCAACGCGCTCAAGTTCACCGAGCGCGGCAGCATCACGATCAACGTCTCGTGCATGCGCGGCGAGCCCGTGACGATGCGCGACACGCGCCGCGCGCTGCGGCTGTTCTTCGCCGTCGCCGACACCGGCATCGGCATCCCGGCGGACAAGATTTCGAAATTGTTCAAACCGTTCAGCCAGGTCGACAGCTCGTCCGAACGCCGCCGCAGCGGCACCGGGCTCGGCTTGATCATCTCGAAGCGCCTGTGCGAATTGATGGGCGGCTCGATCTCCGTCGACAGCAAGGCCGGCGAAGGCACGACCTTCCGGTTCTCGCTGCTCACCGACTACGAAAAGGGCGACACGATGGTGCCCTTCCCGATGCGGCAGCAGGGCCAGCCGGCGTAAATCGCAGGGCGCGCGGCGGATTAAATTTCGTCGGCCGCCTAGCGTGGCGCCACGACGCGGCTGCGGTCGGCAATTTCCATCGCGGCGGAGGATTTCACATAGGCGATCGCGGCTTCGCCCGGAGAAACGGTGACGCGGACGTGCCCGGAGTTTCCGAGAAACACGCCGCGCTGGTAGCCGTAGTTTTCCAGGTCGCGAATGCGATCGTTGCCCGCGAAGCTTGGCTGCGGCACCATCAGGTAGACGATGCCGTCGCGCTCCTGCCGCGCGTAGAAATTGTCGTGCGCCTTGAAAACGGCGGCGACGTGGTGCCGCACGAGCAATGCGTGCACCGGCTCGGCCCAGCCGGGGCGGTGTTGCGCGAAGCCGTCGGTGCCGTCGGCGTTCTTTCCGCCCCACTCGTTGAGCATCGCCACCTCGACGCCGCCGCGCGCCGCCGCGTCGCCGCAGAGCAGATTGTGGATGAAGACGAATTTGAACGTCGCGCGACTCTCGCGCAGCGTCCGCTCGAGCCAGCGGTATTGCTCGAGCCCGAGCGACCACGCCCAGCCATCGCGGCTGCCGCGCGTGCGGGCCGAGTTGGCAAACGGATCGAGCACGACGAAGAGCGCATCGGCCCACGTGAAGGCGTAGTAGTTTTGGCGCAGCCCGCGCGAGGCGTTGGGCGTGGCGTTGGCCGAATAGAAATCATCCGGCACGGGATTCGGAAAAAGGCGCGTGCGCAGCCGGTGTGACCACGCCGCGAGGCTGGCATCGGTGCCGTCGTCGTCCTTCGCGCTTTCACCGTCGTGCGTGCCGAGCGCGAGCAGCACGGGGCTCGAAGCGCCGATGAGCCCGAGGTAATAACGCTGCGCGAGATACTGCGCGGCGGCCTCCTCACGCGTGGCGTGTTTGTCGGTCATGAAAAGGTTGCCGAGATCGAGATGAAAGTCCGGCGCCTCGCTCGCGATATTCGCGAGCGTCTGCCGGTAAACGTCCGCGCTGGTGTGCCCGTCGAGGTGCGCGTCGGCGGTGAGCGTAAACATGAAGGTTGCCCCGGCGGGACGGGCGGTGTGGAACGAAGCCTCCGGCGTGCTCGCGAACTCCCCGGCTCCCGGGACGCGCGAGCGAAACTGGTAGAAGTAGCGTGTGTCGGACTTCAGTCCGGCGAGAACCACGCTGACGGGCTCGCCGCGTGCGAAATGGCGCAAGGGCGTTTGCGCGGTGCAGGCATTCGGCTCGGTGCCGTAGGCGACGAATCCTTCGCGCTCTGCATACGCAACGACGCTGAGTGTGATCGCCGTGGCCTCGGGCCGGACGAGGACGAGGTCGAACGGATGCGCAGGCACGGCGACGTTGAACGTCTCGAGTGCCGAGCGATCGGAATTCGGAGCGGGCGAATTCAGCTGGCGTCCGCGTGCCGGCTGGCCGAGCACGCACGCGCCGCTCGCGATGAGCAGCAGAAACCACGAGACGCCTCTTCTACGCACGGGAATTTTTCGGGCTGACCGTGTAAGTGTGCGCGATGTCGCCCGTTTTGCGCTGCGCAGTTTCGTCCTGCGGCAGAAAGGTGCGCAGATAATCGACGGTCACTCCGTCCGGCGCGACCGACACGCGCAG
The DNA here is from genome assembly GCA_035545575.1 of Opitutaceae bacterium. Taxonomy (GTDB): domain Bacteria; phylum Verrucomicrobiota; class Verrucomicrobiia; order Opitutales; family Opitutaceae; genus ER46. Next base: position 40,106 of record DASZYB010000007.1, on the reverse strand, counting down.
ATGGCCGGAGTTCGGCAGCTTCACGCCGGAGCGATAGCGGTCGGCATTGTAGGCGGCGTAGCCGTGATCCGCGGGCATCGGCACTTCCTGGTAGACGATTCCATCGCGCTCCTGTCGCGCGAAGAGATGGTCGTGGCCTTGGAAGAAAATGGAGACGCCGTGCTTCACCATTAACTGGTGAATCGGAAGCTCCCAGCCGGGCCGCCGCTGCGCAAATTCCCAGTCGCCGCGGCGGCTGCGGCCGCCCCATTCGAAAAGATCGCATTCGTCGATGCCGCCGCGGCCGGTGCCGAGCACATGGTGGGCAAAGACGAATTTGTAGCGCGCGTTGCTCGCCGCGAGCGTGCGCTGCAGCCAGCGATATTGCGCCTCGCCCAGCGTGAGATTCCATTCGTCGCGCTCCCGGCGGCCTTCGCCGCGATCTTCCTCGCGAAAGCCGCTGTCGACCAGCGCCGGCGAGTGCCAGTAGTTGTCGAGCACGACGAACAACGCATCGCCCCACGTCCATGCATGGTAGTCGCGGAGCAAGCCGATCGTGGGCAGCGCCGCCGTGTCGCCCGAGTAGAATGCGTCGGGCGTCGGCGCGGGATAGTAGCGATTGCGGGCGTTTTGCGCGAGGACGGCGACCTGGTGCCGGATGTCGGTTTGGTTGAAGTTGAACAACGACGCCTGCTCGTGATTGCCGTTGAGCAGAAAGAGCGGCGCGGACTGCGCGACCAGCCCGAGGAACGGACGTTGCAGCAGATAGCGCTCGCCGATGGTCGCGGCATTGACCTCGCGGACGGGCGCGACGCTGAAGTCGTCGCCCATGCAAACGTGGAAATCGGGCCGGTCCTCGGCGGCCGCCAGCAGCGTGCGCGCATACAAATCGGGATGACTCATCTGCGGGCGCTCGGGATGCGAATCGCCCTGGATCGTAAACACGAACGGCCGGCCGGCTGCGCGCTGGGTGTGGAAGCGGCCTTCGCGCCGGAGTTGAAACGCCGTTTCGCCCGGGCGCCGGACGTGTGCGCGATAGAAATAATCGGTGTCAGGCTGCAATTTGCTGAAGAGCGTTTCCACCGGCTCGCCCGCGGGCCACGCGACGGGCTCGGTGCGCGCGGTGCTCGCGGAAGCCGGGCCAAACTCATAATACGCCTCGGCCGCTTCGCGGCTCAACGCGCTCATGGTCACCGCGCGGTCGGTCGCGCGTCCCAGCACGAGCGACAACCGCGCGAAATCCTCCAGCTCCCGCGGCAGGATGAAATCGCCGGGCCGGTGACCGCGCCGGCCATCGCCGCGCGGCGCGGCAGCGCGTTGCTGCGACAGGCCGTCGGCCGCCAGCGCGCCAGCGGCCGCGGCGATCGCGCCGAGAAATTGCCGTCGTGTCGTCGTTGGGTTCATGCGCCGTGCTCGCTGGTTCGAAGTGCTATTTCGGCGGCGCCGTGAAAAGAAAATCCGAGCTGGGAATACGCGGCGATTCGAGCGGCTCGGCATACACGAACACGCCGCGGCCCGGACGGGGATCGGGTTCGCGAAGTTTGGCGAGTGCGCTGCGCTGCGTCGCCGTGAGCGTGCGATTCACCGCGGCGAAATGCGTCGCGTAGAAAAACGAGAGGTCGCCGTCGAGTTCGCCGTAGTGCCGGCTCAGCGCGAGCACCTTGTCCAGATCCGCGGTCGCGCCGGTGAGAAAACGGCGCAGCTCGGTCGCGATCGCGCGGCGGGTTTGCACGATGCCCGCCAAGTCGTCGCGCTGAAGGTCGACCAGGCTCGCGATCTCCGCGCGCTGCGACGTGTCGAGCGCATTGAGAAACGCCTCGCCGCCGTCGCCCGTCAGCGCGGTGCTGATCGAGTAGTTCGGCTGGTGGATCGCCGGGGCGTCCTTCACGTAGAACGCGCCGAAGTAGGTGCCGTGGCCTTCGGGGCAGAAATAGGTGTCGGCTTCGATCGAGCCGGCATACCAGCTGAAGAACTCGCTCGCATACGTCATCACCGCGACGTGCACCTCGTGCGCCACGCGACGCCGGTCGAAGCTCTCCGGCACATCGGGCCACGTGCGTGAGTCGCCGAACTTGAGTTGGGCGAAGCGCGCCTTCTGCTCGTCGGTCAAGGAGCGCGCGATGCGGCCGCAGACTTCGGCGCGCTCGCAGGCGAGCTTGCCGCCGAGCTCGAAAATCTGGGCGCAATATTTCCGCACGGCATCGCGATCGAGACTCGTGCGACCATCGGGCAGGCGGCCTTCAAGATTCTGTCGGAACGCCTGGATGAGCGGCAGGCGCATCAGCGCGAGCTCGCGCATTTGCGGCGCCTGCGCCGCGCCGAGCACCGCGAGCTGCGCCTTCCGGTCGTCGTCGAGAATCTGCAGCGTGTTGTTGGCGATGCGTGTGAGGAAGGAGGTGTTGTGCCCGAGCTCGCCGGTGTCGATGTCACGCAGGTATTGGAAGCCGAAGAAGTCGGAGACCTTGCCCGGCGGCAGAAACGTGTCGGCGCGAAAATCGCCGGTGAGAAACGCGAGGCCGTCGAACGCAATCGTGTGGAGCTGCGCGCGGTCCGAGGTCGCCTGCTCGATCGAGTAGCGCTGCCGGCCCTCGGGACGCGCACGGTCGGGTCGTTCGCCGCGTCGCGGCGGTGGCGATTGATCGGGCGGGGAAACGGCGGACTCCTGAGCGAAAACAAAAGCGGCCGAGGCAACCAAGGCCAGAGCGACGAGACAGAGGCAGCGTCGTGCCCCCGACGCGGTCGTGAGGATGACGGCGTTTGCTGAAATCATGGTTTTCATGCTGCCTCATTAGACGCGAACGGGATTAACGCCGCGCGGCAGTTTCGATTAAAATTCTTTAACGATATTCGCTTCGACGCGACCACCCGCGCGAGATAGACCGGGCGCGTGAAAGTGCTCGTGGTCGAGGACGACCGGAAGCTCGGCGGATTCCTGCGCAAGGGACTCGAGGCGCAGGGCTTCGTGGTCGACCTGAGCGAGCACGGCGACGAGGGCTACACGCTCGCGACCACGCGCAGCTACGACGCACTCGTGCTCGACATCATGCTCCCGGGCCGCGACGGCCTCAGCATCGTGCGCCAGCTCCGCGAACAGCATGCGGCGGTGCCCGTCATCCTCCTCACCGCGCGCGGCGCGCTGCACGAGCGGCTGGACGGCCTCAACACCGGCGCGGACGACTACCTCGTGAAACCTTTCTACATCGAGGAGCTCGCCGCGCGCCTGCATGCGCTGCTGCGGCGATCGTCAGGCCAGCCAAAATCGCTGCTGGAGCACGGCGATCTTGTCGTCAACCTCCTCACCCGCGAAGTGAAGCGCGGGCCCGAAACCGTCGAGCTCACCGCGCGCGAGTTCGCGTTGCTCACCTGCCTGCTGCGCTCGCCCGGCCGCACGTTCACCCGCGCGCAGATTTGCGAGCACGTGTGGAATTATCATTTCGATCCCGGCACGAATCTCGTCGACGTCTATGTGCAGCACCTCCGGAAAAAACTCACCGGGTCCGGCGGCCGGCCGGTGATCGAGACGGTGCGGGGCGTCGGTTACCGCGTTCCAGACGCGCGAAAGTCCGCGTGAATCTGAATTCGTTTCGCCTGAAGATCGCGCTGTTGTCGGGCGGAATCACCGGCCTGCTGCTCGTCGGCTCCGGACTCGCGCTGTGGCGTGTGTCCTACCAGTTCAATCTCGATCGGCTCGACCGCGAGATTCGCAATCTCGCGCAGGCGAATCTCGACCGCGTGCTCGGCGGCGACCACTGGATCCGGCTGGAGGAGGCGCTGAAATTCGTGGCGGGCGACCGATCGTCCGCCCGCTTCGTGCTCTGGGTGAAAAATTATGACCGCGTGATTTTTCAGTCGCCCGAATGGCCGAAGGAAATCGCGCCCGATTCGTTTCCCGTTTCGGAACGATACGAGGTGCCGGGCGGCGCGCTGGAACGCGAAAAGCTTCCAGCGCCGCCGCGGCGCGGCGAGGAGATTTCCCCGCGCAATCCCGCGCTGCCGCGGCGGTCGGCGCAGTTTTTCACGCGCGTCGCCGGCGGCCGCAGCTGGCGTGTCGGCGTGATGGGCAATCCCTACGTCACGCTCGTCGTCGCGGTCGACATCGACGAGTTCAACGCGCGCATGGTCGAGCTGCGCAACCTGTTTCTCCTCGCGCTGCCGGCGGCGCTCCTGCTGGCCGCAGGCGGGGCGTGGCTCGTGGCGCGGCGTGCGCTGCGACCCGTCACCGCGCTCACGGAAACCGCCGAGCGCGTGACCGCGCGGGGGCTCGACCAACGGATCCCCGCGATGACGCGCGACCGGGAATTCAACCGCCTGATCACGGTCTGCAACGCGATGCTCGACCGGCTCCAAAAAAGTTTTCAGCAGGCGACGCGCTTCAGCGCCGATGCCGCGCACGAGCTGAAGACGCCGCTGTCACGGTTGCAGCTCGAACTCGAGCAGGCGCTCGAAAGCGCGCCGGCCGATTCCGCGCAGCAGGGAGTTTACGGTAGCCTGCTGGAGGAAACCCACCGGCTGAAGGCAATCGTGGAAAAACTGCTGCTGCTCTCGCTCGCCGATGCGGGCCGGCTCCCGTTGCAGAAACAGGCCGTGGATTTGAGCGCGCTGCTGGCGAACATCGTGGAGGACTGTCGCGCGCAATCGGCCGGACTCGCGATCGACGCGGAAATCTCAGCCGGCCTTCGCGTCGAAGCAGACCCGGATCTCCTGGAGCAGGCGCTACAAAACCTCGCGCTCAACGCCTTGAAATACAACCGACCGGACGGCTGGGTGCGGATCGTCGCGCGCGGCGAAGGCGGCGAGGTATTGGTATTCGTCGAGAATTCCGGGCCGCCAATTCCGGCGCCGGATCGGGAGAGGATTTTCGAACGCTTCTTTCGCGCCGATCCGAGCCGGAGCGGCCGCAGCGGAGGTGCGGGCCTCGGGTTGAGCCTCGCGCGCGAGATCGTCCGCGCGCACGGTGGCGAGGTGATACTCGTCGCGAGCGATGGTGAGCTGAATCGTTTTGTGGCGAGACTTCCTCGGGCGGTCGAAAGTGCCGCGAGCGCAGCCGAGAAATGCGAATGACGCCGGACGCACACGCAGATCGCCGCGCGTTCTTCGGATCCTTAGCTCGAGCGGTATTGTTCGTCGCTCACCTGCTCCAGCCACTCGACTGCCTTGCCGTCGAGTTGCTCCTGAATCGCGAAGTGCGTCATGGCCGTCGTCGGCCCAGCGCCATGCCAGTGCTTTTCGCCGGGCGGAAACCACACGACATCGCCGGGCCGGATTTCCTCGACCGGCCCGCCCCAGCGCTGGGCACGTCCGCAGCCGGCGGTGACGATGAGCGTCTGCCCGAGGGGATGCGTGTGCCACGCCGTCCGCGCGCCGGGCTCGAAGGTCACGCTCGCGCCCGCGACGCGAGCGGGCGCGGTGGTCTGAATCAACGGATCGATGCGAACCGTGCCGGTGAACCAATCAGCCGGGCCTTTGCCGGACGGTTGAGAACCTGCGCGTTTTATTTCCATGTCGCATCGTCGCACGATCCGCGCGAAGCGCAACGGATCGACGGGCGACTCAATAGCGGTAGTGCTCGGGCTTGTAGGGTCCGTCGACGGGCACGCCGAGATAGCCGGCCTGATCTTTCGTGAGCTTCGTGAGCTTCGCGCCGATTTTCTCGAGGTGGAGGCGCGCGACTTCCTCGTCGAGGTGCTTCGGCAGGCGATAGACGCCGACTTTATAGGTGTCGCGATTCTTCCAGAGGTCGAGCTGCGCGAGCGTCTGGTTCGTGAAGCTGTTCGACATGACGAACGACGGATGGCCCGTCGCGCAGCCGAGGTTCACGAGCCGGCCTTCGGCGAGCAGGTAAATGCTGCGACCGTTCGGAAACGTATACATGTCGTATTGCGGCTTCACGTTGACGCGCTTCGCGTCGGAGCCGTTGAGCCGGTCGACCTGGATTTCGTTGTCGAAGTGGCCGATGTTGCAGACGATCGCCTGGTCTTTCATCGCGCGCATGTGCTCGAGCGTGATGATGTCGCGATTGCCGGTCGTCGTGACGTAGATGTCGGCCGTGCCGAGCGTGGACTCGACGGTGTTGACCTCGAAGCCCTCCATCGCGGCCTGGAGCGCGTTGATCGGATCGATCTCGGTCACGACGACGCGCGCGCCAAAGCCCTTCAGCGAATGCGCGGAGCCTTTGCCGACGTCGCCGTAGCCGCAGACGCACGCGACTTTGCCCGCGATCATCACGTCGGTCGCGCGCTTGAGGCCGTCGGCGAGCGATTCGCGGCAGCCGTAGAGATTGTCGAATTTCGATTTCGTGACGGAGTCGTTCACGTTGATCGCCGGCACGCGCAGCTTGCCCTTTTCGAGCATCTGATAAAGGCGGTGCACGCCGGTGGTCGTCTCCTCGGACACGCCCCGCCACTCCTTCGCGAGCGTGGTCCATTTCAACGGATCCTCTTTGTGCACGCGCTTGAGCAGGTTCTTGATGACCTGCTCCTCGTGCGATGCGGAGGCCGTGTTGACCCAGTCGCTGCCCTCTTCGAGTTCGCAGCCTTTGTGGATGAGCAGCGTGACATCGCCGCCATCGTCGACCACGAGCTGCGGGCCCTTGCCGCCGGGAAATGAAATCGCGCGCAGCGTGAGGTCCCAATATTCCTCGAGCGTCTCGCCTTTCCACGCGAAGACCGGCGTGCCGGTCGCGGCGATCGCGGCGGCGGCGTGGTCCTGCGTCGAGAAGATGTTGCACGAGGCCCAGCGCACGTCGGCGCCGAGTTCCTTCAACGTCTCGATCAGCACCGCCGTCTGGATCGTCATGTGCAACGAGCCGGTGATGCGGACGCCGGCGAGCGGTTTTTGCGGGCCGAATTTTTTCCGCACCGCCATGAGGCCGGGCATCTCGTGCTCGGCGATGGCGATTTCCTTGCGGCCCCATTCGGCGAGGCCGATGTCTTTGACGCGATAATCGTGCGCGGGCGTGGCGGGAAGTTTGGCGGTCGTGGACATGGAAAATCAGGCGTTCAACGGACGTTTGGTCGGATTGGTCAGGCCGGCGGCGGCGCGCAATTCGGCGACGCGATTGGTCTGCTCCCACGGCAGCTCGGCTTTGCCGAAGTGGCCGTAGTTCGTCGTGCTGCGATAAATCGGCCGCAGCAGATCGAGCTGCTTCACGATCGCGGCGGGCTTGAAGCTGAAAACCTGGCGCACCGCCGCGGAGATTTTCTCCTCGGGGACCTTCGCCGTGCCCATCGCGTCGACCCAGATCGAAACCGGCTCGGGATAGCCGATCGCATAGGCGACCTGCAGCTCGCAGATGTCGGCGAGCCCGGCGGCGACGATGTTCTTCGCGACCCAGCGGCACATGTAGGCGGCCGAGCGATCGACCTTCGACGGATCCTTGCCGGAAAACGCGCCGCCGCCGTGGCGGCCCCAGCCGCCGTAGGTGTCGACGATGATCTTGCGCCCGGTGAGACCCGAGTCGCCTTCGGGCCCGCCGACGACGAAGCGGCCGGTCGGGTTGATGAAGAACTTCGTCTGCGCGTCCATCAAGTTCGCCGGGATCACTTTCTTGATGACGTTCTCGATCAGGAAATCGCGGATCGCGCCGTGCTGGACGTGCGGGGTGTGCTGCGTGGAGATGACGACGTTTTCGACCTTCACCGGCTGGTCGTTCTCGTAGTGGATCGACACCTGCGATTTCGCGTCGGGGCGCAGCCAGTTCACGACGCCGCTCTTGCGCAGCTTCGTGAGCTCACGGCCGAGGCGGTGCGCAAACATGATCGCGGTCGGCATCATCTCCGGCGTCTCGTTGCACGCGTAGCCGAACATCAGCCCCTGGTCGCCGGCGCCCTGCTCCGCGGTGTCCTTGCCCGCGACGGCGCGCTCGTCGACGCCCTGCGCGATGTCGGGCGACTGCTTGGTGAGGAGATTCGTGATGAAAATCTTGTCGGCGTGAAACACATCGTCGTCGTTCACGTAGCCGATCTCGCGCACCGCCTCGCGCACCACCGCCTCGTAGTTCACCTTCGCCGCCGTCGTGATCTCGCCGGCGAGCACGACATGGTTGCTCTTCACGAGCGTTTCGCAGGCGACGCGGCTCTTCGGATCCTGCGCGAAGCAGGCATCGAGCACGCTGTCCGAAATGAAGTCGGCGACCTTGTCGGGATGTCCTTCACCGACCGATTCCGAGGAGAAAACGAATGAGTTGGCCATGGGATGGAGTTTTGCTGGGCGCGAAACAATCACCGCTTCGCCGGCGCCCGCAAGCGCAATATCAACGCATGCCGATTTCGTGATGCGTAGTGCTACCGACGCTCGTCGCGTTTCCGCTCCGCGGAACTTCCCATTGCGCTTGCCGCGCCTCGGTTCAGACTCCTGCGCGATGGCCAACGAACAATCATCGGCTCCCTTCAGCCTGCAGGGCCGCAAGGTCCTGGTGGTGGACGACGACCGCGTGAACATCCGGATCCTCGGCGGCATCCTGCGCGCCGAAGGCTACGCGCTCGCCGAGGCCGGCTCGGGCGAAAAGGCGCTGGAGGTTTACGCCCAGTTCGAACCCGACCTCGTGCTGCTCGATGTGATGATGCCGGGCATCGACGGCTTCGAAACCTGCCGACGGCTGAAAAAAAACTACGGCGACCAGACCGCACCGGTGATCTTCATCACGGCCAAGAACGAATCGGACGACGTCGTCGAAGGCCTCGAGGCCGGCGGCGTCGACTACCTGCCGAAGCCTTTCAAGCCGAAGGAAGTCCTCGCGCGCATCCGCTCGCATCTGCAAAATCAGCTGCTCTCGGAGCAGAAGCAGGCCCTCGTCGAGCAGCTCAGCAAGGCCAACGCCGCCAAGAATCGTTTCCTCGGCATGGCCGCGCACGACCTGCGCAATCCGCTCGCGTCGATTCGCGGGCTCGCGGAATTCCTGCGCGACGGGACGGTCGGCGCGCTCACGCCGGATCAGCTCGACCTGGTCAACACGATTCGCGACGCCTCGCACTCGATGCTCGACCTGGTGAACGAACTGCTCGACGTCGCCACGATCGAGGCCGGCGAGCTGAAAATGCACCTCGAGCGCCACAACCTCGCCGAACTCGCCGCCAAGTGCGTCGCGCTCACCAACATCGAGGCCGCGAAGAAAAAAACGCACGTCACTTTCGTGCCCCCGCGCGAACCGGTGTTGCTCGACATCGACCCGGCGAAAATCCGGCAGGTCATCGAGAATCTCCTCAGCAACGCCGTGAAATATTCGCCGCCCGGCTCGACCGTCACCGCCGTCATCGCCGCGGATGGGACGCGGAACGTCGTGAATCTATCCGTGCGCGATCAGGGCCCGGGCATTCCCGAGGACGAGCGCGACAAGCTCTTCAAGGATTTCGGCCGGCTCTCGTCGAAGCCGACCGGCGGCGAGAAAAGCACGGGACTTGGCCTCGCCATCTGCCGCAAAATCGTCGAGGCTCACCGCGGCACGATCGTCGCGGAAAATCTGCCGACGCGCGGCTGCGAGTTTCGCGTCACCCTCCCCTCCTCTGCATGAATTTCACCGGCACCGTCCTGCTCGTCGACGACGAGCCCCACATCCGCAAATTTGTCGGCCTGATTTTAAAGCAGCTCGGCGTCACCTCGATCCTCGAGGCGGGCAACGGCGCCGAAGCGGTCGCGACCTACGAGCGCGAGCGCCCCGATCTCGTCTTGCTCGACGTGAACATGCCCGTGATGGACGGCATGCAGACGCTGCAGAAACTCAACGAAATCGATCCCGACTGCATCGTCATCATGCTGACCTCGCTGGCGAATCGCTCGACGATCGAGCACGCGATGGAGCACGGCGCGGCGAACTACATCCGCAAGGACACGCCGAAGGAAGAAATCGCCCGCGCGCTTTCCGAGACGATCGAAGCCTGCTTCCGCGAAACCTGATTTCCATGAGCGTGCCGTCCTCTCCCGATTCCCCGCCGCCCGGCCTCGTGCTCGGCGAAGTCAAATATTCCCTCCCGCAACTGCTGCGCGAGCTGAAGGTCGAGCGTTCCGCCGACGGCTTCGCGATGGAGAAGCTCGACCAGCACGAGATCGGAAAACTCTTCAAGACGAAGGCGCCGCGCCGTGCAAAATCCAAACGCTAAGCAATTCGTCGAGCGGGTCCGCGCGCTGCCGCATTTCGACTATGCGCAGGAGCTCGCCAATCTCGCCGGGCGCCACGGCGACGGCCCGCTGCTCGTCCAGGCGGTGATCGACGAAAAAATTCTCACGAAGGACGACGCCTGCCGCTACTGGGCCGATTCGATGCACGTCGCCTACGTCGACCCGTTCGCGTCCGTGATCACGGAGGAGGCGGTCGAAAAAATCCCGATGGAGGTCGCGAAAAAAGTGAAAGCGATCGGCCTCTACGTGCTCAACGGCGTGCTCACCGTCGCGATGGCCGCGCCGGGCGATGCCGAGCTCGCGCGCCGGCTCGGGCAGATCGCACAGATGCCGATCAGCCCGGTCTTCTCGCTCCCGCGCGAAATCGAGGACGCGATCGCCGTCCACTACTGCACCGAGAAAGGCCTCGAGGAAAGCCTGACCGAGCTCGAGCGCTCGAGCCTGTTCGACAAGCCCGAGATTGCCGGAGAAAAACTCGCCCAGCTCGCGGAGAACAACGCCCTCGTCCAGATCCTCGACGAGATCGTCTACTTCGCGATGCGCGAGCGCGCGACCGACATCCACATCGAGCCGCAGGAGACGCAGTGCCGCGTGCGCTTCCGCATCGACGGCAACCTCCGCGAAATCCTCACCTACTCGCGCAAGCTCCACCGCGCGTTCATCTCGCGCATCAAGATCCTCTGCAACCTGAACATCGCCGAGACGCGCTTCCCGCAGGACGGCCGCTTCTCGATGCCCGTCGGCAGCCAGCTCGCGAATTTCCGCGTCTCCACGATCCCGTCGGCCTACGGCGAAAAAGCGGTCGTGCGCGCGCTCGCGATGACCGGCAAGAAGACGATGGTCACGCTCGAGAAGATGATGATGTCGCAGACGATCCTGCAGCCGTTCCAGCGCCTGATCCAGAATCCGAACGGCATCATCTTCGTCACCGGCCCCACCGGCTCCGGCAAGACCACCACGCTCTACGCCGCGCTGCACGAGATCAATTCGCCCGGGCTGAACATCTCCACCATCGAGGATCCGATCGAGATCCAGCTCGCCGGCGTCACGCAGACGCAGGTCAACGCCAACATCGACCTGAAATTCTCCACCGTCCTGCGCGCGCTGATGCGGCAGGATCCCGATGTGATTCTCATCGGCGAAATCCGCGATCTCGAAACGGCGAAGATCGCCACCGAAGCCGCGCTCACCGGCCACATCGTCTTCGCCACGCTCCACACCAACACCGCGCCGCAGGCGATCGTGCGGCTGCTCGAGATCGGCGTGGAGCCCTACATGGTCGCGCCGTCGGTGATCGGCGTCCTCGCGCAACGCCTCGCCGCCCGCATCTGCGAGGCGTGCAAGGAGGCTTACTATCCGTCGCGTGAGACGCTCCTGAAATATTTCGAGGAGGAAGGCCTGACCGACGTGCCATTCTTCCGCGGCCGCGGCTGTCCCGCGTGCCGGCACACCGGCTACAAGGGCCGCGTCGCCTTTCACGAGCTCGTGCTGATCACGGAGGAAATCCGCTCGCTGATCAGCGAGGGCCGCAGCGTGCAGGAAATCTCACGCGCCGCCGCCAAGGTCGGCTACCGGCCGCTGCGCTACGACGGACTGAAAAAAGTGCTGCTCGGACTCACCACGATCGACGAGATCGAGCACAACACGTCCTTCGAGTGGGCAACCTAGGCCCGATCAGGCCCGTCGGCGCGGGGGAAAACTACGTAGCGATCTGCGTTGCCCGCCGCTCGGCGTTTCCAACACTCTGAAGCGCTTCCCATGGCCGAAACCGAAACCCCCGTGATCGACCCGCAAGCGCTGGACAACCTGCGCGCCTTGAATCCTGGCGACGACGACGCCTTCCTGCGCGAGATCGTGGGGATTTTTCTCGAAGACACTCCGCAACGCGTCGCCGAACTCGAGGAAAGCCTCGCCGCCGGCGACGTGCCGAAATTCACGCGCGCGGCGCACAGCATCAAGGGCAGCTCCTCCAATCTCGGTGCGATGCGACTGCGCGCGATCGCGGAAAAGCTCGAGCACACGTCACGCGCCCAGGGACTCGGCGGCGTTCAACCGCTGGTCGCGACGTTGAAGGAAGAATTTGCCCGCGCGCACGCCGAACTGGCGAAGGTCTGAGCGGCGGACCATGGCACGGGCGTCCCGCCCGTGAGGTTTTCCAGAGGCGCGACACGGACGAGACGCCCGCGCTGCGACGCGCCGAGCATCGCCCGCAAGCGTCCGGAAAAAACTCAAACCCGCTAGCGATACAGCGCCGTCGTCGGCGCCGCCGTGAGCACGTTGTATTGGCGCATCGCGAGCCGCCACCACTCCGCGAGATCCTCCGCGGGATAGATCCACAGCTCGCGGTGAAGCGCGATCATCGATTCGGCATCCATCAGCAGCGACATCTTTTCCTTCTGCGTGAATTTCGCCGGCCCTTCGCGCAGCAGGCGCTCGCGCAATTGAAAAAACCACTCGCGCGATTCCTCGTTCTTGCGCCGCTGCCGCAGCAGCGCCACGTGCATCGCGTTCACGTAGGGATCGAGCACGGCCTGCAGCAAGCCGTAGTCCGCGCGCAGCGGATCGATCGGCGGCAAATGCCGGTAACACTCCGCCAGGTTCTGCCGCAGCCGGCGCAGCTCGTAGGGCGGATGCGTTTCCTCCGGCGTCAGGAAAAGCCCGACCGCCCGCGCGGCCCGGCCCCAGCTCGCCTTGCTCAGCAAAATCGAAAACGGGATCGAGCCGACGAGGCCCGCGATCACCGGGCTCAGCCACCAGAAAAACGACGGCGAGATGATGTAGGACGACACGCCCCACACCAAGCCGAAGATCGTCATGCCGCCGTGCGTGAGAATCGCCTCGCGCCAGTCCGTGCCGTCGCCTTCCGTGCCGCGCCGCTGCGTCACCCACGTCACGCCCTGGCCGAGCAGCGTCGAGAGCACGAATCGCGCATTGAACGCCATGTTGATCGGCGCCAGCAGCGCGGAAATCAGCGTCTCGAGGATCGCGCTCGCGAGCAGCCGGCGCTTGCCGCCGAAGCGTTCGGCCTGCTCCGCGTTGTTCAGCGTCACGACGACGCTCACGATCTTCGGAACGAAGAGCATCAGCAGCGTGAGCACGAACAGCATCAGCGCTTCCGGCACGTCGACGGCATAGCCGAAGACCGGCGTGAAATCGCGCGGCACCGCGCCGGCCGCCGGCGACGTCACGCGCGTGAAGACGTCGATCGTGCTCACGAGCAGAAACAGCAGCCAGATCGGCGACGACAGATAGCCCATCACGCCCATCAGCATGTGAAAACGGTTCGCCGGCCGGAATCCGCGCGCGGTGAGCAGCCACGTGTGCTGGAGATTTCCCTGGCACCAGCGGCGGTCGCGCTTGGCCGAGTCGATCAGCGTCGGCGGGCCTTCCTCGAACGTGCCGTCGATGTCGCCCGCGAGCCACACGCCCCAGCCGGCTTTGCGCATCAGCGCGGCCTCGACGAAATCGTGCGAGAGGATGCGGCCGCCGAACGGCTCGCTGCCCGGCAGATCCGGCAGCGCGCAGTGGTCGATGAACGGCTGCACGCGAATGACCGCGTTGTGGCCCCAGTAATTTCCCTCGTGCTGCTGCCAGTAGTTCAGGCCGGCGAGGAACAGCGGGCTGTAGAGCCGGCTCGAGAACGATTGCAGGCGCGCGAACAACGTCTCGCCGTTCACGATGCGCGGCGCGGTCTGGATGATGCCGACCTGCGGATTTTTTTCCATCAACTGCACGAGTTGCACGAGCGCGCGTCCGGTCATGATCGAGTCCGCATCGAGCACGATCATGTAGCGGTAACGCCGGCCCCAGCGGCGGAGGAAGTCGGCGACGTTGCCCGCCTTCTTGTTGATCGCGATGCGGCGCTTGCGATAAAAAATCCGGCCGAAGCCGCCGACCTGTTTGCAGAGCTCGAGCCACGCGACTTCCTCCTGGATCCACTGGTTCGGCTGGTTCGAGTCGCTGAGCACGAAGAAATCGAAGTGCTCGAGTTTTTTTGTCTCCTGCACGGAGCGATACACGACGCGCAGCCCTTCGAACACGCGGCTCACGTCCTCGTTGAAGACCGGCATGATGATCGCCGTCGAGGCGAGCGGCGCGTCTTCGCCCGGCGGAATCGTCGCGGTGAGGTGCGAGCTGTCGCCGCCGCGGTTGATCACGTAGAATCCCACGAGCGCCGTGCAAAATCCCGCGGCGATGTGCGCGAAGAGCACGACGAACAGCGCGAGCACCACGAGTTCCACCGCCGTGATGCCGTCACGCCACAACAGGTCCGCCATGAACCACGTCGCGAGGCTGGTAAACCCGAAGATCGTCGAAAAAAATAGAAACCGCCGGCGGTTCAGCCGGCGCGCGTCCATTTTTTCGGTGAGGAACAGGCGCATGGTTTGAAGGCTAGAGGCTAGAGGCTAGAGGCGAGAGGTCGGACGCCCGCGACTCACCAAACTTGAAACGACAAAAGTGCGCGAGGATCGCCTCCTCTCGCCTCTTGCCTCTGGCCTCTCGCCTCATCTCAACGCGTCGCATGGAAAATCGCCGTGAGCGCACCGGCGAAAAGGATCCACAACAGCACGGTGCGCACGATCGGCCAGCTCTCGATGCGCTCGATCGTTTCGCCCGCCGCCTCGGGAATCGGCCCGAGATCGATCGACCGCGGCACCATGCTCGACACCGCCATGTCGGGCCCGGCCTGGATCGCGCCCGCGCGCATCGCCTGGGCGAGATCGGGCTGGATCCGCCGCTCGTCGAGAAACGCATACGGCCAGCGTTGCGCGCCGTCGCAGAGCAGCAGCGCGAGCCGGCCGTCGATCGCGATGCGCTCGTGCGGCTGGCCGCGCGCGTCGAGCATCTCGGAAAACCACGCGTCCATCAGCGCCTCGGTTTCCTCGGCGGCGAGCGCGGTCGGGTTCAGCGCCGGATCGGCTTCGTGCCGGCGCGCCGCGCGCTCGAGGATCGCCTGGATGAGCCGGCTTTGGTGCAGCCGGTTGTGGATGCGGTGCGCGCGCAGATAATCCTCCACGCGCACGTAGGCGGCGTTCCACGCCTCCATCGTGCCGGTGCGCGGGCGAAACGACGGCGGCAGTTCGATCGGCTGCGCCTCGTGCGGCGGAAAAAAGGGCGCGGCGCTCAACCCAAGCGGCACGGGCGCAGGCGGCGACTCGTCGCCGGCCGCCGATCGACTCGCGGGAACGCTCATGGCTGCCAGAGGTAGGACCACGTCTCCGTCAGGACGTGCGGCGGCTTGCGCAAAAAGCAGCGCAGATCGACCGGACGCCCGCTGCCGTCGGGCTTCACGACAAACGTCACGCGCCACGAGCCGTTGAACGGATTTTTCTGCACCGCGGTATGCGTGAGCTCCGCGCCTTCGCCCACTGAAACGACCGGCTCGATCGTGGGATCGTCGCCGTGCCGGTTCAGGTAACCGCCGTCGAAATCGACGAGAAAGCGCTCCGTCTCGTATTCGTGCGAATGCCGCGTCGCGCTCGCGAAACCCGCCGGCGGACGAATCTGGTCCATGCACCAGTGGAGCCGATACTCGAGCTCGATCGGCTCGCCCGGCGGCGGCAGTTGCGCGGGCATCCAGAACGCCACGATGTTGTCGCCGAACTCGTCGCGCGTCGGCAGCTCGACGAGCCGCACGCCACCGCGGCCCCACTTTCCGACCGGCTCGACCCACGCGCTCGGCCGCAATTGATAGCGCGCCTCGAGGTCCTGGTAATTTTCGAAATTGCGGTCGCGCTGCAGCAGGCCGAAGCCGCGCGGATTCTCGTCATTGAACGTCGCGCTGCGCATCGCGCGCGGATTCGCCAGCGGCCGCCAGAGCCACTCGCCCGCGCCGGTATTGAGGAGGAGCCCGTCCGAATCGTGCACCTCGGGTCGAAAATCCTCGCCGCGGCCTTCGCTGTTTTCGCCGCGCCAGAACATGCTCGTGAGCGGCGCGACGCCGAAGACCGCGATGTTTTTCCGCGCGTAGAGCACGGCGCGGATCTGCATCGTCGTGTCCGCGCCGGGCGCGATCGTGAAGCGATACGCGCCGGTCACGCTCGGGCTGTCGAGCAGCGCGAAGACGTTCATGGTTTTCGCGTTGGGCGCCGGCCGCTCGAGCCAGAATTCGGTGAACAACGGAAATTCCTCCGCACCCGGCCCGCCCGTGTCGATCGCCAGCCCGCGCGCGGAAAGCCCGTAGCCGGAGCGCTGGCACAAAAACCGAAAATAACTCGCGCCGAGAAACGCGCCGAGCTCGTCGCCCGCGTGGTTCAGCGGATAGAGCAGCCGGAAGCCGGCGAAGCCGAGCTCGTCCGGAATCTCGCCGACCGTGACGGTGTGGTAGTCGAAGTAGTCGCGCCGAAACGGAATCGGCTCGGCGCGTTTTCCGCGCAGCTCGAAGAGGCTGACCGTCTTGTCGAAGATGTAGCCGGGATGAAAAAACTGCGCCTCGAACGGCAGCGCTTCGCGTCGCCAGAGCGAGCGGTCCGCGACGAATTCGATGATGCGGTGCTGATCGTAGTTCAGCTTCCGCATCCACTCCGGCACCTGGTTCGGCGGCGGCACGTAGGGTTTCGCCGCGAGCATTTTGGCGCGATAGCGCAGCGTCTCGAAATCGAACATCTCGTCCGACGCGCGGGCGAAATTCGCCAGCAGCACCAAACCGAGCAGCGCCACGCGCGCCTGCGAAGTCAGCCGTTTCATTTCTCCAAAAAATATCCCCGCTGCTTCTCCGAGACCGGCAGCGCCGCGCGTTCCATCACCTTGAGCAGATCTTCCCAGATCATGCGCTTCGAGCGATTCGACTGGTTGCGCAGGATGTAGCTCGGATGATACGTGACCATGAGCGGCTTGCCCGCGAACTCGCGCCACTGGCCGCGGATTTCGCCGAGCGCCTTGAACGAGCCGAAGCCGAGCAGCCCCTGCGCCGCGGTCGAGCCGAGCGCGACGAGCAATTCCGGATTCACCACTTCGATCTGCGCGCGCAGATACGGCAGGCAGTAACGCATCTCCTCCTCGTTCGGCGGACGATTGCCGACCTGCTCGGCGCCGGGCGCGACGACCATCTCGGGCCGCCAGTTCATGATGTTGCCGATGTAAACATCTTCGCGCTTCAGGCCCATCCCTTGGATCATCTTCGTCAACAACTGACCCGCCGGCCCGACAAACGGTTCGCCTTTGATTTCCTCGTCCGCGCCCGGCGCTTCGCCGACGAACATGATGCGCGCGTCGAGCGAGCCGACGCCGAGCACGACTTTTTTTCCGGGCCGCACGTGCGCACGGCACGTCGCATCGTTCAGCACCATTTCCTTCAACGCCGCCCAGCGCGCGGCCTTGTCGCCTGCGGGGAGCGTGACGGTCGGCGGCACCGACGGAATTGCCGCGAACGGGCTGCTCGCCGGCGCGGACGAAGTTTGCGCGGCGCGCATCGACTCGGGCGCGCGCGGCGCAGTGAGTTTTGTCGCGGGCATTGAAACGCGCGCGGATGCCGCGTTTCCGGCTTCCGGTTTCCGGTCTGCAGTTTTCCCCGCCGCGACGACCTTCCGCAGCGCCGCGAGGCTGGCGTCGGAGACGGCGACGGTTTTCACGCCCGCGGTTTTCAGCCGGCGCAATTCCTCGGTAAGCACGTGCAAAGCGGCGCGCATCGGCGTTCAGGGCGTGCGAGTGAGCAGCAGTTTTTCCACGTGCTTGCCCAGCAGATCGAATTCCAGATTCACGACATCGCCCACGCGTTTTTCCTGCAGGTTCGTCACGGCGAGAGTATGCGGGATGAGCCACACCGCGAACACGGGGTCTTCCACCTCCGCGATCGTGAGCGAGATGCCGTCGATCGCGATGCTGCCCTTGTGCACGATGTAGCGACTCAGGTCGCCCGGCACGCGGATGCGCAGGTAGTGATCCTTCCCGCGCGGCTCGAAAGCCTCGATCGTCCCGAGCGCGTCGATGTGCCCGGTCACAAAATGTCCGCCGACTTTGCCGCCGAAGCGCAGGCTGCGCTCGAGGTTGACGCGCCCGCCCGGCCGCAGCGCGGAAAAATTCGTAAGCCGCCGCGTCTCCTCGAGCACGTCGAAGCGGATCGTGTCGCCCGCGATGCGCGCGGCGGTGAGACAGCAGCCGTTGACGGCCACGCTGTCGCCGACCGCGAGATCGACGAGCGCGAGTTTCGCGATCACGGCGAGTTCCCACGCCTCCGCCTGCGCGGCGAATGCACTGACCCTGCCCGTTTCCTCGACGATGCCGGTAAACATGACTGGCATGGAGCAAATCGCGAAAAGCCGCGCCGCCAAGCCGCAAACGGCACCGCGCGACGCGATTGGTGTCGTGTTGCTTGCGCAAATGAGGCGGGTGAATATCCCGCCCGACGCGCGCGTCTCAACCGTGGCCGACATCGCTGAAATTCTTTCCCCCGAAGCCGAGCACGAGCTGCTGCAACGGGCGCAGGCGGGCAACGAGGACGCCTTCGGCACGCTCATGCGCACTCACTACGAACCCACTTTTCGCCTCGTGCAGTCGATCGTCCGCGACGAGCACGCCGCGCGCGACGTGTGCCAGGAGATCTGGCTGACCGTGTGGCGCAAACTCGCGAGCTTCCGCGGCGAGGCGAAATTTTCCACGTGGGTCCATCCGATCGCCACCCGCCGCGCGATCGACCATTTGCGCAGCCGCCAGCGCTGGACGAAACGCTTCCTGCCGTTTCTCTCCGGCGACGAAAACGACGAATCCGCGCCACGCACGCCCGAGCCGATTTCGACCGAGGGCAATCCCCGCGACGAAATCGAGCGCGGCGAAAATCGCGCCCGGATTGAGCGTGCGATCGCGGCGCTGCCGCCCAAACTTGGCGCCGTGCTCGCGCTGCGCGAAATCAACGGACTTTCCTACGACGAGATCGCCCGAAACCTCGGCATCCGCCGCGGCACGGTGATGTCGCGCCTTTTCAACGCGCGCCGCCAGCTCGCGCAAAAATCCGGAGAACTGTCATGAAAATCATCCACCTCCTCCTCGCTGCCGTCCTGCTCGCCGCCGCGCCGCTCGCGAGCTTCGCCGCCCAAGGCGGCCACTCGGTCCGCGCGATCCTGCTCATCGCGTCGCGCACGCCCGGCCAGACCGACGCGCGCCTCGCGCCCTACGAGCCGGTGCTGCGCAGCAACCTGCGTTTCGAGAGCTACCGTTTCGTCGGCGAGAGTTCCGCGTCCGTCTCCGCCGGCGGCACCGCCACGCTCTCGCTTCCCGGCGGCAATCGCGTCGAACTCGAAAGCGACGCCGCGGGCAACGTGAAAGTCCGCCGCGGCGGCGCGTCGATTCCCGTTTCTCGCCCTGTCGTGCTGCTCGGCGGGCCCGCCGGTGGAAATGGCGACGTCTACGGCATCATCGTGATGGCGCAGTAGCGCGCTTGGCACGGCGCCGGCGGAAAAAATGAATATCGCGGCGCGAGGCCCCGTCTCATGAGCAAACCCGCATACACATCATGAAACCTATCGCGCTTGCTCTTGTTGTCACCCTCGCCGGTCTCGGCGCCACTGCCGCCCGGGCCGACTATTCTCACGTGAGCGTCGATTTCGGCATCGCCGCGCGCCCGAACTACACTGCGCCCGCTTACTATCCGCCGGGCACGACTATCATCGCTCCGGCTCCCCGCTACGATTATGCGCCCGTCGCCGGCGGACATTGGGAAAATGTCAGCGTGAAGACCTGGGTGCCAGGTCGCTGGGTCGTGACTCGCGATCGCTGGGGCCGGTCGTATCGCTCCTTCGAGAATGGTTATTACGCCTTCCGCACGGAACGCGTCTGGGTCGACGGCCGCCACGAGCGCGACCACGACCGTGATCGCGACCACAGCTACGGTTACAATGGCGGCTGGAACCGCTGACCCCTGCGCATGAATTGCCGCGAGGCTCAACACCACCTCTTCGCCGAAGACGGCGCGCCGCGTGACGCTCGGCGCGCCGCGTTCGCGGAGCACGCCGCCCAGTGCGCGGCGTGCCGGCAATTGGGCGAAAATCTCGCCCGCACGATCGCCACGTGGCGCGACTCCGCCGAAAGCGCGCGCGTGCCCGATGCCGAACTCGAATGGCAGAAACTGCGCCGCGAGATTCGCGGTGGCACGCGCGCCGCCGCTCCGCTCCGCGGCTGGCGCGCCGCCTGGCTGACCGTGCCGCTCGCCGCGGCGGCCGCGCTCGCCACGATGTTTTTCACTTCGTCGAAATCTCCGTCGGACGCTCCGCACGCGACGGTCGTCGCCAGCGCGAAACACAACACCTCCGGCGCCGCCGCCAAAGCCGGCGACTCCGGCAATGACGCGTCGACCCTCGTCTACGTCGACGACAAGAGCGGCTGGACTTTCGTGTGGGCGCCGGAAGACGGACCGCGATCCATGTGACGCGGCGAACATGAAGCGACCGACCCGTCTCCTCGGCCTCGTCGTGCTGCTCGCCGCGATCGCGGGCGCCGGTTGCACGTGGGGCCCGTGCGGTCCGGTTTTCACGCGTAGCGGTGGCCCGAAGGACTCGGCTCGAAAAAACGATTTGAAGAATAACGCGGACGCCGTGAAAGCCGCCGCGTCGCCGACGGCGCCTACCTCGGCGCGATAAACGCCGAGCGGTCGATGGGCGAAATTCGCGTGCTCGCCGCGTGCGCGGTGGCGGCAGGCTATTTCAATTTCACGCGCAGCACCGCCGTCTCGCCGCCGCGGCTGACGAGCATCACGAATTCGGCCCGCGCGTTGTCGCGATCGATGGCGGCGAGTTTCGCCGTGGCGTCGGCGAAGTTCTTCACCTCGGCGCCGTCGATTTCCTTGACCCAGTCGTCCTCCCGCAGGCCGGCGATCGACACGGGACTGCTCGGCTTGACGAAGAGCACGATCGCGCCGGAAGCGTCGGCGACTTTCACGCGCCGCTCGATCGCGTCGCCATAGACGAACTCGCGCGCGGTGAAGCCGAGCCGGTCGAAATATTTCCGCTCCGCTTCGCGCATGAGCTTCGGCTCCTCGCCGAGCGCGACTTTGATTTCGAGCCGGTCGGCGCCCCGCAACACGCCGAGCGCAAGCGTGTCGCCGGGCCGGCGGCGATCCACCTCGTGCTCGATGTAGGTCGTCACGACGCGGTCGGGCTTGAACTGCGGCAGCGGCTTGCCGTCGAGCGCGAGGATGATATCGCGATTCTTGAGCCCGGCTTTTTCCGCCGGGCTCCCCTCGAGCACCTCGCTCACGACGGCGCCGGACTGCGTGCCGAGATTGAGAAATTTCGCGACTTCGCGATCCATCGGCTCGAGCCCGTAGGCGCCGAGCCACGCGAGCGGCCGGCCGGAAACGCTCTGCGGAATCCGTCCGAGATACGGCAGCACTTCGCCCGCGAGCAGAAACGCCGCGCTCTCCTCCACGTTCACGAGCAGCACCGGCGCGCCGCGGTTGGCGCGCGAAAATTCGAGGAAACTCTGGCCGAACGACGTCGCGGCAATGCCGACGAAATTTCCGTCGCGGTCGAACACCGGCAGGCCCGGCGCGGCGACTTCCTGCTGCGCGATGCCCGTGCGCTGCGGCAGCGACTGCACGAGCGCGAGGTGGCTCTGCATGAGGTAGGGCGCGAAATCCTCGTCCTTGTTGCGCAGCCCGATGCCCCAGAGAAAATCCGCGAGCGCCGGCTCGCGCGGCTCGCCCTTCGCCGCAAACGCCGTCACCGGCACGAGGCGTGGGCGGATTTTTTCGTTCGCGCGCACAAAATGCCAGCCGGTGAACGCGTCCTGCCCGAGATATTCCGCCGGCGTGCTTTCAGCCTCGCCGGGGAGATAAATTTTGAAGTCCTTCAACTGCCACGTCGCCGCGCGCGGGTCGACGGCGTTCGGCGGCAGGATGATCGTGCCGTTCGCGTCGATCACCGTGCCCATCGAAATCGTCGGGCGACGGTCGACCTCCGTCTCGGTGACGTATTCGACGGCGACGGTGCACTTGGTGCGCTCCGCCCAGAGCGTGGGCAGGTCAGCGGCGGCGCGAATCGCGGCGGGCGCGCAGAGCGCGGCGGCGAGAAAAAGGAGACGGAGCTTCATGGTTTGACGATGTAGAGCGAGACGCGGCGATCGCGCTGGACTTCGAAGAGCGTCGGCGCGGGCTTGGCGTTGTAGGCATCCTGCGCCGCCTTCACGACATCGAGCGTCGCGACGGGATGCTGGTTGATTTTCATGATCACATCGCCGCGCGAGAGGCCCGCGACATCCGCGGGAAATCCCGGCTGCACGCCGATGACGAGCACGCCGGTCTCGTCCTCGAGCTGATTTTCGCGCGCGAAGGCGCGCGAGACCTTGCGCACGCTCAGGCCCCATTTTTCAAGTGCCCATTCCTCGCCGACGCGGCTCTCGAGCTTTTCGGTTACGACTTTGAAGTCGTGCGTCTCGGTGCCGCGCTTCACCGTGAGCGTGAGCGCCGCGCCGACCGGCTGGCTCGCAATCATGTCCTGGATCGCCGGCAACTGCTCCGGGAAACGCCCGTCGATCCGTGCGCCGTTGATCGCGAGCAGAATGTCGCTGCCGCTGCGCAGGCCGGGCTTCGCGTCGGGCGCGCCGACCTCGACGGCTTTCGCGGCGGGCGAGCCGGGATCGACGCTGTTGACGAGCACGCCCTGATTCGCGGCGAGCGCGTAGAAATTTTCCAGGTCCTGCAGTTCGCGCAGCTCGATGCCGATGTAGCTGCGCGTGATCTCGCCGTCGCGCAGCAGGCCGGCGACGACGCGGCGCGCGGTGGCGGCGGGAATGGCAAAGCCGAGATTGTTCGCGCCCATGAAGCCGCGCGCGGTGATGCCGAGAATTTTTCCATCCTCGGTGACGAGCGGGCCGCCGGAGTTGCCGGGATTGATCGCGGCGTCGGTCTGCAGCCACGTGTTGAACATGCCGGTCTCGTAGCCATTGATGCCGGTGACGTCGGGCAGATACTGGCTCGTGTTGGAAACGATGCCGCGCGTCACGGTGCGCGTGAGGCCGTGCGGCGTGCCGACGGCGTAGACGACCTCGCCGGGAAAAATTTCCTCCTTCGCGTCGGCGAAATCGGCGTGCGCGAGCGTCCAGTGGCGGCGTTTCACCTCGGCCATGTCGATGCGCAGGAGCGCGAGATCGGTCCAGTGATCCCAGCCGACGACCTTCGCGCTCACGCGCTCGAGGTTGGAGAGCGTGATGTTGAGCTCGACGGCGCGCGGGCTGGCGACGTGGGCGTTCGTCAGGACGAGGCCGTCGGCATCGAGAATCACGCCCGAGCCGATGCTGGCGGTGAAGCGGCGCGCGCCGGCCTCGACGGCGACTTCGCGCACGTCGATGCGCACGACGGCATCGAGCAGCTGCTTGAAACCGCGATTCATGCCCGCGCCGCGCGCGAGGGGCGCGCCCGCGAACGCGAGCGAAAACAGCGCGGCGAGCGCGAAGGTTGACCGGGCGGGGAAAGGTTTCACAGTGGCGGGTTTCACGCGATGGCTACCAAGTGCACAGACTACAACTTCCGTGAGATCGAGCCGCACTGGCAAGGTTTCTGGGAGGAAAATCGCTCGTTTCGCGCCGCGAACGAATCGTCGAAGCCGAAATACTACGTGCTCGACATGTTCCCCTACCCGAGCGGCGCCGGGCTGCACATCGGCCACCCCGAAGGCTACACCGCGACCGACATCATCGCGCGCTACAAGCGGGCGAAAGGCTTCAACGTGCTGCATCCCATCGGCTGGGACGCGTTCGGGCTGCCCGCGGAGCAGCACGCGGTGAAGACCGGCACGCATCCGGCGTCGAACACGCAGAACAACATCGCGAACTTCAAGCGGCAGATCAAGGCGCTCGGATTTTCCTACGACTGGGAGCGCGAGATCGACACGACGGACCCGAAATATTTCCGGTGGACGCAGTGGATTTTCCTGCAGCTTTTCCGACGCGGGCTCGCGTATGTCGACGAGCGGCCGGTGTGGTGGTGCCCCGAACTGCGCACCGTGCTCGCCAACGAGGAAGTCGTCGACGGCAAGAGCGAGGTGGGCGGTTTCCCCGTCGAGCGAAAAAATCTCCGCCAGTGGGTGCTGCGCATCACGGCGTATGCCGAGCGGCTGCTCGCCGATTTGAAGGACGTCGACTGGCCCGACTCGACCAAGCGCATGCAGGAAGCGTGGATCGGCCGCAGCGAAGGCGCGGAGATTTTGTTCAAGCTGGAGAACGACGCGCTCGGCACGCTGAAGATTTTCACGACGCGGCCCGACACGCTCTTCGGCTGCACCTACATGGTGCTCGCTCCGGAGCACCCGCTCGTCGACGCGCTCACGACGCCGGCACAAAAAGCCGCGGTCGACGCGTATCGGAAAAAGGCCTCCGCGAAGAGCGACCTCGAGCGCACCGATCTCGCGAAGGAAAAATCGGGCGTGTTCAGCGGCTCGTTCGCGATCAATCCCGTCAACGACCAGCGCGTGCCCATCTGGATCGCGGACTACGTGGTGATGGGCTACGGCACGGGCGCGATCATGGCGGTGCCGGCGCACGACGAGCGCGACCACGAATTCGCGCAGCGTTTCGCGCTGCCGATCGTGCCGGTCATCGAAGCCGCGAGCGGCGAGACGAAGCTGCCCTTCGTCGGCGACGGGAAGCTGGTGAATTCCGCCGGCTACAACGGCCTGCCGTGGGAAGAAGCGAAACGCAAAATCACCGCCGATCTCGCGGCACGCGGCGTCGGCAAAGCCACCGTCAACTACAAGCTGCGCGACTGGCTGTTCTCGCGCCAGCGCTACTGGGGTGAGCCGTTTCCGATCGTGTGGGTCGGCGCGGAGGACTACGCGCGCGCGAAGACGGCGCGGCCGGAATTGTTTCCGCCCAATCCGGTGACGTTCACCGACGGGCGAGGCGCCACGCACTTCGCGCTGCCGCTTCCGGCGGAGGCATTGCCGCTCGCACTGCCGAACGTGCAATCGTATCTGCCGAGCGGCACCGGCGAGAGCCCGCTCGCGAACGAGACGGACTGGCTGGAAATCTGGTTCGATTTCGCGACCGGCGCGGCAGTGCCCGCATCGCAGCCGAAACCGGCCGGCGCGTCATGGGTGCGCGGCCGACGCGAGACCAACACCATGCCGCAGTGGGCCGGCTCGTGCTGGTATTATCTGCGTTTCCTCGATCCGGAAAACGCGCAGGCCATCGCGTCGCCGGAAGCGCTGCGATACTGGGGCACGCCCGATCTCTACGTCGGCGGCGCGGAGCACGCGGTGCTGCACCTGTTGTATGCGCGCTTCTGGCACAAGGTGCTCTTCGATCTCGGCGTCGTGCCGACGCACGAGCCGTTTCGGAAGCTTTTTCACCAAGGCATCATCCTCGGCGAAGACGGCGAGAAGATGTCGAAGAGCCGCGGCAACGTCGTGAATCCCGACACGATCATACAGTCACACGGCACGGACACGCTGCGACTCTACCTGATGTTTCTCGGGCCGCTCGAGGCGATGAAGCCGTGGAATCCGCGCGGCATCGAAGGCGTGCATCGTTTCCTCCAGAAAGTCTGGCGCGAGTTCATCGGCCCGGACGGCGCGGTGAACGGGAAAATTTCCGCGGCGGCGACGGAGCCGGCGGAGTTGACGAAGCTGCTGCACGAGACGATCAAGAAAGTCGGCGACGACATCGAGGCGTTGCGCTTCAACACCGCGATCTCGCAGATGATGATTTTCGCCAACGCGCTCCAGAAAGCGCCGGCCGTTTCGCGCGACACGGCGTTGTCGTTTCTGAAACTGCTCGCGCCGTTCGCACCGCATCTGGCGGAGGAACTCGGCGCGCGGCTCGGCGAAAATCCATCGATTCAACGTGCGCCCTGGCCAAGTTACGACGCCGCCAAGCTCGCGACCTCCGAGGTGAAGCTGGTTTTTCAAGTCAACGGCAAGCACCGCGGCGACGAACTCGTCCCGGTCGGCCTTCCCGAAGCCGAAGCGCTGGCACGCGCCAAAGCTCATTCCCGCGTCGCGCCTTTTCTGCAAGACAAGGCTATCAAACGCGTCGTCTACGTCGCCGGCAAAATCCTAAACATTGTCGTTGAGTGAGATAAAATGGAACTCTGCGCTTGCCATCTCTAGGGTTTATACCCCATTTTTCGGGGGACCGAAAGCCATCGCTCCTACCGCCATGAATCCCCCCCGCTTCTTTCCCCGATCCGCGATTTCGCGTGTCGCAGTGCTTGGGCTCGCGGGGTTGTTGGTATTCGCGCCGGAGGCGTTCGCGCAGGGCAAAAAGAAAAATCCCGTGAGTAAACTGTTCGTGGCCGACGTCAACGGCGAGGCGGTGATCGACACGGGCGACAGCATCCAAGACCTTTCGCAGCATGCGGTCCACACAGCGCAAGGCGCGGTGATCGAGACGAAAAAGCCCGAAAACCCCAACGATCGCAGCAAGTATTACTCGACGATGGTGTATTCGAACGGCACGGGCTCGTTCTTCGACGCCGACACGCAGGTCGAGGTGAAACAGTTCTCGCAGGAGCCATTCGTGCCGAACCGGACCGATCTCGAAGTGGAGCCGTCGATCTCGCAGACCCAGGCTTTCGTCGCGCGCGGCGCGGTCGGTTTGTGCGTCAGCAAGCTCGTCGCGGGCAGCACGATGAACTACCAGACGCCGCAGGCCTCGGTGAACATCCGCGGCCAGAAGGTCGTCATCGAGGCGAACAAGAACGTCACCAAGATTTCGATGCTCGAGGGCGACAGCACCGTGCGCGCCGGCGCGATGGACATGGGCGGCCACGTGCTCCACGCCGGTGAGCAGGCGATCATCAGCCAGGCCGCGATCGGACAGCCCAACCAGATTCAGATCGCGAAGATTCCTGACAGCGACATGAGCTCGCTCGACGACAAAGTCGCGATGGCGTGTCTGGCGAAAAAGACCGTTTATTTCGAAGTGCGGGATAAAAAGGCCGAGAGCAATGGCGGCGCCGCGGAGGGCGCCGGCGAAAGCAATTCAGGGGGCGGGACGCGCGTCTCTGCGTTCGATGGCGATAGCGGAAAAGGTTCGGATTCCTCCCAGCAGGAAATCGTGCCCGTAGTGGTCGTGCCGACAAACTTGCCGACCGATTACACGATGTCTGCCGCCCGCGCCCAAACCCCGCCCACCGGCGGCTGAGCGCGGAGCGACCGAACGTGACCCATCCCGCCCGAACTCTCCGTGCGCCGATCGCGTTGGTGCTCGCCGCGTGCATCGCGTGCCCGCCCGCCCGCGCGCTCGTCACGCTGAACGACGGCCACGACCACATTTACGTAACGGGGTCGTTCGGCTTCACGCACGATTCGAATATCTTCGCCTCCGCCGGCAGCACGGGCGACACGATCTACAACGCCAACCTTTCCGCCGAATACAATCGCCGCGCCGGCTGGATCGGCGTCAACGCCTCCACCCAGATCGCGACCGCGCGCTTCGGCAAAACCAAGGGCCAGAATTTCAACGACCCCAACCTCTCGGTCGAATTGACGAAGCAGACCGGCCGCACGACCGGTTCGCTCACGCTGTCCGCCGTGCGCGAAAGCCGCGCCGATCCCGCGCTCAACACACGCGTCACCTCGTGGAATTACGCGAGCGGCCTGAATTTTCGCTACCACATCGTCGGCGCCTACGATCTCTCCGGCCAGCTCTCGGGCACGCAGCGCGACTATGTCCACAATGCGCTCTTCTCGAACTTGTCCACCTACAGCGCGTCGTTCGACCTTTTCCACGTCTTCACCGCCGAGCGCGACGCGAGCCTCGGCTATCGCTACCGTTATTCGGAGACGTCCCGCGACACCGCGAGCGTCGACCACGCGGTCAATCTCGGCGTCTACGGCCGTATCATCCGCGGCATCAACGGCAGCTTGCGCGTCGGCTTTCAGGAGCGCGTGCCCGGCGGCAAAACCACCGGGCAGCACAGCTACACCTCGTGGACCGCCGGCGGCAGCGTTGCCTATCCGATCAACAAGAAGCTCAACGTCACCGGCCAGCTCTCGAAGGATTTTTCGACCACCGCCACCGACAGCTCGGTCGATGCGCTCGCCGCCTCGATGGACGTGCAGTATGCGTTCAACTCCCGGCTGTCGCTGTCCGGCTCGATCAGTTGGAACGACAGCCGTTTCATCGGCGACGGCGGCCGCATCCTGCTCTCCGGCGGTCCGCCGCCCGTCTTCGGCCCCGGCCGCCACGACAACAGCCTCACCGCCGGCATCACCACCGGCTACTCCTTCGGCGAACATCTGAAAATTTCCTTCGGCTATAGCTGGTTCGAGAATTGGTCGAACGCCACCTTCGCCGATTTCGTCCGCTCCACCTGGACCGCGGGCGCGAGCTCCCACTGGTGATTCCATGAAAATGTCGCTCCTCCTTTCCTCCTTCCGCTTTTTTGCCGTTGTCCTTCTCGCCGGCGCTCTCGGCTCCGCCGGCTTCGCCCAAGTCGCGCCCGCGACTTCAAAACTCGACGACAAAAACGCGATCCCCTATCGCATCACGCGCGGCGACGTGTTGTCCGTTGCCGTCTTCGGCGAACCGGATCTGACCATCGGCGGAAAAAAAGTCGAGGCGCGCGGCGTCATCAATCTTCCCCTCATCAACGAAATTCGCCTCGTGGGCATGACCGTCGGCGAAGCCAAGGCGACGATCGAAAAAGCCTACTACGAGGGGCGCTTTCTCCGCAACCCCGAGGTCACCGTCTCCATCGAGCAATACGCGCAGCGCATCGTCATCGTGAACGGCAAGGTCGGCGCCCCCGGCCGCTATGAGCTGCCGCCCGACCAGCAGTGGACCCTCAAGGACATCATCTCGAAAGCAAACGGCCTTTCCGATACCGCCAAAGGTAGCGATGTCCGCGTGCAGCGCACCATGCCGGACGGCTCGATCAAAATTTTTGAAGGGCTCGACGTCGACAGCGTCCTGCGTGGCAAGGCCAAGGCCAAATCCGAAGCCGCCACGTTCATCCTCCAGCCCGACGACATCGTCTACGTGCCCGAGCGCATCATCTAACACTCCTTTTCGATGGCCGACGTCCTCGCCAAACCACCCGCTCCCCCCGCGAACCACGACGATGAAGTCGTCGAGCGCCGGACGCTGCGCGATTACTATATCATCCTGCGCGAGCGACTCTGGATCGCCCTGCCGCTGGCGGTTCTCGCCGCCGTCGGCTACGGCTACAAGAAACTCCAGGTCACGCCGGAATACGCCGCGGAAGCGACCATGCTCTTCGACAAGCCGGAGACCGTCGTGACCACCGTCGGCGTCGTCGACCAGGCGGTGCGTTCCGAAGTCGACCTGAACACGATGCTGAAGCAGCTCGACAGCAATATGCTTCGGGTGCGCGTGATCGAGTCGTTCAAGCCCGAGGAACAGGCGATCCTCACGCGCGCCGCGACGAAGCGCATCCAGCCCGGCTCGCCGCCGCCGAGTGTCAGCCAGTGCCTTGGCTCCGTGTCCGCGTTTCCCGACCGCAACAGCCTGCTCATCCGCCTCCACGTCGTCCACGACGATCCGGAGGCCGCCGCCCTCGTTGCGAATCGCTACCTCGACGAGTTCATGGCGCTGAAGTTCGACGAGGCCGGCGGCAAGAATGACGAGGCGATCATCTATCTCAAGGGCCAGGCTGAGCGGCTGAAAAAAGATTCCGAGCAGAAAGAGCAGGCGCTTCAGACCTACATGAAGCAGAAGAACATGATCTCGCTCGACAACTCGCAAAACCTCGTCGCCGACCAGCTCAAGCGCGCCGCCGGTTATCGCGATGACGCCGGCTACAAGTTGCTCGCGATCGAGGAGAAGGTGAAGCAGATCGACGCCTACAAGGCCGCGGGCAAGAACCTCCTCGAGATTCCCGAGATCGCCGCCAGCCCGGTCGTCGCCCAGCGCAACACCGATCTGCTCAAGCTCCTCTCCGACCAGAATCTCCTCTCCGAGCGCTACCTCGAGCGGCATCCGAAAATGATCGCGATCGCCAACAGCATCGACGTCACGCAGCAGGACCTGAATCGCGCCATCGAAGCCACCATCGCCGACCTGCGCGCCCAGCTCAACACCGCGCGCGACGCCGTCGCGACCTACACCGCGGAATACGCCAAGGCCGAAAAGGCCTCGCTCGAGCTGCGCGACCTGAAAATCGAATACGGCACGCTCGCCCAGCAGGCCGACTCCGCCAAGGGCAGCTACATGGATGTCCTCAAGCGCCTGAGCGACCTCGAAACCCGCAAGAACGTCGACAAGGTGCCCGTGCATCCGCTCGACAAGGCGCGCGTCAACCCCAATCCCATCTCGCCCAACAAGGGCGAAATCTACCGCAACAGCGGCGCGCTCTTCGTTTTCGTTTTCCTCGGCGTCGCCGTCGGCCTCAGCTTCATCGACGACCGCATCAAGAGCGCGTGGGATGTCGAATCGTTCGTCGGCGCCAATCTCCTCGGCATCATCCCCGACCTCGCGTCGATGAAGGACGACGAGAAATACACGCTCCTTCTCCAGGAAAACCAGTCGCCCGGCGTCGAGGCGTTCCTCAGCGTCTACAGCTCGATCAAGATCCACTCGAAGCTCGATTTTCCCAAATCGATCCTCGTCACCAGCACGATTCCCGGCGAGGGCAAGACACTCATCTCGTGCAACGTCGCCGGCAGCTTCGCGCGCCACGGCAAGAAGACGCTGCTCATCGACTGCGATCTGCGCCGCCCGATGATGCACCGGCATTTCAAGCTGCAGAATTCGACCGGCCTCCTCTCGTGGTTCGAAGCCGGCGCGCCGCTCGAGGGCGATCTCGCCACCAATCCCGTCCTCGGCATCACGAAGGTCGCGGAAAATCTCTCGCTCCTCAGCTCCGGCGGCCGCTCGAAGACGCCCACCGAACTGCTCGAGCATCCCGTGTTCAGCCAGCTCCTCGAGCGGCTGAAGAAGGAATACGACCTCATCATCGTCGACTCGCCGCCGCTCGGCGCCGTCACCGACTCGCTGCTCATCGCCGAGCGCGTGGACGAAATCGTCTACGTCTGCCGTTTCAATCGCGCCTACCGGAAACACATCCGGCTTTACATGCGCACGCTGCGCAACGGGAAGAACGAGGTGCTCGGCATCGTGCTCAACGGCCTCTCGCCGCGGCGCATCGAGTATTACTCGAATTACCGCTACTACCGCAGCTACAAGAAATATTACGGCGCGCAGACGTAGTGCTCCTTTCAAAACCTCGGCGACGTGGCACGGGCGTCTCGCCCGTGTTTCGACCCCGCTCACGGGCAGGATGCCCGTGCCACCTCAACCCGTCGCGCGCGAGCAGCCGAGATTTTGAAATGAGCTCGTAGTGCGTCGCGCCGAGGCGCCCGCGCGGAATAGAGTCGAAAAATCAGCCGGCGCCGAAAGAAATTCCGGCCTCACCGTTGCCACGGTTTTTCCTTCTCCCTTCGCCGTTCTCCGTTCTCCCTAGCTTCCGTGGCCCCGCTCTCCGCCTTTCTTCCCGCGCGCTTCGATGCGCGCCGGCCGCTCGCGCTGATCGCCGGCCAGGGAATTTATCCCGTGCTTGTCGCGCGGGCCGCGCGCGCCGCGGGGATTCCACTGCGCCTCGTCGCGTTCGAGGAGGAAACGCGGCCCGAGCTCGTCGCTTCGTTTGCCGAGGCCGATCGCCGCGTGATCCGTGTCGGCCAGCTCGGCGCGATGCTGAAAGCGTTGCGCGACTTCGAGGTCGCGAGCGCGCTCATGGCCGGCCAGATCACGCCGCGCCGGCTCTTCAAGGGCCTGCATCCCGACCTCAAGGCCACGAAAATCCTGCTCTCGCTCAAGCGCCGCAACGCCGAGACGATCTTCGGCGCGATCGCCCGCGAGATCGAGGCGCTCGACATCGCGCTGCTCGATGCGCGCGCGTTGCTCGACGACCAGCTCGCGACGGCCGGTTGCATGACGGGCAAAAAATTTCCGATCGAGCACGAATACCTCGAACACGGCATCCAGATCGCACGCGAGTGCGCGCGGCTCGACATCGGGCAGGGCTGCGTCGTGCGCAAAGGCACCGTGCTCGCCGTCGAGGCGTTCGAAGGCACCGACGAGATGCTGCGCCGCGCCGGCACGTTCAAGACCGAGGACGCGCTCTTCGTGAAGACGGTGAAAGCGCGGCAGGACTGGCGCTTCGACGTGCCGTGCTTCGGCCAGCGCACGCTCGAGACGATGCGCGAAGCCCGCGTCGCCGCCGCCGCGCTCGAAGCCGGCAAGGTCCTGCTCCTCGACCGGCCGGCCGTGCTCGAGCAGGCGCACGCCTGGGGCATCAGCCTTTTCGGCTTCTGAATTTCACCGCGACGCTCGCGCCGGCGCCCGCATTTCGCGAAGCAGGGTTGCTCTTTTTCCCTCTGCCCCGCACTGTTTTTGCCGCCATGCAAAACGACGTCGTCGCCGTTTCCATCAAAGGGGTCATGCCCACCGCCAACGGCTGCGCCGTCTTCCTCGGCAACGACGAAAAAACCTTCGTCATCTACGTCGATCACTCCGTCGGCAACGCGATCCAGATGACGCTGAGCGGCGTGAAAAAAGAGCGCCCGCTCACGCACGACCTCATCGGCAGCCTGCTGCTCGGCCTCGGCGCGCAGATCGACCACATCGTCGTCAACGACGCGCGCGACGGCACGTTCTTCGCGCGCATTTTGCTCCGCATGGAAAACGAGCTCGGCAAGAAAATCGTCGAGCTCGACGCGCGCCCGAGCGACTCGATCGTCCTCGCGCTCCAGCAGAAGCGCCCGATCTACGTCGCGCGCACGGTGTTCGACGGCGTCGAGGACATGACGGAAATCCTCGAGCGTGTGCTCAAGCAGCAGGCCGAGACCGACGAAGGCGAGTCCGAGGAAGAAGGCGCCTGAGCCGATGGTTGCGTCGCCCGCCTCCCGCCTTCCGCCCGCGCTCGCCGAAGGCCAGCCGCTCACGGCGCTCGCGCCGATGCAGGATGTCACCGACCTCGCGTTCATGCGCGTCGTCGCGCACTACGGCGCGCCGGATTATTTCTTCACCGAGTTCTTCCGCGTGCACGCGCAGTCGCGTCCCGAGAAACACATCCTCCGCTCGATCGACGAAAACACCACCGGCCGTCCGGTGTTCGCCCAGCTCATCGGCGAGGATCTGCATCACCTCACCCGCACCATCGAGGCGCTGCTCCGCCATCCGGTCGCCGGCATCGACCTGAACCTCGGCTGCCCCGCGCCGAAAGTTTACAAGAAGAACGTCGGCGGCGGCCTGCTGCGCGAGCCCGACAAGGTCGCCGCGATCCTCGCCACGCTGCGCGCCGCCGTGCCCGGGCTTTTCACGGTGAAGATGCGCATCGGCTTCGACGACACCACGCACTTCGACCGGCTGCTCGATCTCGTCAACGAGCACCGCGTCGATCTGCTCAGCGTGCACGGCCGCACGGTGAAGGAAATGTATCGCAGCGAGGTGCACTATGATTTCATCGCGCACGCCGTCGCGCGCGCGCGCTGCCCGGTGCTCGCCAACGGCAACGTCACTTCCGCGGCCCGCGCCGCGGTCGTCGTCGACGAGACGCGCGCCGCCGGCGTGATGATCGGCCGCCACGCGATCCGCAACCCGTGGATTTTCCGCCAGTGCCGCGAACGCTTCGCGGGCAAACCAGTCACGCCGCTCACGCTCGCCGATGTGCGCGATTACGTCGAGCGGCTCTACCGCGCGACGCAGAGCACGGAATTTCCCGAGCGCGCCCACGTGAACAAGATGAAGAAATACCTCAACTTCGTCGGCCAGGGCGTCGACGCCGAGGGTCGGTTCCTCCACGAGATGCGGCGCGCGGAAACCGAGTCCGAGCTCTTCGCGATCTGCGACCGGCATCTCGTCACCGGCGGCGCAGCCGCGCGCGAATTTTCGCTCGAGCCTTTTCCCGGCGTGATCGCCCGGCCCAACTGCGAGACTCCCGCCGCCGCTCCCGACGGCTGTTCGCTCGAGACGATCACCGCCTAGCCGGCCGCCGGCGGACGTTCTGCCGCGCGGGCGAGTGCGCGCGACACGCGCCGCAGTTCCAGCAGATACGAAACTTGCCGCCCGAGAATCCGCAGCACGCGCAACTGCTGGTCGGTCAGCCGCGCGCGCGGCATCCGATCGATGACGCAGAGCGTGCCGACCGGCAGGCCTTCGCGGGTCAGCAGCGGCGCGCCGGCGTAGAACCGGATGTGCGGCTCGCCGCTCACGAGCGGATTGTCCGCGAACCGCTCGTCGCTCGTCGCGTCGGGCACGACCAGCAGGTTGGTCGGCTCGACGAATGCGTGCGCGCAGAACGACTGCTCGCGCGGCGTCTCCGTGCGCTCGATGCCGATGCGCGATTTGAACCACTGGCGCTTCGCCTCGACGATCGTCACGAGCGCGATCGGGCAGCCGCAGACGTCCGCCGCCAGCGCGGTCAGATCGTCGAATGCCTGCTCGGGCGCGCTGTCGAGAATGTGATAGTCGGCGAGCGCGCGCAGACGCTCCGCCTCGCGCGGAAAAATGGGCGGCGTCATTTCCCTCTCCTCATTCGAGTCCGAGCACTTTGCGCCCGGTTTCCGAAATCATCTGCGGCGTCCATTGCGGATCCCACACGATGCTGACTTTCGCCGACTCGACGTTCGGCAGGGCCGCGATTTTCTGCCGCGCATCCTCGGCGATCACCGGGCCCATGCCACAGCCGGGAGCGGTGAGCGTCATCTTCACCTCGATCGCGCGTCCGCCCGCCGGCGTCTCGCCGATCGCGAGATCGTAGATCAAGCCGAGGTCGACGATGTTCACCGGAATCTCCGGATCGAAACACGTCTTCAACGCCTCCCACACCGCCTGCTCGGAAAATTCGCCGCCGCCGCTGGCGTGCGCCGTGGCGTCGGCCGGTTGATAGCCGCCGATCGCGCCCGCATTTTCCCGCGCGATGCGAAACAATCCCGTCGCGGTGCGCACGGTCACGTTGCCGCCGAGCGTCTGTGCGATGAAAACCTCGGTGCCCGTCGGCAGCGTGACGACATCGCCCGCCGGAATCGCCGTCGCGGCGCAGTCGCGCGTCAAGGAGTGGGTATCGGTCATCGTGGTGGAGTCGTGTTTTTCGCTGCCGGGGCGAACGCGTGCAATCCTCAACGCAGGCTCACGCTCAATGGCAGCCGCGCGTAGACGCCCTGCGGATCATTGAACGACCGCAGCTCCTTCAGCTCGCTCTCGATCCGCTGCGCGATCTTGCCGGGCAGGGTCGTCGAGTCCGCGCGGCTCGGCGAACGGCGCTCGATGAAATCCTGCAGCGCCTCGAACAATTCCTTCTTCCGCGGATATTCGTCGACGCGGTAGTCGGCGCCGAGCCCCGCCTGGTGCGCGGCGTAGGCGATCGCCGCATCGAGGCCGCCGATCTCGTCGACCAGCCCGAGCCGTTTCGCCTCGGCGCCGGACCACACGCGGCCCTGCGCGATTTCTTCCACCGTCTCGCGCTTGAGGTTGCGCGACTCCGCGACCTTCGCGACGAACTGCCCGTAAATCCAGTCGACCATGCGTTGCAGCACCGCGATTTCCTCGTCGGTCTTCGGCCGCGTGATCGTGAGCGCGTCGGCGAATTTCCCCGTCTTCACCGTGTCGAACGTGATCCCGAAATCGTTCGCGAGCTTCTTCACGTCGAACTGGATTCCGAACACGCCGATCGATCCGGTGATCGTCGTCGGCTCCGCGAAAATCCGGTCGCCGTAGGTCGAGATCCAGTAGCCGCCCGACGCCGCATACGAGCCCATCGAGACGATGATCGGCTTCACTTTTTTCATCAGCCGCACTTCGCGCTGGATCACTTCCGAGGCCGACGCGCTGCCGCCGGGACTGTTCACGCGCAACACGACCGCCGCCACGCCGTCGTCCTGCCGCAGCTTCCGCAGTTCGCGGGAAAATTTCGAGCCGCCGATTTCGCCCGTGTCGCCTTCGCCGTCCACGATGTCGCCTTCGGCGTAAACCACCGCGACCCGCCCATGCCCGTCGTGCTTCGGCGCGCTGCCGCCGGCGGGCTTGGGGTTGTCGGCGACGTCGCGCGAGAGCTTCGCGTAGTCGTCGAGCGTGACTTGCTTGAACGGCTCCTTCGAGCCCGCGCGGCCGGTTCTGGCCTTGAGCGCGTCGTAAATCTCGTCCCGATACGCGATGCGGTCGACGAGCCTGGCCGTCTTCGCGATGTCCGCGCGCACGAGCCCTTCGCTGTCGACGGTGCCCTGGATTTTCTGCGGCGTGAGCCCGCGGCTCGGCGCGATGTCCGCGAGGATGCCCTGCCACAGATCGTCGAGCAGCCGCTGCAACTCCTCGCGGTTTTCCGGACTCATGTCGCGGCGCGTGAAGGGCTCGACGGCGGATTTGTATTTGCCGACGCGCGTGACCTGCACGTTCACGCCGTATTTTTCGAACGCGCCCGCGAAGAACATCGGCTGGCTCGCGAGTCCGGGAATCAGGATCACGCCATAAGGGTCCATCGCGAGATCGGTCGCCGCCGAGGCGAGATAATAGCTCTTCGTCGTCGCATACGTGAGATACGCGACGATCGGCTTCCCGCTCGCCTTGAAATCGAGCAGGGCCGCGCGCACTTCCTTCAGCGCCGCGTAGCCGGAGCCAAACGCCGCCGGATTCAAGTCGCCGGTGATGAACAGGCCCGCGACGCGGTCGTCCTTCGCCGCGGCATGCAGCGCGCGCGTGACGGTGCGCAGCTGGAGCGTGTCGGATTTTCCGCCGAGCGGCCCGAGGTCGATCGGCTCCGGCGCGTCGGAGATGTTGGTCGAAAGATCGAACACCACATACGCACCGCGCTCGAAGTCCGGCGTGCTCTTTTCGCGTCCGCCCATCGCCGCGATCGCCGCGATCACGCCGATGAACAGGAGGAAGCAGCCGCCGAAGAAAACGACCAGCGCCACCAGCGCGCCGAGCATCGAGGTGAAAAAATTCTTCATGGAATGTCGCGCACCGTAGCCGGTTTCGCCCGTTCCTCCAGCCGAAAGGCAGTCAGCGCCTCCGCCCTTTCTCCGGCGCTCCCGGGCGCTGCGGGCGCGCGGCGCGGCGCGTTCCATTATGTTTCACACTGGCGTCCGCGCGTGACGATAAGTTCACCGCATCGTCGCGGACGCCACGCGGCAAAAGTTGCACCGCGCGCCGCCGCATCCATAGTGGCCGGTTCCATGAGCGAGAAAAAGGAACTCCTCACCACCAACCGCAAGGCGCTCACGATCAATCTCGACGAGCGCAAATACGGCACGTTCGCCGAAATCGGCGCGGGCCAGGAGGTGGCGCGGCTGTTTTTCCAGGCGGGCGGCGCGGCCGGCACGATCGCGAAGACGATCTCGGCCTACGACATGACGTTCAGCGACGCGATCTACGGCAAGGCGCCGCGCTACGTCTCGCGCGAGCGGCTCACGCTCATGCTCGACCACGAATACCAGCTCCTGCTCGAGCGACTCGCGGCGCAGCGCGGCGAGCGCACGACGTTTTTCGTCTTCGCCGACACCGTCGCGACGAAGAGCTACAAGGGCAACAACGACGCGCACGGCTGGATGGGCGTGCGTTTCCAGACCGAGCCCGGCGGCGCGCCGAGCGATATCGTGCTGCACGTGCGCATGTGGGACAAGGAAGCCGTCCTGCAGCAGGAAGCGCTCGGCATCGTCGGCACCAATCTCGTCTACGCCGCGTTTTATTTTCGCGACGACCCGCGCCGGCTCATCGAGTCGCTCGTCGACAACGTCGGCACGACGCGGATGGAAGTCGACATGGTCACGTTCTCCGGCCCCGCGTTCAAGGACGTCGATAACCGCCTCCTCTCGCTCTATCTCGTGCAGTTCGGCCTGACGAATGCCGTGATGTTCGGCGCGAAGGGCGACGTGCTCCAGCCGTCGGAAGTGCTCTACAAAAAGGCGATCCTCGTCGAGCGCGGCAGCTTCCGGCCGGTCACGCACGTCAACGTCGACATGCTCAACTGCGCCACCGCGCAGTTCGTCCAGGAACCGGGTGTGAAAGGCAAGGACGTCGTCGTGCTGATGGAGATCACGATGAACAACCTCCTCGCCGCCGGCGAACTCGACGCGCACGACTTCCTCTCGCGCGTCGACCTCCTCGGCGAACTCGGCTTCACCTCGCTCATCTCGAACTACTCGGAGTATTACCGGCTCACGACCTATTTCCGCCGCTACACGAAGGAGATGATCGGCGTCGCGATGGGCATCAACAACCTCCTCGAGATCTTCAACGAGAAATACTACGAGCACCTCGAGGGCGGCATCCTCGAATCCTTCGGCCGCATGTTTCGGCACGCGGTGAAGCTCTACATCTATCCGATGCGGCAGGAAGCCTACGACCGCTACCTGAACAGCGGCGTCGCCGGTCACGGCTCCGTCGCGAGCCACGCCTTCGCCTCCAACGTCCTCATCACGGCGAAAAACGTCCACGTCGCCGACCACCTCAGCAACCTCTACGCGCATCTGCTCGAGAACCACTACATCGACTGCATCGTCGGCTTCGATCGCGAGATTCTCGGCATCTTCTCCCGCGACGTCCTCGGCCGCATCCGCGACGGCGATCCAACCTGGGAAACCATGGTCCCCGCGTCCGTCGCAACCGCGATCAAGAAGCGCAGCCTCTTCGGCTACACCGCGGCGCCGACCGCGCGCGACGACGCCGCGAAATAGGCGTGCCGAACGAGGCGCAACGAGTCAATTACTCTAAGAGTGGGAAAGACCCCATTGTTCAACTGACGGAGGCTCTGCTAGTTTGCCCATCACACACGCAACCGAAGCCACACAAAAAATTTCACTTGTTTTGGATCGCTTCTGACCGCTTATTAGAACATCTCAATTTTGCACATGAATTACCGGCGTTACACGTCGCTAGGGAACGACTACATTGTTTTGGACCCCGATGAGGTTGGCGCACTTCCGAGCGCCGACCAAATCCGTCGAATTTGTGACCGAAATTTCGGAGTGGGCTCGGACGGCATTCTTTGGGGACCACTGGCGAGTCAGGAAAAATGGGGAGCTCGGCATGTGGATGCGAAACTCAGAATTTTCAACCCTGACGGCAGCGAGGCAGAAAAAAGCGGCAACGGTATTCGCATCTTCACGCGTTTTTTTAAGGAGAAGCAGCAGTCTCCCAGAAACACCTTCGTTTTCGAAACGTTAGGCGGAATCGTTGAAAGTCATGTCGATGAGCGAGAATCCCGGTCCATCACTGTGGACATGGGACAGGTTAGTTTCAACGCGAAGGATATTCCTGTAAATGGCTTTTCTGGCGAGGTTCTGCGGAAAGAAATCCGGCTCAGCGACAGAGCTTTTGAGTTTTGTGCTGCCACAATCGGAAACCCTCACTGCGTAATCATTCTGCCAGAAATTTCCGCGGAATTAGCACGTAAATTTGGACCGCAAATTGAACGGCATCATTTTTTCCCGAATCGCACGAACGTTCAATTCGTGCAGGTAAGCTCCACCTCCGAAATTAAGATCGAGATTTGGGAGCGTGGAGCAGGCTACACCTTGGCTTCTGGGAGCAGCAGTTCAGCAGCGGCTGCCGTCTGCAATCGCCTGAAACTTGTCGGCGATGAAGTTACGGTCAAAATGCCTGGCGGAGATATTTGGGTGAAAATTGGCGAGAACTATTCCGTTCAGCAGACTGGCTTGACCGTGTATATCGGAGAGGGAACTATTTCAGAAGAAGTCTTAAATCCGCAAGCTAGCCGGTCCGCCGCTAACGCTCCCGCCGTAACGTCAGTAGTTGCTTAGCAGGTTGTCGAAGCTTGGTCGGTGGTGCGGGCGGTGAAACCCCCACGTCCGCTTTTGATGAATGCTCGTCGCATTTCGTTGCTCCTCTTCGTCGCCGCCACCGTGGCCCGCGCCGATTATCTTTTCACTTACTTCACGAAAAACGGCGAGGACGGCCTTCACCTCGCCGCCAGCGCCGACGGCTACAAATGGGAAAAATTGCGCGACGGTCAGAGCTATCTCGCGCCGGTCGTCGGCC
The DNA here is from genome assembly GCA_035545575.1 of Opitutaceae bacterium. GTDB lineage: Bacteria > Verrucomicrobiota > Verrucomicrobiia > Opitutales > Opitutaceae > ER46. The sequence goes on along the minus strand of DASZYB010000007.1, from coordinate 131 downwards.
AGTCGAAGTTGATGCGCGATCCGTGCGTCGTGCGCGGGCCCGACGGCACCTACCACATGGTCTGGACCGCCGGCTGGACGGAAAACGACATCGGCTACGCGTCGACGAAGGATTTTCTCACCTGGTCCGCC
>DASZYB010000006.1:0-11948 GCA_035545575.1 Opitutaceae bacterium | reverse complement strand
GTCGGCGAGGCGATGGCGATCGGCCGCACGTTCAAGGAATCGATCCAAAAATGCCTGCGCTCGATGGAAATCGGCGCACGCGGCTTCGGCGGCGGCGGTCGGCATGGCGGCGACGAGAAATACGACGAGGAAACGCTGAACAACAAACTCGGCACGCCGAACGCCGAGCGGATTTTTTTCATCCGGCACGCGTTGCGCGCAGGCTACTCGGTCGAGCGGATTTTCGATCTCACGAAGATCGATCCGTGGTTCCTGCACCAGCTCCGTGAGATTTGGGAGATGGAAGAGGAGTTGAAGAAGGTTGGAGCCGCGGCGCCCTCGCCGCGGTCGGGCGAAGACGCGGCGGGGGCGCCGCGTCCCCAACTGCCGATCGACACCAATCTCCTCCGCCGCGCGAAGCAGTTCGGGTTTTCCGACGCGCAGCTCGCGCATCTGCTGAAAAGCGATCTCGCCACGGTGCGCGCCGAGCGGAAGCGGCGCGGCATCGCCACGACTTACCGGCTGGTCGACACGTGCGCGGCGGAGTTCGAGGCGTTCACGCCTTACTACTATTCGAGCTACGGCGACGAAAACGAAATCCTCCCGCCGAGCGGCAAAAAGAAGATCATGATCCTCGGCGGCGGGCCGAACCGGATCGGGCAGGGCATCGAGTTCGATTACTGCTGCGTGCACGCGAGCTTCGCGCTGCGCGAGCTGGGCATCGAGAGCGTGATGGTGAACTCGAATCCGGAAACGGTCTCGACCGACTACGACACGAGCGACCGGCTCTACTTCGAACCGCTCACGCTCGAGGACGTGCTGGAAATCTACCAGCAGGAGAAATGCGACGGCGCGATCGTGCAGTTCGGCGGGCAGACGCCGCTGAATCTCGCGACGGCGCTCAAGGCGAATGGCGTGAACATCATCGGCACCTCGCCGGAATCGATCGAGGTCGCCGAGGACCGGAAGTTGTTCGCTGCCGTGCTGCACAAGCTCGGGCTCGAGCAACCCGACAACCGCACCGCGCTCAGCGAAGCCGAGGCGATCGCGGCGGCGGCGGAGATCGGTTATCCGGTGCTCGTGCGCCCGTCGTTCGTGCTCGGCGGCCGCGGGATGTTCATCCTCTACAGCGAGGACGACCTGAAGGCCGTCGTGCGCCAGGTCTTCGACGTGATGCCGGGCAAGCCGGTGTTGATCGACAAGTTTCTGGAAGACGCGATCGAGCTCGATGTCGATTGCATCAGCGACGGCGAGACGAGCGTGATCGGCGGCATGCTCGAGCACATCGAGTATGCCGGCGTGCACTCGGGCGACGCCGCGATGGTGATGCCGCCGCACACGCTCTTGCCGGAGATGCTCGCGACCGTGCGCAAGGCGACCTACGAGCTCGCGCGCGAGCTGAAGGTCGTCGGGCTGATGAACGTCCAGTTCGCGATCAAGGGCAGCCAGCTCTACGTGCTCGAGGTGAATCCGCGCGCGTCGCGCACCGTGCCCTTCGTCGCGAAGGCGATTGGCGTGCCGATGGCGAAACTCGCCGCGAAGGTGATGGCGGGAAAAAAATTGCCGGAGCTCGGCTTCACGCGCGAGCAGACGCCGAAGCACTGGTGCGTGAAGGAAGTCGTGCTGCCGTTCGTGCGCTTTCCCGGCGCGACGATCGCGCTCGGCCCCGAGATGCGCTCGACCGGCGAGGTGATGGGCCTCGACGACGATCTCGGCGTGGCGTTCGCGAAGGCGCAGTCCGCCGTCAAGCCCGGCCTGCCGGTGAAGGGCAACGTGTTTCTCTCGGTCAAGGATGCGGACAAGCCGCGCGCCGTGCAGCTCGCGCGCGCGCTCGAGCAGTTCGGATTCACGCTATATTCGACGAGCGGCACGGCGAAGACGCTCGCCGACGCGGGCATCGCGGTGAAGAAGCTCGCGAAAATTTCCGAAGGCCGCCCGAACGCGGTCGACCTGATCAAGAACGGCCAGATCCAGATGGTGCTCAACACGCCCGGCGGCATGATCCCGCGCCGCGACGAAAACGCGATCCGCTCCGCCGCCTACGCCCACAACGTCTGCATCATGACGACGATCACGGGCGCCGCCGCCGCGGTCGAAGGCATCCGCGCCCTCCGCGAAAAACAGGTCGGCGTGCGGCCGATCCAGAAATATCGCGGGAACGTGAACGTGGTTTGATTTTTCAACCCCGAGGTCGCAGAAATCACCGAGTCAAAGGCCCCATCAAGAACGCTGCGTCCTCCGTGACCTCCGCGTCAAAAAACCCCTGATCATGCTCGCGATTCGCATCCACGAAACCGGCGGCCCCGAAAAACTCCGCGCCGACGACGTCGTCGTGCCCGAACCCGGCGCCGGCGAAATCCGTTTTCGCGTCGAGGCGGCGGGACTCAACTTCATCGACGTCTACAAGCGGAACGGACTCTACCCGGTGAAACTGCCGCACACGCTCGGCCAGGAAGCGGCGGGCGTCGTGACGGCGGTCGGCGCCGGCGTGGCGGATTTCAAGGTCGGCGATCGCGTCGCGAGCGCCGCCGTGAACGGCGGCTATGCGCACGAGGCGCTCGCGTCCGCCGCACAGACCGTGCGCATTCCCGAAAACGTGAACGCGCACGTCGCCGCCGCCGTGCTGCTGCAGGGCATGACGGCGCACTACCTCGCATGCGACACGTTTCCGCTGCAGCGGGGCGATGTCGCGCTGGTGCACGCCGGCGCCGGCGGAGTGGGGCTGCTCTTGATACAGATGGCGAAGCAGCGCGGCGCGCGCGTGTTCGCGACCGTCGGGAGCGACGCGAAGGCGGCGATCGCGCGGGAGGCCGGCGCCGACGAGACCTTCAATGTGCTGGGAGACAGCCTGGAGAAATTTCACGACGTGGCGCGCCGGTTTACCGACGGGCGCGGCGTCGATGTGGTTTATGACGGCATCGGCAAACAAACCTTCGAGGGTTCGCTCGCGAGCCTGCGTCCTCGGGGAATGCTGGTGTCGTTCGGCAACGCCAGCGGCGCCGTGCCGCCGTTCTCGCCGCTCGTGCTCTCGCAGAAGGGCTCGCTGTTTTTCACGCGTCCGACGCTCGCGCACTACACGCAAACTCCCGCCGAGCTCCGCCAGCGGAGCGACGATTTGTTCAAGTGGATCGCGGACGGCTCGCTGAAGGTGCGCATCGGCGCGAGCTTTCCGCTGCGCGACGCCGCCCAGGCGCATCAGGCGCTCGAAGGACGGGCGACGACGGGGAAAGTGCTGCTGCTGCCATGAGCAGATTCCAAGCGCCAACATCCGAATTCCAATGAAGCACCAAACGGACATCGCAGGAGCGCACCGCGGCGGGAAATTGGAATTTGGCGGCGGGAAGTTTCACTGGAGATTGGCGCCGGGATGTCGGAGCGTGTGATCCGCATGGAAACCGCCGCCACCCTCATCGCGCTCCTGCACGGCCCCGATCAACCGGGGCTCGTGGCGCGGGTGTCGGGTTGGATTTTCGCGCGCGGCGGAAACATCCTGCACGCCGACCAGCATCGCGACATGGAGGCGGGGATTTTTTTCCAGCGCGTCGAGTGGGTGCCGATGGGCGCGACCGGTGTCGCGGAGCGCGACGCGGCGGATTTCCTCGCGTTTGCGGCGTCGCTCGGGATGCAGGCGCACGTCGCGATCTCGACGCGCCGGCCGCGCGTCGTGTTGTTTGTTTCGAAGGCAGATCATTGTTTTCATGACCTTGTGCTGCGTGCAAAGGCGGGCGAGTTTGCCGGCGACATCGTCGGGGTGATCAGCAACCACACCGAGCTCGCGGAGGCGGCGCGCGGCTACGGGCTGGCGTTTCACCACGTGCCGGTGACGGCCGACACGAAGGCCGAGGCCGAGGCGCGGCAGCTCGCGCTCCTGCACGAAATGCGCGCGGACCTCGTGGTGCTGGCGCGCTACATGCAGGTGTTGTCGGCGGACCTGCTCGAAAAAACCGGCGTGCCCGTGATCAACATCCACCACTCGTTTCTCCCCGCGTTTGCCGGCGGCAAGCCTTACCATCAGGCGCACGCGCGCGGCGTGAAGCTGATCGGCGCCACCGCGCACTACGCGACGCGCGATCTCGACGAGGGGCCGATCATCCATCAGGACGTCGCGCGCGTGACGCACCGCCACGGCGTCGACGACCTCGTGCGCAAGGGCCGCGACCTCGAGAAACTGGTGCTCGCGCAGGCGGTGCGCTGGCACCTGGAGAGCCGCGTGCTGGTTTACGGCAACAAGACGGTCGTGTTTGACTGAGCGCGTCCGGCGGTCGATAAAGCTGCGTTCCCTCCAGCCCGTGAGTATCTTCGGCTTCATGCGCCCGAAATGGCAGCACCGCGATCCGGCGGTGCGCGCTGCCGCGGTGATGGCGCTCGACGATCAGGCCGCGCTCGAGGAGATCGTGGAAAACGACGCCGACGAAGCGGTGAAACACGCGGCGCTGCGGCGGCTGAAAGATCAGGACGTGCTCGCGCGCATCGCGAAGAGCAACAGCCCGTTCAACACGATCGCGTTCGAGGCGTTGACCGAGCCGCGCAAGATCGTCGAGGTGGCGCGGCACGCCGAGTTTCCGCAGGTGCGCGGCCGCGCGGTCGAGAAGATCGACGATCCGGTCGTGCTGCACCAGATCGCGACGCAGGACCTCGACCCCGCCGTGCGCCGCGAAGCGAAGCACCGGCGGCTCCGGCTGGGCGCGGATCCGATGGGCGATTTTCTCAAGAACGTGCTCAGCCAGTTGCAGGTCGCCGAAACGAAAGCGGAGCGGACGGCGGAGTTTTGCGGCAGCCTCGACGATATTTGCGGCGCGATCACGACCGACCGGCGTTTCCGGATCAACGGCCTCGCTGCCAAGGACGAACCGGCCGAGCCCGGCGCGCGGCCCCACACTGCGGCCGATGCGGCGAGCGGCACGCGCACCTTCGTCGAAGTGATCGCGAGCGAGCACGGGCCCGGCGCGACGGCGCACGGAAACGCCGTGCACTACCGGATCAAAATCTGGCGCCCGGCCGAAAACGTTTTCAACGGCACGGTCGAGCAGTGGCGCGGCGACGAGCTGCGCGCGGACGCGGAGGCGTGGAGCCGCTCGTCCGGCGGAGACTACGCGGCGCCGGCGCGCGAGGCTTAGCGGCGATGCCGCGCGCCCGCGCTCACTTCAGGTCGTAAAACAATCCGCGCGTCTCAAACTCCGCGGACTTGGCGTTGAGCCAGTCGAGGTGCGACGGCTTCAGCTCCGCGGGCGAAAACATCGCGCCCTCGATCCGCGTGGCGCCCGTGCGATCGCGGCAGAGCAGGCCGACATTCTTGGCGCCGAGGCTGGCGAGCTTTTCGGCGAGGTCCTTGATTTCGACGATCTCCACGTAAGTCGTGGCCGTGGTCTTGGCGGTGCCTTTTCTCGAGTCGGGGGTAAACAAGCCGATGCGCATTTTCATGGTGGTGGAAGTCTGGACGGAGCCCATCGCATGCCAAGGTTTCGTTCCGCCGGCCGGTTGCGTCAACCCCGCCGCCGTCGCCGCGTGAAACGATCGCGCGTCGATCCGCTTTCGCCGCTGGAGAGTTTGGTTGGACATGGCGGCGGGCATTTGCTCTCGTCCCCGGTTCCAAGAACCAAATCCCTCGCGCATGAGCACGCCCGCCAATCCCTCGAATTCCAAACCTGCTGGCGACGATCGCAACCTCGTCACCGTCGACGAAAAGTATGCGGCGCTGACGTTCGAGGATCGTGCGCAGCGCTTCTGGCAGAACAACCAGACGTGGATTCTCGCGGCGTGCGTCGCGGTCATCATCGGTTTTGTCGGGAAGGGCGGCTGGGATTATCTCGCGCGGCAGCGTGAACTCGACGTCGAGCACGCCTACGCGGCGGCGGCGACGCCGGAGCAGTTGAAGGCATTTGCCGCGGCGCACGAAGGCCATTCGCTCGCCGGGCTCGCGCAATTGCGCATCGCCGACGATGCCTGCACGGCCGGCAAATATGCCGAGGCGCTCGCGGCCTACGAGAAGGCGCTCCCGGCGCTGGCGGGCAGCCCGTTTGCGGCGCGCGCGCAGCTCGGGCGTGCGATGGCGAAGGTGCTTTCCGGCAGGACGGCGGAAGGCACGGGCGAACTCAAGCAGCTCTCCGGCGATGCGAATCAACTCGCCGCCATCCGCGCCGAGGCCACTTACAACCTCGCGAGCCTCGCGGCCGAGGCGGGCAACACGGCCGACGTGCAAAAATACACCGACCAGCTGATGCAGATCGATCCGTCGAGCCCGTGGGCGCAGCGTGGAATGATGCTGCGCGCAAGTGCGATCGCGGCGCCCGCGGCGGCGAAACCCGCAGCGGCGGCGAGCGCACCGGCAACTCCGGCGAAGACCGACGACACATCCGGCTCGGCGCCGATCAGATTGCCGGGCAAGTAAGCGGGTAATATCGCGCATTCGGCGCGATATAATATCGCGTCGCGAGCGAGTGCGCGAACGGAGCGGATCAGCTCGCGGCGTTCCGGCGCCGACGATGCCACGCCGCGCCGGCCATGGCGGCGATGCCGATCAGCGCGGCGCACGCCGCGGGCTCGGGCACGGCGGTCGCCGAGTAGGAAAAATCGTCGAGTGCAAACGTGTTCCACGTCGTGCCCGTCGTGGCGGCATTGTCGAAACGAAACGTGATCTGGCTCGATTGATTGTTGAGCACGGCGAGATCGGCGGCAGTGAGCGTGATCGTCGTCACGGTGAGCGGCGGCGCGCCTGTAGTGGGCACGGTTGTATACGATACGGTGGGCGTGAAATTGGTGAACGTGCCCGACGTGCCGATTTGATATTGAAACTGGATCGTGGCGGCGGAGCCGGAACTATTCGGCGTGAAGGCCTTGAAGCTGAGGCCGGTGAAATCATAGCCGAGCGTATTGCTGAGCGTAAACGTGATCGAGCCGTCGCGCGCCGCGGCGCTGTCGCCGCGCCAGCCGAGCGCACGGTCGCTGCCGCTGGAGAGCGAGGCGGACCACGTCTGGCTCGCGCCCGGCAGATTCCGAAACGCGGTGCCGGCGGAAAACGATGCGTTGTTGGCGATCTGCGCGCCGCTCCAGGTGAAGGCGGTGCCGTTGCCGCTCGAGGTGGAACTCGTCCACACGGCCCAGCCCGACGGAAGAGCGGTGCCGAGCGAGTTGAAATTTTCCGTGTAGCTGGAAACAATCGCGATCTGCGCGCGCCCGACCGTCGCGACGATGCCCAGCGCGAGGGCGAAAACAAAGGCACGGGGTAGCGGCGCCATGGCGATCATGAAGGAAATCGCGCGCGCCGAACGCAAGACGTTGTTCGGCCGGCCCGCGTCGGATCGGGTCATAATTCTCCCGCCGAAATGGTCGGGGCGACAGGATTCGAACCTGCGACCTCCTGGTCCCAAACCAGGCGCTCTACCAGGCTAAGCTACACCCCGGACACAAGAGTCGAACCGTTGGCGGATGCTTCTAGGAGTCAATGCCGGTGTCTCGCGTCGCCGCGGACGCGCTCGCCAAAGGCGGCACTGCGGATGAGCGACAGCGCGACTTTTGCGCGGTAAACGGGCCTTGTTTTAGAGGCCGGCGTGGGTTCTGGACCCACTCGACCCGCGGTGAACAATCTCTTCTTGCGTCGCCCTCCGAATAGCCTTCTGCTCGGTGGGCTACCGCACTTCATCCATGGACACCATTTCTCGCGAAAACAACAGCATGCTTCCGGTCGGCGGCATCATCGTCGGGGCCATCGCCCTGCTGCTCGGCGGCTATGCCGCGGTGCAGGCTTCGAAAGCCAACAAGGCGATCACCGACAACCAGCCGAAGATCGAAAAGATCGATGCCATCGAGTCCCAAGCCACCAGCGCCGCCGCCGCGGCCGACAAGGCTTCGAAGGATCTCGCGGCGCGCATGCGCGAAGTGCAGGACGGCTTTAACACCATCGGGCCCGAGATCGCGCGTTTGTCCGGCGCGGTGACGAAGCTCGAGGAAGCGCAGAAGAAGCCCGTCGCTGCGCCCAACAGCAAAAAAGGCGGCGAGCCCGTTGTTGCCGGTCCCGGCGAATACGTGATCAAGGGCGGTGACAGCGGCGCGAAGATCGCGCGCGAGCACGGCGTTTCGCTCTCCGACCTGATGGCGGTCAATCAGGGCGTTGACTGGAACCACATGAAACCGGGCCAGAAGATCAAGTTGCCCTCCACGGCGAAGAAGTAAGCGCGCCGCGCCAAAAAAATTTCCGTGCCTCCTCGCCCCTTGCGGCCGGGAGGCATTTTTATTTCGCCTCATGAGCTCGAATTCGCCGGGTCCTTCGCGCTGGGAAAAAATCGGGCATTCCGTGCAGACGAAGACGCGCATCTTCGAATTGCTCAGCGCGCGTTATCGGCATCCGGTGCGCGGCACGGAGCGCGATTTCGTCGTCGTGCAGGCGCCGGATTGGGTGAACGTCGTCGCGCTCACGGCCGACGAGCGGCTCGTGCTCGTGCGGCAGTTTCGCTACGGCATCGACGAATTCTCGCTCGAGATTCCCGGCGGCGTGATGGAAGCGGGCGAGGATCCGGTGACGGCGGGGCTGCGCGAATTGCGCGAGGAGACGGGCTTCACGGGCGCGCCCGCGAAGCTGCTCGGCAGCGTGCATCCGAATCCCGCGATCCAGTCGAATCGCTGCCATTTCGTTTTCGTCGAAGCGGCGGTGAAGGCGCACGCGCTCGAGTGGGATGCGGACGAGGAAATCCACGTCACGACCGAGCCGGTCGAAACCGTGCTCGCCCTTGCACGCAGCGGTGCGATCACGCACGGGCTCGTGCTCGATGCGCTCTTCATGTTCGAAGCGGTGTGGCGCGCGCGAAAGGGCGGAAAATGAACGCGGGTGCGGCGCGCAGCTTGCAGACCTGACGATGGTATGAGAACGCGGCGCGTCGTTTGACATCGGGATTTTGCCCGATTTGCTGCCGCCCAACCCACCGATGCCCGCTCCTGTTTTTGCCAATGCTCCCGAGTCGCTCGGCGCCGCCACGAATGGTCACCTGCCGCCGGCCCTCGAGCGGGAAGTGAGAAAAATCTACGCGCGCAGCCCGCTCTACGGACAGCGTTTTCCGCTGCACCTCGAGCCGCTGCAATGGGCGTGTTATCGCGAGATCCCGGCGCTCTCGAAAAAAGAAATCGTCGCGCGCGGACACCAGGCGTTCTTCGCCGATTACGCGGCGATCGAGCGCGGATTTGCCGAGAAAAAATTCGAATACGAGCACACCGGCGGCACCACGCAGTCGCCGATGACGGTCGTGATGGAGGAGGGCTGGTGGAACGCGCAGACCGAGCGCGCGTATCTCGCCTCGCCGATCCTGCGGCAGTTCGTCGGCCGGCCGTATCGGAAGTGCGTTCTCGCGCCGGTCGGCTGCTCGAGCAATCTCTGTCCCTACGAGGATCATCCGTTTCCGCACCGGTATTTCGACGGCGTCGTCTATTTGAATTTGTCGAGCGATCCGTTCGCGTTTCCCGAGAGCGAGTGGGATCGGATCGTGCTCGAGCTGCGCGCGACGCAACCCGAGGTGATCGAGGGCGAGCCGATTTATCTGTCGCTGCTCGCACGCGCGGCGCAGAAACGCGGCGTGCGCGTGCCGAGCGTGAAGGCCGTCATCCTCACCTACGGCAAGGCGAGCACGCAGCACGGTCGGCGCATAGCGGAGGCGTTTCCCGCGCCGCAGGTGGATCTCTACGGCTCGACCGAGGCGGGATATTTGTTCGTCGGCGAGGCGTTCAAGGACAACTCGCGCGCGATCGACGCCAACGCCTTCATCGAGCTCGTGCCGTGGCAGGTAGGGCGCGTTATTCCCAACGCGCCGTCGTCCGCAGATCCTGAGCGGCGCGTTCAGGATAACGCGCCCTGCCCACAGGCGCGGGAAAATGTTTTTCAAATTTACGTCACGACCCGCGACCGCGAGGCGATGCCGCTGCTGCGGTATCACACGGGCGACATCGTGCAGCGGTTTCCGACGGGCTTCCGGCTGCTCGGCCGCGAGGGGAATCTGTTTTTCCGCGCCGACGGCTCGCTCGTTTCACCGACGGACATCGATGCGGCGCTGCCGGAGAATTTCGCGTGCTGGCACTACTCGCTCGTGCAGACGGGTGAGACGCGCTGGGATTTCCACTACGTCGCCGACCACACCGCCAATCATCGCGAAGTGGAGTCGGCGCTCGCCGGGCTGCTCGGCGGCGGCGCGCGGGTGAATGCATTTCGGCGTCGCGTGATCGCGCCCGCGGCGAGCGGGAAGTTTTCGCTGCTCAAGCCGCTCGCGAAGTAGGCGAGCGTGCCGATGCGCGCGACGGGCCGCGGAGATGAATTTTCCCGCCCGGCGCGACGTGCGAAGCTTTGGCTACTCGACGGGTTAGGCTCGCTAATAAGCGTGTCATCGCGAGCGGGCGCCTTTACAACGTCCGGCTCCTCACCGAGTTTTTCGCCCGTTTTTCGTTCCCACCCCCAACCCGCGAATTCCCCGATGAATCTTGTCGGCGCTCTTTTTCGTTCCTCGATCGGTCGCAAAATCCTGATGGCGGTGAGTGGCCTGATTCTCATCGGATTCGTGGTCGGTCACCTCGTGGGCAACCTGCAGGTCTTTCAGGAGCCGGATCACATCAACGGCTACGCGGCGTTCCTGCGGCAGCTCGGGCCCACGCTGTGGATCGCGCGGCTCGTCATCCTCGCGAGTGCAGTCGTGCACATCTGGGCGGCGACGGTGCTCACGTTGGAAAACAGGCGCGCGCGGGGCGGCGAACCTTACGGAGTGAACTACACGATCCGCGCGACGCTCGCTTCGCGCACGATGCGGCTGACCGGCTACGTCGTGCTCGCGTTCGTGATCTATCATCTCGCGCACTTCACGTGGGGCGCGGCGCAATCGGCGACGTTCAAGGAAAACCTCGCGCGCTACACGCTGCAGCACGACTACCGCGTCGCGGGTTTCGTCACGGTGCCGCAGGGCGCCGTCGTCGAGGATGTCTATAACATGGTCGTGCTCGGGTTTCAGAATCCGCTCGTGTCGCTTTTCTACATCGTCGCGGTCGGCCTGCTGAGCTTTCACCTGCTGCACGGCTTCGACAGCATGTTCCAGACGCTCGGGCTGCGCTCGTCGCGCTGGTCGGGCGGGCTGCGGAAAATCTGCGTGCTCTTCTGCGCGCTGTATTTCCTCGGCAACCTCGCGATTCCCGGCGCGGTGCTGCTCGGCAGACTCCAGCCGCATGCGCCGCAGCCGGCGCCCGCGCCAACCGCGCAGCGCTGATCCTTCACTCTCAACCTCGACTCCCAACTGCGCGCATCGCGATGGCCACGCTCGACTCGAAAGTTCCCTCCGGTCCGCTCGCCGACAAGTGGCGCAAGCACAAGGCCGACATCAAGCTCGTCAATCCCGCGAACAAGCGGAAATACGAGGTGATCGTCGTCGGCGCCGGCCTCGCCGGCGCGTCCGCCGCGTCGTCGCTCGCCGACCTCGGCTACAAGGTCAAAAATTTCGTGTTTCACGACACGCCGCGCCGCGCGCACTCGATCGCCGCGCAGGGCGGCATCAACGCGGCGAAGAATTACCAGAACGACGGCGACAGCGTCTACCGCCTCTTCTACGACACGGTGAAGGGCGGCGACTACCGCTCGCGCGAGTCGAACGTCTACCGCCTGGCCGAGGTCAGCGCCAACATCATCGACCAGTGCGTCGCGCAGGGCGTCCCCTTCGCCCGTGAGTACGGCGGCCTGCTCGACACCCGCTCCTTCGGCGGCGTCCAGGTCTCCCGCACCTTCTACGCCCGCGGCCAGACGGGCCAGCAGCTGCTGCTCGGCGCCTATCAGGCGATGGAGCGCCAGGTCGCTGCCGGCACGGTGGAGCAGTTCACCCGCCACGAGATGCTCGATCTCATCGTCGTCAACGGACGGGCGCGCGGTATCGTGGTGCGCGACATGGTCACGGGCAAGATCGAGACGCATCTCGCGGACGCCGTCATTCTCGGTACCGGCGGCTACAGCAACGTCT
>DASZYB010000005.1:0-67576 GCA_035545575.1 Opitutaceae bacterium | reverse complement strand
CGTGCTGCGCGATGTTCCCCGACGACACCTCCGCTTCCGGCCGCACGCGAGTGCTGATGATCGACGACGACAAGAAACTCTGCCGCCTCGTCTCGACTTATCTCGAACCGCTCGGCTTCCAAGTGTCCGCGATCCACAACGGCCTCGACGGCGTCGAGCGCGCTAGCGCCGTCGGTCCCGACGCGCCGCACGTCGTGATCCTCGACGTCATGCTGCCCGGCATCGACGGTTTCGAAGTGCTGCGCCGCATCCGCCAGAAAAGCACCGTGCCGATCATGATGCTCACCGCGCGCGGCGACGAAACCGACCGCATCGTCGGCCTCGAGGTCGGCGCCGACGACTACCTGCCGAAAACGTTTTCGACGCGCGAACTGCTCGCCCGCCTCCGCGCCGTCCTGCGCCGTGCCGCCACCTCCACCGCGCCCGCCGTCGCCACGCCGCCGCCCGCCGAGATCGTCGTCGGTCCGCTGCGCGTGAATCTCGACGCCCGCTCCGCCGCGCTCGACGATGCGCCGCTCGTGCTGACGCCGGTGGAGTTCGACCTGCTCGCTAGCCTCGCGAAAGCGCGCGGCCGCGTGAAGACGCGCGAAGCGCTGCTCGAGGAAATCCGCGACCGCAACTACGACGTCTTCGACCGCTCGATCGACGTGCACATCTCCTCGCTCCGCAAGAAGCTGAACGACGACGCGAAAAATCCGCGCTTCATCCGCACCCTCCGCTCCGCCGGCTACATGCTGACGAATCCGGACTCCGCCTGACCCGCAGCACCGAGTTCGAGTTCGGCAGCCTTCTCTACGTAAAGAAGCCGCACCGGAGCTCGACTCTGCCGGGGCGACGACGCCTCCTCTACCGCCTTTCCGGTAGTTTTCCACCTTTCTACTTTTTTCGCTCCGCTTCAGATCACGCGCTTCCGCATCTTCCATGAAACATCGCTTCTGGTTGGTATTGCTCGGCACGGTCGCGGGCTTGTTCGCAGCGGATGACAGTGTGCCGCGGGAGTTCACGCGGCTCGACCTGCGTGATGGACGCACGCTGACGAACGTGGTCGTAAAATCTTATGACGCCGTTACCGATCGGCTCACATTGACGGCAGAGGGCAAGGAGCAATCCGTGCCGCTGAAGCTGATCCCTCCGCCTTTTGATCGTTTGTTGAAGACAACATCGGTTCCCGTGTCGGCCCCGACGGCTTCTGCGGCAAAAGCCGTCGCGTGGCCCAGCCCATCGTCGGCCACCTCCAATGCCGCGTCACCGAAGATTCTGACCCGATCCGCGCCAATGGTTGTTTCCCCTGTCCCCGTCGGTCGCAGGCCAGAGCCACCGCGCACGCCCGTGGTTCGTCAGATTACCGTCCTTCAACCCACACCCGCGGTCCAACTCACGCCGGCACCACCTCCGCCGGTGGTCGCACCGGTTACTGAAGACTACGCCGCACACAAGGAAGCCGCCATGACCCATGCCGAACATCATTTCCGTTACGAATACCAACTCGGCACGAGCAATCTTCGCATGGTGAGCTTCGATCTGGAAGCCGACGATGCGAAGCCCGTGACTGGCTGGGACGGTCGCTGCCGAACGGAAGGCAAGGCTCTCATCAAGTTCTACGACACGCACGGCGGCGGAATTCAGAACACCACGGTGCGCTTCGAGGCGGTGACCGAGCGAAAGCCGGGCGAATCGATCAAGGTGATCCAGTTTGATCGAAAGACCTGAGTCGACGCGTTTGCGACCGGAGTAGCCGCTTTCGTCTCGCCGCCGCGATCAGGAGCGCACTCGCGCCGAGGATCGCGGCATAGGTCGACGGCTCCGGGACCGCCGAATACGAGTAGACTGCCAGCTCATCAAACGTGCCGGGGCTTCGCGTAATCAACTGGACCGTATCGAAGGCCGGCGCGAGGCCCGTGTAAATCGCGTCGGGCGTGCCAGGGTTGGCGTAGTTGAAGGCAGCCAGGTTGGGATTCGTCCAGATCGAGGTTGTGTTCGCGTCGAAATCGATGCGCGTGACGATGAGATTCCGCGATGAAAGACTCGCGGACGTGGACGACGATCCGTTGCTCGCCGGATTCAAGTCGGAGCCGAGAATGGAAACCACTCCCCCATGGGTGCCGCCGTTGCCGCCGATTCCGCCGGTGAGCGAGCCGCTCAGCGTGAGCCGGATGTTCGGCGTGCCACCGCCGCTCGAGGAACCAAACTGCCCGAGAAACTCGACGTAGATGACGCCGCTGTTTACGGGGCTCGACAACGAGCGCGAGGCCTCGCTGATGCCGTTGCCGCCGGAGGCCCAGGTCGCGCTCCCACCCGTGGTCGTCAATCCCGAGTAAGTCAGGCCGGTCGCGCCGAAACTCAGGCTCGAGCCAGAACCGTAAGTCCACGTCCAGGCATCCGACCAGCCGGTGCCGCCGTTTTTTCCGTTCAGCGCTCCGGTCACATAGTCGAAGCCATCGTAGGCGAGAAGATTCAGCTGTGCGTGACTCCGCGAGGACACAAGGCACATCACGAGCACAACGGCAAAGGCGTGAAAACGAGTCATGGGTGCGAGCCTCTTGGCATCGGCACGTTTGGCGCCGCCCGACACTACGGAGAACACGTAGGTTTTCGCGCTTACCTCGCGGATGTCTTCCTCGGTCCCGCCCGCGACGAGTTGCCCGACGCGATCGAGCGCGAGGCCGAAGGCTCGGTTTCCTGAACAGCGCGCTGCTCGGCCACGACCACGCCGTGAACTTCGAAGGCACCTGGCCGGAGGGTCAGCCACCTTGGGAGCGCCAATCTCCAGCTCCGCATTTTTTCGTCCAAAGCCAAGCCGGCACTCCGCGTTCCCAGGCCGAACGGCACCTCGCATCCGAGCCTCACCGCTTTCCGGCTTTCCACCTTGAGCGAGGTCCGGTTTCCTCCCATTCGCCGCTCCCGGCTTCACCGCGATGCCGAAAATCCGGACTCACTACGACACCCTGAAAGTTCCGCGCGACGCTTCGGTGCGGGTGATTCACGCCGCCTACCGCTCGCTGGCGCGCAAATACCACCCGGACCGGCGTGGCGACTCGCCGGAGAGCCAGGCCGCGATGCAAGCGCTCAACGCCGCTTACGAAGCCTTGAGCAATCCGCTCACGCGCGCGGAGCACGACCGCTGGATTGAAGCCGAGCTGGGGGCCGAGTCATCCACGGCGCCTCGATTCGACGTCGAGTCCGATGCTCCTGTGTTTCCGGACGCGGCCGACGATACTCCTCGGAACCCGCCCGAGCCGGCCGGCGTCGCGCACGCGGTCCTCCGCGCGCTGCTGGCCGTGTGCTATCTGGCGATCGCCGGTTCGCTGATCTATATTCCCGGCGCCCGCCTGATCGGTGTCCTGATGCTGAGCGTCGTCTGGCTCTACTACCGCAACCATCACCGCGATTCGCGCTGATCGCGGGCGGAAGCGATCGGCAATCCGAGATCGCGCGCGGCACGTCGGCCCTGGGGAACACCATGCACCGGCGCGGCCGACCCAAAGCCGAGCTGGAGCTCGGCGCTCCCGGGATTACGGCGACGGATTCAGCACGATCTGCGCGGTCACGTCGGTGCCATTCTGCTGAAGGACGGCTTGATTGGTTTTGGCGGAGAGCGCGTTGCCGTGGGAGTCGGTGCCGTTGGTGAACTTGAGCTGCGTCAGGCCGCTCACCTGCACCGGGCGGCCGTTCGCCTGCAGGAAATCTCCGCCGGTGATCCATGTGTTGTTCGTCGCGCTGCCGAGCATCAGCACGGGCGTGGCTGCGTCGAAGGCGCTGATGTCGCCGAGGTAAACCGGGCCGACGAACTGCACGCCGGGCGCGTAGAGGCCGGTCAGGCCTTTCGTCGCGAAGAAATTTGCATCCGCCGCGCGCACGCCGCCGAATTTTCCGTTGCTGCTCGCGATCGCGATGAATGCGAGATCGGCGATGCCGTTGTAGGCGACGTCGTCGCGGAACAGCGCGGGGTTCACCGCCGTGATGCGGCCGACGCTGAACACCGACACGTTGGTGTCCTCGGTGGCGCCGGTGATGACGATGCCAGCGTGGCCCTTCCAATACGTCACGGATTGGTTGTAGTTCACGGGCAGCGCCGGACCACTCGCGTTGTCGAGCACGAGCGAGAGCGTGCCGGGCCCGCTGAACTCGACCTGCACGATGTCGTCGTTGAGATCGATGAACGAGGTGCGCGTGATCTGGTTGAGCGTGTAGTCAGCCGTGACCGTCGCGGCGGCGCCTTCAACAAGCACCTGGTCGAACGTGTTGCCATTCGCGGCGACAAACACGTCGTGCTGCACCTCCTCGCCGGCGCCGACGACTTTCTGTGTGGTCGTGAGCCCGACGATCGCGGGCGACGTCGTCGCCGTGCCGCCGCTCGCCACCACGGCGTCATAGAGGCCGGTGTCCGACGGCTGGAGATTGGCCAGCGCGAGCGTGGCGCCGGTGGCGCCGGAGAGATCGGTGCCGTTACGCCGCCACTGATACGAGGCCGTGATGCCGCCGGTGCTCGCGCCGACGCTGAGGGTCACGTTCCCGCCCGCGCTCGCGGCCGTGCTCGCCGGCTGGCTCGTGATCGCCGGCGTCGTGCCGGTGGCGCTCACAGAGAGCGAGGCGATGCTGCTGACGATCGAGCCCGCGGAATTGGTGACCACGCAGATGTAACTGCCCGCGTTGGCCGGCTGCACGCCGGTGATCGTGTAACTCGCCGCGGTCGCTCCGGAGATCGCGATGCCGTCCTTATACCATTGGTAGGCGAGCGCGCCGCCGCTGGCGACGACGCTGAACGTCGCGTTGCCGCCGGTGACGGCGACGATGTTGGTCGGCTGCGTCACGATCGCCGGGCGGCTCGTGACCGTGAGCGTTGCGGCGTTGCTCGTGGCCGCGCCGGCGGAATTCGTGACGGTCACCGCGTAGGTGCCGGCGTCGCCGGACTGCGCGCCCGCGATCGCGTAGCTCGCGCCGGTCGCGCCGACGATCGCAACGCCCGACTTCGTCCACTGGTAGGACAACGGCGCGGTGCCCGACGCGACAACCGTGAATGTCGCGCTGCCGCCTGCGAGCACGGAGACGTTTGCCGGCTGCACCGTGATCGTCGGTGCGGTCGCGGCGGTGTTGACGGTGAGCGTGGCGGCGCTGCTGGTGGCGGAGCCGCCGGAATTGGTCACCGTCACCGTGTAGCTGCCGGCGTCCGCGCTTTGCGGACTCGCAATCGTGAAGCTCGCACTTGTCGCGCCCGCGATCGGCGTGCCGGATTTTTTCCACTGGTAACTCAACGTGCCCGTGCCGCTCGCCACGACGGTGAACGTCACGCTCGTGCCCGCGTTGACGGTGGCGTTGACAGGCTGCGTCGTGATCGTGGGCGGCGTGCCGACGACGTTGACCGTGAGCGTCGCGCTGCCGCTCGTGACGGAGCCGGCGATGCTGCTGATCGTCACGGTGTAGCTGCCGGCATCGGTCGCCTGCGCGCTGGCGATTGTGTAGCTCGCATTCGTCGCGCCGGAGATCGCGGCGCCGTCTTTTTTCCACTGATAACTCAGCGTGCCCGTGCCGCTCGCGACGACGCTGAACGTCACGCTCGCACCCGAGTTCACCGTGGCGCCGACCGGCTGCGTGGTGATCGACGGCGCGGAGCTGGCGGCGTTGACCGTGAGCGTGGCGGCGTTGCTGGTGGCGGAGCCGGCGGAATTGCTCACGACGACGGTGTAGCTGCCGGCGTCCGCGAGCTGCGGACTCGCGATCGTGAAGCTCGCGCTCGTCGCGCCGGAGATCGCGGCGCCGTCTTTTTTCCACTGATAACTCAGCGTGCCCGTGCCGCTCGCGGCGACGGTGAACGTCACGCTCGTGCCGACCGTGACGCTCGCGCCCGCGGGCTGCGTCGTGATCGACGGAGCGACGATCGCGGTGCCGAAGAGCGCGGTGCCAGTCTTGCCGACGGGCGTGCCGTAGGTGCCGCCGGTGTCGTAGCTCGCGATCGCCGTGAGCGTGACGCGATAATAATTCGTGTTCGTGCTCGCGGTGTAATTCGTCGTCAGGCCGCCGCTCGTGACGGCGGACGAAAGCGTGGTCCACGTGGCGTTGTCGGGCGAGGACTCGACTTTGTAGGTCGCGCCTTCGGCGGAATTCCACGCGAGCGCGACGTTGCTGCCCGACGCGGTCGCGGTGATCGCGATCGCGGCGGCGGGGCCGGCGTCGACGTATTCCGTCACGGTTTCGCTGATGCTGGTGACCGTGCCCTGGCCATTCGGCGCGCTGCCGAAATATTCCTGGTTGATGACATCGGGGAAGACCGTGTTGCCGCTCGAGTCGATGCACACGAAGTAGGCGTAGGTGCCGCTCGGGTATTCGGGGGTGACGCAGAAGCGGACGTTCTGGCGATTGAGATCGAAGTCGACGCCCTGCGTCTTGCCGAGATCGCCGAGGTATTCGTAGTCCTCGGCGAACGTGCCGATCGAGCACGTCTTGTTCACCGGGCCGAGCGCGTAGGTCGCCGTCGTGCTCGGGCCGTATTGGCTCGAGGAAAGCGTCTGACTGCGGCCCTGCACGCTTGCGGCCCAGACGGGCAGCTTCACGCGGCCGGTCGTCGCGAGGTTGTCGGTGCCATTGGTGCCGTCGCGCTTCACGAAGCCGCTCACCATGCGGCGAATCCCGCTCGTCGCATCCATCGCCGATGAGTAGCCGTAGGGCCCGTAGATCGGCAGGCCGTCGTTGGCCCAGCCGATGATCGGCGAATGCTTCGTCGGCGTGCCGGCCTCGCTGTAGGTTTTCGCGGAGGCGTCGTAGGTGACGTTGTCGCCGAGCTGGTAGCGCAGCGCTTTCGGGTTGATGTGATTGTGGTAGGCGCCGCTGCTCGGCTGATGGCCGTTGGCGGAATCGAAGTTGAACGTCTCCGCGACGCCCGCGAGGCGGTTCCAGATGCCGTCGCCGCTCATCGAAATGCTCGCGGTGCTCGAAGTGGAGCTGGCGTTGGCGTAGGATTGCGCGTCGCCGTTTTCCCAGACGAAGACGCCGTTCACCAGCACGCCGCCGCTGCCGTGATTCGCCTGCTTCGTCGTGGGGATCGTGGGATTGCGCGGGATGCGATGGATCGCGGCGCGATTCGACGGCCACGAGGTGTAAACGGTGCCGTTGGGCGTGAGCCAGTTGCCCATCACGTAGCTCGCGAGGCCGGTCGTGTAGATGTAGACGTAGTTCGCCGAGTAGGCGACGCGCTGCACGTCGGAGTAAGCCGGCGTGGATACGCCGCCCGCAGGATTCGTGACGAGGCCCGAGCTCGGCCACGTGGTCACCGAGGTGCCGGCGGTTCTCGCCGACGCGGTTTGATAAACGCGCGCGTATTGGCCGGCGTTGGCGGTGAGCCACGACGTGACGTGCGGATCGGTGACGTCGGCGCGCGTCCGCAGCGAGGACGCGCCCAGGAGAAAACTGGCGAGCGCCAGCCGGGCGAAAAATTTCATGGGATTGAGAACGCCTCATGAAAACCGATGGCCGTTAAGCGCGTGTGTGCGGCGGCGGCGATATTGTTAAGCCGGAGTAAACGTTGCAGATTTTTCCCGCGGGCTCGCGTATAGCTGGGTTTGTTCGCGGACCGCGCAATGAAAGTCTCCTTTCCCCTCTCGCTGAAAATCTCGCTCTGGCTGCTGCTCAACCTGCTGCTGCTCGGCGCGGTCGGCGTCGGCTTTCTCCTCGCGCACGGCGGGCTCGGCTGGGGCGCGCTGATGAGCGGGCCGGCCGGCGATCGCGTGCAGTCGATCGGCGACATCCTCGTCGGCGAGATCAACGCCGCGACGCCGGCGGGCCGCGACGCAGTGCTCGCGCGTTTCAGCCAGGCGTATGGCGCGGAGTTTTCGCTTTTCTACAACCGCGGCACGCAGATCGCCGGCGTGCCCGTGAAGCTGCCGGAGGCCGTCCGGGCGCAACTCGTGCCGCCCGCGCGCGAAGGCCCGATGCGCGACGCGGCCTTTGCCGCGCCGCCCGACATGCCGCCGCGAGCGGACGAACTCCCGCCGGCGCGCGGCGGCGCGCCCGGGATGCAACCTCCGCCAGCCGATGGCGAGCGCCCGCCGGGGATGCAGCGACCGCCGCCCGACGGTGAGCGACCGCCCCGCAGCGAGCCGCCGGTGCGCGCCGAAGGCCGCGCGCGCGGGCGATTTCTCATTCACGACAACGGCTACTGGATCGGGCTGCGCGTGCCCTTTCGCGCGAGCGAGGACGAGCTGCCCGCGCCCGCGACGCTGTTCGTGCACGTCGCTTCCCCGTGGGGCCTCGCACGCATGCTCGATGTGCTGCCGTGGCTGCTCGCGGGCGCGGCGGTGCTCGTCGTTTCCGTGCTCTTCTGGCTGCCGCTCGTGCGCGGCATCACGCACGCGCTCGGCCAGCTCACCGCCGCCACCGGGCAGATCGCCGAGGGCCGCTTCGACACGCGGGTGCCGGCGGCGCGGCGCGACGAGCTCGGCCGCCTCGGCGAATCGGTGAACTCGATGGCCGCGCGGCTCGAGACGCTCGTCGACGGCCAGAAACGTTTTCTCGGCGATGTCGCCCATGAACTCGGCTCGCCGCTCGCGCGCCTGCAGGTCGCGATCGAGATTCTCGAGACGCGCAGCGATCCCGCGCTGCACGAGCAGATCGGCGACGTGCGCGAGGAAGTGCAGCAGATGACCGCGCTCGTGAACGAGCTGCTCGCCTTCACCAAGGCCGGCATGCGCCCGCGCGAAGCGGTGCGCACCGTCGTCATTCTCGACGAACTCGTCGCCGACGTGCTCATGCGTGAAGACACCACCGCCCGGGTGCAGCGCGCCGTCGACCCCGGGCTCACCGTGCTCGCGGATCCGGCGCTTCTCGGCCGCGCGACCGGCAATCTCGTGCGCAACGCCCTCCGCTACGCCGGCGACGCCAGCCCGATCCATCTCAGCGCACGCCGCGACGGCGCCCACGTGCTCGTCGTCGTCGAGGACGAGGGACCCGGCGTGCCCGCCGATGCGCTCGCGCGGCTGGGCGAACCTTTCTATCGGCCCGAAATCGCGCGCACGCGCGAGACGGGCGGCGTCGGCCTCGGCCTTGCCATCGTGCGCAGCAGCGTCGCCGCATGCGGCGGCGAAGTGCATTTCACGAATCGCAGCCCGCGCGGTTTCCGAGCGGAGATTCGGCTCGCGGCGGCGTAGTTTCTTGCGCGAGCGGCGTCGCGGCGCGGCGCAACATTTACACGCGCTTAAACAAAAAGGCGCCCGCGCACATCAGGCGCTAACAGAACCGCGGTAACTTGGCGGCACTTCTCCCCGCCATGACTCCCCGCCTCCGCCTCTTCCTCCTCGCCGCGCTCGCACTCAACCTCGCCGCGCTCGCACTTCGTTCCGCCGACGTCCGCCTCGAAACCGCGCCCCTCGCGATGCCCGTCGCCGCGCCGGCTCCCGCACTCGCCACGATTCCCGCCGCCGCTCGCCCGCTGTTGCTCCGCGCCTTCGATGCGGATGGCGACGGCAAACTCAGCGCCGAGGAAATCGCCAACGCCGCGACGGTGCTGCGCCTCCTCGACGTCAATCACGACGGCGTGCTCACGGCCGATGAGTTTCCCAACGCCGCGAACTAAGCCGCGCGCCTGCGCTGCATTCGCCCGCGCTCTGCCATTTTTCCGCGCCCGCCCATTTTCCCCGTCTTCACTTTCCGTCGCGCCAATCCGCACTGTTCCTTCGCTGCCCTTCCGGGCGGCGGCAGCCGGCCAAATGCGACGAATCTCCCATGAAACTCCATCGTTACGCGCTTCCCGCGCTTCCGCTCGGTTTCGCCGCGCTGCTCTCGGCGCAAACCGCAACTGACACGTCGCGCCCGCCACATCGCGGACCCGGCGGCCCCGGCCACGGCCCGGGCAATCCCATCATCCGCGTCATCGACACGAACAAGGACTTCGAGTTGAGCGCGGACGAAATCGCCGCCGCCTCCGCCGCCATCCTCACGCTCGATGCCAACGGCGACGGCAAAGTCTCCGCCGACGAGCTGCGGCCCGTGCCGCCCGCCGACGCACCGAAACCTCCCGCCGATGCGCCGAAGCCGCCGGGCATCCCGCCCAATGACCCCGTGATGCTCGCGCTGGACGCCAACGGCGACGGCGAACTTTCGGCCGCCGAAATCGCCAACGCGCCCACGAGCCTGAAGGCGCTCGACGTGAATCACGACGGCAAACTCACGCCCGACGAGCTGCGCCCGCTCCCGCCCGAGGACGGCTCCGCGCCGGAGGGCCCGCCGCCGCACGATGGTCCCCCGCCTCACGACGGCCCGCCGCCGCGCCGCTGAACGCTCTCCGCGTTCGATCACAACCCCGCCGGTTTCCGGCGGGGTTTTTCTTTCCTCCGCGGTGCGACACTCGGACGCCCCGCGGCTCTTCGCCGTTCCCCAACAAAACTTTTACCGTGGCTTAATAATTCTCCGGCCCGGCGCACACATTCCGTTAACGCCGCCGCGGTTTAATGGGCGCATGCACTCGAGC
The DNA here is from genome assembly GCA_035545575.1 of Opitutaceae bacterium. Classification (GTDB taxonomy): domain Bacteria; phylum Verrucomicrobiota; class Verrucomicrobiia; order Opitutales; family Opitutaceae; genus ER46. The sequence continues at coordinate 57,120 of DASZYB010000005.1, read as the reverse complement.
ACCACCTCCCGCTCAACTCACCTCACCACTTCCGGCACCGGGTGCACTACCACCATGAACGCATTCCACTGGCTCCTCATCCTCGGTTTCAGCCCGGTCGACGCCGCCGCGATCGTCAGCCCGGAAATTTTCCGCGCCGACGACACGTCGTCCGCCAACACCTCGACGGCCACCAACTTCACCGCGTGCGCCGCTTGAGCGCCGCGCGGTCGGGTCGCGCCGACTCACGCACGACGCCGGCGTCGCACTACACGATGAGGGCGATCTGCGCGCCCGGCCCGTGCACGCCTTCGATCAGGATGCCCTCGACGTCCGCCGTCTTCGACGGCCCGGTGCACCAGATCACATTCGGATCGCGCCCGAGCGCGCCGACCGCCTGCGAGAGATCGGAAAAAATCGTCGCCCGCTCCACGACGGCCACGTGCACCCACGGAGCGAGCGCCGCGAGCCGCGTGGAGGTGACCGTGTCGTTGAGCACGATCGTGCCCGACTCGGCGACGGCTCCTGCCGCGCGCGTGATGCCAAACGCATAATCGTCCACGCGCGTGCGATCGAACGTCTGCTCGACGTTGAAGTCCGCGCCGAATGCCGGCGCGAGTCGCGGCCAGAGCGCCGGATCGCAGTAGCCGCGCAGCCAGCCGCCCGCGCGCAGGTGCGCGACGAGCGCCGCCACGTCGGTGAACGCCTGGCCGTTGACGCGCTTGATCCGCTCGGCGAACAACTCGACGAGATCTCGGCCGGCGATGAGCTGGCGCATCACGGCGATCTGCCCGTCGTAGTCCGGCAGCGGCGCGCGCTCGTGCAACGGCGCCAGCGCGCCCCGCACCCGGGAAAGAATGGCTTCGCGATCGGTGCTCATAAAATCGGTTTCGCTCGTCCGCGCGGAATTCAGGCGCGCCCCACGCGCTTCGGCGTGAGGAGTTTCTCGCGCCCGACGAGATAGAGGAAAATGCACAGCGCCGCGAACGGGACGAGCGTCAGCGCGTCGGAATACGCGCCGTTGTAGAAGGGGTTGTTCGCGTTGGCCCATTTTTCGATCGCGTCGTTCACGCCCTCGAACGCCGGCACGCCCTGCACGATGGCGATGATGATGCCGGCGATCGCGCCGCCCGCGATGTAGCCCGACGACAGCAGCACGCCGGGACTCTTGTCGCTCTCCTCGGCAAACTGCGCCTCGGTCATCGCCGCGTGCGACGCCTGCCGGCGTGTCTTGCGGTCGACGAGCCAGCGCACGAATCCGCCGAAGAAAATCGGCGACGACGACGAGAGCGGCAGATACACGCCGACCGCAAACGCCAGCGCCGGCACGAACGACAACTCGAGCGTCACCGCGATCATCACGCCGAGCAGCACGAGCGCCCACGGCAGTTTCCGGTCGAGGATGCCCTTGATGATATACGACATCAGCGTCGCCTTCGGCGCGTCGAACTTCCGCACCGCGCTGCCATCGGGGCGGGTGGCGTGCGTGCCGTTGATGCCGGGATCGACGAGCCACACGGCGTCGCCCGCGCGATTCACGAGGTAGCGGCCGGCCGGTCCGCCGGCGTCGTCGGTTTTCTGCCAGACGAGATAGCTGTTCGCATCGTCGCGCACCTGCGGGCCGGTGAGCGCTTCCGTTTTCGAAAGCTTCGTCGCGTCCGTGTGCAGGCCGGCGGGCGCGATGTCCTTGATCGGCACGTAGACGGTCGCGGAGTTGTTCAACACGAGCAGAATCGGCCCGAGGCAAACCGCCGACAGCGCCGCGCCCGCCATGATCGCCCACTGCTGGAATTTCGGCGTCGCACCGAGGAGAAAACCGGTCTTCAGGTCCTGCGACGTCGTGCCGCCATTCGACGCCGCGATGCACACGATCGCGCCGACGGAGAGCGCGGTGACGTAGTGTTTCCCGCCAGTCCAGCCGACGAGCAGGAAAATCAGGCACGTGAAGAGCAGCGTCGCCACCGTCATGCCGGAAATCGGATTCGACGACGATCCGATCTCGCCCGTGAGCCGCGACGAAACCGTCACGAACAAAAATCCGAAGAGCACGATCAACAGTGCGCCGAGGAGATTCATCTCCAGCGTCGGCGCAAACGTGATCGCCGCCACCAGCAGGATCACGCCGCCGGCAACGAACTTCATCGACATGTCGCGCTCGGTCCGCGGCGTCGCGCCCGTCGCCGTCGCGTCCGCCCGCGACCCGCTGAGATCACGCAGGCCTTCGCGCAGGCCGTGCCAGATCGTCGGCATCGACTGGATCAGGCTGAAAATTCCGCCCGCCGCGACCGCGCCCGCGCCGATGTAGAGCACGTAGGCGCCGCGGATGTCGCCCGGGCTCATGTCGGCGATGAGTTTCGTGCCGGGGGCGAGCGGCGTCGTCAGGTGCTCGCCGAAAAATTTGATCATCGGAATCAGCAGCAGGTAGCTCAACACGCCGCCGGCGCACATGATCGAGGCGATGCGCGGACCGATGATGTAGCCGACGCCGAGCAGCGCGGGAGAAACTTCCACGCTCGCCGAGCCCGCCTTGAACGGCGCGCCGAAAACTTTTTCGGAAACGTCCTTCCAACCCTTGAGCGCGATGTTGAACGTCGTGTAGACGAGCCCGACGCCGAAGCCGGTGAAGATCGCCTTCGCGCCCGGCGCCGCGCCGAGCCCGGCGGCTTCCGCGGCGCGAATCTCCGCCTGCGCGCTCGGCGAGGCGTGCGCGCGGTCGTCGGCGTTGGCGCCGGCCTTCAGCACGGCGGCGCACGCGGTGCCCTCGGGATATTTCAGCGTCTCGTGTTCCTTCACGATGAGCGCCCGTCGCAGCGGGATCATCATCAGGATGCCGAGCAGACCGCCGAGCATCGCGACGAGCATCACGCGCGTGAGCTCGAGATCGAAGCCGAGGATCAGGATCGCGGGCATCGTGACGCCGATGCCGAACGCCAGCGATTCGCCCGCCGAGCCCGCGGTCTGCGTGATGTTATGCTCGAGGATCGTCGCGTCGCGCACGCCCGCCTTCGACAGCCCGCGAAACAGCGCCAGCGAAATCACCGCGACGGGAATCGACGCGCTGACGGTGAGTCCGACCTTCAGCACGAGGTAGAGCGACGACGCGCCGAAGATCATCCCGAGGATCGCGCCGGTGATCACGGCCCGCGCCGTGAATTCGCGCATCACCGTGGCGGGCGCGATGAAGGGTTCGTGTTTGGTTTCGGGGTGCATGGGGAAAGTTGCCCTGACATCGACCCGCGGCGGGCCGACCGGTTACCGACTCGGCTGGCTGCGGCGATGCTTCAGCCATTTTCGAAACTCGCCGCCGCGCCACTCCGGCAGCGTGCGCTTCGCCTCCCACGCGCGCAGCGCCGGCACCGGAATCAGTTTCGTCGGAATGTAGTTCAACACCTTGCCGCCCGCGAGCGCCGCGCGCCACGCCATCGGCTGCGACGCCATCAACGCCCACGCGCCCATCGGCGGCGTGCCGGGCGACGGCACGTTTTCCTCCTTCGCGCGGTTGCGCAGACGCAGCAGCAAATCGGGAATCGGGATGTTGACGGGGCAAACTTCGTTGCACGCGCCGCAGAGCGACGACGCTTTCGGCAGGTCCGCCTTCTGCGGAAATTTCGAGCCGAGCAGCAGCGGCGACAGCACCGCGCCGACCGGCCCGGGATAAACGCTGCGATACGCGTGGCCGCTCGCCTGGCGGTAAACCGGGCACACGTTGAGGCACGCGCCGCAACGGATGCAGCGCAGGATTTCGCGGCAATTGCTCGCGAGCACCTCGGTGCGGCCGTTGTCGACGAAGATCACGTGCATCTCTTCCGGACCATCGGGCTGCGTCGCCGCTTTCGGCCCGGAGATGAACTCGGTGTAAACCGTCAGCTCCTGCGCCGTGCCCGAGCGGCCGAGGAGATTGAGCAGCAGCGCGAGGTCGCGATCGCGCGGCACGATTTTTTCGATGCCGATGAGCGCGATGTGGCACTTCGTCGCGGCGAGGCAGAAGCGCGAGTTGCCCTCGTTCGTGACGAGCACGATCCGGCCGCTCTCGGCGGAGACGAAATTTCCGCCCGTGAGGCCGACGTCGGCCTCGAGATATTTGTGCCGCAAAAACTGCCGCGCGCGGCGCGTGATCGTCTGCGGGTCGTCGTTGTAGGTGCCGAGGCCTTCGCGCTCGAAACTCTGCGCGATCTCGCGGCGGTTCTTGTGGATGATCGGCCGGACGATGTGGCTCGGGTGATCGTCGTCGATCTGCACGATGAACTCCCCGAGGTCGGTCTCGAGCGCCTCCATCCCGCGCTGCTCGAGAAAGTGCGCGAGCTCGATCTCCTCGCTGACCATCGTCTTCGCCTTGACCATCTTCGTCGCCCCGCGCGCCTGCATGATCCGGTAGACGGCTTCGCAAGCCGCCTCCGCGGTCGCGGCCCAGTGCACCTGCGCGCCGTTGGCCTGGAGCTTCGCCTCGACCTGCGGCAGGTAGGTGTCGAGGTTTTCGATCGTGTGCTGCTTGATCTCGCCGGCGATCTCCCGCAGCCGGTTCGGATCCGCGAATTCGTCGAAGAGCAGCTTCGTGCGCTTCTCGTGCGTCGCCTTCGTGCCGGAGTAAACCGCCGCACGCTTGTCGGGCGGCACGTGCGTCGCGAACTGGTCGATCGGTTGGTAGCGCATGGCGGCGGAAAAGAGGAGACAGGGCTCAGGAGGCGGGAGGCGGAAGCGAGGCAGGCGAACTCGGCGCAGCGGGCGAGAATCCAGCTCCCGGTTCTTTCGCTCCGGTCTCTTGTCTCCCGACTCCTGTCTCCAGTTTTCCTTTCAGCGCATCGCGCAGCACCTGCGCGAGGTGCCGCGCCTGCACCGGCTTGCCTTCCTTGGCGGCGAGCCCGGCGATGTGCATCATGCAGCTCATGTCGGGCGAGACGACCAGGTCGGGCTTGGCCGCGCGCATGTGCTCGAGTTTCAACTCGCCCATCGCGGCGGAGATATTTGGAAAGCTCACGGAGAATGTCCCGCCGAAGCCGCAGCACTGCTCGACTTCGCCGAACTCCACCACGCGCACGCCGGCGATCGAGCGCAGCAGCGTCAGCGCCGCCTCTGCGCTCTTCGTGCCGCGCGTATGGCAGGCGCGGTGAAACGCGATCGCCGCTTCGAATTTTCCCGGCCACGTGGTCACGCCGAGGCCGTTGACGATGAAATCGCCCAGCTCCCACGTGCGGCGGCCGAGCGCCTCGACTTCAGGCAGGTCCGCCTCCTTTTCGAATTCCAGCGCGGCGCCGTGAAACATCATCGCCGCGCACGAGCCCGACGGCACCACCACCGGCTCGTCGCCGGCGAAAATTTTCAGCGTGTGGCGGACGACCTTGCGCGACGACGTCCAGTCGCCGCCGTTGAACGCTGGCTGCCCGCAGCACGTCTGGCCCTCGGGGAAGATCACCTCGAGCCCGAGGTGCTCGAGCACCTCCACGGTCGCGGTTGCCACGTCGTCGTAAAAAGCGTCGCACAGGCAGGTGGCCATGAGCTGCACGCGCTTGCCGGTGATGGGAGTGCGCCCGGTATTGAGCATGAAGAAGAAAAACGCTGCGCCGCCCTCTTCCGCTTGCAACCGAAAATCCCGGCGCGTCCGCGGTATGAAGGAATCTTGCCTGCCGGCGTAGGCGCGCTGTCTTGCATGCGCCGCGCATTTTGTTGTTCGCCTGCGGCCGCCGGCTCTGCAAAAACTCGCTTCGCATTCCATGCCAAAAACGCTCTACACCGCCGCCGTCGACCTCGGCGCCACCAGTGGCCGCGTGATTCTCGGCCGCTGGCAGAATCACCACCTCGCGATCGAGGAGGTGCATCGTTTTCCGAACACGTTTCACTCGCTCGGCGCGAACGACTACTGGGATCTCGGCACGCTCTGGCACGAAGCGCAGGCCGGCCTCCGCAAGGCCGCCACCGCGCTGCCGCGCGGCGCGCAGCTCGCCTCCGTCGGCGTCGACACGTGGGGCGTCGACTACGCGCTCGTCAACGACGCCGGCCGGCTCGTCTTCCCCGTGCACGCGTATCGCGACGCGCGCACGCAGCCCGGGCTCAAGCGCCTCGGCAACACCCGCGCCGCGCTCGCCCGCGTCTATGCGGCGACGGGCATCCCGAACGTTTTCTACAACACCTCGCTCCAGCTCGAGGAAGTCGTCGCCGCGTGTCCCGCGATCGAGGACCTCGCCACGCGCTGCCTGTTTCTCCCCGACTATTTCAATTTTCTCCTCTCCGGCCGCATGGAGAACGAGCTCTCGATCGCGAGCACCGCGCAATTGCTCGACGTGCATTCGACCGACTGGTCGCGCGCCGCGCTCGATCATTTCCGCATTCCCGCGCAGTGGTTTTCGAAACCGATCCGCGCCGGCACGAAGCTCGGCCGCGTGCAAAACTTCCCCGAGCTCGCGGGCACGCAGGTCATCGCCGTGCCCGGCCACGACACCGCGTGCGCTTACGACGCGATGCCCGCCTCGCCCGACGGCAGCGATCTCTACATCAGCTCCGGCACGTGGTCGCTCGTCGGCTTCGAGAGCGAATCGCCGCTGCTCGGCGCCGAAGCGCTCGCGCGCCGCATCGCCAACGAGCGCATCGGCGACGGCCGCTACCGGCCGCTCACCAACGTCATCGGCCTCTGGCTGCTCGAAGGCCTGTGCAAGGACTTCGCCTCGCGCCCGTGCAACGACCGCGAGTGGAGCGCCCTCATCACGGCGGCGGAAAAACTTCCCGCGCCCGCGGCGCTGCTCGATGTCGCCGACCCCGCGTTCGCCAATCCGCCCTCGATGCGCGCCGCGATCGACGCGCAGCTCAAGCGCCGGAAAATCCCCGCGCCGAAAAACCTCGCCGGTTACACGCGCCTGATCTGCGCCTCGCTCGGCCGCGGCCACGCGGACGCGATGCGCGCCTTCGAGAAGCTCGCCGGAAAAAAATTCTCGCGCATCCTCATCGTCGGCGGCGGCTCGAAGAATCGCCTGCTCTGCCAGGCGACCGCCGACGCCGCCGGCGTGCCGGTCGTCTCGTTCGCGCTCGAAGGCACCGCCGTCGGCAACATCGCCAACCAGCTCATCGCGCTGCGCGCCGTGAAAGATCTCGCGACGTTCCGCCACCACCTCTCCGCCGGCCTTAAGCAAACCGTCTACCGGCCGCACGCGTAGAGGCAGAAACCCCACGCTTCACGCGCCGCGGCGTCACTCAGCGTTGCGTCACGCGCTACCGCGTCACTCGGCGATTTTCGCGACCTGCGCGGTCACATCGGCGCCGCTGTGTTCGAGGAGTCCTCGATTGGGCTGCGGGCCGATCGGCGCGGCGTGCGAATTCGTGCCCGCCGTGAATTGCAGTTGCGCGATGCCTTCCACCTGCACGGCGCGCGCGTTCGCTTGCAGCAGATCGCCGCCCGCGATCCGCGCGTCCCCCACTCCGCCAAAAACCAGCACCGGCATCGCGCTGCCCGAGGCCGACACATCACCGATCGCCGCCCGCACCACGACGCTCACGCCCGGCGCATAAATTCCCGCCAAACCGCGCGCCGCCGAATAATTCACGTTGCCCGTGAAAATTCCGCCGATTTTCCCACTCGGGCTCAGGATCGAAAGCGACGCGAGATCCGCCACGCCATCGTAGGCGACGCTGTCGATGAACAATCCCTGGTTCACCGCGTTCGCGCGGCCGACGCTGAAGACCGAGACATACGTCGTGTCGCTCGCGCCCGCGATCACGATCGAGGCGCGGCCCTTCACGTAATTCACGCCCGGCTGGTTGTAGTTTTTCGGCGGCGCGGCCGGCGAGAAATCGTCGAGCGTCAACGTGAGCGCGCCCGCGCCGCTGAATTCCACCTGCACGATGTCATCGTTCGGATCGACGAAAGAGAGCCGCGTGATCTGTCCCGGATCCGCCGTGATCGTCGCCGCCGGCCCGGTGAGCAGCACCTGATCGTAGATGTTGCCGTTCGGATGACGGATGTCGTGCGGCTCCAGCTCCGTCGCCGCGCCGACGACCTTGCTCGTCGCTTCGATGCCCACGACCGCCGGCTGGCTCGGCACGATCGCGCTGCCGTTGCGCGCGAGCAACACATATGCGCCCGCCTGGCCCGGCTGCAGATTGTCGATCGTCAACGTCGGGCTCGTCGCTCCCGCGACGTCGATGCCGTTGCGCTGCCATTGAAAATTCGTCGCGCCGCTCGCCGCCGCGCTCAGGACGATGGAGCCGCCCGCCGCGGACGATTGCGACGCGGGCTGGCTCGTGAACGTCGGTCCGGGCGCAACGGAAACCGCGATCGTCGTCGTGGCGGTGTTGCCGTTGGTGTCGGTCGCGTGGACGGCGACGCTGGCGTTGCCCGCGCCGCGCGGTGTGATGGCGAGCGCCGAGCCCGCGACCGCGGCGGTCGCGACGGACGAATCGGAACTATCGACGGAGAACGTCAGCACCGACGCGCCCACGCCGTCGGGAAAAGCCGGCACGAGGTTGATCGAGCGCACGACCGCGAGATTGTCCGCAGTCAGAGTCGCCGAGCGCAGCGGCAGTTGCGTGAAGCTGGCGCCGAGCTGGCCGCTCGCATCGTAGACGTTGAGCGCCGCGATCGCGTCGGCGACCGACATGCCGGTGCCGAGCACGCGCGCGAAGACGGTCGCGCCGCCGTTCTGGCTGTCGAGCGTGCCGCCGTTGTCGGCGAGATTGATGAACCACTGGCTCGTCGCGGTGTCCGGACCGCTCGGCGATTTCGCCATCGCGATCGTGCCGCGCACATTCGAGTCCTTGAACTCGTTCGCCACGGCGGGATCGGCCAGCACGGCGCCGATGGCGTTGCCCACGAGCGCGAAACCGCCGCCCTGCACGACGAAGCCGGGCACCGAGCGATGCACAAAGGTGCCCGCGTAGGCGCCGCGGTTCACGTAGTTGAGAAAATTGGCGACGGTGCGCGGTGCGTCGGCGGCGAGGAGCTCGGCGTTGAATCTGCCGAGCACCGTATCGAACTGCGCGATCTGGCCCGTCACGCCGGGCAGCGCAAAAACCGTCCGCAGGTCGAGCGAGACGGGCGCGCCGGCGACGGTCAGCGCCTGCGCCGGAATCGCGTTGGCGACGGCGGGCATCGTCGATTGCGCGCGCGCGAACGAGAGGAAGACGAGCGTGAAGAAAACGAGAAGGCTTTGAGTGATCCGCATGCGAAAAAACGATGTGGAGGTGACGCCGCGGCCAAGGCGATTGTTCCGCCGCGCGCGGTTTTCACAAAAAGTGCAAAGCCGTTCGCGCATTATGCCCGAACGCGCGGAATTTTTTTTCGCGTGGCGCGGCGCGCCATGCGTTTTGCGGATCAGAAACGCAGCGTGAACTGCTCGCTGAGCAAGTGACTGAACGTGCGGCCCGTCGCGTCGCCGTGCTGCAGATTGTATTGCAGCTTGAGCTGCGTATGCGGCGTGAACCGGTAGCCGAACGCGAGATCGACGCGCCACGCATCGCGCCCCCAGCGCGTCGCGACGCCGCGATCCGGGATCGTGCCGAAGAGCTGCTGGTTCCAGCGCAACGCGCCGAAAAGCTGCGGGGCGAACTTGTATTTCGCCTCCGTGTAGTAGGCGAGCGTGTCGGCGTGGCCGACGTTCGGAATTTCGAAGCGCGCCGCGTAGAGCTCCGTCCACACCTGCAGGTGATGCCACGCGAAACTCACATCCTGCCCGAGCACGAGCTGGCGATAATCGCCCCGGCCGTGGCCGGGCGCGAGCGCGGTGCCGCCGACGAACGGCCGCAGATACGAGCCGGCGCTGGCGGAGAGGCCGACGTTCCAGGTCGGATCGGGTCGCCACGCGATCCGGCCGCTGATCGTCGGATGCGACCACGTGTCATCCGTGTGGCTCCACGTATCGGGCCGCGAAGAAAGCGCCGCATCCTTCGCCTCGAACGCGTAGCCGAATCGTCCCCACACGCCCGAAACCGCGATGCCGCTCGCGTAGCTCGGGCCCCAGATCACCGGGATGCGCATGTATTTTTCGCGCGCGACGATCGCAGCCGGCAGGCCGGGACGAACGTGCGACCACTGCAGCAGCACGCCGCCGGAGCGCAGCGCCTCCGCGTCCCACACGCCGGTCAGGTTTTCGTAGACGAGCGGCGCGGTGATGAACGGATTCGTCCACGAGTTGTGCCGCGCCGTCCACGTGCCGACGACGGTCGCGAATTTTCCGACCTGCACGTTGAAGCGACCGTCGCTCCATGGCGTGATGCGCAGCGCGTATTCGTCGAGTCGCACGCGCAGATCGTCGCCGCTCGGGTCGAAGCCGCGATCGATGCGCGCCTGCGCGAAAAAATAGACCGGCGCGCCGAGTTGCGCGTCGAGAAACCACGCCAGCCGCGGCGCGACGAGATGATCGTCGGTCGTGTCGATGAATCCCGGCGCGGGCCTTTGAAACTGGTAGCCCTCGAGGTCGACCGTGCCGCTCAACCGCCCGCGCACCGCGCCGCCGAAGGCGCTCGCGGTGAGCGCGTCCTCCACGCGATCGAGCGGATCGTCGGACGCGCGCGCGAGCGCGCCGAGCGCCATCGCGCCCGCCAGCGCGACCGCGCCGCGCAGCGAGCGCCGGCAAAACTCGAAGGGCCGCGCGCTCATCGGTTCGTCGCCGCCGGCGACGCGAGCTGAAACGTGACTTCGAATTCCGTGCCGCTTTCGTCCGAGCGCGCGAGCCGCAGGTCGCCGCCATGCAGGCGCGCTAGCTCGCGCGCGAGATTCAGGCCGAGACCATAACCCGGCACATTTTCACCGATGCTGCCGCGATGAAAGCGCTCGAAGATGTGCGCCTGCGCCGCGGCCGGAATCGGGCGGCCGGTGTTGCCGATCACGAGATGCACGAGCGGGCCGTCCGCGCGCGCCGTGATCCGGATGCGGCCGCGGGGCTGGTTGTATTTGCGGGCGTTCTCGAGGAGGTTTTGCAGGATGATCGACGTGTAGCGCTTTTCGCCGGCGATGTGGAGATCGGGCGGAAAATCGGTCTCGAGCTCCAGCTCGCGGTCGTCGGGCATCGCGCCGAGGTCGTCGAGCGCCGCCTCGATGAGCTGCGAGAGATTCACCGCCGCGAACTCGAGTTTCAGCCGGCCGGCATCCATGCGCGAGAGCAACAGCAGATCCTCGATCAGGCTCGAGAGGCGGAACGTCTGGTGGATCAGCGCCGAGACCTGGTTGCACTCCTCGGCGGTGAGATTTTCGCGCGCGAGCAATTCCTCGAGCCCGGCGCGCAGCACGGTCACGGGCGTCTTGAGCTGGTGCGAGGCGTCGGCCGAAAAACGCGCGGAGCGCTGGAGTTCCTCATGCGTGAGCTCGAGCGCGGCCTCGGCGCGGGCGCGTTGCGCGCGTTGCATTTCGGAATCGACGACGAGTTGTGCGACCGGCAGCGAAAAGCGGCGCGCGATCACGCGACTCGCGAGCCAGCCGCCGAGCAGCAGCACGCCGCCGGCACCGAGCACCTGCCAGCGCAACTGCCGCTGGCGCGCGTGCAACTCCGCCAGCGGATAAAGGCAGACTTCATAGGCCGGCGGAAACGACGACGAAGGGTTGAGTCGTTTCAAAAAAAGCTGGTGCGGCGCGCCCGCGATCTCCACGCGCCAGTGCGTCGTCGCATCGCGCGCGTCATCCGCGAAACCCGCGGGCAACGCACGGGCGATTTCGGTCGCGAGCGCGCGTTCCGCCGTGTCGTCGAGCCCGGCGATCGCGACACGCCCGTTCAGCCAGATGCCGCTCTTGATGCCGCCGCTCGCCTCGCCGGCGCTCAGTTCGAACGGCCGCAGCCCGAGCACCCACGCCGCTATGACCTCGCCGTTTTCCGTCGAGATGATCGGCGTCGCGATGATTTCACGGACTGCCGCGTGGCCGCCGCGCGGCTGCAGCCAGACGTAACCAAGCTGCTGCCGCACCGGCACGCCGCGCAGCGCGAGCGACGATTCCTCGCCTTGCGTCAGCATGCCGGCCGCGCTTTTCGGCGGCGCGGAAATCGCGGCGCCACCGCGATCGAGAAACCGGTAGAACTCCGCGTGCACGCGATGCGCGCCGCCGCCGGCCGCGTCGCCCGCCGGCGCGAGCAGGTCGGCGAGCTCGATGTCGGCGTTCGCGTAAAGGTCGGCGAGATCGGGCGCGTCCTCGAGCACGGCGTGGATGCGCGGCCGCCGCTCGAGCGCGCGGGCGCGCTCCTCGATCGCGGCGTGGCGGATTTCCTGCGCGTTGTGCAGCAGCTCGAGCGCGCGCTGGAAATCGCGCTGCATCGCGCCCCCGGCGTTGGCGGCGAGGTTGCGCTCCGCGAAATACGCGGCGATGGCGGTCACCGCCGAGACAACGAGCATCACCGCGACGAGCAGCCGGAGGCGAAAATCCGCGGCGCGATTTTCCAACGGCGCCGCCGGCGGCAGCTCAAAGGACTCGATCGACGCGGAATTCATGGCCCGAGGCTGGAGGAGTTTTCGCGTCGCCGGATCGGGCGCCTTCGTTCAGGGAAAATCCACACGCAGCGTCGCGCCGTCGACGAGTTCGACCGGCTGGGCCTTCGTCGTCTTGCTGTCGACCCACGCCTTCAGCACGTAGCGGCCGGCCGGCAGGCCGCGCAACTGGTAGCGACCATCCTCGGCCGTGATGACGAAGTGCGGCGTGTCGAGCACGAGGATGAGCGCGCGCATGTGCTCGTGGATGTCGCAGCGCAGCGTGACGAGCCCCGCGACGTCGAAAATTTCGGAGGGCACCGGTTTTTCGTCCGCGCGATAACGCCCGAGGTCGAAGCGTTTCGGCGCCGAGTAGGAGAAGATGTTGTGATACGTGTCGTCGAAGTTGGGAAACTCCACTCTGGTGCCGACCTGCACGGGAAGCAGCGAAGGCACGAACGTGAGATCCTTCTGCGCCATCTGCGCGACGCGCGGCTCGGCCGGTTTCGGAAACGCGCCCTCGAGATAAACGACCGCCAGCGGCGGATTGGTCGAAAGCACCCCGCCCTTCGCGACGATCTCGTAGCGCTGATTCACCACGGGCGCGACGCGGACCTTCGGCAGCTCGACGCGACCCTCGATCGTGGCCTCGCCGCGCGCCGCGCCCGCCGACGCGAGCATCGCGACGGCGGAAAAAACAAAAATGCGCAGCGACGCCTTCATGCCGGAGGCCGGATCGTGTAGCCCACCGCGCGCAACGTATGAATCAGCGGCGCGGAAAATCCCGAGTCCACCTTCTTCCGCAGCCGCGCGATGAAGATCTCGACCGTGCGCGTGTCGTATTCGTGGTCGCGCTGCCAGACGCGCTCGCACAGCTCGGTGCGCGAAAACGGCCGGCCGGGCTCCTGCATCAGCACCTGCAACACGTCGAATTCCCGCGGCGAAAGCGCGATGGGTTTGCCGGCGCGCGTGACGCGGCGGTGATGCACGTCCATGTGCAGATCGGCGACTTTCAGCCGGTCTTCCGCGGTGGGCGCGGCGCCGCGGCGGCCGAGTGCCTCGACGCGCGCGACGAGTTCGTCCATCGAAAACGGCTTCGCGAGATAGTCGTCCGCGCCGGCGTGCAAGCCCTTGATCCGGTGCTCCACCTCGCCGCGCGCGGTGAGGACGAGCACGCGCGCGGTGCTTTGCGCTTCCCGCAACCGCGCGAGCACTCCCATGCCGTCGAGCGTCGGCAGGTTGAGATCGAGCACGATGAGATCGGGCGGATCCTCGAGCGCCGCGCGCAAGCCCTTCGCGCCGTCGTGCTCGGCGCGCGCCGAATGCGTATGGCGGCCGAGCGCGCGCGTGATGTGGCCGGCGAGCTGGGGTTCGTCTTCGATGACGAGGATGCGCATGCGAAAAGAGGTCGGCGGCGACGTGCGGCAGCGCGCGAAGCCGGAACGCGTTGTGCCGCCAAAGCGCGCGATTCGCACGCACATTTTCGCCGGCAATCAGCGTGGCTCACGCGGCATCAGGGCGCGGGAGCGACGACCAGCGCGGTCACGTCGGTGCCGTTTTGCGTGAGCCGGCCCTGGTTCGCCTGCGCCGGCTGCAGGACGCCGTGCGAGCTCTGGCCGTCGGTGAACTTGAGCTGCGAGATGCCGCTGATCTGGACGGAGGCGCTGTTGTCCTGCGCGAGGTTGCCACCGGTGATGCGCGCATCGGACACCGAACCCGCCTGGATCACGGGCGTCGCCGCGTCGAAGGCGTCGATGTTGCCGATGAAGAGCGGGCCTTGAAACGTGACGCCGGGCGCGTAGACGCCGGTGAAGCCTTTGGTCGCGAAGAAGCGGACGTTCGAGGCGCGCACGCCACCGAACTGGCCGTTGCCACTCGAGATCGCGATGAAGGCGATGTTGGCAAAGCCGTCGGTCTGCGGCGTCGTCTGCCCGGCGAAGAGCGGGCTGCCGTTGTTGGCGGGATCGTTCGTGCTGCTGACGGGGAAGAGGATGTTGTAGCCGCCGGTCGGATCGAACGCGGTCGCGCGGCCGACGCTGAAGACGGAGACATTGGTGGTCTCGCCGGCGTCGGTGATCACGATGCCGGCGTGGCCTTTCATGTAGGAGACGCCTGGCTGATTGTATTTCGTCGGCTCGGCCGGACCCGAAGGGGCGTCGAAGACGAGCGAGAGCGTGCCGCCGCCGGCGAATTCAACTTGGACGATGTTGTCGTTCAAATCGATGAACGACGTGCGGATCGTCCGGCCCTGCGTCCTGTTCGTGATCGACTCGGCAGTCCCGGTGGGGAGGACAAGGTCGTAATGATTTCCGTTCGGATGCGGCACATCCGTGTTCAGGATCACGCCATTGCCGGCGACAAGCGCGGCGGTGCGCACGCCGACGATGACCGACTGGGTCGTCGCCGTCCCCGCGGAATTGGTCGCGGCGGCCCAGTAGATTCCGGCGTCGATCGGTTGGACGCTGCCGATCTGAAGCGTGGAACTCGTCCCGCCGGGAACGTTGCTGCCATTGTGCAGCCACTGAAACGTCGGCGACGGCGAGCCGCTCGCGCTTGCGCTGAGTGTCACGAGGCCGCCGACGCTCGCGCTCTGATTCGTCGGCTGCACGACGATCGCCGGCGCGACATTACCGGTGACGGTGACAGTGTAAGTGTAAGTCGGCGATCGCGTGAGCGTCCGGTTCGATCCCTCGTAAGCGACGAGCTGCATCGCGTAGGAGCCCGCGGTGGTGGGCGTGCCGGACAGCACGAGCACGCCGTTCGGCGTATTGATCGTGCCGGCGGCGGTGAGCGAATTGGAGCCGCTCGAAAACTTCATTCCCGGCGGAAACGGACCGCTGATCGACCACGAGGCCGGCTGCGACTGCGTGCCGAACGTGCCGAAAGCAACCGTGCCGCTCGAGCCAGCCGCAAAAGTGATTCCTGACGAGGTGCCGGAGGAAACCGACAGCGTGGTCGCGCCCGCGAGTGCATGCACCGCGCCGAGCGAAGCCGCAACGGCGACCGCGGAACGCAGCACGGCTCCGACGGACGAACTCGCGACCATTTCGTCGGCGAGCACGGCGACGCGCACCACCGGCGTCCGCTGGAGCAGCGCGATCAAAAACGCGCCGGGCAGGCCGACCGGACGCAAACGAAGAAAAAGGCGGGAGAAAATTTTCAAGGACAGTGGGAAGATCGTGGAAAAAATCGATGACAGCGAGTCCGCGAGACCTGACGCCGGCTGTCAAAGTTCCGCTACGTAAATGAAGCGTTACGATCGCGGGTCGCGCGTCTCTTCGCGCTGGAAGCGGCGAAACGAATCGTGGCGCGTGGATTTTCGACCGCAGGGTTCGCGCAGGCTGACGCTTCCGCAAGCGGATGCGTCAGTTGCAACCACAGCCGCTGCCGCCGACGCCGCGGCCGCCGTTGGCGGTCTCGCGCGAGAAAAAAATATGCTCGGTCATCGCGGTGTGCACCGGATCGCGGTCGGGCCGCATCGTGTAGTCGGCGAGCGTGCCGCGTTCCCAGGGCTTCACGCGCACGAGGCTGGAGCTGGCGCAGCCGGAAAAACCGAGCGCCGCGGCGGCGAGGACAAACACGAGCAGAAGTCGAAGTTTCATCGCGGAATTATTTTTCGCCGAGGAGCGTTTCGATTTCCCGGCGCAGCTCCTTCTCCTCGCCGTCGTGAAAACCTTCGTGCACGAAGCGCACCTTGCCGGCACGGTCGACGAGGTAGCAGGTGGGCCAGGTCTTCACGTCGAAGGTCGGCACGAATTTGTCCTGCTCGTCGCGCAGCACCGCGAAGGGCGGAGCCTGTTTTTTGAGGAACGCCTGCGCCTGCGTGGCGCGGTCCCATTTCTCCGCGGGGCCGATCGCGACGATCGCCAGCCCGCGCGCCGCAAAATCGCGGTGCAGCCGTGCGTAAACAGGAAACGACTGCTTGCACGGCGCGCACCACGACGCCCAGAAGTCGACGAGCGCGACCTTGCCCTGGATCGACGGCAGCGCGCCGCCGGAAAAATTCACGAGCCCCGCGGGCGCGAACGCCGGGAGCGGCTCGCCGAGTTTCACCTCGGCGCGAGCGAGGGCTGCACCCACGAAAAATACGCCCACGAAGAAATGGCGCGCGAATGCGCGGGCGACGCCACGAAACGTCCGGCGGTCGCGGACCGCCGCAAGAGGAGAAAAATCAGGAAGCGACATACTGAAAAAATCCGCGGGTTTGCGCGCGGGCGCGCTCGGTGCGCAACAATCCTTCCGCGCCGGGACAGCCCTGGATGAAATCGACGCCCTGCGGCACACCGAGCACGAACGCCGTCGTCGACAGCACGCCGGCCTGCAGGCAAGTCGGCGCGATCACCGTGGCCTGCACGCAGCCGTTGGCGACCGGCCAGCCCGAGCGCGGATCGATGATGTGGCCGTAGCGCTTGCCCTCGATGACGAAGGCGCGGATGTAATCGCCCGAGGACGCGACGCCCTTCCCCACGACGCCGAGGCTGCCCGCGGCCACGCCGGGTTTCTGCGGATCCTCGAGCCCGATGTGCCAAGCCGCGCGGCCGGGCGGCGCGCCGACTGCGCGCAAGTCGTGGCCGAAATCCACGAGCGCGCACGGCAGCGCGTGATCGGTCGCGATCTGGGCGACGATGTCGACGGCGTATTCCTTGCCGAAGCCGCCAAAGTCGAGCGCCATGCCGGGCTCGGGGAGAAAAACTTTTCCCGGCGCACGCTGCACTTTTTTCCAGCCGACCAGCGCGCGCGCCGCGGCGATCTCGGCGGCCGAGGGGACGCGCGGATTTTCCGCCTTGTAATTCCACAGCCGGATGAGCGGCAGCGCCGTCGGGTCGAGCACGCCCTGTGTCATGAAGTGCAGCGTGTCGCACAGCTTGAGCAGTCCCTCCATCTCGGCGTCGACCTCGATCCACGCCTGGCCCGCGGCGGCGTTGATCCGGCTCAAAAGGCTCTCGGGGCGGAAGCGCGAATATTTCGCCTCGAACGCATTCACCCACGCGACCGCGGCGCGCTCGAACTCGACGGCTTGCGCGTCGCCGCCGGGCGCGGCGTATTGCACCTCGCAGACCGTGCCGAGCGCGGGAAAGGAAAGTTTGCGCAGCGGCACGTCGCTCGCTCCGCCGGCGGGCGCCGGCGGCGGAGTGCGATGGGACTGCGAGACGACGGCCATCTTACCAGGAAAATTTCGCGCCGAGCGTGATGATGCCGGCGTTGGCGTAGGCGCTCTGCGGCGTGACGTGGTCCTTGCCGCGCATGTCGTATTGCTCGCGCGCGATGTCGAACTCGAGCGCGTCGTTCACGCGATAGACGAGCTTCAGCCCGTAGGTGAACGTCTGCATCGCGGAGAGCCGGTAGTCCGACGAGTAGAACGGTCCTTGGGGCCGGGGCGCGCCCGCGATCGGCGCGATCGTCGTCGGGTTGAGATCGTAGATGTAGAAATCCGCCGCGCTCTGGTCGTAGAAGCGAAACGACGGCCGCAGGATGAATTTTTCGCCGAGCCGCTGAAACCACGCGAGGTCGATCGTGTGCGCTTCCTGGCCGAAGGTGTCGCGATAATAACGGTAACTCGCGTCGAGCGCGCCGCGCGTCTCCGGAAACGCGCGATTCACCGCGGCGAAGAACGTCCACTTCTCGCGGTAATCGGGGCGATTCTCGTTCGGCGTGAGCGGGAGGAAGACGCCGGGAATCACCTGCACGTTTTTTTCCACGAGCTTGTAGGGATCGCGCAGAAATCCGCTCGCACGGCCCCAGGTGAGGTTGACGGTGACGGAGGTTTGCGGATCGAGAAGCTGCGTGAGGCCGAGGACGACGTCGTTCGTGTGCTTGCGCTGGCGCGGCGCGCGCGAGGAGAAGATCGGCTTGATCTTGTCGTCGGTGCCGGCGAGGCCGGTGAGCAGCGTGGTGTTCTTCTGGTTGAAATCGGTGAGCGCGTTGACGGACCAGCCGTTGGAAACGTAGTCGCTCTCGCGGCTGTTGCCGAAGCCGAAGTCGAGATTCACGCGCTTGAACTGCCGCGAGAGATCGGCGTTCCACGCCTTGCGACGCTCGGGGTGCAGGTCGGTGAGCACGACCTGATCGCTGCCGGCGGGCGCGGGCACGCCGTTCGGCGTCGCGCCCGTGATCGCGTCGATCACGCCGTCGAGCTTCAGGTGCAGGTCGGTGCCGAGATCCTGCTCGACGTGCGCGCCGCGCGTGTCGACCGCGATGCGGCCGCCGGACTCGCGGTAGCGCTCGTATTTGTAGCTCAGGGAATTTTCGGCGTGGGCGACGCGCGGCAGGAGCCACGTCAACATCGCCGCCAAGCCAAGCGCGCGGGAGCGCGCGGACGACGCGCGTTTCATGGAGAGCATCGCAGAGACATCGCGGCTGAATTCACGGCGGCGAAAGACTCCCGCAAACAGAAGAAGGTAACAGTTCATTCAGCATCGGGCGGCGAGACCGCGGCGGAATCGGTGCCGGGGAAGAACCAAAACGCGTCCGCCTTTTACGGCAGGATCTCCACGGCGGAAACCGTCGCGATGAAGGTCAACTGCTGGGCGGGATTCGCGCGATTTGGGACGAGCTGGGCGGACTTGAGCGCGATGTAGGGCGAGCGCTGGTTCAGGGCCAGATAGAATTTCTCGAGCGCCGGCCAGTCGGCGTTGCTGATCGTGAACCGCATCGCGTTCACGGTGAGCTGACCGTTCGACATGACCTGCGTCGGCTGTTCTTCGCGCAGGTTGGAGTTCAGCCCGCATTCGTTCGCGATTTGCTGGATCGTCGTGAAGAGCCGCGTGGCGTTGAGCGTTTCCGAAGGGACGAGCCGCGCGGCGGCGGTTTTCGCGCCGGCCTCGATCTTCGCCTGATTGTTCAAATAGACATCCTGCTCCTTGAGCGCCGCGGTGGTCGTGCGCTGGGCGCGCCAGAATCGGCCGGTGCGATCGCTGAAGTTCGACGCCCAGATCATCACGCCGATCGCGAGGATCGCGACGACGAGGAGCTTCTCGCGCAACGCGAGCCCGAGAAAATAAATGCGCAGCGAGCGGATCATACGTGCGTGGCGGCCTTGATCGCGCCCGGCTTGAAGGTGACGACGACGGAAAACGTGAGGCGGTTGCCCGGGGACGGCTTCGCCGTCACCTTCACGTCCTCGCACTCCGGCAGCTTCCGGATTTGCGATTCGTAAACATTGATCAGCGAGCCGTTCGCCGTCTGCACTTCGAGCAGCAGCGTGTAGATTTCGTCCGTGTTCGGGCTCGTGTCGACGCGCGTGATCGTGATGTCGTCCGGCTTCCACTTGTTGTCGAGACCCACGAGCGTGGTCACCATCTCGAGCGGGAGGAGGCGCTTGTTGACGAGGTCGTCGATGAGATTCGCGAGCGACTGCGAGGCCTTGATCTTTTCCACCAGCGGGGCGCGCGCCTTCTGGACGGCGATGCGCGTATTCTGCCAGCTCCCGCCGGCGATGACGCCGATTTCGGCGAGCCCGAGCAGCAGCAGCGCGGCGGCGCAGCCGAGCGCGACGCGCCAGAGCACGACGTCGCGATGGCGCGCGGCGCGCAGCGCGGCGAGGTCGGCCTTGTCGCGCACGTCGAGCGCGCTCGCGACCGGCGCCGGCAGGCGCGACACGAAATCGCCGGAGCGAAAAACCACTTCGCGGTCGCTCTGCGCGGGATCGGCGGCCGGCGGCGCGGGCAGGTCGAGGACAACCTTGCTCCCGCCCATCGCGCGCAGCAGTTCCTCGCGCACGCGGGCGCGGTCGTCGTCGGTCGCTTCGGGATCGAGCGGCTTGAAGACGACGCGCGACGGCACGCCGGGTGTTTCCCAATGCACCGCGGTCAATCCATCCGCCGCGGCCAGCACGATCGTCGTCGCCGGCTCCACCGTCGCGCCGAAGAGCGCGGCGCACGCGGGCATCACGAGTTCGGCGTCGGCCCACGCGGCCATCTGCTCGGACGTGAACCGGCGGCGGTAAGCGGCAAACACGACGGCTTGCTCGGCGCCCGGCGTCCAGAACCAGCCGTGATAGAGCTGCGAAAGCGGAAAGGGCGACGCGGCCTCGAGCGCGAGTTCGATCTGCGCCGCGGCATCCGCCGCGGTGGCGCCGGCCGAGATGACGACGACGCGCGTGAAAAACAGACCGTCGGGCAACAGCACGATCTTCGGCGGCGGCGGACCGGAGCGAAGAAAGCTAAGGGGCGAGGCGCACATCCGTGGGAAAGAGAATCAAAGAAGGAAAAGAGCCTGCACGTCAAATCGACGAATCGGCGGACGGAGGAGCGGGCGGCGGCGGCGGGATTTCCTCGTTTTCGCGAATCTCGAGGACCGTGAAAGGATAGCGGAGGCTCGCCGCGGCGGGCGTGTTCGTGCCCGCAGGCTGGCGCGCGTTGCCGGCCCGGGGAACGTTGGGCGGATTCGCGGACGGATTGGCGCCGTTGTTATTGTTGGCGGCGGCTTGCGCGCGCTGCGTGGTGGCGGTCGTCTGGATCGTCGTCGCGCCGTTCGGCGGCGAGATCACCGCGGCGAGGCGGAACTGGCTCTGGCCATCGTGCACGGTGACGAAAATGCGCAGCGCGCTGATCGTGGTGGCGAAGGGCGCCGTGTTGCCGGGCGAGCCGGCGATCGCGAGCGCGTCGCCGACGTTTTGGAAAAAGCCGGGACCTTGATTCTGATAAGCGCCGGTGCCGCCGAGGTAGTCGTTGACGTTTTTCTGGGCGGCCGGCTCGAACTGGCCGAGCGCGACGAGCGTGTCGGGCTTCGCGCCGTTGATACTCGAGCGCTGGAAGCTGAAAAGCGACACGCTGTCGGCGAAGCGTTTCCAGAGATCGTTCGGCCGGCCGTCTTCGTCGAAGAACAGGTCGCGCACCTTGTCGATCGCGGCCAGCTCCTCGAACGAGCGGATCGAGCGCCCGGGCTCTTCATACGGAAGCGGCCGCTGGTCGTAGTCGGGCGTGAAGCCGTTGCTGTAAATGTGATTCGCACGCATCCAGCCCATCAGCGTGTCGGCGAGCGCGGCGGCATCGTCGTCCGGCACCTGCCAGTTCTTGAAAAGATTCGTGAGCGCCTGGGCATCGGCGCGCGGCAGGGAAATTTTCCCGCTCTCGTCCTCGAACGCGATGTCGACCGTGCGATCCTCCGTCGGCGTATAGCCGGCGAAGGTGAGCGGATCGTTCCAGCCTTCGGCCGGGCTGTGCAGGCCGTTGTTGACCTGGCGGAAATCCTCGAGCACGGCGAGCGTGACCTCGAGCGCGGAGTAGGCTTCGCGGCGCAGCCGGCGCGCCTCGGCGTCGCGCTGCTCGACGAGCAGGTCGTTGCTCGCCTTGTCCATGAAGAGCACGAGCGCGGTCGCGGCGAAGATCATCGTGATCATCACGATCACGAGCACGCTGCCACGGCGGTCGAGGGCGCTGCGTTTCGTCTTCATCGCGTCAGAAAGCCGGGAGCGCCTGGCTCGGGCTCGGCAGCGGCACGACGGATTCGCGCGTGAGTTTGCCGTAGGTGAACGTGAGGCGGAGCCGCTGCGGCGTCATCGGCTGGCCCTGCGGGTCGAGCTTGAGCGTGGTCTCGGTCGTCCAGCGCGTCGTGGCCGGATCGTAGTAATCGTAGGCGAGTGCGGTGACCAGCGGCGTGACGACGCTTTCGCGCGGCGGATCGGTGTCGAAATTTTTCTCGAGGCGCGAATGCCAGAGAATGATGAGGCCTTCGCTGGGCCGCACTTGAAACGAGCACACGACTTCCGGCAGCGGACGATCGGACCAGTTGAAGAAGCGGCTGCCGCCGGGCAGGTCGAACGTCAGCATGTTTTCGCTCAGGCCGCTCTCCGGGCGGATTTCCTGCAGGGTGAGTGGCGTGGAATTCGCCCGCGCCGCCGGCGGGAGCACCGCGGCGCGCAATTCGTGCTCGAGAAAGCGCGTCACCGCGCCGACATGCTGATCGAAAAGCCGCACGTCCGTGCCGCGGCCCCAGAGCTCGCCCATCGAAAAGACAAACGCATTCATCGCGATGAGCACGAGCGACACGAGCGCGAGCGCGAGGAGGATTTCGAGCAGCGTGAAGCCGCGGCGGGCCGCGCGGCGGAATGACGTTTTCGTCTCCGCTCCTTGGTCCTTCGTCCGTGGTCCTTGGTCCTTCATCGTCGCTCACGCCTTCTTCTGCTGCAGCTCGAGAATCCGCGTGCGCGCGTCCTGCCGCAGCTTGTCGCGCTCGGTGACATCGACCGACCACGTCGGCCGCAGCAGCATGAACGTCTGCGTGAGCTTGTAAGGCTCGGGTTTCGCGGGATCGGAAAGTTCGCAGGTGAACGCGACGCTGAACAAATCCGCCGTCGTGGTGGACGTGATTTCCGCGCTCCAATGCAGGCGGCGGCCGTCGGCGGTGTCGAAGTCGCCGCCCTGCTCCACCTTCGTGCGATCGGGCTCGTTGAGCACGAGCTGGCGCGCGAAGCCGATCTCGGCGTCGTTCGCGGCGTTGTGCTTCACGGCCTCGTAGCTGAGGAGGATGTTCACATACGCGGAGCCGAGCACGATCGCGCACAGCGCGAACACCGCGAGCGCCACGAGCACTTCGACCAGCGTGAAACCGCGACGCGTTGCGGAGCGAAAACGAAGCGTGCGATCGCAAAAACTCACGAGCCGTTCTCCTTCGTGGTGAGCACGGGCGCACAGGTCCACGGGTCGATGGCGAGCTGGTGCGTCGCGCCACTGCGCACGATCTGCAATCGAAACGACGTGCACGTGCCGTCGGGGTAAAACGTGACGAACGGCACCGGATTCGTCTCGATCGCGACGCCGGCGATCAGGATGAGATTGCCGCCGCCTTTTTGCGTGGTGAGGAAGTCGACCTGAAGATCGTTGGCGAGCGCGGCTGCCGGGACGGGGTAGGATTTTTCGTCGGCGCCCTCGCGCAACACGAAGCCCATGCCCTTTTCCGGATCCTTCACGAAGCGGAGCTGGACTTCGTCCTCGTGCATCAACGCGGACTTCCGCGCGTCCTGCACCGCCTTCCAGAACACATCGTCAACGCTGATCGGCTTGTCGCGCAGGACCTGCACCGAGCCGCCAATCAACACGCCCGCGATCAGCGCGATCAACGCGAGCGAGAGAAGAACTTCAAGGATGGTGAACGCCGCAACGATGATCGGACGCGGTCGATCGATCCCCCTCCGCGCGATCGGGCAAAGGCGCATCACACTCGCATCGGAGAAACGGGAGGCGGATGAACGCACGATCTGGTGACCAGGGAAAATCCGCGATGTTCAACCGCCGCCAGCGCGCGCGGATCGATCACTTGCGATCACTTGTTCTCCGGCGTGCTCTTGTCCCAGTTGCCGATGTCGTCGTCCGTGCCGGTCTGCTTATCGGGACCCTTGGACCAAAGATCATACGAGCCCTTGGTGTGCGTGCCCGGATACTGGTATTGGTAAGGCTCTCCCCAGGGATCGATCGGCGGTTTGGTGCCATCGATATAGGGGCCGGTCCAGCGGTCGGCACGCTGCGAGGGCGCGGTGATCAACGCCTGCAAACCGTCCGCCGTGCTCGGGTAATCGCCCATCTGGATTTTATAGGTCGTGAGCGGAGTCTTCATGCTCGATTTCACAAAAAGGTCCGCGGCGCTGATCTTCGCGCCATCGAACATGCCTCCAAGACGGCTGATGCCGAGTCCGACAATCAGGCCGATGATCGCCAGCACGATGAGAATTTCGAGGATCGTAAAACCGCTGCGGTCCGCACGACGAACACCGCGCACCTGAGCCGCGATTCGCGGCGCGAAGGAGGAAGAATGACTAGGCATACGCTCGCACACGATGCGGATCGGAGAGCGGATGTCGAGAACACGGGACGCTTTATATGCCATGCCGGCCGCCGCGAATTTGGCGCCCCCGCCCGGACTTGAACCGGGATGCGCGGTTTAGGAAACAGGTAAGCTTGCTGCATGAACTCTTGCAGCCAACACGTTGAGAATGCGGGCGTTTCGGAGAATTGTCCAGAACTGCGGACAACCAATCTGATACCGCCATGTGATACTGTTTCCATGAATTCGGAAACCAGTCAAAAGAAGAGCCTGTGGACCAAAGCTCCGGTCGCCAACCTTGTCCGTTATGAGCCTTCGGGCATCTATTTCGTCCGCGCAAAGGTTCGCGGCAAGCTCATCCGAAAGTCCCTCGACACAAATGTCCTTTCCGTCGCCAAGCAACGGCTCTCCGACGTGCTGGACGCCGAGCAACGCTCCGCCGCCCCGCGGAGTGCGAAGATCGTCGGGAAGATGACCTTTGCTGCGGGGTTGGACATCTTCCAGCAGCGGCAGAAGCAAGACCCGGAACTCAAGCCCCGCAGCGTCGAATACAATGAACGCATCGCCGAGTGCCTTCTGAAGACATGGCCCTCGCTCGCCGAGACGGACATGAAGAAGATCACCAAGGAAGAGTGCATGGAGTGGCGGGCGCGATTCGGCCTCAAGTATTCCGCGACAGTGACCAACGGCGCCCTTTCGATTCTGCGCCGCGTGCTCGACATCGCCATTGAAGCCGGGGTGCGTTACGACAATCCGGCCAAGGCCAAGGAAGTGAAGCGCGCGCGCGTCCGGCAGAAGGAACTGCGGCTGCCGGAGCCGGACCAGTTCATCGCGCTCGTCGGCCACGTTCGTGGAAACGGCAGCGGCAAAGGAGGACATTGCGCGGACGCGATTGAATTCTTTTCCTACTGCGGCCCGCGTTTGACCGAGGCAGCGAGAATCTTCGGACGCGACTGCGATTTCACTCGTGGCGAAATCATTATCCGTGGCGACCCTGACACGGGCACGAAGAACTGGGAGATGCGTCGCGTGCCCATGATTCCAGAAATGCGGAAGCTCCTCGAACGGCTGAAAATTGAACGAGGTGAGGAGGGTTTTCTCAAGAATCCGGTATGCCGTGTTCGGAAATTCAATCGCTCCCTCAAGAACGCCTGCAAACAGCTCGGCCTTCACCATCTGACACACCATGACCTACGCCATCTGTTCGCAACCCGCGCGATTGAATCGGGTGTGCCGATTCCAACGGTCGCAAAGTGGCTTGGCCACAAGGACGGTGGCGTGCTCGCGATGGAGACTTACGGTCATCTGCGCGACACACATTCGGCGGACATGGCACTAAAGGTTATTTTCGCGGCCGAAAAACCAGCCGACCCGAAGCCCACTCCGAACAAAGATTCCGCTTTCGCGCCGGCCAACGTCGTTCCGATGCCGGCTAGTGAGGAAGATCGAAAAGCAGCCGCGAAAGCCAAAGCAAAATACAAATTCCCATGGTGGGCATCGGCCAATCCGCTCGAACTTTTTTGGGGCCAGGTCAACGAGCCTGTGCGGATCGTGACCCTCGGCAGATACCATGAGTGCGCCACGGCTGCGATGGGCCGCGAAGTGTTCACCGAGGAACTCGGCGACGCCGTCGCTCTCCGCGACGAGTTCGTTGAGCGGACCAGCAAGAAAGTGCTCGCGGAGCTTTCGACCAAGTTTCAGCGCCATGCAGCGGAAAAACAGGCTGCGGTGTGCTAAAATAACGACGCGCGTATGGAATTCCTTCTCATCATGGGAATCGGAGCGGTGCTGGCTGTCTTGATCGTCATTGGGTCGAGACCGAAGCGCCCGACCGTGTTCAAAGGCCGCGCTTCGCCCGCGCGTCAGTTTTCTCCCAGCGCAACGCCGCCGTGGAAGAAAGACATCGCAGCGTCGCACCCGATTGGTGAGTTGCAGTATCTCGAAGGCGTCGAGCGGCACGACAACGACCCTGAGCACCAGCCTTTCCCGCTGCCGCCACCTCGTGAAAACAACCGCGATTGATTCAAGCGTCGCCTAGCTTTGCTCGGAATACGGATTGCGCGTCTTCCGAATTAGGTTCGCGACGGTCTTGTCGCCGGTCGGATCGTTAGCCGGAAATGTGCCTGATGATGGAGCTTGCCCCGCCCGCGCCGTTGCTGGCCTGTGACCCGCCCGCATCTCTGCCAGCGAGCCGACTAACGACCCGCCGCCATAGCCTCCATTCAGCGACGCACCCGCCAGGGATTCAAAAGCCGTCGCCCCTGTGATCGCCCCGGCGGTAACCGCCCCGGCTACGCCTGCTGTGCTTGTGCCGACGGTCGCCAGCGTCGTTCCGCCTGTGACAACCGCAGCGCGGCCAGCCGCGAACGCGCCGCTGAGAAGATGCAACGCAGCCATCGAGCCGGTCGCGATTGCCTTCTGAATGATGACGGGCGCGGCGATTGTGCTGAAGATCAGCCAAATCGCCAGGAATGCGACGCCCATCAAGTTTTGCAGCGAATACAAGTCCGTGCCACCGACGATGGGCCAGGCACGCAGGAATGATCGGTCCGTCATGAAATCAATCATGCTCTGAGTCACCAGCCCCGCTACGCCCCAACCGAGCGGCCACAACATCACCCCCACGAGATTCAAAAAGTATCGCTTGCCGACTTCGTGGAGACTTTGGAACGCGAGAAAGCCGATGAAAATTGGCGCCAGCCCATAGCCGAGGAACAGAATCACCTTTTGCAGCAGATACGCCCACCACATCAGCGCGCCCGCAATCCAGCCGAACACGAAAAAGACGCCGGTGATTATCGCCTCCAAAAGCGACGACTGCCACTGAAAGACCTTTTCCCACCAACTTGTTTCTCCCTGCGCAGCCTTCTGCATTTGGAGAGCCTGCTGGTAATCGTCATAGACCTTCGACGGATCTACGCGCAGGACGTTTTTGACCGTCGACTCCACGACGCTACAGATTTCATTTCCCCACGACACGAGGAACGTCAGCAGCATGATGAAGACAATCGTGCGTCCGAACGTCCGTATGTAAGCCGCCCCACTGCGATGCCCGGTCACCGTGGATGAAATCATCCCGCCCACGAGCAGCAGATATGCGACGGGCATCAGGATTTGCTGCAACTCCACGCAGCGGTCGGTGAAGTTCGGGAACAGCGTATTGAAGTCCGGCATCATGACGCCCCCTAAACTCGAACTCCCTCTGACCACTGCCGCACTTGAATCGGAGTGACTTGTTCCTCGGTCGAAACCTTCTTCGCAAAGCGTTGCGCGATTGCCTTGATGACGCGGCCCAGATCCCGGTCGGGGTATTTCTGTTCGAGCGCTTCGCGCGCGACTGCCCGAATGTCTTGCGCATAAAGTTGAGCCGTCTGTCGCTCGCTTTCGATGAAGTCTTGCAGCAGCAACCGAGGATCGTTGCTCGACTCCTGCAATTGCCAGACACCTTGCGCCTTCGCGAGCGACGATTCGGGATCGAGACGCTGAATCACAGAGAATTCCGGGTCTCCCTCGATGAAGCGTTTGCAGAAGAGCAACTCCGTGCGGCGCAGTTTCAGCAAGGGAGAGATGACGGACCACTGCTTTCCGGTTTGGTCGGCAACGACCTCGCTGAAACTGTTCGGAGCGCCTGCGCTCGCTTCGAGCAAGCGCGGAAACGCGCCTTCAACCTCCGTGAGCGAATCCGTGATGGTCGATAGCTGCTTGTAGTCTTCCTCGACCGACGTGAACGCTGTGCTGTAAGCGAGAAACTCGAAATCCGTCAGCCGCCCCCCGTAATCGGGGACGCTGCGATGACAGAGTTGGCCGTTTCGCTTGAGCATGGCTCATTCGGTGCTCAACAACTTCAAAAGCTCGGTGCGCGGAATCAGCAACTTCCCACGAAGTGCCCGACACGCCCGCAGCTTCTTCCGCTGAATCAGGCGATAGACGCTGTAGTAGTCCACGCCGAGAAGTTCAGCCGCCTCGTGGATCGAGTAGGAAAGGCGCTCTCGCTTTTCGACGGGCGGCTGGATGGTCGTTGGCGTTGCCACTTCCATAAATCGACGCGTCCGGTTAAACGCGCATTCCCTCGCGCCGAGTGCGCGCCTGAGTGGGAGCAGTGGCTTGCTCGCTCGAAATCTTCTTCGCGCAGCGGGCCTCGACCGCCTTTGCGACGCGATCCATGTCTTGGCCGGGATACTTCTCAGCAATCCTCTCGTGGGCTTCCGCGATGATGTCGTTGGCGTAGAGGCCCAATGTCTCTCTTTGCTCACGAAGAAAATCGCGCAACAACGTCGGCGCGTCCAAGCTCGTCATTTGCAGACTGCACGCACCTTGTGCTCTCGCGAGCGGTGAATCCGGGTCCAACCGCTCTACGATTCCATAGTTCGCCGCGCCCTCGACGTGCCGCTTGCACCACAGCATCTCACAGCCGGCTACTTTGAGCAGAGGCTTGACGACATCCCACTTCGCGCCGGCTGCTTCGACGACCTCGGACGCAATCTCCGGCGAGACGGTTGCCGCGTTCACGAATTGCGAAAACGACTTTTCGACTTCGGCCAGGGCGCTGGCGACGGTGGAAAGTTCTTTGAAGTCGCCTTCGACCGCGCCGAACACGGAGTTGTAAGCGAGAAATTCTGCGTCCGTCAGACGCCCCGAGTAGTTCGGGACGGTGTGTTCACAGGGTTGACCGTTTCGTTTCATCATAATGCCTCCTCATTCAACCTGCAGGAGCCGAAAAATCTCCGAGCGCGAGATTAGCAGTTTTCCGGGAACGGCCCGGCAGGCGTGCAGCTTCTTCTTTTGAACAAGCCCATACACCGCGAAGTAGTGGACACCCAACATCTCGGCGGCTTCGTGAATCGTGTAAGCGACTCGCTCCGGTTTCTCCCGCCGAGGTTCGAGCAAAGCCGATTCTGATATTCCGTTGTCCATGCAGCTTTCCTTTCTACCGGGAATCTACGCCACACGCGGCCCGCCGCTTGTCCGCAATTCTGGACAACCTTACTCCTCCTGCGGCATCTCCATGCCGAGACAGCAGCGTGCGCTGCGGTCCAGCAGGATGTCGTCAGGTGACATGAGCGTCTTCACCTGATCGCGCAGCAGATGCGAAATCGCGGAGTAGAGCGGCTGCTCCTTGTCTTCGATCTTCGGAAATAGCTCTGGAATCTCGACCTCCAGACCCTGCGAGATGAGTAACATCTCAAAATCGCTTACCCATGCCTCGCACGATTCGATTCTCGCGATACGCTGGCGGCAGATGTTCCAACCGAGTTCTTGCAGAACGAGCATCAAGTGCTCTTGCGACCATTGACGGCTACACCTCAGCCGCCGAACTTGCGGACCGATTAGATTACGAATCTTTCGTGTCTTCATTTCCGAAAGGACTCCAGCACGCCGCGCGGCCAAATGTGACCCTGCAACTGAGCTAAAGTAGCACGAGTTCGAGCCCGCAGGCTTTCAAAACGAGTTCAATTCGTCCCTCTGTGGATGGAGGAAACTGTGGACCCGTGGAAGCATCGCAGGCGGCACTTCGTTCTCGTTGAACTCAGACACGCCGTTGCACCGTTGATAACAAACGAAGCTCTCGCGTTGGACAGGTTCACGAAAGTGGTCGTTGTCAGCATCCGGGAATTCCGTTCAAATGTGCAGCATGGCACTCCAGCCGACATTTGGTGAACGCACTATTAGCGAGCTTTCGCTTATGTTTCGGGACCGGCAGATCAATCTCGAACCCGGTTTTCAACGTAACTCCGTTTGGTCGCCCGTCGACCGGCAACGTTTGATTCAGTCAATTGTCCAATCCTACCCCGTCCCCAGCATTTTCCTCTACAAACAGGAGCGTCGAGGTCGCATCGTCTACGACGTCATCGACGGGAAGCAGCGACTCGAAACGATTTTCATGTTCACGGAGCAAGGACGCTTCAAACGCGAACGCTTTGAGACACGACTCGACTTCGGTGAAGGGCTTGATTGGTGGAGTTGGAAGGACATCCGTCGTTATGTCCCAGCAACAGCTGCCGCAATTCGTGGCTACAAGGTGCCGACTGTCGAGGTGACGGGACAGTTAAGCGAAATCATTGACCTCTTCGTCCGTATCAATTCGACCGGAAAGCGACTCACGTCGGGTGAAAAACGGCACGCGAAGTTCTACACCAGCCCATTCCTCAAGGCGGCCGACCACTTGGTCGAACGAAACCATGGCTTTTTCGCCGAGAATCGAGTGCTTTCACCCGCGCAGCTCGACCGCATGAAGGGAACTGAGCTGGTGGCCGAGTTGTTGATGTCCCTCAATCAAGGGGGACCCATCAACAAGAAGACTGCGCTCGATCGCGCTATCGGAAACGATGGCGTGAACGGTAACACGCTACATCGCCTCACCCGTGAATTCACGACGACGCTTCGGCGAATTCGGCGAATGTTCCCAGACCTAAAACACATTCGGCTGCGTAACAGCGCCGAATTCTACTCGCTCCACCTTTTCGTGTGGGAGATGGAACAAGCGAAATTGATCCTCACCGATCGTAAGCGAAACCGCATGGCATTCGAACTTCTCCGCAATCTATCGAACGGCGTCGATGCTTTGCGCGTCCAGCTTCGCCAAGCCAATACGGGCAAACCAGCACAGCGGGTGTTCCAGGAGTATCTGCTCACTGTTCAAGGCGACACCGACAGCGCGGCAAACCGCGAGCGCCGCCGCCAAATTCTGCGCAACACACTTTGGTCAATCTACGAACGGAAAGACGAGAAGCGCACATTCACTGAGGAACAACGGCGCTTACTGTGGAACAGCGCGGAAAAACATACGTGCGCGAAGTGCAACGGGGCTCTTCACTGGAATGACTTCACCGTAGACCACGTGAAAGCATGGGCGCGTGGCGGGCGAAGCACCCTCAAGAACGCGCAGCTCATGTGTCGGGGGTGTAATTCGAGTAAGGGCGCGCGCTAAACACCAGAAACATGAGCGCCATCGACCCAAACACGGAATTGGCCTCTCACTTTACGGTCGAACGATACCGCGAATTGAAGCCCTCCCTCGCGACCGAAGATTCTGCGGCGTGGACCGAAGTAATTGAAGCTGTTCGGCGGCGAATTGATGAGCGTTATGTCGCACCAGTAAGTGAACTCGAACAACACGATGACAAGCCCCGCGATGAAAGGCCAACAAGAGCCGGTTTCGCGATTGTCGCTTTGGATTGTCTGCTGATTGACACGATTCAATCGTTCCGGGAGGGGCGGTCCGAAACTGCTGAAAAATCACCCGCACGTTCGTTCGAGGAATTCTTAAACACGCCCCGCTTCTCTGATTTCAACAACCGAGACCGAGGCAATTTTTTCCAAAACGTAAGGAATGCGCTGCTGCACAACGGCGAGACGCGCAGTGATTGGAAGATTCGCATTGGAATCGACCGAATGTTGAAGCGCGAGGGAACAACTCGCCTGCTGAACCGAAAGTTCTTCCACGCCGCTGTGCTGGAAGAGTGGAAGACGTTTTGCGACGCGGTGGCCGCGAACGACTTGCCAGCTCGAGCGGCATTAATCCGACGTTTGGACGCGATGGCGGGAATAGTGGCGCCCGCGCAACACTACTTTGCCTATGGCTCGAACATGCTCGCGGCGGAGTGTGCGAAAGATGCGAAAGGCGCGCAGCCCCGTTGCCGGGCGTTTCTCCCGCGCCATCGGATGGTATTCACAAAACATAGCACCTCTCGCAATGGGGATGCAGCGTCCTTGGTAAGGGACGATACAAGTGTTGTGTGGGGTTACGTGTATCGAGTCAGTAGCGAAGACATCGAATCGCTTAAAAACCGTGAGATCGGATATGAACTGCGTCCGGTTGTTGTCTTTGAAGAGCAGTCCGATTTTCCGAGATCATCGCCAATTCAGGCCGTTACGTTCATTGGTGTTGAACAGTGCCCCAAAAAATGCGGCCCTCCAATTTCCTATCTCGAATTGATCATCGCGGGAGCGCAAGAGAGGGAATTGCCCGACTCGTATCAGACACATCTTACCGCAATGCTCCACAACACGCGAGGTCCCGCGGTGGATTCCGTTCAGACGGAGACCCGCACCTCATAGGCTCGTTCTTTTCAAATCATGCCGGTGCCTATCACCGGTGTGATTAGCGGCAGTGTGCCGTGTCCGCTTTTTCAATCCCCATCGAGAAAAACTCTTATGGGCTCGAAAAACTGAGCCACGGCTACAACGTGTTGACGCCTAGCCGTGCTGTGCGCCGCATCGCCCCGACGTGGAGATCAATCCGCCAAAGGCAATGCGACCCGAAACAGGCAGCCGTGCTCGCGATTGAGATCCGCCGTGATCGCACCGCGGTGAACCTTTACGATCTCGTGGCAGATCGCCAATCCGAGGCCAACGCCCTTTTGCTTTCCAGCAGAAGCGAACGGTTCAAAGAGACGTGGGCGGACCTCCTTCGGAATACCCGGACCGCTATCCTCGACTTCGACGCACACTCCCTCGCTCGTGCTGTATGTTCTAAGCTCAATGGTTCCGGAACCGCCATTTGACGCCACGGCTTCAGCCGCATTCCTGACCAGGTTCAGTATCACTTGCCGGATTGAGTCTCCATCGACGAGCACCGTGGCGTTTTGTGCTGCAAAGTCATGAACAATGGAAATCCCGTCGTCGTGTAGCTGCGCGCGACAAAGCACGAGCGTCTCGTCGAGTATCCGATGCAAATCAAAGCGCACTAAATTGTATTTTCTCGGCCTTGCGAGATCGAGTAGCTGCTCCGCGAGCGCTTCAATGCGCTCGGTTTCTCGTGGCACGATGCTACTGAATTTTCGGAGGAATCCGGCATCGTCGATTCTTTCGGGCAAAAGCTGTGAAAAGGATTTGAGCGCATCCATCGGGTTTCTGAGTTCGTGAGCGATTTTCAGCCCGACCTGACCAATTGCCGCCAATTGCTCAGATTGCCGCGCTTGGAGCCCGAGGCGAACACGCGTGTAGAGTCCCTCGACCACTTCCGCCAGCTCACGCATCAGCCGCACCTCGGGATGCGTGTAAGGGAGTTCATTTTCTCTCGCGCCGAAGCCAACAATCACCGTTGGAGCTTGTTTCTCCCATCTTGGGCAAACGAGAACCGCCAATCCGCCGCGACGCAAAATCGATTCCAGCGTGCCGCTCATCTTGGATGCCGGTGAACGTGCGAGAGCCACCGCGGAAGCCCACCCTTTTGACAGCACCTTGGCGTCATCGAGGACGGCCAGGGGAAGCACCGTGTCCGCGGCTCTGTAGTTTTTACCGTCCCTTTGGAAAATAACCACCGCCGAACACTTCGCGAACAAGGTTAAGATTACCTCGAACTGCCGGAGCAGACGGTCCGGGTCGCTTTCGTTTGCCGCCTTGGAATGAAGCTCGGCAGCGACAGCTTGAATCTGCTGTTCAGCCTTCAGCTTGAGCCAGCCTCGTAGTCGGTCATCGCAGTAGGCCAACAAGAGGAATGCACCCGCGATGATCGTTGCTGCGGCAACGAGGCTGGGTTCGCGTGGCACCACGAAGCGAAGCGCGAGCGCCGTCGGAATGCCGATCACAGTCAGTAGCACGGCTCGTTCCAGCAAGGATGCGAGAACCTGTCCGCTCTGATATACGCGGCGCGAGGCCACGTTCCATGCGCTTATGCCAAAGGCAATGTAAACGGAATACGACAGAAACCGGGTCAGCCCATGCATTCCCGGAATCTTGGGCCATGTGGCGTAAACCGTTTCAACGAGGATAGCCGCCAGGCTTAGGTAACAGAGTGCAATCGTGATGAACTTGAACTCGACGCGCCTTACTCCACGCAGCGTGGGAGCCACAAATGCGCTCGACACACACACGGCGATTTGTCCGATGAGCATCGGACCGAAATACAATAGAGAGAAACGCCCGTAGTGTTCATTTCCGGGCAGACTGGAATTTGGTATGAAGCCTTCGCTAAAGGCAAAGAACGACAAAAAGAGGGACAAGCCGACCCAAGGCGAAAGCTTGATGAGCAAATTGCGCCGAGACGTGTAGCGCCCCGAGACAAGGTAGTAGCAAACCCAAACCATCAGCGGACTCATCAAGCCAACGAAACCGAACTTCAGCCGAACCCAAGGCAGCGGGTTGTAGCTGTGATCGAGGGGGTATTTTGCACCAAGGTATTTGGCCGCGAGTTGAGCGGCAAAAAAGAGCACGCCCAAAAAGCAGATTGCGGCCAACGCTTGATTTGTGGGCCGTTTTGCGTTCAGGCAAAGAACGCCTATTCCTATCCCGAGCATGAGAACCGCGGTGACAAACGGCAAGAACATGGTCCAACTCCTCCGGTTGTTCGAGAAAGTCTCCGCGTTACACCAAAAGCGTGAACACTTCCGCTGAACAACCGCCGACCAGCACCGAGAAGCCACTTCGAGCGTCGCCGCGGGTCGCGTTCGGTTCCTCGTTGAACCTTTTCTTTCTAACGTTCGCGGCGCTGCTGCTGATGTTCACAGTCGGCCACGCGCAAATTGCCGAGATCCTAACCGCCTTGTGGTTGGTCGTGTTTCTGCTCCTTGGTTGCGGCGTCGTGCCGCATTGGTTGCTCAAGGCTCTCCAAAGCGGGCTACCGGCACCGCCACCCTTGAAAGCGGGCGAGCACATCGTGGTTGCCCTGCTCGGCGACGGAACTGTGAGCGATCCGACTTCCGGCGCCTCGTTGCCTGCGATGTTCGCCCATTCACGCATTGCAGCCGCAGCGCGGCTGTATCGCGAAGCAAAATCTGCGGGGAACGAATGCGCAATCATCGTTGCAGGAGACGACAGCGCGGAGCGCGAATCGCCGCCGGTCTATTTGACTGCTCTGACGACGCTCGGTGTCGAAAAATCAGACGTTCAATTTGGCCGCGGCACAAATACATATGCGCACGCGCGAGCCATTTCGGAAATGCTCCGCACTCGACGCTTCGATCAGTTGCTGTTGGTGACGTCAGGACTGCACGTGAAGCGTGCGGCCCTATACTTCCACAACGTCGGACTGAGGCCAGCCGTCGTGCCATCAGACTTTATTTCAGCCCAATTCACCACCTTTCCCAACGGATATAACTTTGCGATGACCGACATCGCCTGTCATCAACTCATCGGGATGCTCAGAATGCGCGTGTATAATAAACTTGGTTGGAACAGGTGAGCGCTGAGTTCTTTCACCTCCTGTTATGCTGCGAGTGGGATGCAAAGGTGAAACGCGAGCACTCCTTTGCCCATCGGGCGAACTACTACCGAGCAGTGCTCCTCTCCGAGCGAAAGGCTTAACATGTGGAGATTGCCGGTTCGCGGGTCTTCAGGATACCGATGAAAATCCTGACGGACTCGGTCGAGCGTGCCATCCGCCAGCATCGCAGTAAGCGCGAAGCACACATAGCCGGCAGGGTTTCGTCGCGAAGGCCGGTTAAACACGAGATTCGGTTCGCCGACTTGGTCGATGTGTTCGTCAAGATCGCTCACATACTTGGGCTGGAGCGAGACCTTCGCGCCAGCCGCCGAACTCCGGAGACAATACTCAATCAGATGCCGCAATCCCGTCACCAACTTCAATGGATGCGCGGCTGCGACGAGCGATTGCTTCAGTGTTCCGATTTCAACTGATTTTCGTTCCGCAGTCCACACAGTGGAGGCGGCGAATCTCTGCCGGAGCGCTTCGAGCGCCGCGTTGACATCGGCGCTTGCGGACCGCGAATCCGATGCGGTTGTCTCGGCAAATGGTCCGTCGAGGAAGGCGGTCATGTCGGAGAGCATTCGATTAACCACCCGCTTGTTTTCCGAAGCAGCGTCCGATAACGGACGCGAGTCGCACCGCTGCGCCAGTTCCGACCATGTTTCCGCAAACGCTGCGACCGCAGTCAACTGGTTCCGCATCGAATGGATTAGACCTCTATAGGATTCTGAGACCGACAGCTCGTCCTCAATCGACCCGAGGGCCTTCTCCAAATGGCCAGAGACTTCTACGGCGGTAGCCGCATCACGCGTTTGCCGCCGCCGTTGACGCGTTTCCTCAATGGCCGCGCGCGTTAATTCGCGAAGTTCTTGGACTGACGTCCTGCTCTTGATCGCCCGGCGATACGCTTGAACCTCGATCGCATTGTCTGCCAAGTCGGCCGAGGAATCGGCGGTGCGGACAATCACGGCCACATCCTTGTCGAAGCCTCGCACGCTCCGCACGAAATCGATTCCGTTGAGCGACATTTTCGGCATGTGCACGTCCACAATCGCCGCATCGACCTCTCGCGATTTTATGAAATCAAGTGCGCGCTCCGGGTCCGAAAACTCTTCGACGAGACCGATCGGCTCAAGAGTTGCGCGCAGCGTGAGGATTTGAGCCTCTTCGTCTTCCAACACCAAAATTAGGGGTTCGCTTTTCATGTTTTCACCACGCCCTCCATCGCACATGTGGCGTCCGCTGCAATGTGCCAGCCCACGCGCGCCGCTGGAGTGACAAAGTCGCTCAAATCGACCCCCGATTCCCGAAACATCTTCCGTAAGAGATACACGTATTGATCGAGCGACTTGCTGTTCGTGTTGGCATCTGCTCCCCAGACTGCATGGACCAATTCGTTTCGCACCACGACGCCGCCGCTGTGTCGGGCGAACTCTTGCAAGATGCCGACCTGCTTTGGCGTCAGTTGCTCGGCGCGTCCGTCGGGCATCGTGATTCTGAGATCGGCGTGGACTATTGCGCCCGCAAAGGTGAATGCCGCGCCAGGCAGCTTGAAGCCGTCCAGCTTTGGCTCCCGCGACGACGGCCCAGGCCCACGTTGGAGCTGACGATCAATACGCGCGACGAGTTCGCGAAACCGAAATGGCTTCCGAATGAAATCGTCAGCGCCAGCTTCCAATGCCTCGACGCTTAGTCCTTCGTAATCGTTGGCCGACGTGGCAATCACCGGGAAACTATCGCCACGCTCCCGCCAAGTGCGGATGAGGTTCAGCCGTGCTGATGTTTCCGCGCCATACGCGAGATCAACGACCGCGGCGTCTACGTTCCGGCGCCCTGTGTGCCCGAGAGCGTCACGCACCCGAGCCACGGTATGCACTGAACAATCGTGCGCCACGGAGAACAGCCCGGAAAACGCCTGATGCACGTCCCGGTTGTCTTCCACCAAGAGGATGTGCCTCCGACTTTTCCGCATGGGCTACACATTTTGCGGTTCTTGAGCGTTCGCAAATTGCCTCTCATTTGAATCCGTTTTGAACGCCCAAGGCTGGA
Source organism: Opitutaceae bacterium (assembly GCA_035545575.1). Taxonomy (GTDB): domain Bacteria; phylum Verrucomicrobiota; class Verrucomicrobiia; order Opitutales; family Opitutaceae; genus ER46. The sequence goes on along the minus strand of DASZYB010000005.1, from coordinate 19,814 downwards.
ACCTTCCTCCGCGAATCGAGAATCGTTTCAGAGTGCTTGGCCAATTGGCGAGATTCAGATGCTCATATCGAAAGAGGCATGGATTCAAAAGCTCGTGACAATCGTAGCGCAAACCGCCGGGCACGGGTGTTGAATTCGGCCGTCTTCCGATCAAACGCGACGGCTAGGGGTCGATCCATTTGATCTATTCCATCCAGAATAACCGGTGTGAATTGCTCGATGGGAAAATCCTTTTCCGCCTGAGTCGGCACAAACGTCGCGGCATTCAGGATTTTTGCTGCTTCGACAGCGAGGCCGAAGCTCTCAACACGCGCTCGAATCTGAAGAGTTAGCCCATTGGCTGCGGCTAGCTTGTTCACGTTTCTGACAAATTGACCGTCGCCCGTGAGCATCACGAATGGAAGCGTCGCAACGGTTTTGATACCTGCTGCGCTTTTGTCGGGCAGTTCAGAGCGTGGGACCATAAGGACATAATGCAGAGTGGGAAACACGAGGCAGTCTAACCCATCGGTTCCTGCGTCGGCTCGAATAATTCCAACGTCCAGTTGCCCGTTTTCCAATCGCTCAAGGGTCGCAGCCGTTCGATGTGTTCCGATCTCAAGGTTGCCGCCTGATGCCCCCAACACTTCGGGAAATCGGGGGATCAGTATCCAGCGAACTATGCTGTCGCCGGCACCCAATCGAAGAGGTTTGGATTCTTGGCCTTCAGCTTCCCTAAGTTCGCGAAGCGCCCCGAAGTAGGCGTTGGTAAGAGCTGCCAGCTTTACACCGGCAGGAGTAAGTTTGAGCCGTTTGCCGTCCCGAGAAAACAATTTGGCTCCAAGACACTTTTCCAAGTCCTTGATTTGGCGACTCAACTGGCCCGCTAAGATACCATTTCGTTTTGCGGCCAATGCGGCGCTTCCCGCCTCGACGATCTGGCAGAACGAGCGCAGCCGCTCGATAGACAGGCCAGTCAAAGAAATAAAGTCGTCAGGCATACTTCACTTAATAGTGAAGCATCAGGCATTTTATGGCATTTACGAGCAAATAGCGCCCTGATACCGTCATCGCGTTATGGCCCACCTCGAAGACATTACCGTCAACAGCGTCGTCCGCGGCATTCACCCGGTTTCTGCAGTCACCGTAAAACATGCTCGGATGCACGGGGCTGACACCTTGGAAGTGACCTACACCGACGCCGAGGGACGTCCCGGCACGCAGCTCCTCTTCCGTGATCAAGAAGCCCAGCTTGAGATCGTCCAGAAGACGCGCCCGCTCTCTTTCACCGCCGATGGCGCGCTATTCCGTTTGGTTTCAGAGGCCCAGCGCCTCCGCCTTGGTTTCCTCTTCGATCCCATGATCGCGGTGAACACCTCGGCAGTCGATCCGCTCCCGCACCAAATCACTGCCGTTTACGAGACGATGCTTACGCGGCAGCCGCTCCGCTTCCTGCTCGCAGACGACCCCGGCGCGGGAAAGACGATCATGACGGGTCTTCTCATTAAGGAGCTGATTATTCGGGGCGACATTGCCAAATGCCTCATCGTCTCACCGGGCGCGCTCGTCGAACAGTGGCAGGACGAACTCGACCAGAAATTCAGCCTCTCTTTCGACATCATGACCAACGACGCTATTCAGGCGTCGCGCACTGGTAATTGGTTTCTGGAGCATAGCCTCTGCATTTGTCGCCTCGACAAACTCAGTCGCAACGAAGACCTCCAGCAAAAACTCGCCCAGATTGATTGGGACCTCGTTGTGGTAGATGAAGCCCATAAAATGTCGGCGTCCTATTTCGGCTCAGAGGTGAAGTTCACCAAACGGCACCGCCTCGGACAGCTCCTCTCCGCTCACACCCGCCAGCTTTTGCTACTGACCGCCACACCGCACAACGGCAAGGAGGAAGATTACCAGCTCTTCCTTTCATTGCTAGACGGCGACCGATTTGAAGGCCGCTTCCGTGACGGCGTTCATGTGCAGGACACTTCCGATCTCATGCGACGGATGGTGAAAGAGGGCCTCGTTACGATGGAGGGGAAGCCGCTCTTCCCAGAACGCTTTGCTTATACGCTGCCTTTCCCCCTCTCGCCCGAAGAGCTGTCCCTATACGCCAAAGTCACCGATTACGTCCGCACCCAATTCAACCTCGCCGATCAACTTCAGAGTGAGAAGCGACGTGGCACGGTCGGCTTCGCGCTCACGATCCTGCAACGCCGCTTGGCTTCGTCGCCCGAGGCGATTTTCCAGTCTCTCCGCCGCCGCCGCGAGCGCCTTGAGGATCGCCTAAGCGAGGAAAAAACTCTCCGCCGTGGCCGAAACGTCGCGCTTGAGGCTCCGCAGTCCCTCGACATCGAGGATATTGACGATTTGGAGGACGCCCCTGAAGCAGAAATGGAGCAGGCCGAAGAGGCCGTCGTCGATGCCGCTACGGCAGCCCAGACCATTGCAGAGTTAGAGGTCGAAATTCTTCTGTTAAAGGATTTGGAGCAGAACGCCGCCGCCCTTCGTCGCTCCGCCAAGGATACGAAATGGCAAAAGCTCGCCGAGACACTGCACGACAATCCCTTCATGTTTGATGCTTCCGGGAATCGCAGAAAGCTCGTTGTTTTCACCGAGCAACGGGACACGCTCAACTATCTTACCGACCGGCTCACGACCTTGCTCGGGAACCCGGCAGCCGTCGTAACGATCCACGGCCAAACTCCACGCGAGAAACGCCGCCAGATTCAGGAAGCATTCACCAGCGATCCAGAGGTGTTGATCCTCGTCGCTACCGATGCTGCGGGCGAAGGCATCAATCTCCAGCGCGCGCACCTCATGGTGAACTACGATCTTCCGTGGAACCCCAACCGATTGGAGCAACGCTTCGGCCGCATTCACCGTATCGGCCAGCGCGAGCGCTGCCATTTGTGGAATTTCGTCGCTGAAGACACTCGCGAAGGCCAGGTCTTCCTTCAACTGCTCCACAAATTGGAGCAACAACGTGAGGCCCTCGGCACTGATGCCGTCTTCGATGTTCTCGGCAAGGTATTGCAGGGCCAGTCCCTCAAGGAACTTCTCATCGCCGCTATCCGCCAGAACGATGACCCGGAGGTTCGCGCACGGCTCGACCGTATTGTCCAGCATGACCTCGACAAAGAACACCTCCTCAAGCTTCTCTCCGATCGGCAACTCACCCAGGACACACTTTCGACGAGCCGCGTGCAGGCTATCCGGGAAGAGATGGAGCGTGCGCAGGCGCGCAAACTTCAGCCCCATTACATCGGTGCGTTCTTTAACGAAGCGTTCGCTCGTTTCGGCGGTCAGCTCCAAAAACGCGAACCACAGCGTTTCGAGATTCGCAATGTTCCATCGGAAATTCGCATACGTGATCGCGTAAGCGGTCTTCGTGCGCCTCTCCTCAAGGCCTACGAGCGGGTCACTTTTCACAAGGGCGCGATGCGTCTCGACGGCAAGCCGCCCGCGGCACTCCTCGCCCCCGGTCACCCGCTCCTCGATGCCACGGTGGACCTTGTTTTGGAGAAATACCGCGACTTCCTTCGGCAAGGTGCCGTGTTAATTGATCCGCTCGACGAAGGCACGGAACCTCGCGTGCTCCTCTATTTGGAGCACTCCATTACTGACGCTCGCTCTGATGTCGGGCGCGGACCGACCACTATTTCTCGTCGGTTGGAATTTGTGTTCCTTGATGCCGAGGGTCGCGCCAACCGCGCCGGTAACGCTCCCTACCTCGACTACGTTCCCGCGACGGACGCTCAACTGATCGCAGCTCGTCCGTTATTCGACGCATCTTGGCTTGCGCGCGACTTGGAGGGCAAAGCCGCTTCATTCGCCATCCAACATATCGTGCCCGAGCACTTGCGTTCTGTCTCCATCCGTCGCGAGGAGCACCTCAAGAAGACGATGCAGCAAGTCCACCAACGCCTCACCCAAGAGATTGCCTATTGGGACGCTTACGCGAACAAACTTCAGGCCGTAGAGGATGCGGGCAAACGCCGTGGCGGCTTATCCGCATCACAAGCTCGCCAACGAGCCGACGTTCTCTCGGAGCGCCTCAAGCGCCGCATGACCGACTTGGAGGCCGAAAAGAAAATTGTCACCCGTCCGCCCACGGTTTTTGGCGGAGCGCTCATCGTTCCCGCCGGCTATTTCAAGGAGCAAGCGATGGTCATTGAAGAAGGCGCATCGCCATTCGGAACCACGAACCGCGAGGTCGAACGGCTCGCGATGGAAGCCGTCACCGCCCACGAGCGATCCCTTGGCAACGTGCCCCGCGATGTTTCTGCTGGAAACGTTGGTTACGACATCGAGAGCCGCGAACCTTCAACCGGTCGCCTTCGCTTCATCGAGGTAAAAGGCCGAGTGTGGAATGCCGACACCGTCACGGTGACCGTGAACGAAATTCGCACTGCGCTCAATCAGCCAGAGGCCTACCACCTCGCCATCGTCGCGGTAGATTCCGCCGGAGCGAAGCCCCCGCACTACATCCAGCAGCCGTTTACCCAGGAGCCCGAATTCGGCGTAGCTGCGGTAACGTTCAAACTGCGGGATTTGCTCGGTAAGGCAACCCAACCGGAAGGGCGAAATGCTAAATAGGCCATGCAAGCTCCCGACTACTTCCATCGCATCGAACAAGAGGCCCAACAAAATTGGGAGCTTCTTGACGGCCGTCCCGCCATCGCCGGGCCATGGCATCAGTTATTCCGTCAAGTTCAGAGCCCACGCCATGTAGTCTCAGAGCTGCTTCAAAACGCCAACGACGCTGGAGCGAGATCCGCTTCGGTTCGCATCGAGGACAATACTTTTATCTTCGAGCACGACGGCGACGACTTCGATGCGGACCAATTCGGTTCTCTGTGCCGTTTCGGGTTCTCGAACAAACGAACGCTTCACACGATCGGCTTTCGAGGCGTCGGATTCAAATCCACCTTCAGCCTTGGCGATACCGTCGAGGTTCAAACACCAACGCTTGCGGTGTCTTTCAAAAAGAAACGATTCACCCAGCCGATTTGGATTTCCGGCGCGAAGCCGACGACGAAAACGATCATTCGCGTTCGCATCGGCGACCGAAACCGCATTTCCGAGCTGAAAAAGAACTTCAAGGAATGGGCTGAAAGTCCCGCCTCGTTGCTGTTCTTCAACAACCTCAAAGAACTGAATATCGACGGCCAGCCGATTGAGCGCCAGCCGATGGGGGACGGGCCGGTCCCGGAATCGAAATGGGTCAAACTGATTGGTGCGGATACCCAAAAGCTACTCGTGATTCGCAGCGAGGCTCTCCCTTTCCCCGATGACGCGGCGGAAGAAATTCGCTCGGAACGGGGCATCCAGACCGAGGAACTTCAGTTTCCGCCGTGCCGCGTCGAGCTTGTGCTGGGGCTGTCCGAATCAAATCGCCTCTATGTGGTTCTCCCGACCGGTGCCGAGGTCAGTCATCCATTTTCGTGCAACGGACCGTTCATTCAAGACCCAGCGCGTTTCGCAATCAAAGATCCCGCGACTTCACCAACCAATCGCTGGCTACTGGAGCGCGTGGGTCGGCTCGCCGGCCGCTCAATGATCGAATGGCTCGGCAACAATTCCCTCACCCCGAAGGAACGCGCCCGTGCTTACGAGTTGCTGCACGTCGCAGGCGAATTCGACTCTGACTTAGACGGAGCGTGCAGCCAGATTATCGCCGAGAGCATGATGGCCGAATTGGACGAGCGCCGCGTCGTTCTGACGACCGCCGGCAAGCTCGTGAAATCTGGTGAATGCGTCGCTCTTCCCGCCGCGCTATTCGACGTTTGGGAGTCTGAAACCCTCACGAAACTCTTTGCTGCAGGAAACAGTCGGGTGCTGGCACCGGAGGTTTCTCAAGCTGCCTGCAAGGCGCTCGAGTCACATAGTTGGATCGATAGCAAAACCTCTGACGAAATCCTAACGCAGCTTGAGACGACGGCTGTTATTCCGCGCCCTGACTCTTGGCCGCAACTCTACGCCCTTTGGACGCTCGTCGAAAACGAAATCAACTACGACTACAGCAATGAGCGTCGCCGGCGGTTGAGGATCGTGCCGGTAGATGGAAGCAAGGCGCTGCTCGCCGCCAGTGGCGTAGTTCGCCTGTCCTCTCGTCGTGATCTGCTTTCACCCGCAGACTGGAAATTCGTCATGGATTATGCGCCGACCCTAGATAGCGAATGGCTCGCATGGATTAGCAAACGAGGATCTAGAAAGGCGGACCGCGAAAGCGATGATCCAGGCTATGAATTGCTTCAGGCGTTAGGGCTCCACGAACCGAGTCCCGTGGACCGGATTGTTGCACAGGCTTCCTTGCGACTTTTCGACGGAAAAACCATCGAGCTAGCCGAATGCGTTCGAACGGCTCATATCTTAGCCGCACTTGGAGCTACTGTTCCCGCGAGATTCCGCTATGCAACGAAGGACATGCGACTCCGTGAGGTCGGCCACGGTGTGGTCGTCGATGAGACCGGACGTCAGGAGGACATTGTCCCTTCTTCGTGGGCTCTTGAGCACTTATTGCACGGCGACTATTCTCGCAACTTCACCTCCTGCAGGCCGGACGCTTGGTCCAACTGGATTCGGACGACAGGCAGCGGCCTTCTTCTTTCGACACCAATCGCAGAATCTCAACAGCGGCTATACAATCGCCGCGATGTTGTCCGATTCGCTGGCGAGCGTGGCGCGAACCCACCAAGTGAGTTCCCCTACCGCACCGAGAACTTCAATTTGGTCGATTACGTTTTTCCCTTTGATCTGCTCAAACACTGGCGGAAACTTTCCGAAGGAGACTCGGCGATTTGGGCAGGTATATTGGAGGGCATTCTAGCTGCGCCTGTCCACCACTGGAAAACAAAAACCTTAGCCGAAATCAGACAGACCGGCTCGACCTACTATAAACCGGTTAATTGCGGTGTCATTCCGGCCGCTTGGGTTCTTCACCTACGGTCGGTTCCCTGTCTGCCAGATACCCACGGCAAACTTCACGTTCCGGCTGAGCTCTTGCTGCGCACGCCGAATACCGAGCCCCTCATGGGAGTTGAGCCCTTCGTTCGATCAGAACTCGATACTCCTTCGACCGCGCCGCTGCTAAAATTGCTCGGCGTCAGGGATACGCCAACCGGCGCGGACAAATTGTTGGGTCGCCTTCACGCATTGTCCGCCGTGGCCCAGCCGATTTCTCATATCTCGCAAATTTCCCGCCTCTACGAGGCATTGGATCGAATCGCGGTCCGTTGCTCCCGCCCGGAACTCGATCCGATCATCGAGGCGTTCAGCCGAAAGGCTATCATTCTCACCGACTCCGGCGAATGGATGACTTCTGGAGAAGTGTCGATCTTCCCTGACGACGACAATCAGTCGCCGACGATCCATGCTTCATTGAGGACATTGGGTCTCTGGCCCAGAATCGGCGTTTCGGAACGGCCGGCGTTGGAGCACACCATTGAATGGCTGAAGTCGCTAGCGAGCGGCACCAAATTGGACATATCGGCTGCCAGGCGTGTCCGCGCTGCGCTCCAGCGAGACCCGATCCGGATTTGGAACGAATGCGGGTGCTGGCTCAGTCTCGATTCCACCTGGGAAGACACGAGAGCGCTGAAATACCGGCTCACCATGCAAGGCTTGATGAAGTGGGGTGAACTTTTCACTTCGATCAAGACGGCGACGGCCAACTTGCAAATGTTGAGTGCGGATGTTGCCCATCTCTCGCCGTTCGACCGGATGCCAAACCTCGCCGACGCAGTTGAATTTCGGGTCACGAGGTTCGACGGACCTTCGTCGAACAAAGAAAAACGCGAATGGCTCGCGATCCTCGCGGACGGCCTCGCCCGCGCGAAATTTCCAAACGACGACGATACGGCTCGGGTTCGCACCGTGGCGCAGCGGCTACAGAAAACCTCATGGCGTTCCTTCACGCAGCTCGATGTCACGCCTTACGTTGACGGAGCACCCAGCGGCGCACCTTTCACGCCCAGGTCCCTCTGGCAGGGGGAAAATCTTTATGTGACGGATCAGCCCACCGTGCGCCACTACCGAGAACTTACCGACGAATTGGCGCGCCCGTTCTCGCATCCGCTCGCTTCTGACGCGATTGCGGCGTGCATTGATCGCAGCTCCGATTTTGTCGCCGAGTATCTCAAGGCGCACTTCGAGTTAGATTCTCAGGTCGAATCCCCCAAGCCGCCGGAGGTTGATGCGAAAACCAACTCCGAGACTAATGCGAATGACGCCGGCCTGTCTGAGAGCGCCGACCAACACCAAACGGAGGAGACGCATTCAGAAGAGGTCGCCGCGGAAGACGAGGTCGACGCAAACGAAACGACGGAAACCGAATCAAATGCCGCCGACAAACCAACCCAGAAGCCCACGCAGCCGCCTAAGCCGACCCTGATTGAACTGTATGCCCGGCAGCGGGGATTCCGATGGAGTTCAACGGAAGGGCGATTTTCCCACTCGGACGGCCGTTGGATCGAAAAATCCGAAGCTCCTTTTAACTGGGAGGAGCACAGCGGAGCCGGAATGAGCGTCACCCGTCTTTGGGTTTCCGATCAGAAACTCGCCAGTGGCGTCGAGATCGCAGCCGAACTCTGGACGCTACTCAGCCGCGATCCCACAAAAGCCGCGATTGTCGTTTCCGACGACGATCTCAAGCTCTCCACCTTCTCCGGCCAAAGCCTTCTAAAGATGAAGGACTCGCGACTCATCGAGCTATACCCGTCGCGCTACAGGCTGACTTCCGCCTAATAATTCCACTCTCCCAAAGCAAATGTCCGTTCCTATTCGCAAAAAACTAATCGAGGTTTCCCTGCCGTTAGAGGCGATTAACCGCGAGGCCGCGCGCGAGAAATCCATCCGTCACGGGCATCCTTCAACATTACATTTGTGGTGGGCAAGACGCCCCCTTGCGGCTTGCCGTGCAGTCATTTTCGCGTCGCTGGTTGATGACCCTTCATCGCTTCCCGATCAGTTTCCGACGGAGACCGCACAGAACGCCGAGCGCCAAAGACTTTTCCGAATCATCGAGGACTTGGTGCAGTGGGAAAATATTACAAACAAGCACGTGCTTGACGCGGCTCGCGCGGAGATCGTGCGCTCGTGCGACGGAAAACTGCCGCCAATCTACGATCCATTTGCTGGAGGAGGCTCCATTCCACTTGAAGCGCAGCGACTCGGGCTAGTGGCTCATGCGAGTGACCTAAATCCAGTGCCGGTGCTCATCAACAAGGCCCTAATTGAATTACCCCCAAAATTCGCCGACCGACCGCCGGTAAATTCTGAATCACAGAAAAGCCTAGCACGTTCCCGATCCTGGAAAGGTGCCGAGGGTCTTGCAGAAGACATCCGCTACTATGGGCAATGGATGCGAAATGAAGCGGAAAAGCGGATCGGCGAATTATATCCCAGAGTGATTCTTCCCCTAGAGCACGGAGGCGGTGACGCTCGCGTGATCGCGTGGCTGTGGGCTCGCACAGTTGTTAGTCCGAATCCCGCTGCAAAAGGAACCCACGTTCCGCTTGTCCGCTCGTTCTGGCTTTCCACAAAGGCGAATAACAAGGCTTGGGTAGAACCAGTGGTTGATCCGTCAACGATGACCTATCGTTTCGAGATTCGAACCGGAATGGGCCAGCCACGCGACGGCACAATAAGCCGGAACGGCGGTGTCTGCATTCTTTCCGGAAGTCCCATGAGCTTGGACTATATCCGGGCCGAGGGGAAAGCCGGACGAATCGGCGCCAGACTAATGGCCATCGTTGCCGAAACGAATCGGAATCGGATTTATATTGCTCCGAGCGACGAACAGGAACGTATCGCATTCTGTGCGCACCCAAAGCAGACGCCAGAAACGGACCTGCCGATAGCCGCGCTCGGCTTCCGGGTGCAAAACTACGGGATGACCAAGCACCGGCATCTCTTCACTCAACGTCAGCTCGTTGCGCTGACCACGTTTTGCGACCTAGTTGGTGAGTCGCGAATCAAGATACTCAAAGATTCCGGAGGTGATAGCGAGTATGCGAATGCCGTCACAACCTATCTTGGCCTAGGGGTCGGTCGGTTGACCGACATTAACAACGCTCTTTGCCGATGGGAAACTTCGAAGACCCAGGTTCGGAATCTTTTTGCGCGCCAAGCGATCTCAATGCTTTGGGATTTCGCTGAGAATAATCTCTTCGCTGAAGCAGCAGGCGATTTCGGCATTTCCCTCGGCAATTTATGTCGAGCGGTCGAGAATGTTCCCTGTCACGGCTCCGCCTTCGTCCGCCAGCTAAACGCCGAAGACGTGCCCACGGCGGCGAGTTTCGTTTTCTCCACGGACCCGCCCTATTACGACAATGTGCCCTACGCCGATCTATCAGATTTCTTCTATGTTTGGCTCCGGCGCTGCCTGGGACCAATCTACCCCGATCTGCTCGGCACCGTCTTGGTGCCTAAATCGGAAGAATTGATCGCCGACCCGTTCCGGCACGGCAGTAAAGAGGCCGCACGTCGGTTCTTTGAACTCGGTATGGGCCGCGTGTTCTCCCGGATTCGAACTGCCAGTGACCCTCGTTTTCCTACCACAATTTATTACGCATTTAAGCAGGAAGAAACGGATGACGAAGAATCCGACGATTCCACCGAGGAGGTATCACCTTCAGATGCGCCGAAGAATTCAGGCCGCGCCTCCACAGGCTGGGAAACATTTCTTCAAGGATTGGTGGACGCAGGCTGGCAGATCGACGGGACATGGCCAATGCGCACTGAGCTTAGCAACCGAATGCGGGGGCAGGCTAGCAACGCCCTCGCATCTTCTATCGTGCTCGTCTGCCGCGTTCGCCCCGATGATGCGGTTACCGCAACTCGACGAGAATTTGTTGCAGCGCTCAAGCGCGAGCTACCATCGGCATTGCGAGCACTGCAAAGCGGCAACATCGCGCCAGTGGATCTCGCTCAAGCAACCATCGGTCCTGGCATGGCTGTCTTCTCCCGCTACGCGCGCATCCTTGAAGCGGGTGGCGATACAATGGGAGTGCGCAGCGCTCTCGCCCTAATCAACCAACTTCTCGATGAGGTCCTGACCGAGGGAGAAGGCGAGTTTGAAGCCGACACTCGTTGGGCGCTCGCGTGGTTCGAACAACACGGCTTTGACGAAGGCGCATTCGGCAGCGCGGAAACGCTCGCCACCGCCAAGAACACCAGCATCAACAGCCTCGTCTCAGCCGGCTTCCTCCACGCCAAAGCAGGCAAAGTTCGCCTGCTAAACCCAAGCGAGCTGCCCAAGGACGGAAGTCTCAAAATTGATATGCGGATCACGGTCTGGGAGATGACGCATCAACTCGTCCGTCTTTATCACACCGAAGCTGCGGGCGATGCAGTCACGGCTTCACTTCTTCGACAATTCGGCAGTAAAGCGGATGCGGCTCGCGATCTGGCATATCGCCTTTTCGCACTCGCCGAACGCCGCAAGCGTAGCGCCGACGCACAAGGTTACAACGCCCTCGTTCTCGGCTGGCCCGAATTGACCCGTCTCGCGCAAGAGGTGCAGGCACCCAAGGGGCCGACCCAAGGGGAACTGATCTAAACAACCTAATCCATCGACTTCCATGGGGCACCTGCATCTCAATATACTTCCCGTTCAGCTTCCAGACGCCGAGATCACCGTTGGTGTATTGCCGTTTGATACCAAAGACGCGCTTCGCGATCTACGCGCCAAACATTTCGGCACGCACATCTTCAACCGAGTTCGAGTCGGAGATGATAACTTGATTTACTCGGTTAAGCTCGACGGCACCCCCTGTTCGCTTGCACCCAAACAATCAAAGATTCGTCTCCTTGAAAATCTCGGCGTCGCGCGAAGCCTCACCGTTGAAAGCTTCATCGCTGCGTTTGCCGGAAACGCAGCGCGGACAATCGTCGATATTTTTCCGCTGAAAGTTCTCTCATCAGAACCTCATCACGATTTTATCGCGCAAGCGGCAAACGGCTCAACCGTTCCACCATGGCTATTTGTTCGGCTCGCGCACGCAATTGAAGCACGGGTATTCGAGTTTGAAGGCCAACAGAAATTCCTCGGCTTGGTTTTCGACTACCATTCCTTTCGTCGCGTCGCACGTCCGTGCTCCGATTGGATTTCTGCCGGGCTTGATCTCACCGGTCTCTACGTTTCCGAGCAGGTGCCATTTCAAGATTCGCGTGTTCAGCCTCGGCCTCGCTTGGTCGGCCGAGTAGCAAAAGTCACGGGATCTACCCTCCACTTGGCTGACTGCCGGGAGGGACGTGATACTGTCGATGCAGCCAGCGTCGAAGTGGAGGCGGACTACGATGGATTCTTCCGCTGCCTTGGAGCTATCTTCGGGGCAAATTCAAAGACCATCGAAAGACGACTGTTTGACTTGCAGTCCGAGGCACAAGTCGGCCCCACGAAGCTGGGTGAAATTCTCCGCGTCGAGAACAAACTCGTGCAACGTCCTCTGCGCCTGCTTCCAGGTTTGGACGCAACCGTGCTTACGCATCTTAGTCAGACAAAGGCAGGATTTCCATCAGTGCGACAGGCGCCTCAAGCCCTTTTCGTTTTTGATCCGACATTCAACAAGCCGGCGCTAACTGACGCGAAACGTGGCATTGCCGACACCGGACCTTACAGTCAGCGAGGCTTTACGCCCTCGAAACCGCGCGTCTGTGTTGTCTGCGAGAAGTCGAGGAAAGGCGAAGTCGAACAGTTCTTGCAAAAGTTTTTCGAGGGACACAATGACCCCGGACGTCGGTGTTACTTTCCAAACGGGTTCGTAAAAACCTACCGACTCCAGGACAAGGAAGTCAGGTTTTTCGTCGCGGATAATAATTCCGCGGCAGCATACCGAAGAGCTGCTCAGCAGGCTTTGGCCGCTGTCACAACCGAAGCAGAGCGTTGGCACCTCGCCATGGTGCAGGTGGATGCCACGAGCCTCGACCTAAACGGCGACTCGAATCCCTACCTCGTCGCAAAAAGCACGTTTCTCGCGCAGCAAATTCCAACCCAGGAGTTCCAGACCGAGACGATGCGTCGGGGCGGCACTGGCATAGATTTCATCCTCAGCAACATTGCGCTCGCGAGCTATGCGAAAATCGGAGGGACGCCTTGGCAACTCAAAGTGGACAACCCAATCGCACACGAATTGGTCGTCGGCCTCGGAAGCGCATCTATAAGTGACTCTCGACTTGGTGCAAAACACCGCATCGTTGGCGTCACGACTTTGTTCACCAACGAAGGCCGTTACCTTCTTGGCAACATGTCTAACGCCGTGCCCTACGAAGAATACGGCGCAGCCGTAGTGGACATGCTTGGTGCTGCTATTGAAAGGGCGCGGGCTGACATGAACTGGCAGAAAGGAGATGAGGTGCGGCTCATATTCCATTCCTTCAAGCCACTCAAAGACGCTGAAGCCGACGCTGTGAAGGCAGTCGCCGAAAAACTAACCGACTATCGAGTTGATTTTGCTTTCCTTCACATCGCCCAAGATCACGACACGGTGTTATTCGACAGCGACAGCAAAGGGGCGAAGACCTTCACCGCAAACGTGATGAAGGGGGAATATACGCCGCCCCGAGGGACCTATCTGACACTGAACAAGCATCACGCATTGCTCACCCTCACCGGCGCCAGCCAGGTCAAGAAACCCACCGACGGTCTTCCCTATCCGGTGCTCCTTCACCTGCATCGATCATCCACGTTTACCGACATGGATTATCTCACCAAGCAGGTGTTCACCTTTGCCTGCCATTCATGGAGGAGCTTCGACATGGCCCGGATGCCGGTGACAATCCTGTATTCGCAATATATCGCGCGTCTCCTTGGACGACTCGGTGCACTACCTCATTTTAGCGTCGATTCAATTCACGGACGGCTAAACCGACTTCGGTGGTTTTTATGAAAACCGAGTCCGCAATCCTTATCGCCGACGTCAGGAAAACGCTCCGAAGAGTCGTGGATGAGGCATCCGAGCAAAATGTGCTCCTCGCTGCGCTTGCGGAATGGCTATTCAACAAGCAAAGCACATCGGCCCTCGCCGCGGCGGCAGAAAAAGCCGCGAACGCAAAAGGCGGCGAACGGTCATCGCTTGCGGTCGCTGTGCTGGGTTTTTCAAACGCTATCGGTCCGCGATCTGAATCTTCAGCGATGGCGTTCGATCAGCATCTAAACTGGCTAATTGGCCGACCTAACTTTGGCACCGGCGGAGAACCGTCGAATGTCTTGGTCGATCCCGCGATTTTTCTCGGAGTTATTGTCGGAGCACACGCAGCCCTGGATAACACGCAGCAGAAAAAGTTCGATACGTGGGCACGATCTGCCTGCAAAGACGCATGGGGAATTTCTGGCGACTCGGGTTGGCAACGGGGCCTGCTTCAAATTCTCGGTCAAGCCATAGGCGCAACTGATCTTCCGACCGGAAATATCTCACCTTCTTGGCTGAGGGCTGCTCTCTGTGGTCGGTCACTTGCGGTTATCAACGATACGGAGGTGACCGATGTCTTGAAAGAAGCCCTCGCCGGAACGACGGAAGTGTCTGAGCCGTTTGAGGCAGTGTTTCGCTTGGCCGCGATCGGATGGGCAACAGAACGGGCGATGGACTTTAATCTCGGGGCCATGACCGTTGCCGACGTCGCACGCGTCCTAGAAAACCTGAGCATGGTTTTTTTGCGGTGGGTTTGGGAAGAAAAACCACGCACCTCACGCCGAGGCGCTCTTCCGAGAAAATGGCATATCGAGAATGAATACCACGTTCAAAGTTTGGTTCATACGGCGTTAAAACCGATCTTCCCCAGCTTGGAGGAAGAGAAATATTTGGCTGCAACCGGCACTTACCAGCCGCGCGCCGACCTTTGCATATCTGCCCTCCAATTGGTGATTGAACTCAAATACTGGTATCGAGGCGACAAGGCCAAGGACCTGATAGAACAGATCGCGGCGGACCTCTCCCTGTATCTAAGACCCGATTCTCCTTACCGCCAGGTCATTGCTGTAATTTGGGATGAAGCCGCTCGCACCGAAGAACACCCCGAGCTCAAACGGGGACTGGCGGGCCTCAGCGGGATGGCAGATGTCATCTTGTTATCCCGACCATCGTTGATGGAAAATGACACCGTCGCGAAAATTAAAATCATGCCCCGTAACTCAAAAAAGTCCTAACTGAGACTTCCCCCACCATGGCCGTTTCCAATCACGACCGACTTACCAAAGCGCTCGAACTCCTTACCGCCGGCCTCGCGCCCTTCATTGAGCGTGAACTCAAGAGCACACACCAGCAGGCGTGGTTTGAAGAGACCAAGCGCACCCTGACACCTCAGCAGGCCGACCTTCTAGGTGACGCCGACAAACCGCAGTGGGATGCCTCTAGCGCACTCGTTACGTTGTGGAATCAGTGGAACGACGTCTTCAAGAAAACCCTCGGTCACGGTGAGCGCAGCCTCATCTCCGAACTCCGCGAGGTTCGGAACAAGTGGGCGCATCAACGCACGTTTTCAACCGACGACGTTTATCGCGCACTCGACAGTGTTCAACGTCTCCTCAACGCCGTCTCGGCGGCCAAAGAAGCTAGTGAAATCGAGACGATGAAGCAGGAGCTTCTTCGCGTCCGGTTCGACGAACAAGCGCGGAACGAAAAGCGGAAGAGCGCTTCCACCTCGATCGAAGGTCAGCCCGTTGCTGGTGTGAAACCCTGGCGCGAGGTTGTCACTCCTCACAAGGACGTCGCTTCCGGTCGTTATCAGCAGGCCGAGTTTGCCGCCGACCTGTGGCAGGTCGCGTTCGTCAAGGACGCCACCGTGGCGTCCGAATACAAACATCCGGTCGAGTTTTTCCGTCGGACCTTTCTGACGCAGAGTCTTCGGGATTTGCTCGTCGGCGCAATCCGTCGGCTCACCAACCAAGGCGGCGATCCGGTTGTTCAACTCCAGACCAATTTCGGCGGTGGCAAGACGCACTCCATGCTCGCGCTTTACCATGTCTTCTCCGGCATGAAGCCCGCTGAGATGGTCGGCTTGGAAGCAGTCTTCGAGAAAGCCGGCGTCGATAAGCTCCCTCCGGTCAAACGGGTCGTTCTCGTCGGCAATAAGATTTCACCCGGCAACCCGATCAAGAAAGCTGACGGGACGATCGTTCGCACGCTGTGGGGCGAACTCGCGTGGCAACTTGGAGGAAAAGAAGCCTATGAACAGATCCGCGCGGATGACGAGAAAGCGACCAGCCCCGGCGACCGCTTGCGCGACCTGTTCAATCAATACGGTCCGTGTCTCATCCTGATTGATGAATGGGTCGCGTATGCTCGCCAGCTTCACGACCAAAGCGACTTGCCCGGCGGAAGTTTTGAAACTCATTTCACCTTTGCGCAAACGCTCACGGAGTGCGCTAAGACCGCGAAGAACACCCTTCTGCTCGTAAGTTTGCCGGCATCCGACACCGCCACCAGCCCCCACGCGCAGTCTGACGATCTGGAGGTTGGTGGTGAACGCGGGCGCGCGGCGCTCGACCGTTTGCGCAATGCGATTGGCCGCGTTGAATCGTCATGGAAGCCTGCCAACGCAGAGGAGAGTTTTGAAATTGTTCGCCGGCGCCTCTTCGAGCCCATTGTCCAGCAGGAGCAATTCGTCGCTCGCGATACCACCGCGCGGGAATTCTTCGACCTCTACCGCACTCAACATCAGGAATTTCCCGCAGAGTGCCGCGACGGTGATTATGAGAAGCGCCTCCGGGCTGCGTATCCGATTCACCCGGAAGTTTTCGACCGGCTCTACAATGATTGGTCCACGCTCGTTAAATTCCAACGCACGCGCGGTGTTTTGCGCCTCATGGCGGCGGTCATTCATGCGCTCTGGGAAAAGGGCGACAAGAATCCCCTCATTCTCCCAGCACACATCCCCATTGACGAACCTCGGGTGCAGTTCGAACTGACCCGATACCTTTCCGACAATTGGACGCCGGTAATCGAGAAGGATGTGGATGGCCCGAACTCCCTTCCGCTGCGCATCGACGGCGAGCAGCCCAATCTCGGGAAGTATTCGGCGTGCCGCCGCGTGGCACGCACCATCTATCTTGGCTCTGCGCCCACCGCCCAAGCGGCCAACAAGGGTTTAGAAGACCGGCGGGTGAAACTAGGCTGTGTTTTGCCCGGCGAGTCGGCCGCAATTTTTGGGGACGCCCTTCGCCGCCTCAGCAGCAGCGCAACCTACCTCTACCAGGACGGTGCGCGTTATTGGTATTCTACCCAACCGACCGTCACCAAGCTGGCGGATGATCGCGCGGAACAACTCAAATCCGATTCGGACGCCGTAGCCGAGGAAATCAAACGTCGCGTTCGCGAGGATGTGAAGAAGCAGAAAGGCGATTTTAGCCGAGTGCATGATTTTCCCGGCAGTCATGCCGACGTGCCTGACGATCCCGACGCGCGCCTCGTCATCTTGTCTGTCAGCCATCCGTTCACGAAAGATGCCGACGCCCCCGCGTTGGTCGCCGCTAAGGAAATGCTGGACAAGCGCGGCTCGAGCCCGCGGCTATGCAAAAACACGCTTGTCTTCCTCGCTGTGGATAAGACCCGGCTCTCCGATCTCGATGAGTCCGTGCGACGTTACCTCGCCTGGCAATCCATCGTTGATGAGGCAGACACTCTCGATCTTTCTCCGCACCAAAAGAAGCAGGCCGGGACCCAGCGCGACAATGCAAACGGAGCCGTCAACTCACGGCTGCCGGAATCCTATCAATGGTTGATCTCTCCTCAGCAGCTCACGCCTCAAGAGCCGGTCGCTTGGCAGTCGCATCGCTTGACCGGCCAGGAACCACTCGCTGTGCGGGCCAGCAAGAAGCTGCGCAACGACGAGTCATTGCTCACGAAATTCGCGGCGACGCGACTCCGTCACGAACTCGACAAGGTTCCGCTCTGGCGAGGAAACCATGTTGAAATCAAACTGCTCACGGAGGACTTCGCCCGCTACCTCTACCTACCGCGCCTCCGCGATACCGCCGTGCTCATTGAAGCGATCCGCGACGGGCTCACTTTCACCACATGGGACAAGGAAACATTTGCTTTCGCCGAGAGCTACGACGACAAGGCCAAGCGGTATGCCGGCCTCAAAGGCGGGCAGAACGTCAATGTGCCCGACGACGGACTGTTTGGCATATTGGTGAAGCCGGATGTTGCGTTTGCCCAGATCACGGCTGACACCCCAACTCCAACCTCGTCGCCTTCAAGTGCGGACCCCGGCGCAAAGCCAACGGCTAAGCCGACGGGTGCAGCCCCAGCGGCGACAACCGCCCAGCCGGCGAAACCAAAACGATTCTACGGATCGGTAAAAATAGACGCCGCTCGCATGAATCGCGATGCGGGCCAAATTTCCCAAGAAGTCGTCCAGCATCTGGTCGGCCTGCTGATGGCAGACGTGGAGATTACCATCGAAATTCAGGCGACTGTTCCCGATGGCTTTCCGGACAACGTCGTTCGAACCGTCGGCGAAAACTGCCGCACGTTAAAGTTCACCCAACAGGATTTTGCAGTGGAATGATCGCGACTCTTTAAGTCATGGATAAAAAGTCATTGACCAGCCTTTTTGCCGAATCCCTTTTCAGGATTCCTGACTACCAGCGCGGATACGCTTGGGAAATCGAGCATATCAATGACTTTATTCAGGACATCGACGCCCTCATTGAGGATAAGCAGACCGTTAAAAGCCACTATACCGGCACTATCGTGGTCTACTGCGGCACCGACGCCAAGGTTTTGGATTACGGCACGAAGCGATTAAAAGTAGTAGATGCGGTGGATGGACAGCAGCGATTGACCACTTCATGCCTCTATCTCTCGGTGGTTTTTCGCTCTTTAGTTAGCAAAGGTGAATTGGCCTACGAGCGCGAAATTCCCGACTTCCTGTATTCTGGCGCAATCTGCAAACTAACCCCCAACAATGATACGGCAGGCGTCTTCTTCGATTTACTGAGAACAGGCCGAGCCAACACCGCAGCACAATCACCGCACGAGGCGCGCCTCGTCGCAGCTTCAAATCGGTTTCAACTCCACATTGATACTCAACTAGCGAAACGAGGCACCGATGGAGTGTCTTATCTAAAAGAACTTTCTCACGCGGTCACGCAAAAGCTGCTATTCACTTTCTACACGATCGAGGAAGAGTGTGAAATCGGCATGACCTTCGAGCTGATGAATTCACGCGGCAAGGATTTGTCCGTGCTAGAATTGCTCAAAAACTACCTGATGCACTGGGTATCAAGGAACACGGGTGCCTCAGAACGGAATACGCTGACTGCTCTCATCAACAAGGGGTGGAAAGATACCTACACGAATCTTGGTTCTTGCGATGGAGATGAGGATCAATGCCTCCGAATTGCGTGGACACTCTATTGCAACCATTCTCCTAAGAATTGGCACGGATACAACGGATTTAAGGAGGAGGAATACATCCCGTTGCGAAATTTCACGGCGGCGCGCACCAAAATTGATACCAAGAACTTTATCGTCCGTTTTGTAGATGGGCTGGCGGAAGTTTCCAGATATTATTCCATCGTTACATCTCCAACTCCGCTCAATACAACCTCACCAGAGGAATTGCTATGGCTCACTAAAATTCACCGCACGGGAAATATCGCGAACTTTCTTCCACTGATGGTCGCCGCGAGGATGAGTTTGGATAGCCGGCTAGTCGCGCAATCCGAATACATAGCTTTACTGAAAGCCCTAGGGCGTGTTAACACTATTTCAAGGTTAACCAAATTAGGGCGAAGATGACGAAGGAGCGGAAGACCGCATCCAGTTTGTCGTAACGGGTGAAGACGCGGCGGAAGCCCTTGAGCCGGCGGATGAGCCGTTCGACGCGAT
>DASZYB010000004.1:0-68792 GCA_035545575.1 Opitutaceae bacterium | reverse complement strand
GCCTTGCCCGTGGAACGAGGCAATGTGAGCATGGAAGTGCTGAACTTCCTGAACGCGGTGCTCTACGTGATGGAGAACGGCTGCAAGTGGCGGCGGCTGCCGGAACGCTTCGGCAATTGGCATACGATCTACACGCGGATGAACCGCTGGAGCAAAAACGGCGTGTGGGATCGGCTCTTTGCGAAATTGCAGCAAGAGGGGGTGCTCGCGCTGGAGCTGAAAGTGGTGTCGCTGGACAGCACCAGCGTGAAAGTGCATCCCGACGGAACCGGAGCGGAGAAAAAAACGGGCCGCAGGCCATCGGCAAGTCCCGCGGCGGCTGGAACACCAAGATTCATCTGGTTGCCGCGGATGATGCCCGCGCCCTCGGCTTCCGCCTTTCGCCCGGCCAACACGGCGACGGCCCCGAGGGCCGCGAGTTGATCGGTGATCTCGGTTGCCCCAGCGAGGGCTGCGCCTTGGCGATGGATATGGCCTACGAGGGCGACGAGACTCGAGGCCTCGCCTGCTTGCTCGGTTTCAGGCCGGTCGTCCCGCCCAACCCGCAGCGGCTCCAACCTTGGAAATTGGACAAGAAGGTTTACCGGCAGCGCAATCGCGTCGAACGGCTCATCCGCCGGCTCAAGGGCTTCCGCCGCGTCTTCACCCGTTACGACAAACTGGATGCGGTCTTCCGCTCCTTCGTCATCTTCGCCCTAATTTGGTTAACCTTGAAATAGTGTTAACACGCCCTAATACTCCACCAATGGCTCTTCCGGCGTCTTAGCTGGAAGCCTGCGCCACACAAATTTCGCTGAAGAAACGCCGCACCTCAGGACCTCGGGGTGCGATTTTGTTGGGAGACCAAATTAGGACAGTGCCACGTCGCCGGCGCACGGCGCGGCGTGCGACGGACCGCCGTGTCTGCGTCGCACCAGCGGCGCGTCGCGCGATGGAAATTCCCCATGCGGATTTCGGAAATTATTTCCCGGCGGCGACTTTGAACTTCGCGCGCAGCCGCTCAGGTTGCGACAGTGTCGCGCCGGCTGTTGCGCCCTGCATGGCCGGTCGCGGCGCGAAAACCGAATGGAGGCTACGACATGACACGCACCGCGGCGGATGTTCTGGTGGAAACGCTCCTCGAGTGGGACGTCAAAGTGATCTTCGGACTGCCGGGCGACGGCATCAACGGGATCATGGAGTCGCTCCGGAAAAACGCGGAGAAAATCCGCTTCGTCCAGGTGCGACACGAGGAGGCGGCGGCGTTCATGGCGTGCGCCTACGCCAAATACACGGGCAAGCTCGGCGTCTGCCTCGCGACGTCCGGCCCGGGCGGCATCCATCTGCTCAACGGGCTCTACGACGCAAAAATGGACGGCCAGCCCGTGCTCGCGATCACGGGCCACCACTTCCACGACCTGATCGACACGCACGCGCAGCAGGACGTCGATCTCGATCGCGTTTACATGGACGTCGCGTGCTACAACGCCCGCGTCATGGGCGCCGCGCACGTCGCGGGCGTCGCCAATCTCGCGTGCCGCACGGCGCTCGCGCGCCGCGGCGTCGCGCACATCAATTTCCCCGTCGACACGCAGTCGCTGCCGGTGAAATCCGACGCGCGCTCGGAGCGAAACGTCAAAGGCTACGCGATGAGCGACGTGCTCGCGCGGCGCGGCGGTCTGCCGGCGGCGAACGATCTGCAGCGCGCCGCCGACATCCTGAACGACGGCGAAAAGATCGTGATTCTCGCCGGGCAGGGCGCATTGCACGCGACGGACGAGTTGATCGCGATCGCGGCGAAGCTCGGCGCGCCGATCGTGAAGGCGCTGCTCGGCAAGGCGTGCGTGCCCGACGACTCGCCCTACACGACCGGCGGCATCGGCTTGCTCGGCACCACGCCGTCGCAGGACGCGATGGAGAATTGCGACACGCTGCTGATGGTCGGCACGTCGTTTCCCTACATCGAATTTTATCCGCCGCCCGGCGCCGCGCGCGCGATCCAGATCGATCGCGATCCGGCGCGCATCGGATTGCGTTATCCGGTCGAGATCGGGTTGGCGGGCGACGCGAAGCGCACGCTCGAGTTGCTGCAGCCGTTGCTGCGCCGGAAAAAGAACCAGCGCTTCCTCGAAAGAGCGCAGCGCGGCATGCGCGACTGGTGGAAGCTCATGGCCGAGCGCGGCACGCGGCGCGACATGCCGATGAAGCCTCAGGTCGTGGCGTGGGAAGTGGGAAAGCAGATCGATGACGACGCCATCATCAGTTGCGACAGCGGCACGATCGCGACGTGGTTCGCGCGGCAGATTCCCGTGCGCCGCGGCCAGATGCATTCGCTCTCCGGCACGCTCGCGACGATGGCGAACGGCCTGCCCTACACGATCGCGGCGCAGATCGCGTTTCCCGACCGGCAGTGCATCGGCTTCGTCGGCGATGGCGGATTCACGATGCTGATGGGTGAGTTCGCCACCGCGGTGAAGTATCAGCTCCCGATCAAGATTTTCATCATCAAGAACAACACCCTCGGGCAAATCAAGTGGGAGCAGATGGTGTTTCTCGGGAATCCCGAGTTCGGCTGCGACCTGCATCCGATCGACTTCGCGGCGTTTGCGCGCGCGTGCGGCGGGCAGGGCTTCACGGTCGACGATCCGGCGAAATGCGGCGACATCGTCGCGCAGGCGCTCGCGACGCCGGGCCCGGTGATCGTCGAGGCCGTCGTCGATCCGAACGAGCCGCCGATGCCGGGCAAGATCAAGGCGAAGCAGGCGCTCCACCTCGCCGAGTCGCTCGCGCGCGGCACGCCGAATCGAAAAAAAATCATCGCGACCATCGCCGAGGACAAGGTGCGCGAGCTCGTGTAGACGAATCATGACGGCCGCGCTCGAAGCCAAATCGGCGCCGCCGGTGGAGGAGGTGCGGGTGGGAGCCTTCAAAATTCCGACGGATGCGCCGGAGTCGGACGGCACGCTCGCGTGGGATGCCACGACGCTCGTCGTCGTCGAGATCGCCGCCGGCGGCGAGCGCGGCCTCGGCTACACGTATGCGGACGCGGCCGTCGCGAGCCTGATCGCGGATCGACTCGAGCCGTTGCTGCGCGGACGCAACGCAATCGACATCGAGGCGCGCTGGGCGGAAATGTTTTCGCACCTGCGCAATCTCGGCCGGCAAGGCCTGACGGCGATGGCGGTTTCGGCGGTCGACGTTGCGCTGTGGGATCTGAAGGCGAAGCATCTCGGCATTCCGCTCGTCGCGCTCTTCGGACAAGTGCGGGATGCGCTGCCGATCTACGGCAGCGGCGGATTCACGTCGTATTCCGACGCGCAACTCCAGCGGCAGTTTCGCGACTGGGCCGGGCGCGGCGTCACACGTTTCAAAATGAAAGTCGGCCGCGAGCCTGCGCGCGACCGGCATCGCGTGCGCGTGGCGCGGGCGGCGATCGGCGATGGCGCTGAGTTGTTCGTCGATGCGAACAGCGCCTATTCGCGCAACCAGGCGTTGGAATGCGCGCGGATGTTCGCCGACGAAGCCGACGTGCGCTGGCTGGAGGAACCGCTCGCGCCGGAAGATCTGGCGGGACTGCATTTCCTGCGCACGCGCGTGCCGCCGCGTGTCGAGATCGCGGAAGGCGAATACGGCGCCGATCTCGATTATTTCCGACGGCTGCTCGAGGCGGACGCGACGGATGTCGTGATGCCGGATGCGACGCGCTGCGGCGGCTTCACCGGTTTTCGCAAGATCGCGGTGCTGTGCGAAGCGTGGCGGCGGCCGGTTTCGTCGCACTGCGCGCCGAGCCTGCACCTGCCCGTCGGCTGCGCGGTCGCGGGCGTGCGGCACGCGGAATATTTTCACGATCACGCGCGGATCGAGCGCGAGTTGTTCGACGGCGCGCCCGCGCCGGACGGCGGAATGCTCCGCCCCGATCTGTCGCGCACCGGTCACGGGCTCACGTTCAAGTGGGCGGACGCGGAGCGCTACGCGATTTGAAAGGAGAATCATGACCACCTCGGTTTTGCCGCGAACAACGACATCCCCCGTCGCGACCGCCGCGCGATCATCGGCCGCGCCCGCTCGGACCGCGCGGCCGACCGACGATCTGCCGGCGCGCCTCCGCGCCGCGATCAAGGGCGAGGTGCGCTTTGACGCCGGCGCCCGCGCGCTCTACGCGACCGACGCCTCGAACTACCGCATGCCGCCGATCGGCGTCGTGGTTCCAGTCGATCGCGACGACGTGATCGCGGCGGTGCGCGTATGCCGCGAATTCGGCGCGCCGGTTCTCACGCGCGGCGGCGGCACAAGCCTCGCGGGCCAGTGCTGCAACAACGCGGTCGTGCTCGATCTTTCGCGCCACTTCAACCGCGTGCGATCGATCGACGCCGAGCGAAGACTCGTGACAGTCGAGCCGGGCATCGTGCTCGACGAAGTGCAGAAGGCCGCGGCGGCGCACGGATTGATTTTCGGCCCGAATCCGGCGACGCACAACCACTGCACCGTCGGCGGGATGATCGGCAACAATTCCTGCGGCATCAACTCGATGCTCGCGGCCAACCACGGCAACGGCTACCGCACCTCGGACAATCTCGCCGAAATGGAAGTGCTGCTCTACGACGGCACGATCCTGCGCGTCGGGCCGACCGCCGACGCGGATTTCGCGGCGAACATCGCCGCGGGCGGACGCGGCGGCGAAATCCACGCGGCGCTGCAGGCGCTGCGGCAGAAATACGGCGGGCTCATTCGCGAGCGTTTCCCAAAAATTCCGCGGCGCGTGTCCGGCTACAATCTCGACGACCTGTTGCCGGAAAATCACGGCAACCTCGCGCGCGCGCTGGCGGGATCGGAGGGCACGTGCGTGACGATTTTGTCGGCGACCCTGCAACTCGTGCCGAAGCCAAAGGCGCGCGCGGTGCTCGTGCTCGGTTATCCGAGTGCGTTCGAAGCCGGCGACCACGTGCCGGTGATTCTCCCGTTCAAGCCGATCGGGCTCGAGGGCATTGACCAGCTCCTCGTCGACAATCTGCGCGAGCACGGGCTGCATCTCGACGCGCTGGAACTTCTGCCCGAAGGGCACGGCTGGCTGCTGGTCGAATTCGGCGGCGAAAACCGGGACGACTGCGACGCGCAGGCGCGACGCGTGAGGGAAAAGCTCCGGGCCGCGGAGAATCCGCCGGCGATGAAGTTCTACGACGAGCCGGCGCAAATGGAGAAAGTGTGGGAGGCGCGCGAAGCGGGATTGGGCGCGACGGCCTTCGTCGCGAATCACGGCGACACGTGGGAAGGCTGGGAAGACGCCGCCGTGCCGCCGGAAAAAGTCGGCGATTATCTCCGCGATTTTCGCGCGCTGCTCGACCGCTACGAATATCGGACCGTGCTCTACGGCCACTACGGCCAGGGCTGCATTCACTGCCGGATCAACTTCGATCTCGTGACGGCGCCCGGCATTGCGAAGTGGCGCGCGTTTCTCGGCGAGGCGGCGGATCTCGTGGTGCGCTACGGCGGATCGTTTTCGGGCGAGCACGGCGACGGGCAGTCGAAGGCGGAGTTGCTGCCGAAATTATACGGGCCGGAACTCATCGAGGCGTTTCGGCAGTTCAAGTCGATCTGGGATCCGGACGGGAAAATGAATCCCGGCAAGATCGTGAGCCCGAATCCGATCACGTCGCACCTGCGGCTCGGGACCGATTACAAGCCCGCGCGGCCGAAGACGTGGTTCAGTTATCCGGACGATCGCGGCGATTTCAGCCGGGCGACGTTGCGCTGCGTCGGCGTCGGCGAATGCCGCCGGCACGAAGGCGGCACGATGTGCCCGAGCTACATGGTCACGCGGGAAGAGCAGCACTCGACGCGCGGCCGCGCGCACCTGCTTTTCGAAATGCTGCAGGGCGACGTGATCGACGACGGTTTCAAAAATGAATCCGTGCGCGAGGCGCTCGACCTCTGCCTCGCCTGCAAAGGCTGCAAGGGCGACTGCCCGGTGCACGTCGACATCGCGACGCTCAAGGCCGAATACCTCGCGCATCACTACCGCCACAAGCTCCGCCCGCTGCACATGTATGCCTTCGGGTTGATCGCGCGCTGGGCGCGGATCGGCGCGGCATTTCCGCGGCTCACGAATTTCCTGCAGCGCGCGCCGATTTTCTCGGATGCATTGAAGGTAGTGCTGAACGTCGCGCCCGCGCGGAAGCTGCCGCGCTTCGCGAACCAGTCGTTCAAGGAATGGTTTTTCGCGCGACGGCCGAAGAATCCCGCGGGCGCGCCGGTGATCCTGTGGCCCGACACGTTCAACAATTATTATCATCCCGATGTCGCGCGCGCGGCGACGGAGTTTCTCGAGCGCGCCGGCTGGCGCGTGATCGTGCCGCGCGCGGCGCTCTGCTGCGGCCGGCCGCTCTACGATTATGGCATGCTCGACACCGCGCGGAAATGGCTGCGCCGCATCCTCGACGAGTTGCGCGAGGAAATCCGCGCCGGCGTGCCGATGGTCGGGCTCGAGCCGAGCTGCGTGGCGACGTTTCGCGACGAGTTGTGCAGCATCATCCCGCACGACGAGGACGCGCAGCGGCTCGCGCAGCAGACGTTCATGCTGAGCGAGTTCATCGATCGGAAAATGGCCGACTATCCGCTGCCGCAGTTGAAGCGCCGCGCACTCGTCCACGGGCACTGTCACCAGAAAGCGCTGATGAAACTCACCGCCGAGGAGCGCGTGCTGAAGCGGCTCGGGCTCGACTGCGAAGTGCCCGACTCCGGCTGCTGCGGGATGGCGGGTGCCTTCGGCTTCGAGGGCGGCGACCACTATGACGTTTCCATCGCGTGCGGCGAACGCGTGCTGCTGCCGAAGGTGCGCGCGGCCGACGCCGACACGCTCGTTGTCGCGAACGGCTTCAGTTGCCGCAAGCAGATCGAGCTCACGACGGAGCGGCGCGCGCTGCACCTCGCGCATGTGCTCGAGCTCGCGCAGCGCGAAGCGGACGGCGCGACGCTGCCGGCGGACGAAACCGAACGGGTGCTCCTGCCGGCGGAGCCGCGCGATCCGACGAAAGGCGAGGCGCTGCTCGCGATCGGCCTCGGCATCGCGGTGATCGGCGGTGTCGCGTGGTGGCTGGCGCGGCGAAGAGGGCCGTGAGGCTCGCGGCGCGAGCAGGCGGGGAGCGGCGTCGTTGCCGCAAAGAAGGACGCGCGCAGCTCAGCCGATCAGCCAGCCGCGCGTGAGGTAGTCGCTGAACGTGAGCACGCCGATGATCCCGAGCCAGAAGAAGCTCGCGACGGCGAAGATGCGGACGAGTCCGCCTTGATAGCGGAGCTGCATGAAAAAAAGAAACACGAGCAGCATCTTCGCCGCGGCGATCGCGAGCGCGACGGGCGCCTGCCACGCGCCGAGCGGCGCCCTCGCCGCGACCGCGGTGAGCGCGAGCAGCAGCATCAACGCGGCGTAGACGAAGACGAAGATGCGGGCGGTGGGAGCGGAGTTGGGCACGGCAGAGCGGTCGAAAGTGAATGGGCAGTTATCGTAATCGTTCTCGTTCTCGTAATCGTAATCGTTCTCGTTTTCCTTTTCGTTCTCGTTTTCGGATGGGGTGGACGGAGAGAAAGATTAAGAGAACGAGAAAGAGAACGATTGGGTGGTGGGCGTTTCTTTTCGTTTAGCGGACGAGGTAGAGGAGCGGGTAGAGGAAGATCCACACGCAGTCGACGAAGTGCCAGTAGAGCGCGACCATGCCGACGGGCGCGTCGCGTTCCGGCGAAAGGCGGCGGCGGTGGTTGAGCCAGAGCAGCCACGCGATCGCGGAGAGGCCGAAGAGCATGTGCGCCGCGTGCAGGCCCGTCATCGCGAAGTAGAGAAACATGAACAGCTCCACCTGCGGCGCGTGCGGGCCGGCGAAATCGAAGTGCGGGCCGGGCACGTGGTGCTCGGCGATCACGGTGTGGTATTCGTAGAATTTCAGCGCGAGAAAAAGCGCGCCGAGCAGCCCCGTGGCGACGAGGTTCCATTTCAGCGCGCGGCGCGCGCCGGCTTTCACGGCGAGATCGGCGAGCGCCATGAAGAGGCTGCTCGTGAGCAGCACGGCGGTGTTGGTCGTGCCGATCCAGTATTCGAGGTGCGCGCTGCCGAGCTTGAACGCCGTGGGATACGCGTGGCGGTAGACGGAATAGGCGGCGAAGAGTCCGCCGAAGAAAAGAATCTCCGTCGCGATGAACGTCCACAGGCCGAGATGATTCGCGGCCGAGCGCTGCTCGCGATCGGACCAGGGCGGCGGCGCAGGATGGAGCAGCGTGTTGCTCATGGCGGCGAGGAGAGGGCGACTCCGGTTTGCGGATCGTAGTCGTAGGGCCGCGCGGTGACGACCGGCGTCGCAGCAAAGTTGTGCTCCGGCGCGGGCGAAGGCGTTCTCCATTCGAGGCCGGTCGCGCCCCACGGGTTCGGTCCGGCGCGACGGCCGCGGAAAAACGACCACGTGAGATACACGATCGGCATCAGGTAGCCGACGCCGAGGATCGACGCGCCCGCGGTCGAGAGGACGTTGAGCGCCTGGAATTCCTGCGGGTAGACGTGATAGCGCCGCGGCATGCCGAGGTAGCCGAGGACGAATTGCGGGAAGAACGTGAGGTTGAACCCGAGAAAAATCGTCAGCGCCGCGATGCGCGCGGTCCACTCGTGATAGAGCCGGCCGGAGATTTTCGGCCACCAGTAGTGGACGCCGCCCATGTAGGCCATGACCATGCCGCCGACCATGACGTAGTGAAAATGCGCGACGACGAAGTAGGTGTCGGTCACGTGCACGTCGATCGCGAGCGTCGCGAGCATCACGCCGGTCAGCCCGCCGATCGTGAAGAGCCCCATGAAGCCGAGCGCGTAGAGCAGCGGCGTCTCGAAGCTGATGTGCCCGCGGTGCAGCGTCGCCGTCCAACTGAAGACCTTGATCGCCGACGGCACCGCGACGAGAAAACTCAGCAGCGAAAACACGAGCCCGGCGTAAACCGACTGGCTGCTCACGAACATGTGGTGGCCCCACACGAGAAAACCGAGCGCGGCGATCGCGAGGCTCGAGGCGGCGACGACCTTGTAGCCGAAGACCGGTTTGCGCGCGAAGGTCGCCACCGTTTCGCTGACGACGCCCATGCCGGGCAGGATCATGATGTAGACCGCCGGATGGGAGTAGAACCAGAAGAGGTGTTGAAACAGCAGCGGATCGCCGCCGAGTTTCGGATCGAAGATGCCGACGCCGAATCCGCGCTCGAGCGCCATCAGCAGCAGCGTGATCGCGAGCACGGGCGTCGCAAGCACGAGGATGATCGAGGTCGCATACATCGACCAGATGAAGAGCGGCAGCCGGCCCCACGTGAGGCCCGGCGCGCGCAGCTTGTGAATCGTGACGATGAAGTTCAGCCCCGTCGCGATCGACGAGAAGCCCGCGATGAACACGCCCGCCGCCATCGCCATCACGTGCGAGTTCGAATACGTGCTGCTGTAGGGCGTGTAGAACGTCCAGCCCGTGTCGACGCCGCCGGCGAGGATCGAGTAGAGCGTGAGCGCGCCGCCGAGCATGAAGATATACCAGCTCGCGAGATTCAGCCGCGGAAACGCCACGTCGCGCGCGCCGATCATCAGCGGGAGGATGAAATTGCCCAGCACCGCGGGAATCGAGGGAATCAAAAAAAACCACACCA
This sequence comes from Opitutaceae bacterium, assembly GCA_035545575.1. Lineage (GTDB taxonomy): Bacteria > Verrucomicrobiota > Verrucomicrobiia > Opitutales > Opitutaceae > ER46. The sequence continues at coordinate 59,156 of DASZYB010000004.1, read as the reverse complement.
TCACCACGCCGTGCAGCGTGAAGAGGCGGTTGTAGGTGTCGGACATCACGAGATCGCCCGCCGGCGTGAGCAGCTCGATGCGCATCAACGCCGCCGCCGCCGCCGCGATCGCGAAAAAAAACGTGATCGAAAAAAGGTAGAGCAGCCCGATGCGCTTGTGATCGAGCGTGAGCAGCCACGACGCGACGGTGTGGCCGGACTCGAGATAGTTCGGCATCGGCGGAGGCGGCCGCGCGCCGAGCGGCGCGGGATTGATGGAGATGGTTTTCATGGTATTGGACGTGGCACGGGCATCCTGCCCGTGGACGGCGCTCCGCGCCGCAAGCGGCGAGAACGAAACGAAGCTCGCGACGAAAACATCGCCCGGAAAATCACGGGCAAGATGCCCGTGCCACGGCGGAAACCAGCGACGGAGGGTTTCATCTTGGTGCGGGGTTTTTTCCCGCCGTGAGCGCGGGAAGCGATTTCAGGTAAGCGATCAGCTCGAGCAGATCGCTCTCGGGAATGACGTTTTGAAACGATGGCATCAGCGGCTCGTAGTCGGCGACGATGTCCTTTTCCGGCCGCAGGATGGAGTCGCGCAGATACGCCTCGTCGGCGCGGACCATGCGTCCGTCGCGCGTCGGCACGAGCGCGCCGTAGAGGTTTTCGAGTGGCGGCGCGTGCACCGCGGCGGGCTGATCGTGGCAGCCGCTGCAGTTGTAGCGGAGAAAAAGCCGGCGGCCGCGCTGCGCGAGCGGCTCGAGCGCATTGCCGCGCGCGAGCCATTCCGCGTAGCGCTCGGGCGGCAGCACGACGATGTCGCCGACCATGCCCGAATGCACGGTGCCACAATATTCCGCGCAGAAGAGATGAAACGTGCCCGCCTTCGTCGCGCGGAACCACGTGCTCACCTGCTTGCCCGGCACGACGTCCTGCTTCAACCGGAACGCCGGCACGAAGAAGCTGTGGATCACATCCTCCGAGGTCATCACGAGCCGCACGTCCTCGCCGAGCGGCACGTGGAGCTCGTTGAATTCGCGCCGGCCGTTTTCGTGGCGGATATCCCACATCCACTGGCGGCCGACGACGTTGATCTCGAGCGCGTTCGCCGGCACGCGCTCCTCGAAGAGGTAGAGATGCGCGCCCCACGCGAAGAAGCCCAGGAAACCGAACGTCGTCGCCGCGATCCACGTGGTTTCGACCGTGCTCGTCCTGACGCGCAGCGGCGCGCGCGGCGCTGCCGAACCGCGGCGATAGCGAATCAGAAAATAGAGATTCGCGACGACTAGTCCGCCGATCAGCAGCGCGCTCAATCCGACCGCGGCCCAGAAAACTTCGTCGACTTTCGGCGCCAGCGAGCTGGCGCGCTCTGGCAGCCAGTCGGCGAAAGCGAAGGCGAGGATCGGCGCGGCGCTCACGGCAACCTCCCTTCATCCGACTGTAGGAGCGGCTTTACGCCGCGATCGGGGCGGAGGTCGGCCAAGTTTTCCTCGCGGCATAAAGCCGCTCCTACAGCGCGCCGCTCTGCGCCGAGCATCCACGCGATGCCGCCGAACACGACCACGACCGTCAGCAGCACGGCCCCGGTGAGCACGCTCCAGATCAACGCGCCGTAGCGACCGCTGATGCCCAGCCCCCGCGCGCAAACTAGCAGGAGGTTGAAAACCGGTTCGCCCGTCTTGCCGGCCGCGGCGCGCTCGAGCGCGGCGGCGACATCCTTCGCCGTGAAATCCACGCCGAGAAAATAGCGGGCGATGCGACCATCCGGCGTCGCCACGAGGAACCCGCTCGCGTGCGCGTAGAGCCGGCTGCGCGGATCGAATGTGTAGCGGAAGCCCGCGGCCGCCGTGAGGCCGCGAATCGCCGTTTCGTCGCCGGCGACGCAGTGCCAGCCGCGCTCGGCGCCGGTGCGACCGTAGCGGCCGACGTCGCGCTGCTTCAGCGCCGCGAGATCGCGTGGCGTATCGGCCGGGTCGATGCTCGCGTAAACGAGCTCGTAGTCGCGGCCGGCGCTCGCTTCGACGCCGCGCAACGCATCGACCGCGCCGCTCGCGACGATCGTGCAGAGTTGCGGGCAGCGCGCGTAGCCGAACACCATCACGACCGGCTTGCGTCCGAAATAGGCGCCGAGCCGCACGCGCGCGCCGGTTTCATCGCGCAGCGGCGTATCGAGCGGAAGCGTGGCACCGATGTGTTGATCGAAGCCGACGCCGGGCGCCGCGGGGGCCGACCACGTGGACTCCGCGTGTGTCGCGGACGCCAGCATGGCGAAGAGAAACAGCGCGACGGTTCTCATGGCACTTGTCCGGGCTCCTTCGGGCTGGGCACCGGTTTCGCGCCGTGCGCGACGAGATCCATCGCGCGTTCGATCGGGATGCGCGCGACGCCCTGCGCGCGATCGACCCACTCGTAATTTTCCAGCCGCTCGCGCGCGGTTACTTCGACCTCGCGTGCGCTCTGGACGATGTCCGGCTGCGCCTCCGCGCCGTGCGTGAACGAGGTCTGGCGGAAATCCGCAGGCACCGCGTCGCTGCCGCCGTAGCGCGCGTCATACCACCACGCGCTGACGCCGAGCGATGCCACGACGCCGAAGACGAGCAGCGCGGTCGTGATCGCGACGAGGCGGAGCGAGGCGTCCTGTTTTTCGTAGCTCATGCGGCGAGGCTGGCGGCGATCTTTCGCGCGCCGGCGAGGTAGCGGTTGAGGAACAGCGCGAGCGCCGCAGCGCAGACGCATGCCATCAGCCAACGCGCGGCCGCGTCGGGCGGTGCGACCGCCGGCGCGATGATCCACACGGTGTAGCCAAGCTGCCCGGCAAACAGCAGCGCGGCGACCGCAGCGAGCAGCGTGCGGCTGCGTTTCACCGCGCGCGAGAGCAGCAGCGCGAACGGCGCGGCGAATTCCAATGCCGCGAGCGCGACCACGACCCAGCGCCAGACGCCGTGCGAACGGTGGCGATACCACGTCGTTTCCGCGGGAAGATTTCCGCTCCAGATGATGAGCCACTCCACGAACGCGACGTAGGTCCACGCCATCACCGCGGCGAGTAGGAGATTGCCCCAGTCGAGTCCGCGCGGACGTTTGCCCGCGGCCGGCGCGGCCGGCGATGCGCCAAGCAACAACGCGATCGCTATCGCGGCGGCGAGGCCCGCGAGCGCCTGGGCCGCGGTCCACACGAGCGGAAAGCCGGTCGAATACCAGCCGGGCTCGAGCAGCGCGAACCAGTCGGTCGCGAGCAGGTGCAGGAGAAAAACCAGCCCGATCAATCCCACGGGACCGAACCACCGCATCGCATTGGCGCGGAGCGGCCGCATCGCCCGCGTCGCTCCCGCGGCGAGCAGGAAAAACGCGAGCGCGTAGACGAGGGCGCGCGCGATCAGCATCGGCCGACTGAAATACGCGCGCAGCGTGGAATCGAAATGGCGCGAGGGCTCGGAAGCGAATGCGTGTTCGAGCGCGGCAGGCGCGGTCTGCATCTGCGCGACGAACTCCGGCGCGCCGTGAGTTGGGACGCCCGGTGGCGACGTCATGGCGATTGGACTCGCTTCCGGCGAAGCAGCCATCGGCAGCCACAGCAGTGGCAGCGCGAGCAACCAGACCCACGGCAGCAGCCGCGCGCCGGCGGTCAGGAAAGGCGCGAGGCCCTGCATCCAGCGGCCGCCCGTGAGGCGAAAGATCAGAATGAAAATGAGCGAGCCGAGCGCGGGCTGGAGACACGCGAACACCGCGAGCCGCCACGCCGCGGGAATCGCGCGCGGCGAAAGACAACCGAGCGCGAGCGCGGCCAGCAGGGCGAGGATGGCGAGCCCGAGCGTGACGCGTTCGGCGCGCCGGAGGCGGCGTTGCGTGTCGCTCGTCATGGCGCGGAGAGCCGGGCGCGATCGGTCGCGGCGAGATCGGAGCCGGCCGCGTGCTGGCTGAGTTGCAGCGCGCGGATGTAGGCGACGACGGCCCAGCGATCCTCGACCGAGAGCCGGTCGGCGTAGGAATACATCAGGCCGTAGCCGCGCGTGATCACGCGGAAGAAATGCCCCGCGGGCGCGTTGCGCAGGCGCGGGTCGTGATATGATGGCGGTGCCGGAAAGCCGCGTTGCACGACGATGCCGCGGCCGTAGCCGTCGGGCCCGTGGCACATCGCGCAGTAGATCTCGAATCGCTCGCGTCCGCGCGCGAGCAGCTCAGGCGTGAGCCGAATCGGAATTTCCGTGACGAGCTGTCCGTCGCGCTCGCCCGTCGCGAGCGTAGCCTCGAGCGGGCTCGCGGCGTGCGGCACGGTATGCGCCGGCGGCAATTGCGCCGAGGTGCCGCGCGGCAGGTGTTCGCTTGGCTCCTCGGCGCGCAGGTAGTCCTGCTTTTTCATGTTGCCGCAGCCGGCAAAGAGCAGGGCGGCGAGGGCGAGACCGATGCGGGCGAAACATTTCATCCTGCCACCTCCTGGATCGAAACGGCGCCGCACTCGCGCAGCAGCGGTTCCACGCCGACGCTCGTCAGCCGCGGATCGTCGGTGCGCACGGCGAGAAAAAACCGGTCCTGGCTCGCGCGTCGGAATTCCGGCGCATCGAACACCGGATGATCGAGCCGCGGCAGCCGCGCGAGCCACAGCAGGCTCGCGAAGCCGACCAGCGCCGCGGTGAGCACGGTGAGCTCGAATGTCACCGGCACGAACGCCGGCCAGCTGTGCAGCGGGCGGCCGCCGGCGTTGTAGGCGTAGTCGCGCGCAGCGAACCACTGGAGGAAATACGCGCCGCTGCCGCCGACGATGCCGCCCGCGAGCATGAGCCAGCCGATCCGCGTGGATTTTCCCGGCAGCAGCTCGTCGATTGCGTCGCTCGGAAACGGCGTGTAGACTTCCAGGTGCGAGTAGCGTTCGTCGCGCAGCCGGCGCAGCGCTCCTACGAGCGCTTCGTGTGCGGCAAATTCGGCGAGAATGCGGCGCGGCGACACGTTCATTCCGTTTCCTCCCCGGTCGTGACGAACCGTTTCATTTCCGTCATCGAGATCGCCGGCAGGAGGCGCACGAAGAGAAAGATCAGCGCGAAGAACAGCCCGAGCGTGCCGATGAAGGTCGCCCAGTCCCAGCGCGTGCCGCTGAACATGCCCCACGACGACGGGAGAAAATCGCGGTGCAGGCTCGTGACGACGATCACGTAGCGCTCGGCCCACATGCCGATGTTCACGAGCAATGAAACGACGAACAACACCGCCGCCGAGCGTCGCAGCCGCCGCCACCAGAGCGCCTGCGGCACGAGGACGTTGCAGGCGATGAGCAGCCAGAACACCGCGCGATACGGTCCGGTCGCGCGGTTCACCGCCATGTAGCGGTCGAACTCGTCGCCGCTGATCCACGCGGTGAAAAATTCGCTGAAGTAGCCATACGCGACGATCCAGCCGGTCGCCATCAGCACCTTCGCCATGAGCTCGAGGTGGCGGTCGGTGATGTAGGCCTTGAAGCCGTAGACCGCGCGCAGCGGGATCACGATCGTCAGCACCATCGCGAACCCGGAGAAGATCGCGCCGGCTACGAAATACGGCGGGAAAATCGTCGAGTGCCAGCCGGGCAGGATCGCGACCGCGAAATCCATGCCGACGATGCTGTGCACGGAAACGACGAGCGGCGTCGCGAGCCCGGCGAGCATGAGGTAGAGTTTCTCGTAGTGCCGCCAGTGTTGCGCGTCGCCGCGCCAGCCGAGCGCCAGCACGCCATACGCGCGGCGCCGCCAGAGCGAGGTCGCGCGGTCGCGCAGCGTGGCGAGATCGGGAATCAGCCCGACATACCAGAACACGAGCGAGACCGTGCCGTAGGTCGACACCGCGAAGATGTCCCACACGAGCGGGCTGCGCCACTGCGGCCACAGGCCCATCGTGTCGGGATAAGGCAGCAGCCAGTAGAAATATTGCGGCCGGCCGAGGTGCAGCAGCGGGAACAATCCCGCGCACGCGACGGCGAAGAGCGTCATCGCTTCCGTCAGCCGGTTGATCGACGTGCGCCAGTGCTGATGCAGCAGCAGCAGGATCGCGGAGATGAACGTCCCGGCGTGGCCGATACCGATCCACCAGACGAAGTTCGTGATCGCGAAGCCCCACGCGACGGGAATGTCGATGCCCCAGATTCCGACGCCTTTCAGCAGCAGCCACGCGATCGCGGTGACCAGCACCACGACGACGAGAAACGCCGCCGCGAAACCGCCCCACCACAGCAGCGGCCGAGGACCGGCGAGTGGCACGCGCGCGATCATCGCTTCGACCGTGGCGATGTTTTCGCCCGCGCCGACGAGCGGCTCGGCATCGGGGGGAAGGGTGGCGTGGGAATGATGCGGGCTCATGGAGCTTCGCTCGTGGGCGCGCGGGAGCGACTGCGAGTGGATGAAGTGGCATGGGCGTCTCGCCCGTGATCCGCAAAAACACGGGCGGGACGCCCATGCCACACGCCTCCACGCGGGTTCATGCGGACTCCTCCCGGTTGACGAGGCGCGCGAGATACGTCGTGCGCGGCCGCGTGTTGAGTTCGCCGAGCAGGGCGTAGTTCGTCGGCTCGGCTTTGCGCGCGACGACGCTCGCCTGCGGATCGTTGAGATCGCCGAAGACGATGGCCTCGGCCGGACACGCCTGCTGACAGGCGGTGCGAATTTCACCGTCGCGCACGCGGCGGTTTTCCTTTTCCGCGGCGATCCGGCGGGCGTCGATGCGCTGCACGCAATACGTGCACTTCTCCATCACGCCGCGCGCACGCACGGTGACATCGGGATTCTGCTGGAGATGGACGGTCGAATCGCGCGGCGCGCGATAATCGAGAAAGTTGAAGCGGCGGACCTTGTAGGGGCAGTTGTTCGAGCAGTAGCGCGTGCCGATGCAGCGGTTGTAGACCATGTCGTTGAGGCCTTCGGCGCTGTGCACGGTGGCGGCGACGGGGCAGACGATTTCACATGGCGCATTCTCGCACTGCATGCACGGCACCGGCTGATGAAGGACGCGGGGATTTTCGGCGACGCCCGCGTAATACGTGTCGACGCGCAGCCAGTGCATCTCGCGGCCGCGGGCGACCTGGTCGCGGCCGACGACGGGGATGTTGTTCTCCGCCTGGCAGGCGACCACGCACGCCGTGCAACCGGTGCAGGCGCCGAGATCGATCGACATGCCCCATTTGTAGTCGCGGTAAGCGACATCGGGATAGAGCGAGGGCGGCGTTTCAACGGCGAACGAGACGAGGTGCGCGGCATCGGCCACGCGGACGAGGTCGCGACCCTCCATCGCGAAATGAGTCTGCGTGGAAACGAGCGGGTGCTGGCGCCCGAGTTTCGCGACGGCCGCATTTTCATTGTGCCAGAGCTGCGCGTGTGTCCGCAACCGATACGCGTCGTAGCCGAGGCCGTTGCCGATCGAGCCGGCATGTGTCCGGCCGTAGCCGAGCGTGAGAGTGAGGCAGTCGGAAGCGTGGCCGGGCGTGATCCACACGGGCGCGGCGATCGCGCGGCCGTTCACGCGCACTTCGATCAGGTAGCCGTTTTCCAGGTGCTGCGCGGCGGCGAACGACGGACTTATCTGCGCGGCGTTGTCCCAGACGAGGTGGGTGAGCGGCTTCGGCAGCTCCTGGAGCCAGGCGTTGTTCGACCAGCGGCCGTCGCGGATCGTCGGGTCGGGCCGAAATAGGACGGTCAGCGCTCTTGCATCGAGCGCTGGCGAAAGCAGCGGCGTCGCGGTCGTGGTGCGCGGCCGCGTGCGCGCGGCGGCGGAGTTTTCGATCGCGCCAGTGCGGAGCCAGCCGCTCCACGCCGCGTCGAAGCTCGCGTCGTCGGCGCGGTCCTGCCGCCAGGTGTCGCGCACGAGTTCGTAGCCGTCGCGAACGGGCGGATCGGCGAGGAAGAAAAGAAATTCGGCGGCGGACTTGGACAGATACATCGGCGCGATCAACGGCTGGACGATCGAGGCCGTGCCGTCGTAGGCGCGAAGATCGGACCAGCTTTCGAGCGCGTGTGATTCGGGGAGATGCCACGCGCAGAGCGCGGCGGTTTCGTCTGCGTGGCTGCCGAGGTGAATCGAGAGCGCGACGCGTTTGAGCGCGGCGGGAAATTCGAGCTCGCCGGGTGCGGTGTAGGCGGGATTGGCGCCGACGATCGCGAGTGTGTTCACGTCGCCGCGCTGCATGGCCATCGTGAGCGCGGCGAGGTCGCCGGCGCATCGCGCATCGCCGTCGGAGCGCACGGCGGGCAGCGCGTGATGCGTGACGCCTGCGGCGCCAAGTCGTGCATTGGTCGCAGCGGCCCATGCGTGCAGCGCGGGATCGCCGTGCGGGCTGGCGAGGCAGACGACGCGCGGAGCTTTTTCGCGCAGGTCGCGCGCGAGGGTGGCGAGGACGCGGCGCTCGTTCTCGGCGAGTTTTACGGCGGCCTCTTTTCCTTCGATCAGATCGGTCAACGCGGTGAGCAGTGCCCGCATGCGCGCGGGCGACGCGGGCAGGCGATGATCGGCCATCGAGCCCGTGATCGTGAGCGAAGGTTCGATGACGTAGAGGCGATTGGCGTTCACGCGTCCGCGCTCGAGGCGGCGGCGCGACGCGAAGGCGCGCGTGTAGCGCAGGCTCGATGGGTGCGAGAGAAGAAAATCCGTATCGAGCGCGAGGACGATGTCCGCGCGCACGAAATCGTAGTCGTCCTGCATCCCGTCGCGGTCGTAGCGCGCGAGCGGCGTGTGCTGATACCAGTGCGCCGCGGGAAAACGATCGAGCAGCGCGTGAATGCCGCGCAGCTCCGTCAGCGACGTCGTCGGTTCGGTGAGGAGTGCGAAGCCGGCGCCGCGCTGCGCGAGCAGCTCGCGATGCCGCGCGAGCCACGCGTCCTCGAATGCGCTCCACGCGACCGGCTGGCCGCCGCGGCGCGGCGTGCGCGAGCGGTCGGGATCGTAGAGCGAGAGCACGCTGGCCTGCGTGAGGGCGTCGGTCGCGCCGAGGCTGTCGGGATGCGCGGGGTTGCCCTCGATCTTCGTCGGCCGGCCGGAACGCGAGAGGGCGAGCACGCCGCGCGCGTAGCCTTCCCACGGCAGCGCGGTCGCGTAGTAGAGCGCGCCGTCGACGAGATCGCGGTCGGGCGGCGTGACGTAGGGGACGATCGTTTTGTCGGGCGGCCGATTGCACGCGCCGAGACCGGCGAGCGCGAGCGACGCGGCCATGAGCTCGATGAACTGGCGGCGACTCAAGCCCGCGGGCCATTCGCTCGCGCCAGCGGGAAATTCGTGCGGACCGATGGGATTTTCCGGCGGCATCGTTCAATGGTGACACGTCGAGCAGCTCGTGAGCGGCGTCGTGTGCACGTGAAGTTGCGCGGCGAGTTGGCGGCCGCGGGCGGCCTGGTCGGCGGGTGGCGTCCACGTGGGCGCGAAGATTTCCGCGCGCGGCCGGAGATTCGGCGCCGGATCGCGATGGCAATCGAGACACCAGCGCATCGTGAGCGGTTCGCCTTTCGCGGTGAGCGGCATGGCGCCGATTTCGCCGTGGCAGGTGGTGCAGCCGACGCCTTTCGCCACGTGGATGCTGTGGTCGAAGTAGACGTGGTCGGGCAACGCATTGACGCGCGTCCACCGCAGCGGCTCGTCGCGCGCCGCGCTGGCGATCACCGGCTGCAGCATCGGCGTGTCGGTGAAAATCTGCGAGTGACACGTGAGGCACGTGTGCGTCGAAGGCATGCTGGCGAAGGCGGAGGTCTCGACCGTCGCGTGACAGTAGCGGCAGTCGATGCCCAGTTCGCCCGCGTGATGGCGATGGCTGAAGAGCACCGGCTGATCGCGGCGAATTCCGACCTCGTGCCACCACGACGAGTGGTAATACGCGAACATGACCGTCGCGCCCGCGCCGAAAAAAAGCCCGAGGCCCGCGAGCGCAACCCGCAGCAGCGTCGTGTGACTCGGCCGAAACAGCGGCCGGCGCCGGTCGGCGTCGCGGAGTTGGGGATCGGCATCGGGCACGCGCGGAAGAATTCGCGCCGAGCCTGAAACCGCGGGAATGCGACCGACGACGAGCGTTCGCTCGCCGCGCAACGGCCCGGCGGCCAACAGCCTACCGCGCCCGAAAAGCTTCGGACATCAGGGATTCGGAGGTAATTCGCATGGAGCGAATACCCACCGGCCCGCGGCGATGATCTGCTTCGCGTGCGCGCCCGCTCAGTCGATTTGTTTCCGCCGCTTCCACCGATCGAACAGCACCGCGGCGAGGAGGATCGAGCCGCGCGCGACGTATTGGTAGAACGTCGGCACGTTGAGCAGGCTCATCGCGTTCTGGACGATGCCCATGATGAGCACGCCCGCGATCACGAAGGCCATGCTGCCGACGCCGCCGGTCAGCGACACGCCGCCGAGGACGCAGGCGGAGATCACTTCGAGCTCGAAGCCTTGCGACGTGTTTGGCTGCCCGCTCGTCACGCGCGACGCGAGCACGACGCCCGCGAACGCCGCCATCGCGCCCTGCACGGTGAAGATGACGATCTTCACGCGGTCGACAGCAATGCCGGCGAGGTGCGCGGCTTCGGCGTTGCCGCCGACGGCGAGCGTATCGCGACCGAAGACGGTGCGGTTGAGCACGAGGCCGAACACGAGAAAGCACGCGAGCATGATCCACACCGGCGTCGGGACGCCTTGAATGTCCGTGCCGGGAAGCGCGGGAAATGCGGAGTTGCCGAGCGCGAAGAATCCATCGCGCGTGATGCCGACCGCGATGCCGCCGGACGCGATGAACGCGAGTCCGCGGACGATCTGCATCGTCGCGAGCGTCGTGATGAGCGCGTTGATCCGGAGCTTCGCGACGACGACGCCGTTGAACGCGCCGACCGCGGCGCCGAACGCGATCGCGGTGCCCACGCCGGCGGCGATGCTCGCGGTGCGATTCATCACGACCGCGGCGATGACGCCGGCGCACGCGACCACCGAACCGACCGACAGGTCGAAATCGCCCGCGGCGAGGCAGAACAGCATCGTGCACGAGACCATGCCCGTCATCGAGACGGCGAGCGCGAGGCCGCGCATGTTGGCCCACGAGAAAAAGTTTTCGACGAACAGCGAGCAGCCGACGAACAGCAGCGCGAGCACGAGCAGCATGCCGGCGCGGTCGAGGAAGGCGCCGATCGTAGTCGGATGGCGGGCTGGCGAGGTGAAATTGGTTTCGGACATGAGCTGAAAAGCTGGCCGTAGGGCGTCAGTCTTGCTGACACCGCGGTGCGAACGCTTCGGGTGTGCGCGGCGTCTGCACGACAGACGCCCTACAAGACCTGGGCGCGAATAACGATGTGATGGCGATCAGCATTACGACGCCTTCGCGGTTTCGAGCGGGAGGGCGAGTTGAAGCAGTTTTTCCTCGTTTGCGTCGCGGCGGTCGAGGACGGCGGCGATCGCGCCCTCGCGCATCACGGCGATGCGGTCGGCGATGCCGAGCACCTCGGGCAGCTCGCTCGAGACGACGATCACGCACACGCCGTCGCGCGCGAGTTGTTGGAGGATCGCGTAGATTTCGCTCTTCGCGCCGACGTCGATGCCGCGCGTCGGTTCGTCGAAGAGGATCACCTTCACTTTTTCCGAGAGCCAGCGCGCGAGGATGCACTTCTGCTGGTTGCCGCCGGAGAGAAGGCGGATCGGCTGGCGCGATGACGGCGTGCGCACGCCGAGCTGCGCGATGCGTTGCTGTGCGTTGGCGTTTTCCCACGTTTCGTTCACGAACACGCCGGCGTGCGCGGTGCGGCGTCGCGCGCTGAGGTTGATGTTTTCGAGCACGGAGCGGATCGCGACGATGCCTTCCTTCTTGCGATCCTCAGGGCAAAGCACGATGCCCGCCGCGATCGCGTCGCGCGGCGAATCGATCGCGACCTCGCGGCCGGCGACGGCGAGGCGGCCGGCGGTCTTGCGCGTGGCGCCGAAAATCAGCCGCAGCAATTCGGTGCGGCCCGCACCGACGAGACCGAAGAGGCCGAAAATTTCCCCGGCGGCGGCGCGAAACGAGCACGGCGCGGCGAGTCCCGGGCCGAGCAAGTCTTCGACGGCGAGCCCCTCGCCCGCGACCGGCCGCGGCGCGTAGTGGTAGATGTCGGCCAGTTCGCGTCCGACCATCCGGCGCACGACGGTCTCGCGCGAGAGCGCTGCGAGCGCGGCGGTTTCCACGTGACGGCCATCGCGGAGGATCGTGATGCGATCGCAGAGCGCGAAAATCTCCTCCATGCGGTGCGAGACGTAGACGATGGCGCAGCCGCGGGCCTTGAGGTCGCGAATGATCGCGAAGAGCCGGCGGACTTCGCGGTCCGAGAGCGAGCTCGTCGGCTCGTCGAACGCGATGATGCGCGCGCCGCGCGTGAGCGCCTTCGCGATCTCGACCATCTGGCGCTGCGCGAGCGGGAGGCGGCCGAGTTTCGTCTCGGGATCGATCGCTTCGCCCACGAGCTCGAGCTGGCGGCGCGCGGCGGCGGCGAGCGCGCGGCGATCGACGACGCCGAGGCGCTGCGGCAGGTGGCCGAGGAAGATATTTTCCGCGACGGACATCTCGGCGACGAGGTGCAGTTCCTGGTAGATCACGGCGACGCCAGCGGCGAGCGCGTCGGCGGTGTCGCGAAATGCGCGCGGCGTGTCGTCGATCGCGAGCGTGCCGGCGGACGGCCGGTATGCGCCGCTGAGGATTTTGAGGAGCGTCGATTTGCCCGCGCCGTTTTCGCCCATGAGCGCGTGGATCGAGCCGGCCGCGACGGCGAACGACACATCGTCGAGCGCTTTCACGCCGGGGAACTCCATCGAGACGCGGTCGAAGGCGAGGGCGGGGACGGCGGACATCGGAAAATCGTTTCTCGGGCTCGTGGGCGTTCGCTTGCTCGAGGTTTTTAAGGGAGAACGAGAAAGAGAAAGAGGAACGAGAAAGATTCGGTCAGTCGCGCACGCCCTGTTCTTTCAAGACCTGGCGGAAATTCTCGCGCGTGATCAGCACGCCGGCGGTGCGCGTGTCGGGGGGCGGCGGCACGCCTTCCTTGATCCAGCGATACATCATCCGCGCGGTTTCGTAGCCGTGCTCGCGCGCGGAGAGGAGGATCGAGCCGTAGAACGACGTGGGCTTCGCCTTCTCCAGCTCGTCGATGCAGTCGGTGCCGTTGATGCCGACGCCGACGGCGTTGTCGGCAGCGACGCCGCGCTGTTCGAGCGCGCGCACGGCGCCGAGCACGGCCCAGTCGTTCATGCCGCAGACGAGCCAGTGCGGCACGCCGGGTTTCTGCGTGAGGAGAATGTTCACGGCGTCGAACGCGCCGGGGATGTCGCTCGTGCGCTGCGGCGCGGAGAAGATGCGCTCGCGCGGAAATCCCGCGGCGATGAGCGCGCCGACGGCGCCGTCGGTGCGCTCCTTCGCGGTGGCGAGCTCGTCGAAGGTCACCGTGCATACGGCGGTGTCGGCGGCGGTCCAGCCGCGGCGCTTCATTTCGGCGGCGAGCACGCCGCCGACGGTTTCGCCGATCTTGCGCGCGGAGATGCCGAGGTGCGGCACGTCGCGCAGCGGCGCGCCGGTGGCGTCGACGAGCTGGTCGTCGACGCTCATGACCTTGAGCTTCGCGGCGGCGGCCTTGGCGACGATCGCGGGGCCGAGGCGCGTGTCGGGCGTGCAGATGACGAAGCCCTGCGCGCCGGAGGCGGCGAGGTTGTCGATCGCGGCGAGAACTTTTTCGCCGTCGACGGCGCCGATTTTCACGACGGAGAAGCCGAGCTCTTTCGCGGCCTGATCGGCGAAGCGCCACTCGAGTTGAAACCACGAGACCTCGGGCTGCTTGACGAGGAAGCCGATTTTAACGGCCGGAGCGGAAGGCGCGCGATCGCCCGCGGAGGCCGGCGGCGATTTCGAGCAGCCGGCGAGCAGCGCGAGGCAAAGCGAGGCGAAAGCAAAAGGGAATCTCATCGGGAGCGGAGCGCGGATCTTGGTAGGGCGTCAGTCTTGCCCGTTCGACTAGCTCAGGGCCCCGAGCTTGTCGAGGGGCTGACGCCGCGGCGCCTGCAAGACAGGCGCCCTACGCTCGGCGTTGGCAGGCGACGGATAAGATTGGCGCGGGCGTCGGGGCGATGGCCGGCGAAATCACGGACAGGATGCCCGTGCCACGTTTTCAGCTCTTGCCGTTTTTGCCGCGGGCGCGCAGCGCGAACGTCAGCATCACCGCACCGAACACGAGCAGGACGATGCCCCACGTGAGGTTCATGTTTATGCCGAGCGATTTTTGGTAGATCGCGGGATCGCTCATCACGCCGTAGCCGACGAGGAGCAGGCCGAACAGCGTGAAAATCATTCCGAGAGGCAGGCGAAGATCGAAATTCATAAATTCCTTTGGGCGCGGTTCGGTTTACCAGAAGAGGATGTTGAGGACGATCGTCACGATCATCACGAGGATGCCGACGGTGACGGGTTGTTTATACCACGGCTCGTGGGCGGTCTCGGGTTTCGGAGTGAGCGAGTAGACGAGGCCGGTGAGCTCGGCGTCGGTCTTCGTGCGCGCGGTCGCCAGCGAGATCACGATGGTGAGGACGAAGCAGGTGGTCCACGCGACGACGGCCATGTAGAAGTTCTGGCCCATGTCGCTGTGGAACGCAAATTTCGCCTCGATCCAGCCGCCCTTGATGCCGGGCGTGTTGCCGGTCGCGAGCGCAAGGCCGTGGAAGATCGCGGCGCCGAGCGTGCCGCCGAGGAGGCCCCAGAACGCGCCGTGGCCGGTCGCGCGTTTCCAGAACATGCCGAGCAGGAAGGTGGCGAACAGCGGCGCGTTCACGAAGCCGAACACGAGCTGCAGCATGTCCATGATGTTGTTGAACTGCGCGGCGAGATACGCGCAGCCGATGCTGATCACGATGCCGAGGACGGTGAGCACGCGACCGACGGTGAGGTAATGCGCGTCGGTTTTGTTCGGCGCGAGGTAGCTCTGGTAGATGTCGTAGGTCGAGACGGTGTTGAAGGCGGTGACGTTGCCCGCCATGCCCGACATGAACGACGCCATGAGTGCGGTGAAGCCGAGGCCGAGCAGACCGGCGGGCATGTAGCGCGCGAGCAGCGTGGGCATGACCATGTTGTAGTCGGGTGAGCCGTCGGCGCCCTTCGGCAGGAAGTTGCCGCCGGACTGGTAGTGCATCGCGATCGCGATCATGCCGGGGAGGATGACGAGCGCGGGAAAGAGCATCTTCGGGATCGCGGCGATGAGCGGCGTGCGCCGCGCGGCGCTCATGGAGTTGGCGGCCATCGCGCGCTGCACGACGAGAAAGTCGGTGCACCAGTAGCCGAACGACATGACGAAGCCGAGGCCGAAGACCATGCCGAACCACTCGACGCCCATCGGATTGGCGGCGGTGGTCTGCATGTGGCTCCACGAATCCGTCCACGTGCCGGGCGCGAAATGCTGGCCGGTCGCGACGGGGATGAGTTTCTCCTTCAACGCCGCCCAGCCGCCGACGTCCTTCAGCGCGAGGAACACGAGCGGCGCGAAGCCGAGCACGATCATGAAGAACTGCAGCACCTCGTTGTAGATCGCGGAGGTCAGGCCGCCGAGGAGGATGTAGACGAGGACGATCGCGGCGGAAACGAAGATGCAGGCGTTGTAGTTCCAGCCGATGAGCTGCTCCATCAGCCGGGCGAGCGCGTGCAGCGAGATGCCCGAGGAGAAAACCGTCATCACGGCGAACGAGATCGCGTTGAGCCCGCGGGTCTTTTCGTCGAAACGCAGCTTCAGGTATTCCGGGACCGAGCGCGCCTTCGAGCCGTAGTAGAACGGCATCATGAAAATCGCGAGGAACACCATCGCCGGGATCGCGCCGACCCAGTAGAAGTGGCTCGTCATGATGCCGTATTTGGCGCCCGACGCCGCCATGCCGATGACCTCCTGCGCGCCGAGGTTCGCCGAGATGAAGGCGAGTCCCGTGACCCAGGCGGGGATCGAGCGGCCGGAAAGGAAAAACTCGGCGCCCCCTTTCATGTAGCGCTTCAGGGCCCAGCCGATTCCGAGCACGAAGCCGAAGTAGATGATCAGAATCGCATAATCGATTCCGGAGAGGGTGAGCGAGTGAGGCATAGGGGTTGGGGGCCACGTTTAGGCAGAATTCGGCGGGGAACGAAAGTCTTTCTTCCGCCACTACGTCCGGAAATTGCGCGCAGATTTTGTCGCGGTGCGCGGCAGCGATCAACGCCGGTCACATAGCAGGCGGCGTCCCGTATTCCGTGGGCGCGGAAAACATCCGCCGCACTTCCTCCGGCGACTTTCCCTGCGCGCGGAGCGTGCGCAGCGCGAGCGCATCGTGGCGCTTGGCGAGTCGCTGGCCGTGTTCGTCGGTGAGAAGCGGGCAGTGGAAAAACTGCGGCGCCGCGGCACCGAGCGCGCGAAAAAGCAGGAGCTGGCGAAACGTGCTCTGGATGAGATCTTCGCCGCGGACGACTTCGGTGATGCCGAACTCGATCTCGTCGACGACCGTCGCGAGTTGGTAGCTCGGCGTGTCGTCCTTCCGCCACACGAGGAAATCGCCGAAGTCGAGGCCGCTGGCCGCGTGTTGCGCGCCGGCACGGCCGTCGTCGAAGCGCAGCGCCTCGCCGTCGGGCACGCGGAAGCGCCAGTTGACGGAGATTTTTTCGCCGAGCGGCGGCAGCGCCACGTCGCGCGGCGGACGAAATTCCCGCGGATACAGCGGCTCGTCGTCGATGCCCGCGCCTTCATGCGGCGCGCCGGCGGCTTCGAGCACGTCGCGCCGCGAGCGCTCGCACGGGAAAATCAGTTTTGCGGCGTGCAGCCGTTCGAGCGCGGCGCGGTAGCGCGCGAGGCGCGCGTTCTGCGAAATCATCTCGCCGTCCCAGTCGAGGCCGAGCCAGCGCAGGTCTTCCTGCATCGCGGCGACGAATTCCGGCCGGCAGCGCGCGCGGTCGAGATCGTCGTTGCGCAGGAGCAGTTCGCCGCCCGCCTGGCGCGTGTGCGTCCACGCGATCCAGAACGTGCGCGCGTGGCCGAGATGCAGATAACCGGTCGGCGAGGGCGCGAGGCGGCCGCGATAACTGGATTTTTTCGCCACGGGTTACACGGATAAACACGGATGAGGACATGAGAAGGCGATTCTCGGTTTTTATCCGTGATCATCCGTGCGATCCATGGTTCACGTTTTCCATGCCGAAGCTGCTCTGCGTCTATTGCTCGTCCAGCGACCGCCTCGATCCGAAGTATGCGGCGGCGGCGGCGGAGCTCGGGCATGAGCTGGTCGCGCGCGGCTGGGGGCTCGTCTACGGCGGCGGCAAAACCGGGCTCATGGGCGCGACGGCGCGCGCGGTGAAGCAGAGCGGCGGGCACGTCGTCGGCGTGATCCCGGAGTTCATGAAGGCACGCGAACTGGCGTTCGACGAGGCGGACGAGCTTGTCACCGTGATCACGATGCGCGAGCGCAAGCTCCTGATGGAAACGCGCGCGGACGCGTTTGTCGCTCTGCCCGGCGGCTGGGGCACGCTCGAGGAGATGATGGAAATTCTCACGCTGCGGCAGCTCGACGTGGTGAAGAAACCATGCGTGTTCCTGAATCAGGACGGCTTTTACGACCTGCTGCTCCAGTTGTTCGACCGGATGCTGCGCGAAAATTTTTTCAAGCCGTCGAACATGGAATTGTTTCGGGTCGCGCGCACCGTGCCGGCGATTTTCACCGAGATCGAAACCGCGGCCGCGGCGAAGGCGGAGTCGAAGTGGTTCGAGACGCGGTGAAGAGGGAATTTTTTAACCGCGGATGAACGCCAAAGGACGCCCATGACGGATCCGAGGAGCGGAGTGCTGGCGTTGCTGCGGAAGCATGCGGCGCAGAAACTGGACGCGCACGAGGCCGCGATGACAGCCGATACGATCCGCTTCGTCGAGGCGCACGCCGACTGCCTGCTGCGCTCGTGCGTGCCCGGCCATCTCACCGGTTCGGCGTGGATCGTGAGCGCGGACCGCGCGCGCACGCTGCTCACGCATCACCACAAGCTCGACAAATGGCTGCAGCTCGGCGGCCACGCGGATGGCCAGGAGGATCTGCTCGCGGCGGCGCTGCGCGAGGCGCAGGAGGAAAGCGGGCTCACGCGGCTGCGTGTCGTCGCGCCGGAAGTGTTCGATGTCGACCGCCACTGGATTCCGCCGCGGAAAAGCGAGCCCGGCCACTATCATTACGATTTGCGCTTCATGCTCGAAGCCGACCCGGCCGAACCGCTCGTGATTTCCAACGAATCGAAAGACCTCGCGTGGATCGAAGTCGCGCGCGTGACAGCGCTCAACCCCGAGGAATCGATGGCGCGGATGGTGCGGAAGACGATGGCGGCTTTTCGTTCCGGCTGATCGCTCCGCGGAGAAAGTTCAATCGAGCGATCGAAAATCGAGAAGGGTTATTTCCACAGCGGCACGATTTCCTCGGCGCGTTCCCAGCCGGTCTGGCCGTTTTCGAAGACGAGGTGGATCCAGCGGTCGTTGAGAAAGGTCTTGTCGGCGAGGGCGAGTGTGCCGGCGGCGAGCGGTGAAGTTTTCTGCGTGGTGTCGGCCTCGGTCGGGATCGAGCGCAACGTGCCGCTGTGCGCGACGATCACGGCGCGGATGTCCGCCGCTTCGCCGTAGGCCAGCACGCCGCCGGTCGCGACGGCGCCGGTCGCGCAGCCGAGCGCGAAGAGCGCGAGCGAGGTCCAGCGCAGGGCGCGCGAGCGCAGGCGATAGAAACTGAAAAGCAGCAGCGCGAGCCCGAGCGCGGCGCCGAACGCAGCGGCGACGATCACGCGCTGCCACTCCGACGGCGAGAGGCGGCTCGCGAGCGTCTGCAGCGGGCCGGGATCGACGAACGCGGCGAGCGGCGCGGGCACGGCGCCGGATTTTTCCGCCATCAGGCCGAAGTGCCATGCGATCGCGCGCTCGGGTGGATTTTGAACGAAGGCGGCGGCGGCGTGCGCGGCGGCCTCGCCGAGGCGCTCCTGCTGCATGAGCGCGAGCGAGAGGTTGTGGCGCGCGAACGAATCGGTCGGGTGCTGCGCGATGGCTGCGCGCCAGAATTTTTCGGCCGCGGCAAAATCGCCGCTGCGATACGCGGCCGCGCCGTCGGTCGCCGCGCGCAGGAGTGACAGCGGCACGGCGAGCGCCAGCGCGAGCACGGCGGCGAAGGGAAAAAGATTTCGCGGCAGGAAGAGGCGCAACGGTTGGAAACCGGGCAGCCGTTTCGCGGCGAGGGCGGCTTCGGCGCGCGCGAGCCAGTCGGCGGGCAGCGCGGTTTGCGGGCCGTAGAGCGCGCGATCGGATTCGAGCCAGAGCGTGGACCACGCAGTGCGGAGCGCGTCATTTTCGCCGTGGAGTTCGGCCGGGCGCGGCGAGGGCGCCGCGCCCCCAAAAGCGGAAGCACTCGGTGCGGCGTGCGGGATTTGCCAGAGGACGGCGGCGTCGCGCTGCCACGCGAGAATCAACGCGCCGCGAGCGGAAGGCTCGGGGTTCGCGCGCAGCGCGGCGAGCGTGGCGGCGAGGCGAGCGCGCGCTTCGCGACGCGCGCGGAGCGGATCGGTTTTGCGCGCCTGGCCGAGTGCGAGCCACACCCAGAGCAGCAGCACGGCGCCGAACGGCGCGAGCACCCACGCAACGAGCGTGCCCGCCTCGAGCGGCCGCGGCGCGACGTCGGAGCCGGGGAGCGGATCGCGGGGAATTCCCGCCGGTGGCGGAGGGATTTTCGATTTCAGATTTTCGATTCTCGCTTCGCGGGCGGCGGCACTCTCTTCCGGCGGTTGCGTCTCGGGATTCGCGGCCGCGGCGCCCGGTGTCGTGGCGGTAGTCGCGACTGGCGCGGCGATCGTGATCGTGGTGCGCGGCGTGCGCGCGGTTTCGTAGGCGCCGGTTTTCGGATTGAAGAACGTGAAGGCGATCGGCCCGAGCGTGTAGCTGCCGGATTTCGTCGGCACGAGCACCACGTCCTCGCTCAGCGTCGCGTCGAAAATTTTTCCGTCCGCGGGCGTGCGCTTGGCCTTGGGCTGCACGACCTGGAAATCGTTCGACACGTCGCGCGACGGCAGGCCGGGGATGTCGGGCCAGTTGCCGCTGCCGCTGAGCTCGAGCGTCCAGGTGACGGGCTCGCCGACGGCGGCTTTTTCCGGGACGATCTTCGAAGTGAGCTTGAACTCGCCGACGGCGCCGGCGAATCCGGCGGGCGAGGGCGGCAGCGCTTTCACCTCGAGCGTCGGCGTGTTGCTGGCGATCGAATATTGATCGAACTGCCGCTGCTGGAAAAAACCGAAGCCGCTCACGCCGACGCTGAGCGCGACGATGTGCGTGGCGGCGCTGAGATTGAAGCGGCCGGGCGCGCGCGCGATCGCGCGGGTGTGGTAGATGAAGCCGGCGTGCGGCTCGCTGGCGACGATCGTGTCGTTCGGCTGCGGGTCGGACCAGCTCTCGGTGAGGAGCGGATCGGGCGTCCACTCGAAGCCGCGGTTGAACTGCGGATAATAACTGCGCGCGGCCTCGACGCTGGAATCTATGGCGAACACCTCGCCGGCCCACACGGACGCCGGCGTGAGCGTGAGCCGTGCGGTCGCGATCTCGCTCAGCGGCGTCGCGCTGCGGCCGACGGTCGCGGCGCCGGCGTCGAATTGCGCGGCGGCGACGCGGAGCGGGCCTTTGTTCGTCTGCACCGTGAACGCCGGGATCGTGACCGAGTGATTTTTCGTGAGCGCGGCAGCGTAGGTGAGCGTCTCGGAGCTGGAGACGCTGCCGTTGATGATCGAGGTGCTCGTGCCGGAGCCGGCGAACTGCATCGTCAGGTCTTCGACTTTCGGCGGCGTGGGCTGATCGTTCGGCGCGCAGTTTTCGAAGACGAGCTGGAGCTGCGTCGTGCGGCCGACCGCGAGCGAGCCGCCGGATGGCTCCCAGTGCACGGATTGCGCGCGGGCAAGCGACGCGAGCAGGAAGACGATGCAGGCGGCAAAGAAAAATTGTGCCGTGGGTCGTGCCGATGCATTTCCCGGGAGCGCCGAGCTCCAGCTCGGCTTGAAACGCGGCGTCTGCAAGACAGACGCCCTACGAGACAGAGGCGGGTGAAAAGCGGGGCGCATGGGCGTTACCAGTTTTTGCCGGACTTCGGGGCGGACGCTTTTTTGTCGGGCTCCATGAGTTCGAAGAGACGGGCGGGCGAGTCCTGATTGCGGAGCTGGTCGAGCTTCTGCAGCGGGATCGCGAGCGCGGGGTCGGCGTTTTCCTTTGGCTGGTCCTTCTTGTCGGGCGCGCCGCCGACTTTCTGCGTGTCGCTCGGCGGCGGAGGCGGCGGCTCGGGCTTTTCCTTCATGTCGCCGAAGGCGGACTCGCCCGATTTTTTATTCTGGTTTTCCGGTTTTTGATTCTGCTCCGGCGGCGGCGGGTTGGAGGACGATTGTTTTTCCTGCTGATCGGCGCCGGATTTTTTTTCGTCGGGCGGAGGCGGGTTGTCCTTCTGCTGATCGGGTTTTTGCTGATCCTGCTTTTGCTGCGGCTGATTTTTATCCTGATTCTGCTGCTGCTGCTGTTGCTGCTTTTGGTCTTCGGGTTTTTTCAACAACGCTTCGAGTTCCTCGCGCAGCTTCGACCAGTCGGTGGCTTGCGGATCGAGCTTCGCGCCGAGATCGGCGGCGGCGAGCGCATCGCGGACCGGACCTTCGGGCACGGACTGCTGCTCGGACTGAAGCTGCGTGCCCCACGCGACGGTTTCACGGCTGAGCTCGGCCCAGTCGCGGCTGGTCGGCGCGGTGGAATTCGCGATGCGGCCGACGGTGCGGGCGATCGAGGGCGTGTCGGGGCTGGCGGGAGCGAGCGTGGCGGCGGCACGCGCCTGCGGCGCGGGGAGCAGGAAGAAGGGAGAAAGGAGAAAGAGCAAAAGCGCCACCGCGGTCTGTGGAGTTTTTTCCTGCTCCCTTCTCCGTGCTCCTTTCTCCGGTGTCGCGAGCCGCAGCGCGAGATCGCGCGGGCGCGGACGCACGGGGAATTCGTAGCAGAGGCTGGCGAAGAGACACCAGAGCCCGAGGGCGAGCGGCCACTGGAAACGCTCGACAAGGCGGATCGTGTTTTTCTCGACGAAACGGCCTTTGCGGCCGGCTTCGACGGTTTCCCGGAGCAACCCGGCGAGATCGACCCACGTGCTGGCGTCGCGATACGCGCCGTCCGTCGTGCGCGCGAGTTCCTGCAGCGTGGCGCTTTCGAGTTTCGAGAGCACGACCGCGCCGCGCTCGTCTTTCACGAAGCCGCCGGCGCCGTCGGGAATCATCGCGCCGTTCGTGGTGCCGACGCCGAGGCCGATCACGCGGATGCCCTTCGCCTTGAGTTTTTCCGCGCTGTCCTGCCAGTCGGTGTCGGTCGCCTCGCCGTCGCTGAGAATGATGAGGAAGCGATCGGCGGAATTGCTGCCGTTGAACGCGTCGAGCGCGGTGTCGAGGAGCGCGCGATAATTCGTGCCGCCTTCGGGCAGGAAGTCGGGATTCAGCGACGGCAGAAATTCGCGCAGGATCTCGTAGTCGGCGCTGAGCGGGCTCTGCAGAAACGCCGTGCCGGAAAACACGACGAGGCCGACGCGTTCGCCGGTGAGTTTTTCGAGCAACGACTGGACGAGCAGCTTGGTGCGCTCGAGGCGCGACGGCTTGACGTCGGGCGTGAGCATCGAGCGCGAGAGATCGATCGCGAGGAGGATTTCGCGCGACTGGTCGAAGACCGGCTCGTCGACGCGGCCCCACTGCGGGCGCGCGAGCGCGACGATCGTGCAGGCGAGGCCGGCGACAAGCCACGGGCGGGCTTTGCGCCGCGCGGAGATCGGCGCGGCCGAGGGCACGAATGCGATGCCGCGCTCGCCGGCCTCGGCGCGGAGGATTTTCGGGTGCGCGGGCGCGGCGGCGTCGCGCCGGCGCCGCGTGAGTTCCCACGCCAGCAGCGCGGCGGGCAGGAGCAGGAGCCAGAGAAATTGCGGCCACGCGAAGGTCATGCGAGGGCGGGCGCGCGGGTGCGATTCGCGGCGAGCGGCGAGCGTGCGAGCGCGGCGGCGAGGAGGAGCGCCAGTGCGCCCGGCGCGGCGAGCCACCAGAAGAGCTCGGTCGTCACGAGGTAACTTTTCGCCTGGAATTCGATTTTCTGCGAACGGTCGATCGCGCGAAACGCGCTCTCGATCGTGTCGCTGTCGGCGGCGCGGAAAAATTTCCCGCCGGACACGTCGGCGATTTCGCGCAAGGCGCCTTCGTCGAGATCGGACGGCATCGGGCGCGTGCCGATGCGGCGGCCGTTGTCGTCGAGGATCGGGTAGGGCACGTAGCCGTCCTTGCCGGCGCCGATGGTGTAGATGGGAATGCCGCGCGACTTCGCGAGCTCGGCGGCCTGCATCGGCGCGAGGGCGCCGCGGTTGTTCGAGCCGTCGGTGAGCAGCACGATGAAGGCGCCGATGCGCTTGCCGGCGCTTTCGCGCTTCGCCTGTTCGAGCCGCGTCAGCGCGAGGCCGATGCCGTCGCCGATCGCGGTGCCATCCTCGATCATGCCGATCTTCACGCGCTCGAGCTGGCGCGAGAGCCAGTCGTGATCGAAGGTCAGCGGCGCCATCGTGTAGGCGCGGCCCGAAAACAACACGACGCCGATGCGGTCGGTCGGCCGGCGGTCGATGAAGGCCTGGATGACGGGCTTGATCGCCTGCAGGCGGTTGAGCCGCTCGCCGTTCTTTTCGTAGTCCTCCGCGCGCATCGACGTCGAAAGATCGACGGCGAGAATGAGATCATAGCCTTCCGAGTGGACCTCGCGCTTGTCCTCGACGCGTTGCGGCCGCGCGAGCGCCGCGATGAGCAGCGCAAGCCCGGCGTAGGCGAGTGCGACGGGCCAGCGCGACGGCGCGGCGAACGACGGACGATGCCACGCGGCGGCAAACGGCACGAGCAGCACCGGCACGCGGCGGCGGCCGCGGAGCCACACGAGCAGGGGCAGCGCGAGCAGCGCCAGCAGCCAGAGCGGATCGTGGAGGGCGAGGCGGCTCATGCGGAAAATCCCAAAGGCCAAAATTCCAAAGGCCAAAGAATGTTCAAATGCCGGAAAAATCCAAAACGGACCGCGCGCCTCGCGTTCGTGTTTTTGGAATTTCGTTGGCGTTTGACCATTGGTGTTTGGGATTTGTCCGCGTCAGCGGGCCATCAGCGGGCCGTCATTCGGGCGTGGAAAAAACGCACGAGCGCATCGAGCCGGTTTTCCTCGGTCGTGACCGTGAGCCGGCTGAGCGGATCGGGAAACAGCGCGTGCCACGACTGGTCGCGCTGCGTCCGCCACGCGGCATGCGCGGCGCGCTCGGCGGCGCTGCCTTCGAGCGTGACGAGCCGGCCGGCCGCGGGATCGTAGGCGGCGAAGGTTTCGCCGCGCGGCAGGTCGCGTTCCCACGGATCGTCGACGCGAAAGCCCATCGTCTGGTAGCGCCGCTGCATCACCGTCCAGCCCTCGGGGAGCGTGCGCGGCGGAAAATCGCCGAGCCAGATCAACACGCTGTGTTTCGGCGCGGCGCGCGCGAGAAACCGCCACGGGATTTCCGGCGGTGCGGCCGTCGGCGGTGGCGCGGGCCGAGCGAGCAGCGTCGCCGCGGCGTGCATGATCTGGCCGCGGCCGCGGACGGGCTCGCGAAAAAGATTTCCGCTGGGCGCGGTGTGCACGAAGCCGACGCGGTCGCGGTTCACCGCGCCGAGCAGCATGACGAGGCCGGCGAGCTCGAGCAGCGCCTCGCGTTTCGATTGCGCGCCGGAGCCGAAGTGCAGCGACGGCGCATCCTCGAAGACGAGCAGGACGGTGACCTCGCGTTCCTCGACGAATTTTTTCCGGTAGGGCTCGCCGAGCTTCGCGGTGACGTTCCAGTCGATGTCGCGCACGTCGTCGCCGAACTCGTATTTGACGACCTGATCGAACTCCATGCCGCGGCCGCGGAACGCGGAGCGGTATTCGCCGCTGAGCATGTTTTCCACGGCGTGGCGCACGCGCCACTCGAGCTGGCGGAGGAGCGCGAGCGGCGAGGAGGGAGGGTTGGCGGTGTTCGGCGGCATTCCGAATCTTTCCTCTTTCTCTTAATCTTTCTCGTTCTTCCTGCCCGGTGCGGTGAAAGGGAAAGATAACGATAAAGAGGAAGGAGAAAGATTCATTTCGCGGGAACCGGCGTGCGCTCGACGATCTGCGCGACGATTTTGTCGGCGCTGATTTCCTCGGCCTCGGCTTCGTAGGTCAGGCCGATGCGATGGCGGAGGACGTCGGGCGCGAGTTCCTGCACGAGCGCGGGTGAAAGGTAGTCGAGCCCGCGCAGCCACGCGAGCGCGCGGCCGGCTTGATAGAGCGCGAGCGACGCGCGCGGCGACGCGCCGAAATTGAGATAGCGTTTCGCGCCGCCGTCTTTTTCCGCGAGCGCGCGCGTGCCGCGGACGAGCGCGAGGATGTAGCCCTGCACCGCGGGCGAGAGGTGAATCTGGTCGACCTGCGCGCGGAGCTGGAGGAGCTCTTCGCCGCTCGAGACCGCGGCGAGCTCGGGCTGCTTCGTGACCTGGCCCCAGCGCTGCATCATCGATGATTCCTCCTCGGCGCTCGGATAATCGACGATCAGCTTGAAAAGGAAACGATCCGTCTGCGCCTCGGGCAGCGGATACGTGCCTTCCTGCTCGATCGGATTCTGCGTGGCCATCACGAAGAACGGCCGCGGCAGCGGATGCGTCTGCCCGCCGATCGTGACCTGGCGCTCCTGCATGCCTTCGAGCAGCGCGCTCTGCACCTTCGCGGGCGCGCGGTTGATTTCGTCGGCGAGGAGGAGATTCGCGAAGATCGGGCCGCGGTGCGCGGTGAACTCGCCGGTCTTCGGCTGGAAAATCATCGTGCCGACGACGTCGCTCGGCAGCAGGTCGGGCGTGAACTGGATGCGCTCGAATTGCACGCCGAGCGCGGTGCCGAGCGACTTGACGAGCAGCGTCTTCGCGAGGCCGGGCATGCCCTCGAGGAGGACGTGGCCGTTGGCGAGCAGCGCGACGAGCAGACGCTCGATGGCGGCGTCCTGGCCGATGACGGCCTTGCCGATCTCGGCGCGCAATTTTTGGGACCAGTTGGGACCGGTGATCATTCGAGTGGAGAGAAAGAAGTTGAAGCGCCCGACCGGCGCGGAACCGGCGGGACGCGGTTTGACTCGGCAGGGGCGGATAAGTTTCCCTCAGCGAAAAGGCGCGCGCATGGCTTTACCATCCCAAATCGACGAGCGACTCGCGGCGCTGGGCGTGCGCGCCGGCGACGTGGAGGAGCGCTTCGTGCGCGGCGCGGGACCGGGCGGGCAGAAGATCAACAAGACGAGCTCGACCGTATGGCTGCGGCATGGGCTGACCGGCGTCGAGGTGCGCTGCCAGCGCGAACGCTCGCAAGCGGCGAATCGCGCGCTGGCGTGGACGGAATTATGCGAAAAACTCGAGGCGCGGGCGCGCGCGGCGAGCGAGGCGCTCGTGGACGCGCGCGAAGTCGAGCGCCGCCGCACGCGGCAGAAATCCCACGGCCAGAAGGTGCGGATGATCCAGGCGAAGAAACACCGCGCGGGCATCAAGGCGCGGCGCGGGCGGAATTGGGACGAGTGAGCCGACCTTGAACGCGAAGCCGTCCAGCTTCGCGACACCGCGGGGTGCCCGGTTCCAAGCCGGGAGACGATTTGGCGGGAAATTGGGCAGCCGGGTATAAGATAGAGAACTGTCGCGATGAATGACTACGCCACGCAGCTGCGAGACTACGCCGATTCAGGAGCGGAGGATGCGTTCGCTCCGATCGTCCAGCGCTATCTGGGGCTGGTTTACGCGGCGGCCTTACGTCGCGTCGGGGGCAACGCACATTACGCGGAAGATGTCACCCAACTGGTATTCATTGCGGTGGCGCGCAACGCCGCCGCGCTCGCGCGGCATCCTGATCTCACGGGCTGGCTTTTCACAACGACGAGATTTCTCTCCGCCAAGGTCCTGCGCAGTGAACAGCGACGGCGGCAGCGCGAGCACGAAGCGCAGATGATGCATATCGCAACCGCAGCCGAACCAGCGGAAGCTCACTCGACGCGACTGCACGCGATGCTCGATGAGCTGGTCATGGAACTGCGTCAGCTCGACCGGCAGATCATTCTGATGCGCTTCCATCGTGGGATGCGGTTGGCGGAAATAGGCGCGCAGCTCGACGCCACGGAGAACGCGGTGCAGAAACGCCTTGGGCGTGCGCTCGAACAACTGAAGGAAAAGCTCGCGCGTCGGGGGATGACATCCACCGCTGCCGCGCTCGCGATCGCGCTGGAAGAGCAAAGTGCCGTGGCGGTGCCCGCGGGACTGGCCACGGCCTCCACGGCAGCTGCGATGGCTGGCGGCACGGGCGCTGGTGGTCTGCTCACGATTTCGAATCTTATGATGATTTCCAAATTTTACGTTGGCGTCGCGGCCGCGGTGGTCATTACGGCCTCCGCCGGCCTCATGTGGGAAGCACGTGCCAACGCCAGCTTGCGCCTGGCGGTCGATCGGCAGAGTGCCGCGCTCGGCGCGAACATTGCCGGTCTCGAAACGCAAATCGCCGCCGAGTCGCAGCGCGCCGCCGCCGCGGAAGCGGACGCCGCGGCCTTGCGGAAAGTATTGCCGCCAGCGACGCCGGTTCGTCCCGATGGACGCAGGCTCACGGACATGGAAGAACACTGGCGAACGTCGATGGACCGGGCGGAAGCGTTGAGGCGTGAAGGGAAATTGCCGGAGGCGCTCGACGAGTATCTGAGTTGTTACGAGTTCCTGCGCGGAAAAGACACCCACCCTCCCGCCGATAATCAGCTCGTGATGTCTGCGATAAAACGGTTGGGCCAAACCTATGAGCCGGCGACGACTGCGTTGAGAAACCTGCGCGAACGGGCGATGCAGGAACTGCAAACCCGCCCGCGCGACCGTAAGGTCGCAGAGGAAATCGCATTCCTCAACGAGCGTCTTGGCGAGGGTCGTAACACCGTAGCGCTTTACGACTCTCTTCCGCCAGATCATCCCGCGCGTCAGGCTCTCGGTTTGATCGCCCATGCGTCATTCGTAGAAGCGCAGCGTTACTCCGATGCGCTCGCCGGAAAACCCTTCGGTTCCATGATGAATGAGCTGGAGATGAGAATGCGCTTGGCCTCTGGCACCATGGACCAGAGTTTGGCAAACTCTAAATCGTTCGCGATCGCCGGTGCGGTTTCGAATATCGAGGTGCTGACCGGTGCTGGTAAACTCGAGGAGGCGCGGGCCCTGACGGGAAAACTTCTCAGCTTTGACAGCTCCGACGCGACGCGCGCGGCGATCGAACAGCACGTGGAGCGCGCTCGCGCGGCTACCGTAAAGTAAAGGTTGTCCATGCTGATCTCCAAGTTGCACCTCGGCTTAGCTCTTGTCGTCGTGGCCGGAATTTCCACCGCATTCCTTTGGGAGCAGCGGGAAAACGCGCAGTTACGAACCAACGCAACGAAGACGCTCGCGGCGGCCTCTGGTCGTGTGGCGGCGCTACAACAGGCGCTCGCAAAACAGACGACCCGGGCGACGGCGGCCGAAGCGGACGTGGCCGTTTTGTTGAAAAGGGCGAAAGCGGTCGGAGCGGCCGATCGATCCGCGCCGGACAGTGCGCGCGACATCGTGGACACGGTCGAGTTGCTGAACACCGTGAAAGCGCGGGCATCCCAACTCGCCAAAGAAGGAAAACTGCAGGAAGCGCTGGACGAATACGTGCAATGTTACCGTGAGATCGAAACCAAGCGACCGGGCGGCGTGGAGTGCCAGAGCCTGATGGGTTTGATGAAGTCGCTGGGGCGAAAGTTTCCGCCAGCGCAGGCTGCGCTCTCGGATCTTCGCGATGCAGCCATGGCGCAGTGGCAAACCAGACCGGCCTCCGCCCGCCGTGAGCTCACGTTCGAGATCGCGCTCCTGAACGAACACCTCGACCAAGGCAGTCGCACGTTGGAACTCTACGATGCTTTACGGCCCGACGCGGATGAGCGGCCGAGTCTTGCAATGATTGCATTCAGGTCTTTCGTCGAAGCCCGACGCTATAACGACGCTCTGATAGGGAAGTCATTCGGCAGAATGTTGGGAGCGATAGACGCAGCGCCGAAAGCGCTTGCGAGCCAGCCGGCCGATCGGCAATCCGACGTTCGACGGGCGGTGCTCGACGATGCGGGCACAAACATCGAAGTGCTCACCGGCGCCGGCAAACTCGACGACGCGAAATTGCTGACCGAAAAGCTCCTGGCATTCGACGATAGCGATATGGCGCGAGCGGAGATTCGAAGACACGTCGAACGCGCGCAGCCGCCGAAATCTTAGTTTTGGCCCATTGCCATCAAGTCTTGGATGGTGGGGCGGCGGACGCCGGTTATCGCACGCGGTAGCGGAGCCACACGACTTCGCCGGGACGGCGTTCCGTTCGCAGCAACTCGAGGCGCGTCGCGAGCGTGCCCCGCTTGGGCTCTGGGGTGTCGAAGACGGTCGGGAGTCTCGGGGCGCCGTCGGCATACGGGCAGACCAGCAGGCTGATTTCGTCGATGAGGCCGGCAGCGAGGAGCGCGCCATTAATGCTGCCGCCGCCTTCGAGCATCAATTTGCGGATGCCAAAATGTTTTCGCAGGCGCACAAGCGTCGACGCAAAATCGATCTCCTTGCGGCCGCCAATCAGGTAGGAAATCGATTTCGACCGCAGATCGGCGAGATAGCCGGCGGGTGCCTTTCCCGTCGTCAGCACGATGAAGCGGTCGCCGCGCATGACGTTGGATTCCCAGCGCAGCTTGCCGGAGGAATCGACGGCGATGGCGAAAACAGGTTTAGCGGCGCGGCGGTTTTTCGGCCGGGCGGTTTGCTCCGGCACGACGAAGTCGCCCGGGGGCACTTTGGCACCGCGCGGAAATTTCGCATCGCGTTTCTGCTCGAGAAAATCGGACTGGAACGTCTCGCGGCCGCACATCCAGGCATCGGCTTGGTGCAACGCGTGGACGGCTTCGTATTGTTTTTCCGCTGCGGGTGTGAGCGACCACCGCTCGGTTTTGATCCGGCCATCGAGGGTTCCCATCATGTGGCAGACGACGTAAGGGCGTTTCATGGCGGGATGGTCACGTTAACCTTCGGGTGCGTTCCGGCGCGAGCCAACAAACCGATGCAGACCGCGTGGCCAGCTTTCCGAAACCAGACTTTCGTGGGCGATCCTCGTCGCGGCTTTCCTCGCCTTCAAAGGATCGAATCACAGTCGTGGTCGTAATTTTACTCGTGATCGTGCTCGGCGGACGCGATCGAGATCACGAGCCCGATAAGGATATTCGCGCCCGATACGGCGAGCATGCGCTACAGGAGATGCACGGGATCGCCGACGCGGAGCGTGCCGGATTTGGTTTCGTGGATGAGATTCTGGCCGAAGTTGACGTCGGTCGGATCGGCGCCGCGACGATAAGTGGCGAGCGTGCGAAGCGGTTCCCGGCCACGCTCGCCGGTGAGCTGATCGGTGGTCGTCACGATGCAGCGCGCGCACGGGCCGGCGGCGCGAAAAACGATCTCGCCGATGCGGAAGCGCGGCCAGTCGTCCTCGGCGAAGGCTTGGCTGCCGGCGATCACGAGATTCGGGCGGAAGCGATTCATCGGCAGCGGTTCTTCGTGCCGGGCGACGAGGCGGTCGTTGAGATCGGCGAGTGAAGCTTCGCCGATGACGAGAAACGGAACGGCGTCGGCGAAGTGGACGAGGTCGGCGGGACCGGCGGCGGGCTTGAGGACGGGGCGGAGAAATTTTTCGCCGACGCGGACGAGGCGGCATTTCGTTTTCAGAAAATCGCTCAACCACGCGGCGGGCGCATCGCCGCAATCATCCGCGAGCAGGCCGGTGCTTTTCCAGACGGTCACACTCCGAGTCGCGGATGCAGCGGAGGCTGCCGGCACGGTCCGCGTCACGGCGATGCTGCCGACGCCCTCGGCGGAGAGCGTGAGCGTCTCGCGGTCGAGTGCGGTGGCGATCCGCGCCATGGCAGGCAGCGCGCGCTGCGTGAGGAACCGGCCGGTTTCGTCGACAATGAGAAAGCGCCGGTCGCCGACGAAGCCGAGCGTATCGATCTCAGCGGATGAAACGGCCACGCCGCGGAGCGATTTCACGGGATAAATGAAGAGGGCGGAAAGGTGCATGATGGACGCGTGGGCGCGATGGCGCCGGGTGAAAGCGATGGCGCCGGGTGAAAGCGATGGCGCGGCGGACGCGATTAATTTTCCGGGGCCTCCGGCGCGGGCAGATTTTTCTGCGCTTTCGCGCCGAGGGTCTTCAACTCCTCGACCTGCGAAAGGAGATTGCCGCGGCCGGTTTTCACCTTGGCGATGGCTTCGTCGTAGAGCGCGCGCGTGCGCGCGAGCTGCACGCCGATCTGTTCGAGGTCGGCGTAAAGGCCGGCGAATTTGTCGTAGAGCAGGCCGCCGCGGCGGGCGATTTCCTGGACGTTGCGCGCCTGGCGCTCCTGTTTCCAGACGGAGGCGATCGTCTTCAGCGTCGCGAGCAGCATCGGCGTCGTGACGATGATCACGCGGCGGTCGAACGCCCATTCGTAGATCGCGCGGTCGGCTTCGAGTGCGAGCGTGAACGCCGGATCGATCGGGATGAACATGAGCACGTAGTCGGGCGTGAAGAGCTGGCCGGCGTCGGTGTATTGTTTCCCGGCGAGCTGTTCGACGTGGCGGCGCACGGCGGCGACGTGGGCCTTGCGCGCGAGTTCCTGCGCGGCGGCGTCGAGGCCGTTGACGACCTGCTCGTAGTCGATGAGCGAGACTTTCGAATCGATCACGAGGTGCCGCTGGTCGGGGAGGCGCAGGATGATGTCGGGGCGGACGCGGCTGCGGCCGTCGGCGCCGACGAGCGATTCCTGGACGAAATAATCTTCGCCCGCGCGGAGGCCGGAGCTTTCGAGGAGCCGGTCGAGGACGATCTCGCCCCACGCGCCGCGCGCCTGGGCCTGGCCTTTCAAGGCCTGCGTGAGCGCGTGCGCTTCGTCGGTGATGCGGGTGTTGAGCTGGCGGAGCTGCTCGATCTGGGCCTTGAGCGCGGAGCGGTCGTCGCTTTCGGTCTTGTAGACGGTGTCGATGCGCGTGCGAAAATCGGTGAGCTGCTGGCGAAGCGGCGTGAGGAGCGTGTCGATCTGCGACTTGTTGTGCTCGGTGAACTTGGCGGACTTTTCGTCGAGGAGTTTCGCGGCGGCGGCTTCGAATTCGGTTTTGAGGCTCGCGCGGATTTTCTCGATGTCGGCGAGATACTGGGCGGCGCGGGTTTCCTGTTCCGTGAAGCGTTGCTGCTGGGCGGCGAGACGGGCTTCGGCATCGGCGCGGGTGCCGGCGAGATCGGCGGCCAGTTGGGCGGCCTCGCGGGAGAGCTGGGCGTGGAGGGCGGTGACGCGCTCGAACTCGGCGGCGAGGCGGGCGTTTTCGTCGGCGCGGGCGCGGAGGCGTTCGTGCAGCGTCGCGGCGCGTGAACGGAGAAACAGCCACGCGACCGTCGCGCCGACGCCGGCGGCGAGGAGGACGACGATAAAATCCACGTAAAGAGCGTCGGCGGTGGCCGGGAACAGTTCAATCCTCGATGCGTGCCTTGACACGTGAAATCGCTGCCGGCAAACAGGCGTTGGTGCTTCCCGGCATCCAGCCGGCTTCCAACAAAGAACAGATGCTGACCG
Source organism: Opitutaceae bacterium (assembly GCA_035545575.1). Lineage (GTDB taxonomy): Bacteria > Verrucomicrobiota > Verrucomicrobiia > Opitutales > Opitutaceae > ER46. The sequence continues at coordinate 26,525 of DASZYB010000004.1, read as the reverse complement.
AGAAAACTCCCGCCTCCGCGACGCCCGCGACGTTGGACAAACCACCGGTGCTCGTCGTGGACGACGAGTATGGCCCGCGGGAATCGATCGCGTTCAGCCTCGGGCAGGAATTCGCGGTCGACACCGCGGAACGTGCGAAGGAGGCGCTCGCGAAAATCCAGGCGCGGCCGTATGCCGCGGTGGTGCTCGACATCCGCATGCCGGAAATGGACGGCATCCGCGCGCTCGAGGAGTTGCGCAAGATCGACCCGCATGTGTCGGTGATCATGTTGACCGGTTACGGGACGCTGCTCACCGCGCAGCAGGCGATGGTCGCGGGCGCGAATCAGTATCTGCGCAAGCCGCCGGACATCCCGGAACTGATCGAGGCGGTGCGCAAACAGACGCAGGCGACGCGGCTGCGTCGCGCGCAGGCGGAGTCGTCGCGCGCGACCGTCGATTTGAACTCGGCGCTCAAGCGCGAGATCGAGCAGAACGAGCCGCAAATCTGGCAGGCGCGGGCCTCGGTCGAGCTCGTGCATGATTTGAACAACCCGCTGACCGTCGTGATCGGTTACGCGGCGCTCGTGGCGGAGGAAGCGCGCGTGCTCAGCCAGCGCGATCCCGAGGTCGCGAAGAAACTGCTGGAGTATTCGGGCATGGTCGAGAAGGCGGCGGAGTATTGCCACCACCTCTCGGAGAACTGGCGGCTGGCGTCGAAGCAGGCGACGGAGTTCGTCATCGTGGACCTGGTGCCCGTCGTGCGCGAAGTGCAGCAGGTGATTTTCTTCGGGAACGCGGCCATCCAGTTCGCGGGTCTGGGTGAAGCGCCGGTGCGCGGTTCGAAATTCGAGCTGATGCGGGTGTTTCAGAATCTGTTCAAGAACTCGCTCGAGGCGGGCGCGACGCGGATCGCGGTGACGTTTGCGCGGCGCGGCGAACAGCTCGAGCTGACGATTTCGGACAACGGCGCGGGCATGGATGCAGACCGCGTGAAACGGGCATTGCACGGAGGCTTTAGCAGCAAGGCGAGCGGGACGGGGCTCGGGTTGAGCATCTGCCGCCATCTCGCCGGCACGCACGGCGCGACGTTTGGGCTGGAGTCAGCGCCGGGGAAGGGGACGACGGTGCGCTTGGTCTTTCCAGCCGCGCCGAAAGGATGAAGCGCCGGCGGGTAAAGATCACGGGGATCGGACCGGTCACGCCGGCGGGAATCGGGAGGGAGGAGTTCTGGAAGGGGATCTTGGAGCCGGTGAGCCGGGTGCGGCCCTTTTCGAAACTCGGGCCCGAATGCGGTCCGTTTGTGGCTGCTTCCATTGATCGGTTTAATGTGGCGAAATATCTCGACCGCGAGCGGCTTCCCAAAGGGATAGGCCGGCATACGCAATTTGCGGCCGTAGGTGCGGTGCTCGCGCTTAGAGACGCTGGAATTTCTAGCATGGGCTCAATGTCGGATGATTGTGTTGTTGTGACTGGTTCTTCGCTAATGGATTTTGGCGGTATTTCCAATTCGACACATGCGGTCCACACGAAGGGTCCGCATGCCGCGTTACCGCGCACCATATTTACAACAACAAATGCAAATGTGACGGAAACCGTCAGTCAGGTGTTGGGTGTAACCTCGCGCACCATGACGCTTCAAAATTCATGTTGTTCGGGGCTGGATGCCATTGGTTATGCTGCTGCATTGGTAGCCAGGGGCGAGGCAGAGATCGCGGTTTGTGGTGGAACAGAAGCCCCTTTATATCAGTGCCCGCTTTTGGAACTTAGGGCGGCTGGTTTAACTCCTCTAACGGAGGAAATGTCGGACCGATTGGCGAGACCCTTCGATTTATGGAGAACCACCGGGGTGATTAGCGAAGGCGCTTCCATGTTCGTTCTCGAGCCTGAGAGCAGCCCTAGGAAAGGGTATAGTTTCGTGGCAGGTTATGGATTCGCTAACGACGAAACGAGCTTGGTTTGCAGTGGTTTAGTGGAGGCGGCGCGACTGGCTATAGCCGACGCAAAAATTAAACCTAACCAGGTCGAGGCAATTAGTGCCTGGGGTCCGGGTCATCGTTTTATCGACGCGGGTGAAGCCAGTGCGCTCCTTAGCATATTTCACGATGAACTGGGAAATCTTTCTTCCTTTTCCATTAAAGGAGCTATTGGTAGCGCCCTCGGAGCGGCGGGGGCTATTCAGGTGGCGGCATCCGCGCTAGCTCAATTTCACAGTGAAATACCTCCGACCGTCAATTGGAGGTATCCGGACCCCATGTGTCCGTTGAATCTAAGCAATCGATCTAGAATGGTCGGTCACAGGGTGACATTGATCAACACTCATGGCGTTGGTAGCGTAAATAGCTGTCTTGTCCTCATAGGACCATGTTAATGTCACCGGTATTTTTTGCAGCGGTGGCGGTTCTGGTCGTCGGAATAGTGATTTTATGGTCAAATCCCGATCGGGCTGTAAATCGAGCTGTGTGCACTTGCTCGATTCATATCGCGAGCTGGCTGACATGTTTATATTTCGCCAGGGCATCAATTCGCGGCTCAAGTGAAGGGCTTTTTTGGTATAGATCTGGATGCGCGGTTGGCGCTTGGATACCGCTTCATTTCTGGATAGTAAAAGAGATTATCACTGCGGGTACTAGTTTGAAGCAAAACAACAAGCTTATTCACCTGGGTATTTGGATTATAGTATCTATTTATCTTTCTTATATATGCTTTACTGAGTATTTTATCCCGTCATCGTCAACGCATGATAATCGAGTTAGGGGATGGGGTTACAGTTCATATATAGCTATATGCATAGGATTGTATTCTTTTCTTATTTTTGACGCCTTGCGCACCATTCGCCACTTGGTTGGCGCTCGAAGGCTTGAGTTACAGGTGTGGTTATTGGGGGGGTGTAGTATTGCTGCAACGGTATTGGCATTAATGGCTTTGAATGGATGGACGCACGATGTGAGATATATTAGTTTTCAGCCACTTGTAATATTGATTTTTTTCACGGCCACATCGATTGCAATTACTACGCATAGAATTTTTGACGCGCGTCAGATATTTTTAGTCGGCTTGCAGAAGATCTTCCTTGTGATATCTATTGCTGGTATTGCTTTCGGTCTTGATAAGACATCTGGCCTTTTCATGCCTGAACCGATTTCACTCGTGCTGACGACAGCTGTGGCGCTTTGGGCGGCCGCAATCATCAATAGCTGGCTTGACCGGGTATTTCATTTTTACCCACAGGCAACTGCTGCTCGCCAAGCGGCTTTTTCGGCTGCGCAGCGAGAAAATCGTGTTGATCGATTAGAAGGAGCATTTGGCCAAGTGCTTCGTGGGTGGGGACAGAGTGATCGCGCGATTGTGCTTTCAGGTAACAAAGAAGCCATAGTTGGAGGTGGATTGGAGCTTACTGGGCAATCAGCAGTTTTTCGCGGACTGCAGCAACTCCGTTGGGCAACTCCCGAGCGATTGACGCGGGAGCGCCTCACGCCCGAACGTGCTGCCGTTCAAGAATTCCTTGAAAAGCATCGCCTCGGCGTCGCGGCGATAATCGAAGGGCCTTCGCTAACTACTATAGTCGGGGTGGGAGTCGGCGCATCCCGACGGCCGTTCACGTATCCACAGATTACGCAATTGCTGGAGCTCGCTTCCATCATGGAAAACGCACTTGAGCGTGCGCACTTTTCGGCCAAAGCGCAACACGCAGAGCAGCTCGCTACGGTCGGTTTGTTGGGCGCGAGTCTCGCGCACGAAATTCGCAATCCGCTCGTCACGATCAAAAGCTTTGTTCAGTTGTTGCCAACGCGGCACCAAGAGCCTGCTTTTCGAGAAAAATTTTTCCGACTCATTGGTGATGAAGTTACGCGTATTGACCAATTGACCGAACAACTGCTTGAGATGGCATCGCCTCGTAGCTATGTTGCGCAAATGCTTGAACTTCATCCTGTTTTGCGCGCAAGTTTAGAACTTGTCGCCGCGAAAGCAGCCCACAAAGACGTGCAGTTTTTGACTGATTTTCAAGCAAGTCCCGACCGGGTCTTTACTGACGCTTCAGCGGCCAAACAAGTAATGTTGAATTTATGCTTTAACGCGATTCAAGCAGTAGAAGCTGCAAATTGCAGGGAACGGTGGGTCAAAATTGCTACTCGCAACACAGGAGTAGGAATTGAAATGGCTGTGGCGGATAGCGGGCCCGGCATTTCACCTGAAATCCGCTCGCGGCTCTTCCAACCGTTTCAAACTACGAAGTCCTCCGGCTTCGGACTCGGGCTTGCGATTTGCAGCGATATCCTCGCCAATCTCAACGCTAGCATCACCGTCGATCCACCCGTGCCGGGACAGGGCGCGACCTTTCGGGTGATTTTTCCATGCCAACCCTCGTCGTCCTAGCCACCGCCGACTCTGCGCTTGCAGATTCCTGGGAGCGTCAGATGCCTCCGGGGCGGATCGCGTTGCGGCTCGGCGCGCAGGCGTTTCCGGGCGGAACGGCTCCTGGGTTTGCGGCGGTGGTGGTCTTGGATGCGACCTCGGAAAACGCGTTGCCGCCCTCGCTCGCGCGTTGCCCGACGATTTTCGTTGGCGAACCGCGCAGCCTGCCTTTCGAGCAGGCCAAGATGGCGGGGCGGGCGAGGGTTTATCTTTCTTACGACGAGAGCGCGACGCGGCTGCGCGAATTGCTGCCGTTGGTCGAGGAGGTGGCCGAAAAGCAATCGCTCGTAGAAATGCTCGCGGAGAAAAACCGCCGGCCCGAGCCGGCGCGAGTGGCGGCGCGGACGGGCGCGGCCGACACCGCGGAGTTGTGGGATTTTCTCGAAGGCGCCATTGAAAACCTCGATACGCGCGATCGGTTGATTGCGGAGTTTCGGCGCGCATCAAGGCACCTGTTACGTGCCTCGCACGCGGTTTTTTTCCTGCGCGAGGCGGACGGGTTTCGGGCGGACCGCGGCACTTCGTTTTTTTCTGCGGACGACCCGCTTGTCAATTTTTTTGAAGCACACCCGGCGGTGATCGACGGCACGAATTGGGATAGTCCTTCCGATCCGGTAGCGGAACTTGCCGTCCGCAATCGCCTCGCGCTCTGGGGCGCCCGGCTGATGGTTCCGGTGCACGACAATGGACGGCTGCTGGGTCTTATCGCTCTCGGCGTGCGTGATGACGGTCAGTCCTACGACGAAGCTGACCGCACGCGGGCAGTCTTCTTTGCACGTCTGCTGCGACACTTCCTCGCGAAGTCGGCGCAGTTCACGCGACTGAACCACGTCGCCGAGCAGACGAGCCTCGGTGCGAAATACCTGCCCGGCACATTGGTGCTCGGGCCGAATGAAAACGCGCCGCGGCACGTGCCGCTCGTCGTCCGCGATCTGATCGGCCAGGCGCGACGGGCGCGCGAAGTGTGCCGCGTTTCTCCAACGGCGGGTCAGCCGTTTCGCGCGAGCGCTGGCATTGTGGCGGAGACAGGCGGCGCTTGGGCATTTTGGGAGGAGGCGAGTGGCGAAGTGCATGATGCGACCGCGCGCGAACGCGCGAGCCGCCGCGACACGTTGCGCGAGTTGGGGCTGACATTGAGCCACGAACTGGGCAACGCGCTCGTCTCGCTCGCGACCTTTCGCCAGGCGACAGAAGATCGGCCGATACCTCCGCCCTTACTCGAGACGATGAAGGGCGATGTGGCTCAGCTCGAGGCTTTGAACGATAATCTAGCGTTGATGCAGAGCCTGCACGAATCCGAGGCGGTATCCGTGGATGTGCGTGATCTTGCGCAGACGATCGGGCACTCGCTTGGGCTGCGGGTGGAAGTTGGGCCGGACCCTGTAGTGCTGACGGCGAGCAAGAAGCTGTTGGATTTCGCGCTGCGTTCACTGATCCGCACGGTCGGAGAAAATCGTCCGGACCACGGTCTGCGCGAGCTTGCGCTGAAGGTGCGTTCGACTGGAACGGGGCCGGAGCTGACGGCGCTGCTCTCGCTGAAAGGCAAGCACCTCGAGCTCGAGGGAATTTTGCCGGAGCCGATGAACGGGGACGTGCCGAACCAAGGGCGACTCGGGGTGTTTTTGGCGAAGGAAATCCTGCGGCTGCATCAAGGCGAAATCCACGCGGGCCCAGGGCTGGAAGGAACGGAAATTCTGATCTCGGTGCGAAAGTGGTGAACGTCAGGAAGGAGTCCTTTGGTTTTTGAAGGCACAAACGCTCAGGGCAACGACCTTTTAACTCAAGTAACCGCCTGGTTGACGAGTGAAAGCTCGGTCGAATCGGCGGTTCTATTTGGATCGTCCGTCACAAGCGACAGGGGCGCGGATAACGGCCATGATCCTTTCGATCTCGACCTGCATTTAATCTCAACGCGGCCCGTTTGTTTAGAGCGCGTCGACTGGACAGTGGCTTTGCCGCAACAGGAATTTTGTTTTCAAGCCACACGTCCCGCCACGGGAGGCGTTCGGAAAACGACCGTGATTTTCCGGTTGGGTCAGATCGATTTGGTCATTGTTCCTTTCCGGACGGCATGGGTTGCTCGGCTAATGCTTCGCTCAAAACTCTATCGTCGATCGCGATCCGCCACAGTCGGCCTGAACGAAATGGCGACATGTCTACGAACGGGTTATTATTTTCTCAAGGGCGCCCACAGGTGGCAATCGTTTTATGCCCGCGTGCACCATGAGATGAGTGGCGTGCGAATAAGCAATATCGAGGCGACACAACTCGCAAATTCCGCGATAATTGACTATATATGGATTTTAAAAAAAGTCGAGAATGGAGAACTAATTGCGGCCCAACATGCCCTGCACCGGCAGCTCTCGGAGACAAATCTTCGTCTTTATCGCGAACATCGTTTGAGGCGGAAATTACCGTTGCCATCATTTGGGCTTGGCCGACGGGTAGAGTCTGCAGCACCTCAGAAATATATCGATTTCCTGAAGTTAAATTCCCGGCTTGATCGCGACGAGCTCATTCGAGCCGCAAATAATGCGATGGCTGGTCTGCGGGACCTAATGGCCGATATCGATCCTTCGTGGAAGCTTCCCTCATTTCTGGGAAATCATTTTACCGAGGCGATTTTTTGAATGATAAAGCGGCTGAATTCGTTGGAATGGGTCCTTCATGCCATCAATCACCCTATTGACGTCGATTTTGGTGTTTATCGTTGGGATTGCCATCGCTTGGAGATCTCCTCGCCGGACCTTCAACCAGGCCTTTCTGCTGTTTTCCATTGTCCAGACATTATGGCTCCTCTGCGTTTGGCGGGTGATGGAGGTTGCAGAAACGAAATCGGAATCGCTTGTTTTTTGGCTTCGCGCTAACGCGGTCGTCGGTGCATTTGTGCCCATCGGGGCTTGGTGCTTGAAGGAGTCGCTGATCGTCGAGCGTGGCCCGAAGAAGCGCGTATCGTCGGGTTCGCTGCCGTGGATTTTGGCTACTGTTGCTGTGATGTCGTTGTGTTTTTTAAACTCATTCATAGTTTTGCCGATAAAAAATGGGTATTATGAACGTGGTCTAGCTTATGTGATATACAATGCCATGCAATTGATTATGATGATATTCATGGCAATCGAAGCACTGATTCAAATAAATAAGGCGAATGGAATTCGTCGAATTGAGCTTACGCTATTGGTGTTCAATGTCATCATGCTTGGGATTTTTTTAGGCACATTTAACCTCGCAGGTAATCTTCTGAAGATAAGGCTCCTGAACCGCGCGAGCATTCTTGTCGTCTTTTTCTACTATCTTTCAACCGGTTGGATGCTTACCGCATATCGGATTTTCGAACCACGCCAGATATTCTTAGCGCTTGGTCAGCGTGTCGGGCTTTTACTCTTGGTCGCGGCAATTGGGTTCGAATTATGGACGATTTTGTCAATGCGCATCGTCGCGCCGTTCGGTTTGCTGATCAGTCTCGTCATTTGCAGCGCCCTAACGGTCTGGTTGGACGGAAAATCTCGCAGCTGGCTGGATCTAGAGGGAAGAAGAGTGCTTGCTGTGCACCGACGTCGAGTAATCGAAATGGCCCACATCGAGCCTGACGCAGAAAAGTTAGCGGTAATATATGAAAAATTGTTGTGCGGCCTTTGTAGGGCACCTCGAGTCGCATTGCTCTTCGATAGCCGTGAGGCTCATGTTTCCTCCACGATCGAGTTTTCGAAGCAGCATTCTGGTCACGCGGCGCTGCGCACACTTGGCTGGGCGACGCCCGAGGGACTGGAACGCAGTCGCCCCGCGCCGGGTATCATTGAACTCGAGCGGTTTTTGAGCACGCACGGATTGGGGTTAATTATTACGGCGCCCCGTGGAAGCCCGAATCCGTCGCTTCTTGTAGCGGCTGGAGTAAAGTTAAATGGCTGGCCGTTTACTTATCCCGAGATCCAACACCTCCAGAATATTGCGGAGTTGATGGACAATATCCTCACGCATGCGCGCGTCACGGCGGATGCGGCGCTGAAGGCGAAGGCGGAGCATCTCGCGATGATGTCGCGGGGGTTGGCGCATGATTTGAAGAATTTGATTACGCCGGTGTCTTCGTTTCTGGTGCATACGGACGGGCGGTTTCCGGAGGAAAGTGCCGAAGGCGAGGTGCACGCGGCGGCGAAGCGCTCGATCAAGATCATGACCGACTATGTTCGCGAGGCGTTGTTCTTTTCCGAGCGGCTGGCGCCGCGATTCGAGCGGATCGAGATCGAGACGGTGTTCGACGCCGTGCGTGACGCAACGGCCAACCATGCGGAGCGTCGCGGCGTCGCGTTGCGGGTCGACGCCGGCGGCCAGGAGGCGATCGACGCGGACCCCGTGCTCTTGCAGCGGATGTTCGCCAATCTCGTGAACAATGCGATCGATGCGTCCCAGCGCGGCCGAATCGTTGCGTTGACAACCGCGCTATCCCGCGAGGGCTGGGTCCGCGTGCAGGTGACGGATCAGGGGTGCGGGATACCGCCGGAAAACGTGAAGCGTATATTCGAGCCTTACTTCACAACCAAGGAATTTGGCGACGAGGTGCGTGGATTTGGACTGGGGCTCTCGATTTGTGAGCGGATCGTGCAGCTCCATCACGGCTTCATTTCGGTGGAGAGCAAGGTCGGTGAAGGGACGACGATGTCGGTCGACTTGCCCATTACACAGGGCGTGTAGCTCGACGAAAGGTTTTGGAATCCGTTGCCGTGTAGAGGCACATAACCGCCCGGCGCGCGGTTAAAATTTCCCTGGCGTCGCAGGAAACGACCCTCACCGCGGAAGCGGCTTCATGGAATATCGCTTCGATGGCGTGGAAGGCTTGGCGGTAGGTGACACACCCCGCCCTTGACTCGATTGCACGGGCCCGCCCAATTCGCGATCTTCCGAATGAGCCGCCCCGCTCTTGAATTGATGACGCCGCGCATATTGGTCGTCGACGACGAGCGGCAGATCCATGCGTCGGTGCGTCTTCGCCTCGCGAAAGACTACAGCCTCACCTGCTGTTTCGATGCGCAGGAGGCCCTCGCCAAGATCGCGGAGGAGTCGTTCGACCTTTGCCTGGCCGATATTCATATGCCGCGGATGGACGGGCTTTCGTTTATCGAGACGGCGCGCGAGCGCGACCCGGAGCTGGGTTTCGTTGTTTTCAGCGCGTTCGATTCGGATGAAAATCTCCGGCGCGCGATTCCACTGCAGGTCTACGAATTCATTCCGAAGCCGCTGCCCGATCGCGACGGTTTCGAACATCGAATGCCCGAGTGGGTCGAGCGCACGCGTCGCCGGCGCCACGAACGCAGCCTCTCGGCGCGAGCCGACGTGCTGGAACAACACCTCGATTCCGCGCGGCTCGAGCGCGAGGTCGAGTTGGTCGCGTCCGAGTCGGCGCGCGATGCGTTGCAGCAGACGGCGAATCTCCTGACCACGATCCATGCGCATCTCGTGATGGCGACGTCGGCGCTTGCGGCGCGGGCTCGGAGCGATTCCGGCCTGTCGCAACTGCTGCGGAATCTGGACGAGGCGCGACGCACGGCGGATGCGGCGGTTGCCGTCGCGGGCGAATTTTTTGATTCCGCTTACGGGAGTCGCGACTCTTCGCCGGCGCTGCCGTCGGCGGGTCTGCGCCACGCGATCGGCATCGCCAGCCGGATCGCACGTGCGGAGGAGACGAACAAACGCGTGGATTTCGCAGCGGAAGAAGACCGGCAGTCGCTGCGCAATCTTTCCGGCATCGATCTCCTGCTGCTCGCGGTGCCGTTGTTGGGGCTCGCGCTGGCGGCGGCGGAGCCGGACAGCACGGTCCGCGTGCAGAGCGATCCGCTTGATCGCCTCGAGGCGTTTGCGAAGGACGCGCGGCTGAAAAATTTTCTCTGGCTGAACCGCAAGAACGCGCGACTGAGCCTGCCGGGCCGGCGGATTTCGGTGTCGGTCGGACGCGGACATTTCTCGCGGCACGAAGTGGAAAGCTGGCTCCGCGGCGAAGCGCTGCCCCGGGTCAACACTCCGGCGCGCGGGCTGATCGCGGGGCTGCAGAAATCCGGCGGCGTGCTGGCCGTCGCGGTCTGCCCGCCCGAGGCGCAGTTCCGGCTCGAGTTGGCGTTGCCCGTGTAGTCGACCGCACGCGCGAATATCTGTCGTCGTGATTGTGATCCTTTCCAGCAGTGCCCGCGAGCGGACGGCGTTCGCTGCGCTGTGCGAGCAACGCGGGTGGCCATGCGTCGAATGCGATTCGGTGCGCGCCTTCAAACGAGTGCTGACGAAAAATCCACCGCGCGTCGTGGTTGCCCGGCAGAAACTGGCGGACGGCTACTCCGACGACGTGTTCGCGGCGCTGCGGACAGCGGACCTGCTCGACCGCACGAAGACGATCATTCTGCTCGGCCCGGGAGTGTCGTCCACGCTGGAGGCACGACAGATCGCACTCGGCGCGGATGGCGTGCAACGCGATCCGGTGCGCGCGGACGTCCTGGCGGAATATATTGCGAAGTTCCGCGGCCCGACGGCGACGCCGCGCGGGAAAGGCCGCGACGGACCGTTGCGGTTTGCGTTCGCGGGAGCGACGTTCGATCCGCTTGAGCGTATTTTGCGAAATGGCAACAAGGCCGTGCAACTCACCCCGCGCGAGGTGGAGTTGGTGCTGCAGCTGCACGAAACCGAGGGAAAGATCGCCACCTACGACGCGCTTTATAGCGAGATTTTCGGGCGAAAATACCGCGGCGAGACGAGCAACCTCCGCGTGTTGCTCGGCCGGCTCGATGCCTCGCTGCGTGCGATCGGCCTGGCGCTGCGCGATTTCGTCGAAGTGATTCCGAAGATCGGCTATCGTTATCACTCGACCGCGCGACGGGTGGACCTGCCCTCCGCGGCCCGGTTCAACGACCGGTCATCGGCGGCCTGACGCGCGCGGCGACGCACGTTTCCGCCGCGATCGTTTTCGCCGTTACGCAAAAATTACGGCGGCGCACTTGGATTCGCGCGGGCCGTCGCGGCAGATTGGTGGAGCGGGCTGCGCGCTCGTTTTCCCCAAGCATGGTTTTGCTCCGCCAACCCGATCTCATTCTCATTCTGCAGGGCGACCGGTTGTCCGCCGAAGCGTTGCGGCGAACGGCGGCGGCCGTTTTCCCCACGGCCGAGATTTGCGTGGCGGCGTGCCTCGACGAAGCGGCGCGCGTGATGAGAGAGCGGGATGTCGCCTGGTTCATCTCCGGGCTGAATCCCTCGCTGGCCGGCGATCCGCTGGATTTCATCGCGAAGTGGACGGCGGGGCCGGGGGCGCCGCGCATTTTTGTGGTCGCGCCGGATTGCGACGATCATGCGATCGCGGTTTTGCGGAGCCTGCCGATCAAGGGCATCTTCGATTCCGGGACTCAAGGAGTCGAGGAGTTGGAGGTGGCGTTGCGAGACCTGGCCGCGGGCAAATGGTATTGGAGTCCGCGGATTTTGGAGCGGATTTTGCGGCGGCACGTCGGATCGAATTCGATTTTTCGGCGTCTGACGGCGTTCGAGCAGATCGTGCTCACCGTGTTGGGCGGCGGGATTGACGACACTACCGCGGCGGCCGTGCTGGATGTCAGCTCCGAGACGATCGGTTCGGTGCGGCGCGATTTGCACCGGAAACTCGGCGTGCAACACCGCGGCGAACTCATCCGCGTCGCGGCGCAAAATGGATTCGTCCGCTTCACACCCGGCGGCATCGTGCGCCCGGGCTTTGCCGTGCTCTCTGAAAAATATTATCGCAGCAGGAAAAAGCGGCGGCATGCGCGGGAACTTCAGCGACTGCCGGCGCCGGCCGCGCGGGAGGAAATCCCAACTCATTCTACCGGAATTCCGGTAAGCGGTGCGATTGGCAATGCGGTCGCGGCAGAAGTGTGATCGGCAGCCGGCTTTTGCGCTCCGCTGCGTCGCCGTCTGGCCGGCTCCAACTCAACTCGCGCTTCCGCGCCCAGCGTTTCCATGCTGCAACACGATTCCAACGTTCTGCTTTTGCCACCTCATGATATCAGCGCGCTCGGCGTCGATATGTTCACGGGCTCCGCGCTCGCAGAAACGGAAGAGGACGGCGCCAGCGGGCGCTGCACGGCCGGAAAACAAGCCGCCCCTCCTGCGGCGGCCCCGCTGCGGATTCTCGTGGTGAAGTGGGATCGGCTCTTCGCCGAGGCGATTCAATTTGTCGCGCGCGAAGTTTTTCCGGGCGCGGTGGTGACGGTGGCGGGCACCGGAGCGCGCGCGCTCGCTTCGTTGCAGGCGGAACGCGCGACCGTCGGGATTTTCGGGCTGACGCTTCCGGACATGGACGGCCTCGACCTGCTCGCGGCGGTGATCGAGGACGGGCTCGTCGAAAAGTCGCTCGTCGTATCGGGAAGGCAGGACGAACGCGTGCGCGTGGCGCTGCGGCATCTTGGGATCGATGGCTACTTCGATACGGAATGCGGCGGCGTGGAGCTTTTGCGCCGCGCGTTTCGCGAGGTCGCTGCCGGGGGGCATTATTTCAACAACAACACGCCCCCGCAGGCCGGCGTCGAGAACTGCCCGTCGTTGGACCGCCTGCTGTCGACCACGGAGCTGCAGGTGTTCGCCATCATCGGAGACGGTTCCGATAACGCGGTGGCGTCAGCGCGCCTCGGTATGGCGGAGGCGACGGTGCAGACGCATCGCCAGCACATCATGAAGAAGCTCGAAATTCAGACGAGGACGGACCTGATGCGCCTCGCGATCCAGCGGGGAATCGTCCGCATCACGTGCGATCGGATTTTGCGGCCGGGATTCGAACACGAACTCGGCGAGCGCGCCGCGCGCAGCCGCGATCCGTTCGGGAAGAGAAAAGGCTGAGCGTCTCGCTCACGCCTGCGCGGTGAAAAGCTCGGCGATGACATCTTCCAGCGGGATGTCTTCGATCGTGATGTCGGCGACCGGGCCGGTGCTTAAAATCTCCTGTGAAACGGCGACGACGTTTTCGCCCGGGACCGTGAGCGTGAATTTGCCGTCGTCCCCCCGCGTGGTCCGGGCGTAGCGCGACTGCCATGTGTCGGGAAACGCGCCGTTCGCACCGGCGTCGGCGGGCACGAACGTGATGTTTTTTTTCCGCGCGCCGCCCGCGGTCTCGAGCCGGTCCAGCGCGCCGTCGTAGATTTTCTTGCCCTTGTGGATGACGACGACGCGTTCGCAGAGTTCCTTGATGTCGGCCATGTAGTGGCTCGTGAGCAGGATCGTCACGCGATGGCGGCGGTTGTAGTCGCGCAGGAACTGGCGCACGGCTTTCTGCGAAACGACATCGAGGCCGATCGTCGGCTCGTCGAGAAACAGCACGCGCGGGCGATGGAGCAGCGCGGCGATCAGCTCCATTTTCATCCGCTCGCCGAGCGAGAGTTCGCGCACCATCACGTTGAGCTTTTTCTCGATATCGAGGAGCGCGACGAGCTCGTCGAGCGTCGCTTTGAAGTCCTCGGCCGGCAGGGCGTAGATCGCGCGCAGCAGCTGAAACGATTCGATCGCGGGCAGATCCCACCAGAGCTGGTTTTTCTGTCCGAGCACGAGCGCGAAGATCCGGCGGTAGGCGTTTTCGCGCTTCGTGGGATCGAAGCCGGCCACGCGCGCCGTGCCGCTCGTCGGATAAATCAGGCCCGACAACATTTTCAACGTCGTGGTCTTGCCCGCGCCGTTCGGGCCGAGGAAACCGACGAATTCGCCCTCGGCGATCGAGAACGAAATGTCATTCGCCGCCGCCGTCTCCTCGAAGTCGCGACGCACCAAGCCGGTGACGCCGCCCCAAAAGCCGGGACGCTTTTTGTAGGTGCGGAAAACGCGCGTGAGATGCTGGACTTCGATCATTGACGAAAAGGACGGAGCGGGAAATTCAGACGCGGGAAACGCCGCGGCGCAAGGATGGCGCGGCATTCCGCGCTCAGTCGGCCGGCAATCCGGATTGCGAGGCGTCTTCGAGCGCGCGCAGCTCAGCGGTCGTGAGCGTCGTGGCAAGCGCGGCGGCGCTGTCCTCCAGTTGCGCGAGCGTGCGCGAGCCGACGATCGGCACGACGGGGAACGGCCGCGAGCGGAGATACGCGAGCACGATCGCGCTCGGCGCGACGCTTCTGGCGCGGGCGAGCTCGAGCACAAGGCGGCCGGCGGCGAGATTGGGCGGCGTGTGGAATTCGTGCCGTGCGAAGTCCGCCGGTCGCTCGGCGGGCGGCAGCGCGAGCTTGGAAAAAAATCCGTTGGCCTGCGAGGTGTAGGGAATCACGGCGAGGCCGGTCTCGCGATGGAAGCGATAGGCGTCGGCCTCGAATTTCACGTAGCCGGTGAACGGCGGCGGCCGCGACTGCCGGCAGCCAAGACACCAGAATGGCTGGTTCGCGGCGAAGCCGAGCTGGCCCGAGGCGCGCGCGTAGGCATTGGCGGCGCGCAGGCGGGCGGCGGGCCAGTTGGACGCGCCGAAGGCGCGGAGTTTTCCTTCGCGCGCGAAAGTGTTGAGCGCGTCGATGAAGTGTTCGACGGGCCGCGCGGCGTCGTCGCGGTGCAGCCAGTAGAGATCGATGCGATCGATCCGCAGTGTGCGCAGGCTGCCCTCGATGTCGTCGCGCAGCTCGGCGGCGGAGGTGCGCGGGACGGCGAGCGACTCGATGAACGGATGCGCGCCTTTGGTTGCGATCACGAGTCCGGCGCGATTGCGGCGGGCGCGGAGCCAGTCGCCCAGGATGCGTTCGCTGCGGCGTTTTTCGCCCGGCACCCAATCGGAATACACGCGTGCGGTGTCGATGAAGTTGCCGCCGAGTTCGACGAAGCGATCGAGCAGCGCGAAGCTCGCGGGTTCGTCGAGCGTGTGGCCGAAGGGCACGCCACCGAGGCAGAGCGGCGAGACGGCGAGATCGGTGGCGGGCAGGACGAGCGTGCGCATGGGCGGAAGGTGAAAAACGAAACGACGATGGGGAATTTTGCCACGCGCTACTTTACGTCGGGGCGGTTCCATGTATCATGGGCGCCGTCATGAACCGTAAACATCAAACTTTTTTGGTGGCGTTGATGACGGGAGGTTTGCTGGCGGGCTGCGCGTCGTCGCAGATGAATCGGATCGATGCGAACCGCGAACTTTACGAGTCGTGGCCGATCGACGTGAAACAGGCCGTGCTCGACGGCAAAGTCGAAGTCGGCATGACGCCGGAGATGGTCGAAGTCGCGTGGGGCAAGCCGGCCGAAAAAGTGGCGGGCAACATGGGCGACGAGGAAGTGTGGATTTACCGGCGCGGCGGCAGCGAGGGCAGCATGATGCCGATGGGCGGCCCGACGATCGGAATGGGCGGGAGCATGGGCGGCATCGGGATTCAGACCGGCGCCGGCGGCACCGCGATCGGGACGACGGGTGGAATCGGCATCGGTGGCGGCAGCGGAATCGGCATGGGCTCGGGCATCGGCATGGGTGGTGGGATGGGCGGCGGCATGGGCACGCCGGTGATCATGACGCCGCCGACGCCGCCCGACGAGCGCGAGGTGGTTTTCCGCAACGGCACCGTGTTTCGCGCGGATCCGCCGTTCGACAAGTGAACGGAGCGCCCGGCCTGCGCGGCCGAGGCAGCGCGCGGAATTTTTTGGCGTGGCGATGCGGCAGTGCCAGCGCAGCAGGGCGGACGCGCGGCTACAGGCCGAGTTTTTTGTAGTCGAGCACCGTGTGACTGATGCAGCCGGCGGCGAGTGCGGCGCGATCGGTCATCGGTTCGGGCGGCGAGAGATCGTCGCCGAGGCGGAAGACGAGCCGGTGCGTGCCATCGTCGGCGGCGGGCGTGAAGAGTCCGGGCACGACGACGCGCGCGGGAATCGTGCGGCGCAGCGGCGTGTCGGCGCGGCACGGCAGCGGGAAATTCACGTTGTGCACGATGAAGCTGCGCGCTGGCGTGGTGCGCGCGAACTCGGGCGCGAGCCGCGCGGCGTGCGCGGCGGAGATTTTCAGGATCGCGTGCAATTCCGCGTCGGGCTGGTCGCCGTTCGCTTTGATGCGATCGTAAACCTCGGTGGTGAGATCCTGCGAAAACGCGATCGCGGGGAGGCCGTGAAGCGCGCCCTCCCACGCGCCGGCGACGGTGCCGCTCGCGATGATGAAACCGAGCGAGGCGTTGAGGCCGACGTTGATGCCGCTGACGACGGCGTCGATCGCGCATTCGCGCGGGAGCAGATGGCCGACCGCGATGTTGACGCCGTCGCTCGGTGTGCCGTCGACGATCCAGGTGGGGCAACCGAAGCCGCGGTCGACCGAGGCCGCATGCACCGGACGATTGCGCGATTTCGCGGCGCCGATCCAGCTTTGCTCGCGCTTGGGCGCGACGACGTAGAGTTCGTGGTCGGCGGCACGCAGCGCGTGCACGAGCTCGTGCAGGAACACGCTGTCAATGCCGTCGTCGTTGGTGACGAGAAATCGCATTGTGTCATACGCGCAAAGCCGCGCGCGGGGCGCAAAGGAAAATTTTTCGGCGAGCGACGCGGCGAAACTGAGTGCGGTTCGAAGTGGCAGGGACGCCTCAGCCAAGTGCGCGCCAGAGCGGTTAAAATAAACTCGTAGCCGCGTCAGACATGTAGGTCGGGGTTTATCCCCGACGTGTCGGGCGTTCCGCCTTCGCTCCAAGCTACGGCGGACAAGAAAGCCCGACCTACAAAAACGGCGACAGCGTTTTTGAAACTGCTCTAACCTTCACGGGCGAGACGCCCGTGCCACTCGAATTGAGAAAGGCCGTCGGGATCGAGGCCGATTCGGAGCGCCGATGGCACCACGGCACCAAATAAAAAGCCGCGACCGAAGTCGCGGCTCGAGTGTGCTGCGGTGGTGAAGCCGCGGCGGCAATCAGACTGGATCAGGGAATGTCTGCGGTGGCGGGAGAGGGCGCGGGCTTCGATTCCATTTCCTTCATCGCGGCTTTGCGCGAGAGGCGGACCTTGCCGGAGCGCTCGTCGATGCCGACGCATTTCACCCAGATCATCTCGCCCATCTTCACGACGTCCTCGGTGCGGCGGACGCGGAAGTCGGCGAGTTCGCTGATGTGGCAGAGGCCTTCCTTGCCGGGCGTGCATTCGACGAAGCAGCCGAAGTCTTTGATGCCGGTGACGCGGCCGTGGTAGAGCTTGCCGACTTCGATCGCGGCGCCGCCCCCGCCACCGCCACCGCCGCAGAGTCCGTCGATCTCGGCGATTGCGCGGTTCATGGCGTCGGCGTTGTTGGAATAGACGAACACCTTGCCCGAATCGTCCTCGGCGATGTCGATCTGCGCGCCGGTTGTCTCGGTGATGCGGCGGATCGTCTTGCCGCCGGGCCCGATGAGCAGGCCGATCTTTTCCGGATCGATCTGGATCGTCTGGATGCGCGGCGCGAACTTGCTCAGGTCGGCGCGCGGCGCGGGCAGTGCGGCGAGCATGACTTTGAGAATTTCGATGCGGGCGTCGCGCGCCTGCATGATCGCGGTCTTCGCGATCTCGAAGGGCAGGCCGTTGATCTTCAGATCGAGTTGGAAGCCGGTGATGCCTTTGGTCGTGCCGGCGAGCTTGAAGTCCATGTCGCCGAAGTGATCTTCCTCACCGAGGATATCGGTGATCGTGACCCACTTCTCGATCGCGCCGTCGGCGTTGTTCTGCGTCATCAGGCCGCACGAGATGCCCGCGACGGGCGCGATGATCGGCACGCCGGCGTCCATGAGCGAAAGGCAGCCGCCGCAGATCGAGGCCATCGAAGTCGAGCCGTTGGAGGCCATGATTTCGGAGACGACGCGGATGGAATAGGGAAACACATCCTCGGGCGGGAGCACCGGGACGAGCGAACGCTCGGCGAGCGCGCCGTGGCCGACTTCGCGGCGGCCGGGAGCGCCGAAGCGGCCGGTTTCGCCGACGGAGAACGGCGGGAAGTTGTAGTGAAGGATGAAGCTCTTGCTCGTCGCGCCGCCGGTGAGGCCGTCCATTTCCTGCGCTTCCTTCGTGGGCCCGAGCGTGGTGAGCGCGATGTTCTGCGTGTCGCCGCGCTGGAACGTCGCGGAGCCGTGGACGCGCGGCAGCACGCCGACTTCGGCGTGGAGCGGGCGGATGTCCTTCTGGCCGCGGCCGTCGGCGCGCACGCCTTTTTCGAGGACGTTTTGCCGGTAGGCTTTGTATTGGAGATCTTCGAAGACGACGTTGAGGTCGACATCGGTGAACTTGCCCTCGCCGAGCTCGGCGGTGAGCGCGGCCTTGGCTTCCTCCTTGAGGAGCTTCACCGCGGCGGAGCGCTGGGCTTTTTCCTTGCCGAAGATGGCTTCGACGATGCGCGTGTGCGGGACGACGCGCTCGATGATCGCGCGCGCCTCGGGCGTGGCGCCGACGAGCGGGAACACACTCTTCGGCTTGCCGGCGATTTTCACGAGCTCCTCGATGGCGGCGATGATCGGCTGGATCGCCTGGTGGCCGAACTCGAGCGCCTTGATGAATTCCTCCTCGGGCAGCTGGTCGGCGCTGCCCTCGATCATGAGCATGTCCTTCTTCGTGCCGACGTAGATCAGGTCGAGCGTCGAGGAGAACATCTGCTCGATCGTGGGATTGGCGACGAACGCGCCGTCGATGAGCGCGACGCGCACGCAGCCGATCGGGCCGTTCCACGGGATGTCGGAGATGGCGAGCGCGGCGCTGGCGCCGTTGACCATCGGGATGTCGGCTTCGTTGAGCTGGTCGGCCGAGAGGAGCTGGCCGATGATCTGCACTTCATTGAGCAGGCCTTCCGGGAAAAGCGGGCGGCACGGGCGATCGCAGAGGCGCGAGGTGAGGATTTCTTTTTCGGACGGGCGGCCTTCGCGCTTGAAGTAGCCGCCGGGGAAGCGGCCGGCCGCGGCGTATTTCTCGCGGTAGTCGACGGTGAGCGGGAACCAATCCTGGCCCGGCTTGGTGGTCTGCGCGATGCAGGCGGTGATGAAGACGTTGGTCTCGCCGACGCTGACGTTGACGGCGCCGTTGGCGAGGCTGGCGTAGGTGCCGGTGGAGAACGTGATCCCGAGGCCGGGCACGGTGACATTGTGTTTCTGATTCATTTCGATTCGGACGATTCGGACATTGCGTGGCTCGGATAGGACGAACCGGCCCGCGTCACGCGACGGGCTGGGGTTCGGTTTGGCTTCCGCTGAAGCGCGGGAGCGGCAGGCGGCAGGGTGGGCCGCGGCGGGTTTGACTGTTTCACGGACCCGCTCTCATCGGCTCGCGACTGGCGCGAGAGATTTCCGTTTGGCGCCGCTGCACTTTTTGTCGGACGCGTGTCTTGCACGCGCCGGCGTCTGCAAGACAGACGCCCTACATGGCAGCAAACGGAAATGTCCCGGCCTGATCCCGAGTGTCGTAACGACAACGGGCGACCCGCGGATCGGGTCGCCCGTTTGACGAAAGCGTTATTTGCGAAGGTTCAGCTTCTGCAGCAGCTCGTTATACTTCGGCAGATTGTGCCGCTTGAGATAATCGAGGAGCTTGCGACGGCGCGAGGCCATCTGCAGGAGCCCGCGGCGCGAGTGGAAATCCTTGCGGTGCGTGCGCAGGTGCTCGGTCAAGTGATTGATGCGAGCGGTGAGCAATGCGACCTGGACTTCGGACGAGCCGGTATCCTTCTCGTGAGTTTTGTATTCGGCAATGATTTCTGGTTTAACGACTGTAGTGGACATGGTTTGGTGATTTGATTCACGACTGTAGGGCGCCTTTTCAGGTGCCGTGCCGCCCGCCGCCCGACTGGAAATCGGACAAGCCGGCGTCACCGTTCCAATCCGGCGGAGTGCCGGACCAGTCATGGTGCGACCCCGCAACCGACGGGATCTCACTAACGCAAGGTGACACGCTCCCGAAACGCGCCGGGGCGCGCAAGCGAAAATTTGGGGCGGACTGGGGCTGGGACGGGCAGAGGTTCAACCGGAGAAAGCGGCGGCCAAAATGCGGTGATGAAACGTCGCGTCAATCGTCGAACCGCTCGCGCCGGAGGGACGGCGCGAAGCGGCGGACTTGGCGCGGGTTCGGCGCGTCTAGGTTTCCGTAGAAACGAAAACTAGCCTGCGCGAAGATTGAGCCCTTTCACGTGGGCGCAGCCCGGAAGCTGGCGGACGCGCGCGGCGATCTCGGCGCGATGATGAAAGAGCTCGTTGCGCACGACGGCGTGCGCGGCGAGCACGACGAGCAGGTTGCGTTCGATCCGCGCGGGATGCGAGTAGGCGGCGTTGGCGGAGCCGACGAGTTCGACCCAGCGCTCGCGGATTGTCTGCTCCGGCGAGGCGCGGCCGATCTGGTGCTGCTGCAGAAGCTGCTCGACGACGGCACTGAGCGGCTGCGTGGCGCGCTTGCGCGAGCGCCGCGGTTCGTCCGACGCGATCCCGCGCAGATCGCCGACGAGCTCCTCGGCGAGTTTGCTGAAAGCGCGCGGCTGGTCGGGCATGGCGACGACACTCTACGCCGATCCGGCGGAGAAAACGAAATTGTTGCAGTAGTTTTCCGCGTGCGGGTCCGCCTGGTCGCGCGCGGGATCGAATTCCGCCAGCGGCGCGAGCCGGCCGTCGCGAAAGAAGCGTCCGCGATAGCCCAGCCCCTCGAGATACGCGAACACCTCCGCGATCGGACGCGCGCCGTGGTGACGCTGCTCGCACTCGAAGAGCAGCACCGGCCGGTCGCGGCGGAGCAGATTTTCCGCGCCGCGAAAAACGGCGAGCTCGTGGCCTTCCACATCGCACTTCAAAAACGACACCGGCTGCGTGCGCGCGGCGAGATGCCGGTCCAGCGTGAGCACGCGCACTTCGATCGAACGGCCGGTCAGGGTGGCGGTGGCCGTCGCTTCGAGCGATGCGCCCGGCGACGGCCGGCCGTCGGTCGGGATGTGCAGCGTCATCGTGCCCTCGCGATCGGAGACGGCGGCATTTTCCACGACGACGCGCCGCGGATCGAAGGCGCGCTGGAGATTGCGCGCGAGCTGCGGCTGCGGCTCGAATGCGTGCACGCGTCCGCCCGCGCCCACGCTGCGTGCGAGCCAGAACGTGTAGCCGCCCTTGTGCGCGCCGACGTCGAGCGCGAGCGTGCCGGGCCGCGCGTGCGCGCGCACGAACGCGATTTCCGCCGGATCGTTTTTCCAGCGGTAGCGCAGCGCGCGGTAGAGCAGGCGCAGGCGCAATCGCCACGCCGCGGGCTCAGCGCTCGGCGCGATGGAGGCGTTCGTAGTGGCAGGCATAACGGAGAAACGTGTAATACGCCGTCGCGGTCGCCGCGACGAAGCCGGGGAAGCCGTCGAGAAATCCGCCGCGCACGATGTAGCTGCGGAAAAAACGCCACGCCGGCCGCACGACCGCCGCGACGGGCGACCACGGTTGTTGTGCCGCGGTCTGCTTGTCGGCGAAGAGCCGCGCGTATTCGAGAATCTTGGCGTGATGCGCGCCGATCGTCGGATAAGGCCGGTGCAGTAGATCGCCGCGAAGCGTCGCGACCGGCCCGTCGCACGCGACTTTTTCGTGGACGAACGCATCGCCGGCCCAGCGGGCGCGCTCGCGGTGCAGCAGTCGCACGCTCCAGTCCGGATACCAGTCGCCGTGCGTGATCCAGCGATTGATGAACCACACGCGCCGCGGAAAGCGCGCGCCGGCAAACGTGTCGCGGTCCGCGCGCCGGAAAAAATTTTCGAGCGCGGCGTGCAGCTCGGGCGAGACGGCTTCGTCGGCATCGAGCGCGAGCACCCACGCCTGCGAGGCGCGCGCGAGCGCGGCGTTTTTCGTGTCGCGATAACCCTGCCACGGCAACTCGCACACCGCGGCGCCGAAACGCTCTGCGACGGCGGCGCTGTCGTCGGTGGTGTTGTTGAGCGCGACGACGATCTCCGCGACCCAGCCCTGCACGCTCGCGAGACACGCAGGGAGATTGTGCGCTTCATTTTTCGCGACGATGACGACGCTCAGCGGCAGGCGCGCGTCGCTGGACTGGGGGAGCGGCTTTATGCGGCGATAGTTGCGGACAAAGCGTCGCGGCGTAAAGCCGCTCCTACACCTTTCCGCAGATCGAGCGCGGGATCTGGTAGAGGTAGCCGCAGGAACGCCACGCGCGCACGAGCGCTTTTTTCGCCGCACCGGAACGAAAGAGCAGGGCGTTACCGCCGGCGAGCAGCGCGAAACCGAGCGCCTTTGCGGCGTTGCCGGGCAACCGGCCCGCGAAATAACCGAGCGCGCCGGGCTGGCTCGCGCGGTCGATCACGCGCGAGCGCGCCGAATCGAACGCATGGCGCGTGGCGTAGCGAAACGTCGTGCGGTTCGCGGGCATCTGATGCTGCACGGCGGCGCCGGGCGCGAACCACACCTCGAGGCCGGCGGCGCGCACACGCCGGATCATTTCGGTGTCGCCGCCGGAAAAATAATTTCCCGCCGCGCGATCGAGCGCGGTGTGAAAGACGCCGACCTCGTCGAAGACCCATTTCGGCAGCGCCATGTTCGCGCCCATCGGCGATTGGTGCGCGGGCAGCGGACCGGCGTCCGCGCGAAACGCGAGCGGCGCGTGCCATTCGCGCACCCAGTCCGGCAGGCCGTCGGGGAAAACGGGAATCACCTCGCCGCCGACCGCGCCGATGTGCCGCTCGACGTCGGCGAGCAGCGGCACCGCGATCTGCGCGAGCCAGTCGGGCGCGACGAGGATGTCGTCGTCGCCGAACACGACGATCTCGCCGCGCGCCTCGGCGATCGCGCGGTTGCGCGCGTGGTCGAGGCCTTGCCGCGGCTCGGCGATGTAGCGCGGCGCGGGATGCGTCGCGGCAAACTCGGCGACGACGCGGCGCGTGTGGTCGCGCGAGTTGTTGTCGATGACGAGAATCTCGAAATGGTCGCGCGGAAATTGCTGCGCCACGATTCCGGCCAGCGTCTGCCGCAGGAAGTCCGCGCGATTGTAGGTGGGAATCGCGACGGTGACCTTTATCGGCGAATCGGGCATGGGCGCGAAAGGGGAGCGTGAGGAAGCTCCAGATCACAAGCTCCAAGCTCCCGCGAAGGTCCAACCATAAATTTCAAGGCGCGCCGGCCTGACGACGGAGCCGCCCGTGGTTTTTTTTGGGCCGATCGTTTTGGGCCGGCAATTTTTCTTCGTGCGCGAGCCGGGCGGGCGACGCAAGATGCGTTCATGACGTTCAAGCATTGGCCGATCGTGCGCGACGTGCGGTTCGCGCAGAAGAGCGGCCGCTATCTCCGCGGCGCGCGCAAACGCCGGCCGGATTTGAACTGGGCGGAATTCCTGCGCGTGGCGCGGCATTTCAAGCGCGACGACATGGGCAGCCTGCCGGAGCGCGGATTTCTCTTTCAGCTCGCGAGCGATTTGCCGGCGGGCGCGCAGGTCGTCGAAGTCGGATCGTGGATGGGCGCGTCGACCTGCTTCATCGCGGCCGGGCTGAAGGGCGACGCCGCGAAAATTTTCGCGGTCGATAATTTCCAAGGGCTCTCGACCTGTGGCGAGGACGCGGCGTGGTATGGCCGGCATTTCCGGCAGCTCGGGGCGAACAGCACGCTCGACATTTTCCGTGAGAATTTCGCCGCGCTCGGATTCGCGCGCCGGGCCGAACCGGTCGTGAGTGATTCGCTCGCAGCGGCGCAGTCGCTGGCGGCGAAGCGCGGCGCGATCGATTTCGTTTTCATCGACGGCGACCATTCCTACGACGGCTGCCGCGCGGACATCGCGGCCTGGACGCCGTTCGTGAAACCAGGCGGCGTGATCGCGTTTCACGATTTCGGCAGCCGCGCCGATGGCGTGACGCGCGCGATCTTCGAGGCGATCAAGGCCGGGCGATTTGCGGAGATCGTGGGGGTGGCAGGGACAATCGTGGCGTTTCGCGCGTGAACCGCGGCGCGAGCTGGAGAAGTTTCCAGGCCCAGCCGCTCGACAACGAGCCAAACGGCACGCGGCGAAAACGGCTCGCGCGGGCGAGGATCGCCGGCCGTTCGCGGAAACGCTGCGCATACGCCGCCGCCATCCGCGCGGTGTAGAAACGCGCGAACCACCGCCCGAGTCGCGGCCAGCGGCCGAGTTGTTCGCGCGCGATGCGGAGCCGGAGCAGATGCGCACGGCGCAGCATCGCGGGCCATTCGCGCTCGGTCCACTGGCCGTGGTTGATCCGGTAGAAAGCCGCGCGATCGCGCAGCACTTCGACGCGGCCGGCGCGCGCGAGCTCATACCAAAACGCGTAGTCGGCGATGCCGCCCAGCCGCGCATCGAACCCGCCGAGCCGCCACGCAAGGCTGCGCGAAAACACGACGCCGGGAAACGGCGTCATGCTGCTCTTGAGGAACGAGGCCGGCGCATACGTCCGCGTCCGCGGCGGCCAGCGCGGCGGCGCGAGTGCCGGCGGCTCGGCGCCCTGGGCGCAGCGGACCGCGACGGCGGCGAGGTCGCCGCGCAGGCGCGGCCCGACGCTCGCAAAAAACCAGGGATACAACAGGTCATCCTCGTGCAGCAGCGTGATCCACTGGCCGCGCGCCAGACGGAGGCAGCGGTTCCAGTTTTCCACGGCGCCGAGCGGCGAAGGGTTGCGGTAGAAGCGCACGCTGAGCAGCGCGGAGTCCTCGACGATGCGTTGCGTCTCGGCGAGACCGCCGTCGTCGCAGACGACGACTTCGAAGTCGTCGAAGCCGCGCTGGCGGGCGAGGCTGGCGAGCGCTTCGCGGAGCAGGCGCGGCCGGTTGTAGGCCGGGATCGCGACCGTGATCAGCGGCGCGCGGCGAACCCCGCGGGAAAAATCCGGTTCGGGCGACGCGAGATCGGCGTCGGTCGTGGGCTCCAGAAGTGAATGAACGGGCATGGCGCGACCTGCGTGCCACACGAGAGCTGGAGCCCCAAATGGCGCGAGATCGCGTCCGTTGACGCGATACGCTCGCGAAAGTTTCGTCGATTTAGCGTGGGTGGGCAAAAACATCGCGCACAGCGGCGAGAACGCGGTCGGTGGCGACCTGGCGGACGCAGAAATTCCGATACGAATCTCCGGGAACGCACCGATCCGGCGCCACGCAGTCGACGCACGGCAGCGGCGGCTGGAGCAGCGTGTGGCCCGCGCCGGCGGGGCGGAAGAGCGCGGCGTTTTGCGAGCCGTAGAGCGCGATCACGCGCGTGCCGACGGCGGCGGCGACGTGCATCGGGCCGCTGTCGTGGCAGAGGAGCGCATGGCTGAGACGCGCGAGCGCGGCGAACCGCGCGATCGAGAGCGGGCCGGGCGGGGTGAGCACGTGCATGCGCGTGTGCCGCCGGATTCCGGCGAGCAACGGCTCGTCGCCGGGTCCACCGACGAGGACGACCTGCGCGTCGAGCTGGTCCTGGGCAAAATCGCAGACGGCCGCGAAGCGCTCCACCGGCCAGATGCGCATTGGACTGCGGCTGCCGGGATGGACGAGGAGGATGCGACCGCCGGCGCCGACGAATTTTTGCAGCGCGGCGAGATCGTCCTCGCGCGGCACCAGCCGCACCTCGCGCGTTGCGACCGGCACGCCGATTGGCTCCAGCGCGCGCAAATAGTATTCGGTGATGGAGCGGTGTTCATGCAGCTCGGTCGGATCATGAACGATGTGCGTGTAAGCCGCGGGGAATTTCATGCGATGGCCGCCGTGGTGCAGGCCGACGCGCGTCGACGCGCCGCTGAGTCGCGCGATCGCGGCGGTCTTCTCGGTGTTGTCGAGGTCGAGCACGTGGGTGAAACGCGCGCGCCGCAGCGCGCGCAGGAAGCGCGGCCACTCGCCGAGCCGATCCGGCAACACGAGGGTGGCATCGACGTCGGGATTCAGCGCGAGGACGTCGGCGAAGCGCGATTCGACGAGCGCGGCGAGATGAGCGGCGGGCCAGTGGAGGCGGAGGTTGCGGAGCAATGGGCCGAGCAGCACGACATCGCCAAGGTAGCGGCGGCGAATGAGAAGGAGGCGAGGTGGCTCGGACATGCGCGGTCCAGAAAAACGCAGAAAGCGTCAGCGTGCGCGCGGTCGCAACGCAAAATCCTCATCGGCGCGGGCGCGGACGGCGCGCGCGAAGCGCTAGGGCGTGTTAACACTATTTCAAGGTTAACCAAATTAGGGCGAAGATGACGAAGGAGCGGAAGACCGCATCCAGTTTGTCGTAACGGGTGAAGACGCGGCGGAAGCCCTTGAGCCGGCGGATGAGCCGTTCGA
>DASZYB010000003.1:0-24846 GCA_035545575.1 Opitutaceae bacterium | reverse complement strand
CAGCCGACGCTGCGCGGCTGCATCGATATTCCCGCCGCGGGTGCCACGTGTGATCCCCGCTCGTTTCGCGTCGAAGGCTGGGTCAGCGGCGGCGACGCGCACGCGACGATTGACGCCGTCGAACTCTGGTGCCGCGGCGCCTGCGCCGGCCGCACGACGAAACTTTTTCCACGTCCCGACGTGAACCGCGTGCTCGCGCTGCCGGCCGACGTCGCACCCGGCTTTCGCCTCGACGCGCACCTCGCCCAGCCGCCGACCGGTGCCGCGCGCCTCGAACTACGACTCATCCGCCGCGGCGCGCCGCCGGCGACGGTGGCGTTCGCCGACGTGCGTTTCGCGACGGGCGTATAGCAGATCGCTTATATAACCAAAGTTCTTGCCGCACTGCGCTCGCGGCCCGCTAATCGCTGCCTTGCGCTCGATGGGTCCACTTCGCCTGCGTTCGGTGTTCTGGCTTTGCCTCGCCTTCTGCGTCACGCTCGTCGGCGCCAAGCTCGTCCTCATCCAAGGCTGGGGAACCGACGTGCCTTACTGGGACGAATGGGACGGCATCGGCGACCACATCCTGCTGAAGCAGGCCGAAGGCCACCTGACCGCGGCCGATTTCATGCGGCCGCACAACGAGCACCGCATCGTTTATACGCGGCTGCTCACGCTCGGGCTCGTGCGCGCGAACGGCGAGTGGGACGGGCGGCTCGAAATGGCCGTCAACGCCTTCCTCCACGCCGGCGCGCTCGCGCTGCTGCTGGCGATCGCCGCGCGCGCACTGACGCGCAACGGCGTCACGCTGCTCGCGATCTTCACCGCGGTGGTGTTCGCGATGCCCTTCGCGTGGGAGAACACCCTCGCGGGTTTTCAATCGCAGTTTTATTTTATCCTCTGGTTCGCGTTCCTGCACATCGCAGGCGCCGGACTTGCGCGCACCGGCTCGCGTTGGTGGTGGATCGGCCAGATCGCGGGCGCCGCCGGACTGATCGCAATGGCCTCGGGTTTTTTGTCGGCCGTGATTGTCGCCGGACTGACGCTGGCGCGCTGCCTCACGCAGCGCCGGCGGCCCGCGGGCCTCGAATGGTTTAATCTTCTTTGGTGCGCCGCGATCGTCGCGGTGGGCTTCCTGCTGCGCGTCGAGGTCGCCGGACATGAGCCGCTGCGCGCCCACTCGTTTGGCGAATGGCTCGAAACGCTCGCCTGGCTCACCGCGTGGCCGGTGAATTCGCCCTGGGCGTGTGCGCTGATCGTGCTGCCGATCGCGTGGGTGACCGTGCGCGCGTGGCGCGCGAAATTTTCCGATTTCGGATCGAGCCTCGTCGCGGCACTCGGCGGCTGGTGGCTGCTGCAAACGGTGCTCCTCGCCTACGGCCGCGGCGGCGAAGCGCACGCCCTCTCGCCGCGTTATTTCGATTCGCTTGTCATCGGTTCCGTCGCCGGCGCGCTCGCGTGGCTGCACCTGTTCACGGTGTCTGTCGCGCCGCGGCGTCAGGGTTGGATCGCTTTCGGCGCGCTGGGCTGGTGCGGCATAATCGTCGCGAGCACTTACAGCCAAGCCCGCCATCAATGGTTCGGAATCCTTCGCGACATGCCCATCGTGAACGCCTCGCGCGAGAGCACGTTGCGTGACTTCGTGCGCGGCCGCACATCAACACTCGAAGGCAAACGCCCGTGGGATGACCTGCCTTATCCCGACCCGAAAATGCTCGAAGCCTGGCTGCGTCATCCGGCGATTCGCGCGATCCTGCCGGCCTCCGTGCGCGCTCCGTTGCTCCCCGTGGCCGCCACGCCGGAGCTCGGCGGATTTCGCGCCAACGCGCTCCCGTCGACCCTCGCGCCGCTCGATGTTCCGACCTGGTCGTCGCATGATCGCGCCGGCGGCACCGCACTCTGGCGCAGCGAACCGCTCCGCACCGCGCTTCCGCTGCTGCGCTTCGAAATCAGCGGCGATCTCGTGCCGCCCGACGGACGCCTCGCGCTCGTCGGCACGACCGGCGAGCAACTCGTCCAGCCCGCTTACCCGCGGCGCACGAACTGGGGCAGCGTCGCCGTGTCCGCGCCGCGCGGAGATTTTCGCGTCGAAGCCCGCAGCGCCGCCGGCCACTGGCTGGCCTTCTCGGCGCCGATCGAAATCGGTCAGCTCACCTGGCTGAGCGAAAAACTGCTCCGATTCGGCGCGCTCCTCTGCTGGCTCGGCGGCCTCACGCTCGCGGGCCTGCTCGTGGGGCCAAACCTTTCGCGTCTCGTCGCGGAAATCCGCGCGGCACCCGCGCGCCTGCAAAAGCTGCCGGACCGATTCGCGCCGCTGCGCGCGGTGCTGCCGGCGCGGGACGCCACGGTCGTTTCGTGGCGCTGGTTTGTCTTCGTCACGCTGGTGTCGGGCGTGTTGCTGTATCTCCGCAAGCCGCACGCGCTCACCACGCCGCAACTGTGGGCCGAGGATGGCAGCGTTTTCCTCAACGAAAACGAGACGCTCGGCTGGCGCGCCTTCTACACGCCGTATGCGGGCTACCTGCACCTCATCCCGCGCCTCGTCGCGCTGCTCGCCAGCTGGACGAGCCCGCTCGCGCTTCCCGCGATCTACAACACCGTGTCCTTCCTCGGCTGGGTCGCCGTCGCGGCGAGCTTCCTTTCGCCGCGGGTCGAGCTGCCCGGGAAAATCTGGCTGGCCCTCGCGATCGCGCTGGTGCCGCAGACCGGCGAAGTCCTTTTCCAACTTTGCAATCTCCAGTGGGCGACAGCGCTGCTGCTCGTCCGACAGCTCCTGCTGCGACCGGCGGAGTCCCGCCGCACGCTCATCGCGGATGGCGCGGTGCTTTTCCTGGTGGGATTCACGGGGCCATTCAGCGTCGTGCTGTGGCCGCTCTTCGCGTGGCGCGCGTGGCGGTTCCGCGCGCAACGCGCCGCTTGGTTCGAGTTCGCCGTCGTCACCGTGGCGGCCACCAGCCATGTCATCGCCAGCATCGTCGCGCCGTTTCCCCGCGCCCCGAGCAAGCCGTTCGATCTCGCGGCGACGCTCGCCTTCACCGGCCAACGCACGCTCGGCGTGATGCTGTTCGGCTGGCACCGGGCCGAAACACTCGGTCGCGCCGGCCAGCTCGCGCTGTTCGCGTTGCTGGTGGCGCTCGTCGTGTTCGCGCTGCGCCGCACGTGGCGGACGCGCAGCGCCGGTGCGATCGCGGTCTTCGTGGTCGCGTTCTCGCTGCTGCTCGGATCGACGCTCGTGCGCGGCGGATCGACGCTCTGGGAGGAGCTGCACCTCGGCTACGGCGACCGGTATCTTTTCATCCCGCGCGTGCTGCTCTGCTGGATTCTCGTCCTCGCGATGATCCCGCGCGGCCGCGCCGCGCCGCTCTTCGCCGCGATTTTACTTTGGTCGCTCTGGATCAACCGCTCCGCCTACACGGTGCCCGCGCCCAACGATCTCCATTGGCGCAACTACGCCGCGCAGCTCGATCGACGCGAGCCGGCGAACATCCCGATCCTGCCCGAGGGCTGGATCCTTCAGTATCCCGGCAAACGCGCGCCACGTTGATTGGCTGATCGTCACGCCGACGTGCAACCGCCAGGCCGGCCACCTACATGATTCAACACCTCGCGGCTTTCCTGGTCGTGTTCGCGACGCTCGCTGCCGTGACCCTCGCCGCGGCGGTGTGGATCCGCCGCACGAGTTTTGGCGGTGGCGCTTCGACGTTGCTGATCGGCGCCGGGATTTGCGCGGCGATTTGTTACGCCGCATTCTGGGCCTGGTTTCTTCATCCAGCGGCCGGCGCCGCGTGGACGATCCTCGTGCTCGCTATGTCCGCGTGGTCGGTCTGGCGCGCGCGCCGCGAAGTGCGCGTCATCGCGCGCGAAGTCGACCTGTGCCGGCCGATGCTCGCGCTGCTGGTCGTCGGGCTCGGTTACCTCGGGCTGCTGCATCTTTTTTCGAGTTCGCTCGGCATCGACCAGCTTTCCGCGGCGCGCTTTTTCGATTTCCTCGGCGTCGACAACGAAATCCCGCGCCTCTTCGCCGAGCGGCTCCGCACCAACACCAGCCCGCGGCAGCTGCTCGGCGACTGGCTCAGCAGCGACCGGCCGCCGCTGCAAACCGGCGTGATCCTCTTCGCGTGGCCGGTCGCGCGCGTGCTGCGACTCGACTTCGTCGCCGCCGCGCACGCGGCCGGCATGTGGCTGCAACTGCTCTGGATTCCCGCGGTGTGGGCGTTTCTCCGCGGCGCCGGGTTGCGGGCGCGGAGCACGACGACGCTCGTCGCGCTCTGCGCCACGACGAATCTCTGCGTGCTGCATTCGCTGTATGTGTGGCCGAAACTCGGCGCGGCCGCGTTCGCGCTCGGCGCGTTCACGCTCTACGCGAATCGCGCGCGACGCAGCGCCGCCGGGCTCGCCGCGGCGGGAATGTTTGCTGCGCTCGCGTGCCTCGCGCACGGCGGCGCGGCGTTCTCGCTGCTCGCGCTCGCGGTCATGGCCGTGTTCTGGCGACCATGGCCGGTGCCACGCGCGCTGCTCGCCGGCCTCCTCGTCGCGGCTGTCCTCCTGGCGCCGTGGTTCGCCTACCAGAGATTCTACGAGCCGCCGGGCAATCGCCTGCTGAAATGGCATCTCGGCGGAGTCGTCCCGCCCGATGGCCGCGGCACGTGGGAGACGCTCTCCGCCGCCTACCGCGCCGCCGGCTGGAAAAATTCACTCGACGCGAAACTCGCCAACGTCCGCCTGCTCTTCGGCGGCAATCACGCGCAGTGGTTGCAGTTTCGCCCGTCGCAGGCGGCGGCGCGACGAGTCGACCAGTTTTATTTTTTCTTCCACGCGCTCGGCGTCTGGAATTTCGCGCTGCTGCTCGCGCCGTTCGCCTGGTGGCGCACGCGCGCTCATGCCGACTCGGGCGTTCGCGCGACCCGGCTCGGCGCCGGCTTGCTCTGGATCGCGCTCACGCTCGCGCTCTGGTGCGGCCTGATGTTCACCGCGCAATCCACGTTCATCCATCAGGGCTCGCTCGCCGCCAATCTGCTCCTGTTCCCCCTCGCTTTCGTGTTCGCCGCCGCGCTCGGTCGCTGGTTTTTCGGCGCCCTCGTGCTCCTGCATCTGGCGATGTTTGCGACGACATGGCTGGCCGCCACGCCCGCCACGCGCGGCCCGCTCTCTGCGGGCGCCGCGCTCGTCGCGACGGCCGCCGCCGCGGCACTGCTCGGGCTGATCGCGTTACGGGATCGCGCTCCGCTCGCCGCGGAACAACTCTGACGCCTGCCATGCCCGGTGCCGCGTTTGCTCCCCTTCCCGACGGCGTGCTCTCGGTCATTGTGCCGATCTACAACGAGCGCGCCACCGTCGCCACGCTGCTCGACGCGCTGCTCGCGAAACACATTCCGGGCTGGCGGCTCGAATTTATTCTCGTCGAGAGCAACTCGACCGACGGCACGCGCGAGATCGTGCTCCGCTATCAAAACGATCCGCGCGTCGCGCTCCTCCTCGAGCCCGCGCCGCGCGGCAAGGGCCACGCGGTGCGCACCGGCCTCGCGCACGCGCGCGGCGATGTGATCCTCATCCAGGACGCCGATCTCGAATACGACCTCGCCGACTACGACGCGCTGCTCGCGCCGCTCGCCTCCGGCCGCCAGAGTTTCGTGCTTGGCTCGCGCCACGGCGAAGGCGGCCTCGCGATCCGCAAGTTCACCGACCAGCCGCTGCAGGCGCTCGTGCTCAACACCGCGCACTGGGGCTTCACGCTGCTGCTCAACGCGACGCTCGGCATCTGGCTGCGCGATCCGTTCACGATGTTCAAGGTCTTCCGCCGCGAATGCCTCGCCGGCCTCGCCTTCGAGTGCGACCGCTTCGATTTCGACTGGGAACTGCTCATCAAGCTCGTCCGCCGCGGCCATCGCCCGATCGAAATCCCCGTCAGCTACAAATCGCGTTCCTTCAAGGAAGGGAAAAAAATCCGCGTCGTCCGCGACCCGTTCACCTGGCTGCGCGCGCTCGTGAAATACCGCTTCGCGCGGCTCTGACGCTCACGCCGCTTGTTTCCGCAGGATCGCGACGGACTGCCCGAGCGAACCCGCGCCGCTCATCCGCACGCCGTTTTCGAAACGGATTTCCTCCGGCAAAGGAATGTAGCTCGAATCGCCGCGGTGCATCGCCACGACTTCGAAGCCGCTGTGCGCCGCCCAGGCCTCGATCGCATCGGTCGACAGAAACTGGTTGTGATGCCGGTCCGCGCTGCTCTGGCCGACGGATCCGATGAAAAGGCCCCAGTGCGACGGCACGCGAAACTCGAGGAACGACATCACGAGCTTTCCATCCGCTTTCAACACCCGCCGCGCCTCGAGAAAATATTTGAAGGTATCTTCATGCAGGAGGTGGGTGAACACCGAGAAAAAGCACGCGAAGTCCGCCTCGTTGTCGCCGCAGGGAATGGTGGTTCCGCTCGTCGTCAGAAAACGCCAGTCGCTCCGCCCGCAGAGCTGCTGCGCATAAGCCAGCAGCCGCGGCACCACGTCGCATCCGAGATAGCGGATGTCCGGAAACGGCGCGAGCTGGCACGCGAGCCGACCGCTGCCGCAACCGACATCCACCACCATCTGGCCGTCTTTCAATCCCAGCGAACGCAGGAGCTGATACTCGAGTTTCCCGACCCCCACGAACTCGCCGCCCACCGCCTCGCTCAGGGCCTTGTCCGTGCTGAGCTTCTGCTCCAGCTGCGCCACGTGGTCGACATATGAAAGTGTATCGGTTGCCCGCGTCTGCATACTCATGGGAAATATTGAGTCTCTCGCCGGCACCAGATCGCTGCCAGCGCAAAATTGGTTCGGTGAATCGTGAGTCTACCGCGGCCAGCCGGCGGCCGGCGCATGCTCCGCCGAATGTCAAAGCGTTTTGCCTTCACGACCCGGCAACCCGATCAGCGCCGTCATGGGACGCTCGGTTTCCCATTGTTGGAACGACGCGCCCGGCGCCCGGCACGGCGGCATGCTTCACCAAGCGGGCCGTGATTTTGCTAGCCTCGCTGCGGCGACCGGCTACCACTTCCGATTTCGAGCAATCGTCGTCCTCGCAACCATGGCCAAAACTCTCCTCGTCACCGGTTCCTCCGGACTGATCGGCTCCGAAGTCTGCGCGTATTTCGCGCGCGAGCTCGGCTACACCCTCCACGGCGTGGACAACAACCAGCGCGCCGTCTTCTTCGGCCCGCAGGGCGACACGCGCTGGAATCAGCAGCGGCTCGCGCGCGACCTGAAGGGCTTCGTCCACCACGAGCTCGATATCCGCGACCGCGCCGGCGTGCTCGCGCTCGTGCGCGAAGTGAAGCCCGCCGCCATCGTGCACACCGCCGCGCAGCCGTCGCACGATCGCGCAGCGGCGATTCCGTTCGACGATTTCGACACCAACGCCGTCGGCACGCTCAACCTCCTCGAGGCCGCGCGCCAGCACGCGCCCGAGTCGCCGTTCGTGCACATGAGCACGAACAAGGTCTACGGCGACGCGCCCAACCGCATCGCGCTCCGCGAGCTCGACACGCGCTGGGACTACGCCGATCCGGCTTACGCGCACGGCATCGCGGAGACGTTCACCAT
The DNA here is from genome assembly GCA_035545575.1 of Opitutaceae bacterium. Taxonomy (GTDB): domain Bacteria; phylum Verrucomicrobiota; class Verrucomicrobiia; order Opitutales; family Opitutaceae; genus ER46. The sequence goes on along the minus strand of DASZYB010000003.1, from coordinate 17,290 downwards.
CGACCAGTCGAAGCACTCGCTCTTCGGCGCAAGCAAGGTCGCCGCCGACGTGATGGTCCAGGACTACGGCCGCTACTTCAACCTGCCCACCTGCGCGCTGCGCGGCGGCTGCCTCACCGGCCCGAACCACAGCGGCGTCGAACTCCACGGCTTCCTCAGCTACCTCGTGAAGTGCAACCTCGAGGGCCGCGAATACCGCGTCTTCGGCTACAAGGGCAAACAGGTCCGCGACAACATCCACTCGCTCGACGTCGCACGCTTCATGGCGGCATTCGTCACCGCGCCGCGCGCCGGCGAGGTCTACAATCTCGGCGGCGGCAAGGCCAACTCGTGCTCGATCCTCGAAGCGTTCAAGCTCGCGGAAAAATTCTCCGGCAAGAAACAGGTCCACACCTACGTCGACCAGAACCGCGCCGGCGACCACATCTGCTACTACAGCGACCTGCGCAAAATGCGCGCGCACTTTCCCGCGTGGGATATCACGCAGTCGCTCGAGGAAACGATCCGCCAGATCGTCGAAGCGTGGCAGCAGCGCAAAGCCTGAGCACACTGGCTCCCCTTGTAGGGCGTCTGTCTTGCAGACGCCGTTTTCCGCCGGAAATCCTGAGCCCGGCGTCTGCAAGACAGACGCCCTACATAATCGTCCGAAACTTCTTTCCGCCGTCCGAGTTTTTCCCCAAGCATCAACCCAATGCGCATTCTGATCTCCGGCGTTTGCGGTTTTGTGGGCAGCACGCTCGCGCACGCGTTAGCGGAGGCGGGACACCAGGTTAGCGGCTTCGACAACTTCATCCGCCCCGGCAGCGAGCGCAATCGCGCCGAGCTGAAGCGTCGCGGCGTGAAACTTTTTCACGGCGACCTGCGCGCCGCGAGCGATCTCGAGACGCTGCCCGCCGTCGACTGGGTCGTCGACGCCGCCGCAAATCCCAGCGTGCTCGCCGGCGTCGACGGCCGCACGAGTTCGCGCCAGCTCATCGAGCACAACCTCGTCGGCACGGTGAACATGCTCGAATTCTGCAAGCAGCACCGCGCGGGCTTCATTTTGCTCAGCACGAGCCGCGTCTATTCGATCGCCGCGCTGGCCGGCCTCGAGATGGCGGCGGAAAACCACGCCTATCGTCTCGCGCCCGGCGCCGCTCACGCGCCCGGCGTCAGCTCCGCCGGCATCGACGAGACCTTCAGCACCGCCGCGCCGATCTCGCTCTACGGCGCGACGAAGCTCGCCAGCGAAGCGCTCGCGCTCGAATACGGCGCCGCCTTCGATCTGCCCGTCTTCATCAACCGCTGCGGCGTGCTCGCCGGCGCCGGCCAGTTCGGTCGCGCGGATCAGGGCATCTTCGCCTACTGGATCAACGCCTGGCTCCGCCGTCGCCCGCTCAACTACATCGGCTTCGGCGGCAGCGGCCACCAGGTGCGCGATTGCCTGCATCCGCGCGATCTCGTCGCCGTTTTGGAAAAACAATTCGCCGCGCCGAAAATCGCCGCGAGCGATCGTATCGCGAATTTTTCCGGCGGCCTCGCGTCGGCGACGTCACTCCGCCAGCTCAGCGACTGGTGCGCCACGCATCTCGGCGCGCATCAGGTCGGCGTGGATCCGAAGCCGCGGCCGTTCGACATTCCGTGGCTCGTGCTCGATTCCGCGAAAGCCGCGCGCGTCTGGGGCTGGCAGCCGGCGACGCCCGTCGCCGCCATCCTCGACGAAATCGCCGCGCACGCGCGTGCGCATCCGGACTGGCTCGATCTTTCCGCCCCGCTGTGAGCACGCCATCCGCCGCTCCGCTGAAACTTTTCTCCGTCGTCATCCCCGCGCGCGATGAGGAGGAATCGCTGCCGTCGACGCTCGAGGATATTTTCCGCACGTTCACCGCCGAAGGCGTCCCGCACGAGATCGTCGTCGTCGACGACGGCAGCAAGGACCGCACGTGGTCCGTGCTCCAGGAGCTGAAGGCCAAAATCCCCACGCTCGCGCCCGTCCAGAACACCGGCGCGCACGGCTTCGGCCGCGCCGTGATCTGCGGACTCGATCGCAGCCGTGGCGACGCCGTCGTCATCATGATGGCCGATGCGTCCGACTCGCCGCACGACGCGGTGAAATACTGGCGGATGCTCGAGGCGGGAAACGATTGCGCGTTCGGCAGCCGTTTCGTCGCCGGCGGCGAGGTGATCGACTATCCGCGCGTGAAACTGCTCGTGAACCGGCTCGCCAATTTTCTCGTGCGCGTCGGCTTCAACATCCCGCTCAACGACACCACCAACGCCTTCAAGGCGTATCGCCGCACCGTGATCGACGGCTGCCGGCCGTTTCTCGCGCCGCATTTCAATCTCACGGTCGAGATTCCGCTCAAGGCGATCGTCCGCGGCTACAGTTTCGCCGTCACGCCGATCTCCTGGCGCAATCGCCGCCACGGCGTCGCCAAGCTCAAGATCAAGGAAATGGGCAGCCGCTATTTCTTCATCTGCGCCTACGTGTGGCTCGAGAAATACTTCAGCCGCGGCGATTATCGGCGGAAGTGACGAAAAAATCCCTTGTTCCGCCGAGGCGCCGCCGTTTCCCTCGACGGCTTCCATGATCTATCTGCTCGGAGGTTCCGGCTACGTCGGCCACGCATATCAGGCGCTGCTCGCGCGCAAGGGCATCGCGTTTAAAAATCTGCGCCGCGCCGAAACCGACTACACGAACGTCGACGTGCTCCGCGCCGCACTCCTGCGCGACAAGCCGGAATTCCTGATCAACGCCGCCGGCTACACCGGCAAGCCCAACGTCGACGCCTGCGAGCTGCACAAGCACGAATGCCTTTTCGGCAACGCCGTGCTGCCCGGCATCGTCGCCGATGCGTGCGCCGCCGCGGGCGTGCCGTGGGGCCACGTTTCTTCCGGCTGCATCTACAGCGGCGCGCGGCCCGACGGGAGCGGCTTTCGCGAAGACGACACGCCCAACTTCACCTTCCGCACGAATCACTGCTCGTTCTACAGCGGCACGAAAGCGCTCGGCGAGGAAGTGCTCGCGGGCCAACCCGCCGTCTACGTGTGGCGGCTGCGGATTCCGTTCAACAACGTCGACAATCCGCGCAACTACCTGACGAAACTCCTGCGCTATTCGCGCCTGCTCGAGGCGACCAACTCGATCTCGCAGCTCGAGGAATTCTGCGCCGCAACCTTTGCCTGCTGGGAAAAACGCGTGCCCTTCGGCACCTATAACGTCACGAACCCCGGCCAGGTGACGACGCACGAAGTCGTCGAGCTCATCCGCCGGAGCGGCGTGTCGCAGAAGGAGTTCGTGTTCTTCAAGGACGAGGACGAGTTCATGCACGTCGCCGCCAAGACGCCGCGCTCCAACTGCGTGATGGACTCCGCGAAACTCGCCGCCGTCGGCATCACGCTCACCGAAGTCCACGAAGCGGTCGCGCGCGATCTGCGCGCTTGGCAGCGCGCCGAAGTGTAAGAGGAGCAAGAAGAGTAAGAGGTGTAAGCAAGCGGCGCGTGAACTCCGATTCGGAAACCTGGCGCAATCTCGTGGTCTGGCAAAAGGCGCATGCCGCCGCGCTGGATGTCTACCGCGCGACACGTTCATTTCCCGCAGATGAACGCTTCCGCACCGTCGACCAGCTTTGTCGAGCCGCGACGTCCATTCCCACAAACATTGCCGAAGGAAAAGGGCGCGGCAGCGGCGCTGAATTTCGGCAGTTCCTGATTGTCGCCCGCGGCTCGATTGAAGAGACACGCTATCTGCTCCTTCTCTCGAAGGATCTCGGCTTTCTTCCGCACCCGGCTCACGCCGAACTCGAAGCGCGCTACACCGAAATTTCCAAGATGCTAAACGCGTTGCTTCGCACTCTCCGCTAACCGGCTTACTCCTCTTACTCCTCCTGCTCCTCTTATGAACTTACTGGTCACCGGCGGCTGCGGTTTCATCGGCTCCAACTTCATCCGCCAGCGCCTCACCGAAAAGTCGTCGCCGCTCGCGAAGCTCGTCAACCTCGACGCGCTCACCTACGCCGGCAATCCCGCCAACCTCGCCGACCTCGCCGACGACCCGCGCTACGTTTTCGCGCCCGGCTCGATCGGCGACGCCGATCTCGTCGCGCGGCTGCTCGCCGAGCACCAGATCGACGCCGTGGTGAACTTCGCCGCCGAGTCGCACGTCGACCGCTCGATCGACTCGCCCGAACCGTTCGTGCAGACGAACGTCGTCGGCACGCTGCGCCTGCTGAATTGCGCGCGCCTCCACTGGAGCAAGCTCGCCGAGCCGAAGAAGAGCGCGTTTCGTTTCCTGCACGTCTCGACCGACGAAGTCTACGGCACGCTCGCGCCGAGCGATCCGGCATTCACCGAGGAGACGCCCTTCGCGCCGAACTCGCCCTACGCCGCGTCGAAAGCCGCGAGCGACCACCTCGTCCGCTCCTACCAGCACACTTACAAGCTGCCGACGCTCACCACCAACTGCTCGAACAACTACGGCCCGTATCATTTCCCGGAGAAGCTGATTCCGCTCGTCATCCTCAACGCCCTCGAGCGCAAACCGCTGCCCGTCTACGGCGACGGCATGCAGATCCGCGACTGGCTCTACGTCGAGGATCACGCCGCCGCGATCTGGCTCGTGCTGCAGCGCGGCCGCGTCGGCGAGACCTACAACATCGGCGGCCTGAACGAGCAGCCGAATATCGAGATCGTCCGAAAAATCTGCGCGCTCCTCGACCGCAAATCTCCGCGCGCCGACGGCCAGTCCTACGCGACGCAGATCACGCACGTCGCCGACCGCCCGGGCCACGACCGCCGCTACGCGATCGATTGCGCGAAAATCCAGCGCGAGCTCGGCTGGCGCCCGCGCGAAAACTTCGCCACCGGCATCGAGAAAACCGTCGACTGGTATCTCACCCACCGCGAATGGGCCGCCGACATCACGGCCAGGAAATACGCCCGTGAACGGCTCGGCGTCGGTGCTTGAACGAATTGCGGATTGCGGATTCCGGATTGCGGATTGAAAAAACCGCTTCGCTTCACCCCCTTCAACTTCCTGTGGCCGACAATCCGCAATCCGAAATCCGCAATCCGAAATCCATCGCCCGCAAAGGCGTGATCCTCGCCGGCGGCTCCGGCACCCGGCTTTTTCCGCTGACGATCGCCGTGAGCAAGCAGCTCATGCCGGTCTACGACAAGCCGATGGTCTACTATCCGCTCTCGGCGCTCATGCTCGCGGGCATCCGCGAGATCCTCGTCATCTCCACGCCGACCGACCTGCCGCTCTTCCAAAAACTCCTCGGTGACGGCGCTAACCTCGGCCTGAAATTTTCCTACGCCGCGCAACCGAAGCCCGAAGGACTCGCGCAGGCATTTCACATCGCCGCCGACACCGGCTTCCTGCGCGACGAGCCGTCCGCGCTCGTCCTTGGCGACAATCTTTTCTACGGCCACGAATTCGCCAAATCCCTCGAGCGCGCCGGCGCGCGCACCGATGCCGCAACGATCTTCGGCTATCACGTCGCCGATCCGACGAGTTACGGCGTGGTCGAGTTTGCCGCCGATGGTCGCGTCCTTTCCCTCGAAGAAAAACCCGCGCAGCCCAAATCGAACTACGCGATCCCGGGCATTTATTTCTACGATCGCGACGTCGTTCGTCTCGCGCGCAGCCTCAAGCCCTCGAAACGCGGCGAGCTCGAAATCACCGATCTCAACCGGCTCTACCTCGACGCCGGCAAACTCCACGTCGAAATTCTCGGCCGCGGCACCGCATGGCTCGACACCGGCACGCACGACTCGCTGCTCGAGGCCGCGCAATTCGTGAGCGTGATCGAAAATCGCCAGGGCCTGAAGATCGCCTGCGTCGAGGAAATCGCGTGGCGCAAAGGCTGGATCGATCGCGCCACGCTCGACGCCAACATCGCGCGCCTCGGCAAGTCCAGCTACGGCGCCTATCTCCGGCGCCTGCTGACCGAGTCGCCGCAGGCTTGAGGCGAGAGGCAAGAAGCTAGAGGCTGCTTCTGCTTGTCCGTCTCCCGCCTCTCGCCTCCGGCCTCCGGCCTCGCGGAAGCGCCGCGCTTGAGCGTGGTGATTCCGCTCTACAACTGCCTCGCGCTCACGCAGGCGATGCTCGAGAGCCTGCGCGCCACGCTTCCGTCCGGCCTCGCGCACGAAATCATCTTCGTCGACGACGGCAGCACGGACGGCACGCGCGAGTGGTTGAAAAACCTGAGCCCTTCGAACGGATCCGCGACGCCCGGTGCGCCGTTCCGCGTCGTGCTCAACGAGCAGAATCTCGGCTACGCCGTCGCGAACAACCGCGGCGCCGCACTCGCCCGCGGCGAGTTCCTCGTGCTGCTCAACAACGATCTCGTCCTGCTCCCGCACTGGCTCGAGCCGATGCTCGCCGCCCACCGCGCGCTGCGCGAGCGCGCCGGCCCGATCGGCAACGTCCAACTCGACGCGCGCACCGGCGCCATCGATCACGCCGGCATTGTCATCAACCGCCAGGGCAAACCCGAGCACGCGCGCACGCTGCCGCCGCGCTCGCAGCGACTCTTCACTTCGCTGCGTCGCGTCCCCGCCATCACCGGCGCGTGCCTGCTGATCGAACGCGCGCTCTGGCAGAAACTCGGCGGCTTCGACGCGTCCTTCGTCAACGGCGGCGAGGACGTCGATCTCTGCTTTCGCGCGCGCGCCGCGGGATACGACACCGCCGTCGCGCTCCGCAGCATCGTGCGCCACCACGTCAGCTCATCCGCCGGCCGGAAGGCGCACGACGAGCAAAACTCCTACCGGCTCGCGCGCCGCTGGCGGGCCGAATTCATCGCCGACTCGCGCGACGCCACGCGCTCGTGGTGCCGCGATTATCTCCGCGCCGCGCTCGCCGAGCCGCGCTCCGCCGAGCACGCGCTTGCGCGCCGCGCGCTGTTGCACGCGAGCCATCTTTCGCGCACGCCGCCGGCCGAAGCGCTGGCCGATCTCGAAGCCGGACTGGCGCGCGAATTCGCGCGCTGGGAAGCGATGTTTCCCGACGTGGCACGGGCATCCGGCCCGTGAATCTTCCGAACACGGGCCGGATGCCCGTGCCACCGCTCACGCGCTCCGCACGATCTCGCGCACGACCGACTGCGGCCGCTGGTTCACCGCGAGAAACATCCGCCCGATATACTCGCCGATCAGCCCGAGCATCACGAGCTGCGTGCCGGAAAAAATCAGCAGCACCGACATCAGCCAGCCGAAACCATACGCCGGGCCGCGATCGATCAGCCACAGCCACACGACGCCGACCAGCGCGACGACGCCCGCCGCCGCGACGACAAAGCCGAGCACCGTCGCGATCCGCAGTGGCAGCACCGAAAAATTCACCCACGCGCTCAGCCACAGCCGCACCAGCCGGCGAAACGTGTAGGTGCTCGTGCCCGCGCGGCGCGGCTCGTGTCGCACCTCGATCGAGTCGATCCGCTGCGTCACCTGCAGGATCAGGCCATCCAGATACGGATACGGCCCGGCGTAGCCGCTCACCTGCTGCGCGACAAACGCGCTCACGCAGCGAAAGCTCGAGAGATAAAATCCCGCCGGCTTGTCGACCGCCCAGTCGGTCATCCGATTCGTGAACCAGCTCCCGAAATTCCGCCACCACGAGTGCTGCTTCACGCGGTAGTGGCCGAAAACCACGTCGAGCCCGTGTGCCTTCGCGTGCTCCCAGAGCCGCACGCCTTCCGCCGGCGGATTCTGGCCGTCGTCGTCGAGGTTCACGATGTGCGCGCCGCGCGCGTGCCGCCAGCCGGTGAGCACGGCGTTGTGCTCGCCAAAATTGCGCGCGTGCTCGACGACGACGATCGACACGCGGCGATCCGCGCCTTGTCGCGCCGGTGCCTCGCGCACAAGCTCGCGACAAACCTCGGCCGTGTTGTCCGGGCTGCCATCGTTGACGAGCACGATTTCGTGGCCGCCTTCGATCGCGAGCTGCTCGATCTCCCGCACGACGTCGCCGATCGTCTCGGCGCTGCGATAAAGCGGGATCACGAAACTCAGCGCGGGGTTCATACGTAATGGCGCAGCTCCTTGCGATAGTAGGCGAGCGTCCGCGTCAAGGCCGTCCGCAGATCCGTGCGCGGCCGCCAGCCGAGGTGGCGCGCGATCAGCCGGTCGTCGCTGTAGTAGTCGCCGATGTCGATTTTCTTCCGCTCTGAGGGAAATTCGCGCACCGTGAAAACACCGCCGCGATTGATCTCGAGCAGCAGCTCCGCGAGCCGCCGCAGCGTGACGGGCGGCGGGCCACCGAGATTGTAGACGCGGCCTTCCGCCTTCGGGGTCGCGGCCGCCAGCAGCAGCGCTTCCACCACATCGTCGACATACGTGAAATCGCGCAACTGTTCGCCGCCCCACACTTCGAAGGGCGCGCCTTCGAGCAGCCGGCGAATCCACACGCCGACGAAGGTCTGCCGCGCATCCTTCACGCGCATGCGCGGGCCGATCGTGTTCGTCAGCCGCAGCGCCGTTGAACGGATCCCATGCACGCGCGAGTAAAGCAGGTGATACCACTCGCCCGCGATTTTGTTGATGCCGTTCACGTCGACCGGCCGCAGCGGGTGCCGCTCGTCGACGGGCAGGTAATCCGGCCGCCCGTAAATCTGCCGCGTGCTCGCGAACACGATCCGGATGTCGCGATTGTGCCGCCGGCACGCCTCGAGGATCGCGAGCTGCGCGCGGCAGTTGATGTCGAGGTCCGTGTGCGGATCGGCCATCGAATCCATGTGGCTCGTCTGGCCCGCGAGGTTGAAAAGAAAATCCTGCCCGCGCACGAGCTTCGGCAGCTTCGGCCAGTCGCGCACGTCCGCGATGTGCACCCGCACGCGGCCCGCGATGCCGGCGAGATTGCGGCGGTTGCCGCCATATTCCGGCGCGAGGCAGTCGACGATCGTGACGCGCGCGCCGAGCGCGACGAGCCGGCGGGCGAGGTTCGAGCCGATGAAGCCGAGCCCGCCCGTGACGAGGACGCGCTGGCCGGAGTAGACGCGGCGGAAATTCATGCAGCGGGACGACGCGAGCAAACACGCCCGGCGCCTGCCGCGCCAACCGAAAATCCTGCGGCCATTACTCCTGCACCTCGATCGTCGCGCCGAAAACGCACAACCCCAGCGCGCGCGTTTCGCCCGGCGGCGGCGCCACCGGCAGCACCGCACGCAGCACAAGCGTCGAGCCACCCGGCGGCACCGTCATCGACGGCAACGCGATCTTCGCCCGCGCTTCGCCGGCGTGCACGCGCACGACGCGGCCATCCGCGAGCACGACATCGAAGTCACGCTCGCCGACGCTGCGCGCATCGAGCGTGCAGACGACGCGCAACGGCTGCGCGTGCGGATTCTCGAAACGCAGCGCGCCGGTCGCGCCCGACCAGCGCCAGCGCTCCGTCGTCCCGCGCAACTGTTCCTCCGCGAACCAGCCCTCGCCGAACTCCGCGCGCAGCGTGCGCACGTCGCGCACGTTCACGAGCGAGTAGTGCGCCGTGATCTGCCGCGATGCCTCGCCCGGCAGCTTCACCGCGATCAACCCCGCGCGCAGATCCCAGTCGCCGCGCAGCGGCGTGTTCAATCGCCCTTCGTAGGTGTGCGTCGCGAAATACTGCTCCTTGCGCAGGAGAAATTCGTTCGCCCAGAGCCGCGACCACATGTCGGGCACGAGCAGGTTCACCGATTTCACGTCGGGCATCGCCTCGACTTTCCGCAGTTGCCGCAGTTCGCCGTCGACGATCAGCGGCGGCCGGCAGAGCCGCCAGAAAATCATCCCGCTGCCGACGGCGTTGAACGCCAGCACGAACAGCGCGAGCGCCACCACCGCGAACCACTCGCTGAGCCGCCGGCTCCAGCGCAGCGTCACCCACCAGCAGAACGCCGGCAGCAGCTCCGGGTAAAACACGGCGAAGAGCTTGTAGGCGTCGTAGCTCGCGTTCGTGCCGAGCCGTGCGCCGCGCGACTCGAGATATTCGTAGCCGATCAGCACCGGCACCGCGAGGCAGGCGGCCGTCCACGCGTTGCGCCGCCGCTGCGCGATCGCGCGCACGAACGCCACGCCGAGCGCCGCGACGACGATCGCCGTCAGCGCCCAGCGCAGCCCGCCAAAGCTCCACGCGCGCAGCTCCGGCCCGCTCACCATGCCGAGCCAGCCTTCGGGCGTGAACGCCGGGATCTTCCAGCCGAAATCGTAGGTTTGAAAGAGCACGAACCGCTCCGTCAGTCCCGCCACGCGCGCCGCAAACACCAGCCCGCACACCGCGAGCGGCGCGATCATCGCCAGCAGCCAGCGCGCAAACCGCGCCCACGCGCCGGTCCACAGCACGAGGCTGCCCGCATACGCGACCGCCGGCACCCAACAGACGAGCAGGATGAAATTATAGCCGCCGAGCAGCAGCGCGTAGCCGATCGCGAGCACGCCGCTCCACGCGAACGCATGGCGCCACGTCAACCGCACGCGCCACAACGCCACGCCCGCCCATGTGACGAGCGCGATCCCCGGCGCCGCCAGCAACTGTCCCATCGCCGCATGCCCAAACGCATACCAGCCGATCGGGCTCAGCGCGTAGAGCGCCGCCACGAACAAACTCACGCCGCCGCTGTAGCGCATCACCGCGCGCGACACCCAAAACACCACCGGCGCCGTCGCCGCGAACAACACCGCCGCCAGCACGCTCACCAGTTCGTGCGGCGCGCAGCCGAAGATCGTGCCGTTCAGCGCCAGCAGCGCCGCCGGCGTGAAATGATTCAGCCGCAGCCAGAAATCGAAAAAGTTGTCCACCGACATCACCCGCACCACTTCCGTGAGCCCGAGAAATCCGCCGCGATCCGCGTGCGCGAATTCCTGCAGCACGCGCGCGCCCGCCGCGTAGTCGGCGGCATCGCAGCTCCCGAGCGAGATCGTCGTCAGCCCGCGCGACGCAAACCACAGCGGCAAAATCAGCACCGCCAGGTTTCCCGCGACGATCGCAAACACCAGCCCGAACCGCCCGACATCGCCCGTCGCCGCACGCCACCCGCGCCGCCGGCCGCCGAGCGCGAGCAACACGAGCGGCACGATCTCGCTCCACCACGCGTAGCGATTCGTCCCGGGAAAATTTGCGAAGGCGCCGGCCCACACCACGAGCGATTGCAGCGCGAGCCCCGCCGGCGCGATGAGCACCGGCCAGAAACGCCGCCAGGCCCGCGGCGTCGCGAGCAGCGCCAGGCCCGCGCCCCAGAACAGCACGTGCAGCAGGATGCCGAAAGCGAGGACGAGGTGAATCATGCAGGGCGAACGAAGAAGAGCCGGAACGCTAAGGATTCATTTTGAAACCTCAATGACGCGTATGCGCCGGATTGAAGTGGCACGGGCATCTTGCCCGTGAATGAATGGAACACGCGCAATATCCCCGCGCCAGGCCACCCGACGTCGCGCCAAATCTCCGTGCTCTCGTCCGCGAGCGAATTCCGCGCCTTCACTCCTTCCGCGCCACCGCCAGCACCGAGCTGCCGAACGGCAGCCGCCCGACCGCGCGCAACCAGCCGCGCTCGAGCGCCATCGCGCCGTTGAACATCGCCTCTACCGGCGCCGGAAACAAATGCACGTCGCTCCCGTCGCGCGGCGGCGGCAGCAGTTTTCGGCGGACGACCACGAGCGGAAACGGCAGCGTGTTCCAATACGTCGCGCGCACCGCGCCGAAACCCGCCGCGCGCAACTTCGCCCGCACCTCGCCGCGATCGTAGCGCCGGCGCGAATGCACCGCGACGTCGTGATACGACCAGAGCCAGCGATACGCCGGCAGATTCAGCACGACGACTCCGCCCGGCCGCAGCACGCGGAAAAATTCCCGCAGCGCCGCCGCGTCGTCGTCGACATGGTAAAGCACGTCGGCCGACACGACCGCGTCGAACGCCCCATCGCCAAACGGCAGCGCCGTCACCGACGCCTCCACGATTTCCGCTCCCGCGCCGACGCGCTCGCGCGCGATCCCGCACGCGATCCGCGAAAAATCCACGCCGGTCCATTTCCATTCCGGCCGCTCCCGCGCGAGCCGCCGGATCAATCCGCCCGTGCCGCAGCCCGCGTCGAGCAGATCATGGGGACGCGACGCCCCCGTCGCGTTTGCCTCGGAGGGCGACGAAGACGTCGCGTCCCCCGCCTTCGCGAGCGCCTTTTCCAGTTCCCGCCGCACGTGCCCGTGCAGCGCGCGGTAATACCACATGCGATCTTCGACCGCGGCCATCTTGAGGTATTCGTCGGCTTCCATCGCTGCGGGCATGCCTCGCAGACTCGCCCGCCCCGCGCAAGCCCGCCCGCCGCCTCACTAAACTCCGGGCGCGCTTCAGCCGCCGGCAAACGCACCGGCGGCGCCGGCGGCGTCGGGCACCAGCGTCGCCTCGTGCACCGCAAACGCCCGCAACTGCCCCGCCGCCTTGCTCAGCCGCACCGGCGGTTCGCGCGACTCGAGGTCGAGGCGGTTTACGCCCGGCTGCAACGTCACGCGCAGCAGCAGCGTCCGCGCCGCCTCACCCACGCGCGCATCCAGGCCGTCGCTGCCGTTCACGCGCACGCGCACGTGCCGCTCGCCGATTCCGCTCAATACCAGTCGCACGCTGGTCCGCACGGACCGCGGCAATGGATTGAAATACGACAGCGCCGCCGCTCCGTAGGCCCAGCGCGGTTCGCCCGGCGCGGCGTTCTGCCACCCCGTGCCAAACGTGAACCCGCGCGCGACCGGCGGCTCCGGCCGCGCCGCCGGCCGCAGGAGCACCACCACCTGCTCGCGAAATTTTCCCTCGATCGCCTGCGTGCGCCCCATCGCCGCGAGCTCGGCGAGCAACTTTTTTCCGCCGTCCGCGAAACCGCGCCGGCTGAAATACACCGCGGAAAATCCGTAGCGCTCCAGCCGACGCACGACCTCCGCCGTCGGCAGCGTTTCCAGCTCGCGCTGCCAGCGCCCGCGACTCCGCCCCTTCAGCGTCCCGTAGCTGAACCGCAGCGAGCGCGTCGCCAGATACGGCCGGAAATATTCGTAATCGCCGAGCTGCTGCGGCGGCGCGATCTCTGGAAAGCCCATCACCGGCAGTTGAAACACCATCGCACGCGGCGGCAGCCGTCGCTCGAGCTCCCGGCCCAGCTCGCGATCCGCCTCGATCCGCGCCGCGATCCGCTGCTGCTGCGCCCCGCCGGGTGCACGCGGGAGTTGATCGCACAGCCCGAGCGCCGCGACCGCCGCCGCGCCGAGCGCGCTCCACACGGGCCGCGCGCGCGACGACCGCGCCAGCCGTGCGACAAGGAAGAGCAGCACGATCGCCGAGAGGAAAATGCTGAAGCGGTTCGCCGCGCGAAACACCAGCAGCCCGGTGAAAAACGCGACGACATTCGTCAACCCGCCGATCGACGCAAACGCCAGCACCCAGCCCGCCGGCAGCGCGACGCGCGGCATGCGCCGCTGCGTGAGGACCGCGCGCACCGCGACGACCATCAGCCACCCGAGCCCGGCAATGCCAACCACGCCGAGATACGGCGCAAACGCCTCGCCACCGCGCCACTCCGACCAGCGCTCGTAGCGCTGACCGAAAAACGCCAGTGCCGCCCACCGGTGCGTCGCCGGCGGCAGCAGCAGTTCGAGCGGCTTCAACGCGTAGCGCTCCGTGCCGCCGTAGTTGCGCGCGAGCGGCGATGTCGCCGCCGTGTCCGGCGCAAACAGCCACACGTGCGACTCCACGACCAGAAATGCGCCGATCGCCACCGCCATCGCCGCCAGCCCGACGACGAGGTTTTCCCTTCGCCGCGCGCCGACCCATTGCGCGATCAGCGCCCAGCCGAGCAACTGCAGGAAAAGAAAAAGCGTGTAGGGATTGCCGCTGCCGATCGCCGCCGCGACCGCGAGGCAAAACACGCCGCCGCCGCTCCGCCAGCGCACGCGCCGGCTCGCCGCCACGATCCCGCACGTCAGCAGCGCGAGCGGCACGGTCCACGAAAAAAGCAAAAACAGATGCGGCAGCCCGCGGTGAAACGTCTGGAACGTGAACGCAAACAGCAGCGCGCCCGCGAACGCCCACTCCCACCGCACGCGCAGCCAGCGCGCACAACCGTAGAACGCGAGCGCCGCGCTCACGACCGCCGCGAGCATCGCGAGATTTGCCGCCGCATACACGCCCACCGCGCGCGCCACCTGGCCGAGCACCCAGAGCAGCAGCAGGTCCGACGAGGGATACGCGCTCCAGTTCGCGCCAAACGGCGCGCCGAGCCGCGCGATCACCTGCGGCCGCAGCGGCACCGTGTCGCCCTCGGCCGCCGCCTCGATCCGCGCGAGGATCTCGAACGCGTCGCCGTTGTAGTCGGTCGGGATCGTCCAGCTCGCGCGCGTCCAGCGATCGTAATGGGAAACCCACACCAGCGCCGTTGCCAGCGCCAGCAGGCCGACGCGCCAGCGCGCGCCGATCGCAGCGAAAAACTTTCGGGGTTGGGGTTTCACGGAGCTGGAATCTCGCGTGAGGCAGCAGCGGTTTTGTGCAATCGGCCGCACCGGTGCGCAAGTGCACGATGGCGCCCCGCGCCTGACATTTTTGTCAGTTCGCCGCCCGATTTTGCCGCCGACTCGCGCTCCGCCGCGCCGCGCTACCCGCTTGCCCTTCGCACGCCGTCCCGCATTCCCTGTTTCCTCGCATGCGTCCCGCTCACCAACCGCCGTTCGGCGGCGCCTATTCCCGGCGCTTCACCGCCTACGCGGGCATTTTCTTCGACGAGTTTGCGACCGACTCCGCGTGGATTCGCGAAACCGCCACCGTGCGCCTGCCGCGGCTCGACGACATCCGCGAGCTCGTCGTGCGCGGCGAGATTCGCCCGCATCCCGCGGCGCGCGGTCGCGAGACCACCGCACCGTCGCTCGCCGCCTTCGTCAACGGCCGCTTCGCCGGCGCGCTCGCCGATCTACGGCCGGGCCCGTGGGAGCTGCGCGTCGCGCTGCCGCGCGCGGAGCACAACACCCTCACACTCCGGCTCGGCGGCGTCGGCTCTACCAATTTTCTCGCGTGGCTCGGCCGCGTGACGGGCCTCGGCCCGCTGCAGCGTTTCCGCGCGCAAAATAAAAACCGCCAGCTCCGGCTGCGCACGATCGAGAGCGCGGCGGGCGAAGCGATCTTCGATTTCTCGCAGCGCGACGCGCCCTACTCCTCCGCCTTCGCGCGCCGGCACGCCCGGCTCGGGCTCAACATCGTCGGCTTCCTCACCGCCGAGCTCGGCGTCGGCGAATCCGCGCGCTGCATGGTCCGCGCCGCCGATGCCGCCACGCTCCCGACGGCGCTCGTGCCGCTCAAGCTCCACTGCAAAAACCGCCTCGGCGACCAGACCTTCGCCGCGCGCCTGCAGGACGAAAATCCGCACGCGGTCAACGTCGTCCACCTCGATCCACCCGCGTCGCGCGACCTCGATCACCATCACGGGAAAAATTTCCGCGCCGGCAAATACAACATCGCCTACTTCGCGTGGGAGCTGCCGGAGTTCCCCGACGCTTGGGTGCCGAGCTTCGATTACTACGACGAAGTCTGGTGCCCGAGCGAATTCACCACCGCCGCGCTCGCGCTGAAATCGCCCGTGCCCGTCCTCACGATGCCGCACGCGATCGCGCTGCCGCGGCCAGCGGAAACACTCACTCCGCGCCGCGCGCGCTTCGCGCTGCCGGTCGACGCGTTTCTGTTTCTCACGCTCTTCGATCTCAACTCCTACTCCGCGCGCAAAAATCCGCGCGGCGCGATCGAGGCCTTCCGCCAGTCCGGCCTCGCCGGCCGCGGCGCCGCGCTCGTCGTCAAAGTGCAGAACGTCGCCGGCAACGAAGCCGACTTCTCCGCGTTGCAGGCGAGCGTGCGCGACCTGCCCGGGACCGTGCTGCTCACCGACACGCTGCCGCGCGCCGACATCACCGCGCTCGAAGCCGCGTGCGATTGCTTCGTCTCGCTGCACCGTTCCGAAGGCTTCGGCCTCGCGATCGCGGAAGCGATGTTCCTCGGCAAGCCCGTCATCTCGACCGATTGGTCCGCGCCGGCGGAATTCGTCGACGCCGACAACGGCTGCCCGGTCCGCGCGCGGCTCGTCACGCTCGAACAGAATCACGGCCCCTACGCGAAAGGCGCGACGTGGGCCGAGCCCGACACCGCGCACGCCGCCGAGCACATGCGCCGGCTCTTCGGCGATCGCGCGCTCGCCGCGCGGCTCGGCGCCGTCGCGCGCGCGACGATCGAGACGCGTTTCTCGCCGGCCGCGATCGGCGCGCGCTATCGCCGCCGGCTCGAGTGCATCGCGGCATTTTAAGCGACACGCCATGACCGATCCCAAACAAGGCGAACGCGAATACTTCGCGCGCATCGGCGAGGAGGGCCGCCGGCACGCGATGCGCAAGCCGTTCAGCGACGCGCACTGCCTCGAATATCTCATCAACGTCACCGCGTTCATGTCGCTGATGCGTCCGCCGCCCGCGCGCATCGTCGAGTTCGGCTGCGGCACCGGCTGGCTCGGCCTGATGTTCGCCGAGCGCGGCTACGAGGTGATCGGCATCGACATCTCGCCCGACGCGATCGCGATGGCCGAGCAACTGCGTGACGCGCGCGATGTGAAGACCGCGATCTACCGCGTCGACGACTACGAACACGCACGCATCGATCCGCCGGCGGACTACGTGCTGTTTCACGACGCGCTGCACCACGCCGAATCCGAGTCCGCCGCGCTGCGCGCCGCCTACGCCGCGCTCGCGCCGGGCGGGATGGTGTTTTGCATCGAGCCCGGCGAAGGCCACAGCCGGGCGGCGAGCTCCGTCCGCGCGGTGCAGGAATTCGGCGTGCACGAGAAAGACATGCCGCCGCGGACGATCGTCGCGCACGCGCGCGCCGCGGGTTTCAAACGACACCTCGTCCTGCCGTGGCCGTGGTTTCACATGCGCTCCGTCTATCGGCCGGCCTACGGCGAAACGCGCACCACGGGCGACCTGCGCGCGCGAAAATTCCTGAGCCTGCTGCGCGTGCTCCGCTATTTTTTCCGCACGCGCCGGCAAGGGCTCGTCGTGCTGTGCAAGGACTGACCGCCGCCCGCGCGCTTATTTCGTGGGCGCGGGTCCGACCAGTTTCAGATCGAGATCGCGCAGGCTGAACGCCACGCGCCGCCGGTCGTAGTCGTTCGGAAATTCCGCCGGCTTGTCGGTCTCGAAGGTCCACACCGTATCGCCCGGCTCCAGGCGCACGCCGCGCAGCGCCGTTTCCTGCGACACGCGCGGCGCGAGTTGCACGCGCGCCAACACGCGCTCGCCGGCGCGCACCGTCACCGTGCGCGCGTCGTTCGC
>DASZYB010000002.1:0-70807 GCA_035545575.1 Opitutaceae bacterium | reverse complement strand
CATTGACGCGACCGGCATCGCCTTTCTCGTGCGCTGGCAAAAAGCGCGCCGCGCGTGCGGCCGCCAGCTCGTGCTGCTCGCGCCAAGCGCGCCGCTCCAGCGCGCCCTCGCTGCGCTGCGACTCGCGGATTATTTTCCGATCGCGCACACCGCCGCGGACGCGCAACGGCTCACGGAGACCGCGACCGCGGAAAATCGCGTTTTCCACGATCGCGCCGCGCGCCGCCTCGGCTGGTGCGGCGAGATCGTCGCCGCGAACATCGACGAAGTGTGGACCACCACGACGACGCACATCGCGGCGCTCGTCGCGGAGGGTGCATCGCTGGTGATCGTCGATCTTTCCCGGTTGCGCTTCATCGACAGCGCGGCCGCCGGGCTGATGTTGCGCCTGAAAAAATGGGCGCACGCGCTGCCCGCCGAAATTCTCTTCACGGGCGCCCAGCCCGATATCCGCAATGTCCTTCGGCTCACCCGCCTCGATCGCGTGCTGCTGGAAAGCGGCCAGTAATCCCATGAAAATCGGGCTCTCCACGTCCGTCATCCAGCGAGGCCGCTCGGGCGTCGGCCAGTATGTGTTCGCCCTCGTGCGCGCGCTGCTCGCCAGTGCGGACCGCTACGAGTTTTCGCTCTTCGTGCTCGAGGAGGATCTGCCGCTTTTCGAGTTCGCGCGCGGCGCGATGCGGCTGGTGCCGGTCAGCGAACGCTTCCGTCCGCCGGCGAAAAACATCCTCTGGCATCAGGTCGAGCTGCCGCGGCTCGCGCGCCGGCTCGGGCTCGATGTCCTGCACGTGCCGAGTTATCGGCGGCTGCTCTGGCCGAAGCCGTGTGCGCTCGTCGCCACGATCCACGATCTCGCGCCGTTTCGCGTGCCGAAAAAATACGACTGGATGCGCATGCTTTACGGCCGCGTCGTCGTGCGGCAGCTCGCGCACCGGCAGGATGAAATCGTCGCCGTGAGCGACGCGACCGCGCAGGACCTCGAGCGGTTTTTCGAAATTCCGCGCGCGCGCGTCACCGTCATCCACAACGGCCTCGATCACGCGCGTTTCACGCCCGAGGGCCGCGAGGAGGCGGGCGCGCTGGTCGGGCGCCGCGACGGCGTGAAGCCGCCCTTCTTCCTCTACGTGGCGCGGCTGGAGCATCCGGCGAAAAATCACGCGCGGCTCATCGCGGCGTTCAACCGTTTCAAAACCGAATCGCCCTCGCCGTGGCAGCTCGTTTTCAGCGGCGCCGACTGGCACGGCGCGGAAATCGTGCACGAGCTCATCCGCCGCTCGCCGTTCGCGGCCGACATTCGCTGCCTCGGATTTGTGCCCGACGCGGAGCTCGCGACATGGTATCGGGCGGCGACCGTCTTCGTTTACCCCTCGCTCTTCGAGGGGTTCGGCCTGCCGCCGCTGGAGGCGATGGCGTGCGGTTGTCCCGTGCTCGCCTCCTCCGACGGCGCGGTCGGCGAAGTCTGCGCCGGCGCGGCGGCGTGCGCCGATCCGACCGACGTCGCCGATCTCGCGCACCAGCTCACGCAGCTCGCGACCCATCCGTCGCTACGCGAAAAACTCCGCGCCCGCGGGCTCGCGCGCGCGCGGCAATTCGACTGGCGCAACACCGCGGCCGCGACGCTCGAGGTTTACGCCCGGGCCGCGGCGCGCGCAAAGGCGCCTTCGCTCGCGCCGGCGTTCGCGCGGCCGGCGCATTGATTCTCCATGCCTACCCCGCTCCTGTTTCTGTGGTCGGACTCTAACCGCGGCCCGTGTTTCGGCCGCGCCTGGACATATTCGCGAGCCGGCCCGCCGGGTCGCGCCGGTGGGTCGCCGCCCGGAGGCGTTGTAGGCGCGGACCTACCGACACTCAGGCCCGTTCCGGCTTACGATGATTCCGCCAAGCCACCACTCCCGCCCGGGTTGTGAAAAAAGAACTCCGCATCCTCATGCTCGAAGACGTCGCCGCCGACGTGGTCCTCATCGATCACGAGCTGCGCCGGGCAGGATTGTCGTTCGAAATGAAGCGGGTCGAAACCCGCGACCAGTTCACCAGCGAGCTCGCGGAGCGGCCGCCCGACGTGATCCTCTCGGACCACGGATTGCCGGAGTTCGATGGATTCGCCGCGCTGGCGATCGCGCACGAACGCTGCCCGGACATTCCCTTTATTTTTGTCACCGGCTCGATGGGCGAGGAGCTGGCCATCGACTCGCTGCGCAGCGGCGCGACCGACTACGTGCTGAAGACGCGGATCTCGAATCTCGCGCCCGCGATCGAGCGTGCGCTGCACGTCGCGGACGAGCGCCGGAAGCGCCGCCAGGCCGAGCGCGAATTGCGCGCGAGCGAGGAACGCTTCCGCCTTCTCGTCAGCGGCGTGAAGGACTACGCGATCTTCATGCTCGATGCGGACGGAAAAATCTCGAGCTGGAACGCCGGCGCCGAACTCGTCCTCGGCCATGCCGCGCGCGACATCGTCGGCCAGCACTTCAGCATGTTCTACCGCCCGGCGGAGCGCGACGCGGGCAAGCCGCAGGCCGACCTCGCGGCCGCGGCGGAACGCGGCGGCGTGCAGGACGAAGGCTGGCGGCTGCGCAAAGGCGGCACGCCCTTCTGGGCGCACGTCGACATCCGCGCGTTGCGCGACGACGACGGGCACCTCCGCGGTTTCACGCAGGTCACGCGCGACGCCACCGAGCGCCGGCACGCGGAGGAGTCGTTGCGCAAAAGCGAGGAGCGTTACCGCCGGCTCGTCGAGCTCTGCCCGGATGCGCTCATGGTGCTCACCGAGCTGCAGATCGTGTTCGTCAATTCCGCGGCGCAACAACTCCTCGGCGCCCACGAGCCGCACCAGCTGATCGGCCGCGGCTTCCTCGATTTCGTCGCCGCGGAGGAGCGCGAGAATGTCGCCCAGCGCCTGCGTGAGATCGCCGGGCACACGCCGAACCCGCCGTGGCAGAAGGAGGCGACGGGCCCGCGCGCGTTCATCGAAGAATCGCTCGTGCGCCTCGATGGCTCGGTGGTGTCGGTTGAAATGGGGGCGACCCGCCTTACGTTCGAGGACGAACCGGCGATGCAACTGATCCTGCACGACATCACGGACCAGAAGAACGCCGCGGCCGCGTGGCGCGAGAGCGAGGCGCGCAAGACCGCGATTCTCGAAACGTCGCTCGATGCGATCGTCAGCATCGATCATCGCGGCATCGTGCGCGAGTGGAACGTCGCCGCGGAACGGATCTTCGGCTACCGGCGCGAGGAGGCGCTCGGCCACAAGCTCGAAAGCCTGATCGTGCCCGCGGAACCGACGGAAAAATATCTTCCCGGC
This sequence comes from Opitutaceae bacterium, assembly GCA_035545575.1. Classification (GTDB taxonomy): domain Bacteria; phylum Verrucomicrobiota; class Verrucomicrobiia; order Opitutales; family Opitutaceae; genus ER46. The sequence goes on along the minus strand of DASZYB010000002.1, from coordinate 67,506 downwards.
CTCGCCGACTACCTCGCGGCCGGCGTCGCCAATCTCATCGGCCGGCCGGTCGAGGCGATCGCGCGACGGAAAAGCGGCGAGCAGTTCCCGCTCGATCTCGCGTTGACGCAGATCCCGTTGAGCGACCCGCCGTTTTTCACGGCCTTCATCCGCGAGATCACCGACCGCAAGCAGGGCGAGGAGGCGCTGCGCCGCAGCGAGGCCCGCAAAGCCGCCGTGCTCGAGAGCGCGCTCGATGCGATCATCTCCGTCGATCAGGAAGGCAAGGTCATCGAGTGGAATCCGGCGGCGGAAAAAACCTTCGGCTACAGCCGCGAGCTCGCGATCGGGCGCGACTTGCGCGAATTGATCGAGCCGCGCTCGACGGCCGAGCTCGAGCGGCGCGGCCTCGCGCGTTTTCTCCAGACCGGGCGCGGCCGGCTCTTCAGCCAGCGCCTCGAGGCGGTCGCGCTGCGCGCGAACGGCGCGGAATTTCCCGTCGAACTCACGATCACGCGCATTCCCGGCGACGGGCCGCTGATCTTCACGATGTTCATCCGCGACATCGCGGAGCGCAAACGCACCGAGGAGGCGTTGCGCAAGAGCGAGGAACGCTTCCGCCTGCTGGTCGAAAGCATCGAGGACTACGCGATCTACATGCTCGACACGCACGGGCGCATCACGACCTGGAATGTCGGCGCCGAACGGATCGACGGCTACCGCCCGCAGGAAATCATCGGCCGGCGCTTCCACCGCTTCTACACGGCCGAGGACTGCGAGCGGAAAAAACCGGACCAGGCGCTCGCGGTCGCCACCGCGGAAGGCCGTTTTCAGGACGAGTGCTGGCACGTGCGCAAGGACGGGAGCCAATACTGGGCGACCTTCGTCATCACCGCGCTGCGCGACGAATCGGGCAAGCTGTATGGCTTTTCCAAGATTGCGCGCGATGTTACGAAGCGGAAACAGACGGAGGACGAGATCAAGCGGCTGAACTCGGAACTCGAACACCGGGTCCAAACTCGCACCACCGAGCTGCAGACGGCCTATCAGGAAATGGAAGCCTTCTCCTATTCGATCTCGCACGACCTGCGCGCGCCGCTGATCCACATCGCCGGCTTCGTCGAAATGCTGCGCAGCGAGATCGGCCACCAGCTCGACGAGAAAAGCCGCCGCCATCTCCAGACGATCTGCGACTCCACCGAGCACATGGGCCGCATGATCGCGGACCTGCTGTCGTTCTCGCGCATCGGGCGCGCCGAAATGCACCGCATCCGCATCGGGCTGACCGAGATCGTGCGCGACGTGCAACGCGAGCTGCAGGCGCAGCTGCAGGGCCGCCGCGTCACGTGGATCATCGGCGAGCTGCCCGAGGTATGGGGCGATCCGATCCTGCTCCGCCAGGTGGTGCTTTATCTGCTCGCGAACGCCGTGAAGTTCACGCGGCCGCGCGAAGAGGCGCGCATCGAGGTCGGCGCCGAGGAGGCACCGGGCGAACACGTGCTTTTCGTCCGCGACAACGGCGTCGGCTTCGACATGAAATACGCCGGCAAGCTTTTCGGCGTGTTTCAGCGCCTGCATCCCGCGAGCGAGTTCGAAGGCACCGGCATTGGCCTCGCGAACGTCCGCCGCATCATCCAGCGCCACGGCGGGCGCACGTGGGTCGAGAGCGCACCGAACCAGGGCGCGACACTTTATTTTTCGCTGCCGACCGCGGCGCCGGCGAAACCATGAACACGGCGGAAAAATACATTCTCCTCGCGGAGGACGACCTCGTGGTGGCCGAGCTCGTGCAGCACGCGTTTGCCACGCAGGATTCGTCGGCGCGGATCGTCCATGTGCGCGACGGCGTCGAGACCCTCGACTATCTCTACTCGCGCGCCCGCTTCGAGCACCGGCCGCCCGGCAGCCCGGCGGTGGTGCTGCTCGACGTGAAAATGCCGCGCCTCGACGGGCTCGAGGTCCTGCGGCAGGTGAAATCCGACGAACGCCTCAAATCCACCCCGATCGTCATGCTCACCTCCTCGCAGGACGAACGCGACGTGCGCGAGAGCTACCAGCTCGGCGCGAACGCCTACGTCGTGAAGCCCGTCGAATTCCGCCGTTTCTCCCAGGTGCTGCACGAGATCGAGGAGTTCTGGCTCCATGTGAACAACCCGCCGCCCGTCGACAACCTCGTCGCTGCCTCGCACCCACCCGCCCCGTGATGCCGCCCGCGTCGCCTTCCCCGTCTGTCTCCCTGCCGCGCGAACTCGATCCGCCGGACGCAGCCGCGCGCGGCTCCGCTCCGCCGTGGGCCGAGCGCCAGTTGCGCATCCTGCTCGTCGAGGACAACGCGCCGCACGCCGAGCTCGTCGAGCATTTCCTGCGCGACGGCGGCCTGAGTTTCCGGCTCGAGCGCGTGGAAACGCAGGAGGCGTTCGTCGCCCACCTCGAGCGCCAGCCGCCGGACATGATTCTGTCCGACTACGCGCTGCCGCAGTTCGACGGCTACACCGCGCTCGCGATCGCGCGCGAAAAAGTGCCGAACGTCCCCTTCATTTTCGTCACCGGCACGATGGGCGAGGAAGTCGCGATCGAGACGCTGAAAAACGGCGCGACCGACTACGTCTTGAAAACGCGGCTCGCCCGGCTCGGGCCCGCGGTGCAGCGGGCGTTGCGCGAATCCGCCGACCGCCGCGAGCGCCAGCGCGCCGAGGAAAAGCTGCGCCATTCGCTCGAACAGCTCCGCGCGCTCACGAACCATCTCCAGCACGTGCGCGAACAAGAGCGCACGCGCATCGCGCGCGAGGTGCACGACGAGCTCGGCCAGGCGCTCACCGGCCTCAAGCTCGACATGTCGTGGCTCGCCACGCGGCTCGCAAAGAACGCGAAACCCGTGCAGCAAAAGGTGAAGACGATGACCGCGCACATCGACGCCACGATCCAGACGGTGCGCCGCATCGCGACCGAGCTGCGGCCCGGCATCCTCGACGGCCTCGGGCTCGTCGCCGCGATCGAGTGGCAGGCGAACGAATTCCAGTCGCGCACCGGCGTGCCGTGCCACGTCGTGCCAAACGTGCCCGACACGCAGTGGGACCAGGATTTCACGACGGTATTTTTCCGCATCTTTCAGGAAACGCTCACCAACATCATCCGCCACGCCGCCGCGACGCGCGTCGAGGTGCAGCTCTTCGAGGATCACGGCGCGCTCGTCCTCGTCGTCGCCGACAACGGCCGCGGCGTTTCCGAGGAGGAGATCGCCAGCACGCGTTCCATCGGGCTGATTGGCATGCGCGAGCGCGCGATGCTGATCGGCGGCGAGATTTCGCTCCAGGGCACGCCCGGCCTCGGCACGACCGTCACCCTGCGCGTGCCGCTCGAAGGCCCGCGCCCGTCGCGCCACTTTCCCGCGGAGCCGCCGCGCACACCGTGAAAATTCTCATCGTCGACGATCACGCCGTCGTGCGCCAGGGCCTGAAGCAGATTCTGGCGGAGGAGTTCAAGCGCGCCGAGTTCGGCGAGTCCTCCAACGTGCAGGAGGCGATCGACAAGGTGTGGAAGGAAAACTGGGACGTCGTCGTGCTCGACATCACCATGCCCGGCCGCAGCGGGCTCGAGGTCTTGAAGGAGATCAAGAAAACGCGCCCGAAGCTGCCGGTGCTGATGCTGAGCATGCACCCGGAGGACCAGTTCGCCGTGCGGCTGCTGAAGATCGGCGCGTCGGGCTACATGACGAAGGAGAGCGCGCCCAACGAGCTCGTCGGCGCCGTGAAAAAAGTCGTCGCCGGCGGCCGCTATGTGAGCCCCGCGCTCGCGGAAAAGATGGCGTCGTATCTCGCGATCGACGTGCAGACCCCGCCGCACGAACGCCTCTCCGACCGCGAATTCCTCGTGCTGCGCCTCATCGCTTCCGGCAAGACCCCGACCGCGATCGCGAAGGAACTCGGGCTCAGCGTAAAAACGATCAGCACGTATCGCATGCGCATCCTCGAAAAGATGAGCATGGCGAACAACGCCGAGCTCACGCACTACGCGATTCAGAATAATCTGACCTGACGCCCGGCCAGCGTCGATCGCGGCCCAATCGTTCTCGTTCTCGTAATCCTAATCGTTCTCCTCGTCTCGTTCGCTCGAGAACGAGAACGACTAGGATCACGAGAACGATTCAAGAGGCGGCCGGCGGTTCGCGGCGCGTGCGGCGGGCCGGAGTTTGTCGCCCCATTCTGATGTAGGTCTCCACCCACTGTGGCCCGGCGGGATCAACCGCTAGCATGCAGGGAGTCCAGCGCTTGTTCCCAACGGTCCCGAGAATACCGCCGCCATGAATGGTCCCGATCTAAACCTCGCCGCTCCTGAACCGCGCAACGGCGTCCTGTTGCCCGATCGCGCTTCGCCGCCCGGCCGCACCCGCGTGCCGCCGGCCCGTCCGCTGCCGCCGCGCGATTCCGCCTCGGAGGGCCGCGCCGGATTTTCCGTCGACATCGGCTCGCTGCTCCTGCCCGCCGCGCGCCGCTGGCCGTGGATTTTGATCGGCATCGCCGTCGGCGCCACCCTCGGCGCGATGCTCGGCACCTCGATGTTCAAGGAGAGCTTCACCGCGACCGCGAAACTCGAGCGCTACGTGCCGCCGCTCGCGACCGACGCCTACAATCCCCAGCCGCTCACCGTGCCGACGCTGGTGCACTTGATCCAGTCGCCGGACTTTTTCCTGCGCGTCGGCCGCAAGCTCCACCCGCCGCTCTCCGGCGCGGAAGTCGCCGGCCGGCTCAACACCGTGCCCGAGCGCAACACCGAGATCCTTTCCGTCATCGCGTCGGGCGCGAACCCGCGCGACGCCGTCAACCTCGCCAATCTCTACACGCAGGAAGTGATCGCGTTTGCGAAGGAAGCGCAGCGCCGCGACGCGTTCGAGGCCGAGCACTACGTCGCGATCCACCTGCAGGAAACCGAGGCCGACATCGCCAACGCACGGAAGAACATGCCGCCGTTGCCCGCGCTCATTCCGATGCTCGATCCGTCGACGCTCACGTCTGCCAACACGCCGGACCGGCTCACGCTCAAGATTCAGGCCGCGCAGGACGAACTCGCCGCGCTGCTCGCGAAATACACCGACAACCATCCGGCGGTGAAAATGAAGCGGAGCGAAATCGCCGCGTTGCAGGCGCAGGAACAGCTCGGCCTGCACGCCGCGATCGACAAAACCGATCCCACGAATCCCTCCACGCCTCCGCCCGCCGGCTCGCGCGAGGAATGGGAAATCGCGATGCTGCACCTGCGCACGCTCGAGAATCTTCACACCGGCCTGATCAACCGCCAGCACGCGATCGATCTCTTCAAGGCCGAGCCGCCGGGAAATTTCCGCGTCGAATTGCCCGCCGCGCTCGACAACGTCACTTCGCACCGCGCCAAGGCGAAGATTCTGCTCCTCGGCGTGCTTTGCGGCCTGCTCGGCGGCGCGCTCGCCTTCGGCGAAATCGTCGGCCGCGAGTTTCTCGATCGCCGGCTGAAAACCGCAGCCGACGTCGCTCGCGTCACGCGGCTGCCCGTCATCTCCACGCTCGGCAACCTGGGCCGCATGTCGCCCGAAGCGCGCGAGGACTGGGCGTTTCACACGTGGATCAAGCTGCAGGATCACCTGAGCCACTCGCCGAATCACGGGCTCGTGTGCGGCTTCACCTCCGCGCGGCCCGGCGACGGCCGCTCCACCTGGATCAACCTGCTCGCCGGCGCCGCGCGCCGCTGCGGTTTCCGCGTGCTCACGATCGCCACGCGGCCGACGGAGGTTTCCGCCGGCAGCGCACCCGCCGCCGAACCCGTCGTCGCCGGTGCGGCGGCGGGCAAGGCCAACGGCGCGCCCTCCTCCGCGCTGCTCTCCACGCTCGGCGATGCGCTGCACGGCACCGAATTCGCCAGCGACTCCGCGTTCACCGCGATGACGGCGAGCGCGTTGTTCACGCCCGCCGAGGTCACCGAGAAACTCACCTCGCCCGACGCCGACCCGATCGTGCACATCCCGCTGCCCGGCTGGACGTGGAATCTCGCGCGCCGCAAGCAGTGGCAGGATGCGCTCGGCGAGTGGCGGAAAATCGACAACGTCGTCATCCTCGTCGAGCTGCCGCCGGCTTCCGTGCACGAGTCGATCCTCCTCGCCTCGAATCTGCCGAACGTCCTCTGGCTCGCCGACGCCGGCAAATCCGAAGCCGCGGAAACGCGCCGCCACCTCGACACGCTGCGCCACGCGCGCTGCCATCTCGTCGGCGCCGTCGTCAATCGCGCGCCCACGCCCGCCGCCCACGGCCGCTTCTCGCGCTGGGTCGGCTGCCTCGCTCCTTTCGTCGCCACGCTGGTCCTGGCGGGACACTCTTTGATGGCCGGCGAGATTTCTCGGCCGCCGGCCGTTGCCCCCGAGAGTTCTCCGTCAGCCAGCGTGGCGACGTTCTCCGCCGATCGCATGCACCGCGCAGCCTGGCAGACGCGCTACACGCTCGGGCCGGGCGACATCCTCAACTTCGCCGTCTACGGCAACGTCGAGTTCACACGCGAGGAAGTGCCGATCGGACCCGACGGAAAAATCAGCTATCTCGAGGCGCGCGACGTGCAGGCCGCCGGCCTCACGATCGATGAATTGCGCGAGAAACTCAGCTCCGAGCTCGGCAAGTTTCACCGCGAACCGCAGGTCTACGTCGTCCCCTTCGCCTACCGCAGCAAAAAATACTACGTGCTCGGCAAGGTCGCCGAGCGCGGCGTCTTTCCGCTGGACCGCCCGATGACGCTGATCGAGGCGATCGCGCGCGCGCGCGGGATCGAGACCGGCATCGCCGCCGATCGCACGCTCGTCGAGCTCGCGGATCTTTCGCACGCGTTCGTCGCCCGCGGCGGCCAGCACCTGCCGGTGGATTTCCAGAAACTTTTCGAGGAGGGCGACCTCTCGCAGAACATCGCGCTCGAGCCCGAGGACTACATTTTTCTGCCGACCGCGAGCCTGAAGGAAGTCTACGTGCTCGGCTCCGTCGTCGCGCCCGGCGCGCACAGCTACACCTCCGAGATCGGCGCGATCGCCGCGATTTCCTCGAGCGGCGGCTTCAACCGCCGCGCGTGGAAGAATCGCATCCTCGTCATCCGCGGTTCGCTGAATCATCCGGAGACCTTCGTCCTCGACGCGACGGACGTGCTCGCCGCGCGCACGCCCGACCTGCGCCTGCAACCGCGCGATATCGTCTACGTGAGCGACCGCCCGTGGGCGCGCGCCGAGGAGCTGCTCGACACGGCCGCGGCGGCGTTTGTCACGTCGGCCACGGTCACCGCGACCGGCATTCACGTGAACGGCATCAATCAGTAATCTCGCTCGAGCCATGAAACGCAGCGCCCTTTCCTTTCGTGCCCTCGCAGGCGCGAGCCTCGCGGGGATGTTTCTCCTCGCCGGCTGCGCCACCGTGAAACAGCAGATCGCCCGGCTGAAACCCACGCCGCCGCCGCCTTCGACGTTCGATCCGACGCCGGTGCCCGATCTGCCGCCGACCGATCCCGCGCTGCTCCAGCCGCCGACGAATCCATTTGTCCTCGGGCCCGGCGATCAGTTGCAGATCGAAGTGCTCGGCGACGTCACCACGCGCCAGAAGGCCACGGTCGGGCCGGATGGAAAAATTTATTTCTACATTCTTCCCGGCGTCGACGTGTGGGGGCTCACCGTCTCGCAGGCGCAGGACCGCATCGCGCAGTCGCTCCAGCGTTTCGTGCGCGAGCAGCAGCCGGTCTCGATCACGCTCGTCGGCGTCGCGAGCCAGCGTGTGTGGATTCTCGGCCGTCTGAGCCGGCCGGGCATTTATCCGATGGCCGGACCGATGCGACTGCTCGAGGCGATCGCCATCGCGGGCGGTCCCGCCTCGTCGACGGTCACGACCTCGCTTTCCGGCGGCGTGATCGTCGGCACGAACGTCCGCGGCAGCAGCGACGAAGCCGGCGATCTCAGCCGCGCCTTCGTCGTGCGCCAGGGCCGGATGCTGCGCGTGGATTTCCGACGGCTGCTTCGTGAAGGCGACATGTCGCAAAATATCTACCTGCAACCCGACGACCTCATCTACGTGCCCTCGGCCTCGAGCGATCAGGTGCACGTGCTCGGCGCAGTGAATCATCCGAGCTCGGTCGAATACATCGGCCAGATGACGCTGAGCGAAGCGCTCGCGAAGGCCGGCGGGTTGGCTTCAAAGGAAGTTTATCTCTCGCACGTCACGATCGTGCGCGGCTCGCTCTCACAGCCGCGGATCGCCGTCGTCGATTTCGAGGCGATCCAGCGCGGCGAGGCGAAGGACATCACACTCGAACCGCAGGACATCGTCTACGTGCCGTTCACGCCTTACCGCGTGCTCACGCGCTACGTCGACCTGATCCTCGACACGTTCGCGCGCACCGTGGGCGTGAACGAAGGCGCGAAGGCCATCAGCGATCGCGCGGCGGGCGTGGGCCTCAGCGTGCCGGCGGTTGCGCCATGACGCCGCGCATTGTTTGTCCCGCGCGCCGCGAGTAGCTTCCGACCTGCTTCGGCGCGGGGAAGAACCCCACCCTGCGCGAGGCAACCTTCGCGGCGCGCGGTGGTATATGCTGCGGTGACGCGTGTTCGTGCCGCGCCGCCGGGAAACATGCATCACATTGTCCGCGCCCTCGGTCTGCTGCTCGCGGTCGCATTTGTCGCGCCCGTGCTTCGCGCGACAGATTGGACGTGGACTTATGCGGTCGAAATCAGCGCCACGACGGAAACGTCGCCCGCTCGCGTCACCTTGCACTGGCCGGCGGACGAAATTCCCGCGACGCGCTACGCCGTCTCGCGCAAGGCCGTCGGCGCAAATGCGTGGGGCGACAGCGTGTCGCTCGATGGCCCCGCGACGAGCTACGTCGACGAAAACGTCTCCCCCGGCTCGGTCTACGAATACCAAGTCCAAAAATTCACCGCGAGCTACTCCGCCTACGGCTACATCGCCGTCGGCCTCGATGCGCCCGCCGCGGAATCGCGCGGCAAAATCGTGCTCGTCGTCGACCGCTCGATCGCCGACGCGATCGCCGGCGAAATTCGCCAGCTCGAGCTCGACCTCGTCGGCGACGGCTGGGGCGTGCTGCGGCACGACGTCGGCCGAGACGATCCGCCGGCGGGCGTGCGCGCGACCATCCAATCCGAATACGCGCAAGACCCGGCGAACGTCAAAGCCGTGTTTCTCCTCGGCCACGTGCCGATCGTGCGCGCCGGCAATCTGAACGTCGACGGTCATGTCGCGCGCCCGATGCCCGCGGATGTTTACTACGGTGAGATGGACGGCGCGTGGACCGACAACGACGGCGACGGCGTGCTCGACCAGAGCCGGCTGCCATCCGATGTGGAGCTCGAAGTCGGCCGCGTTGATTTCGCCGATCTGCCGGGCGCCTACGTCGGAAATTCGTTTCCGAGCGAGATCGATCTGTTGCGGCGCTACCTCGGCAAGGATCACGCGTTTCGCCACGCGCTCGTCCGTCCGCCGGCGCGCGCCCTCGTGGGCAACGTCATCGGCGACGAACGCGGCGAGGCCTTCGCGGCCAGCGGCTATCGAAATTTCGCCGCGCTCGTCGGCTCCGATCATATCGACAACGCCGGCACCGATGAGACGACGCCGCCCGGCCAGCGCTGGATCTCGATGCTCGCGAGCAACGATTATCTCTGGGCCTACGGCTGCGGCGCCGGCAGCGACATCTCGCTCGGCGGACTCGGATTCCACGGCGACTACGACGATGTGTGGGGCTCGGACTTCATCGAGCAACACGCGCGCGCGACGTTCTATATGCTGTTTGGAAGCTGGATCGCCGACTGGGCGCAGCCCGACAATCTCATGCGCACCGCGCTCGCCACGCCCGACTACGGCCTCGCCGCCGCGTGGTCCGGCCGGCCGCATCTGTTTTTCCATCACATGGGCAGCGGCGAAACGATCGGCTACGGCATCCGCGTCAGCCAGAACAACGACGGCACACTCTACCGCAACCAGGTGCAGCGGCTGAATCGCGGGATCCACATCGCGCTGCTCGGCGATCCGACGCTCACTCTCGCGCCCGTCGCGCCGCCGCACGATCTGCGCGCGAACAACAACGGCGGCGACGTCGTCCTCACGTGGAGCAGCTCGGCCGACCACATCGCCGGCTACCGCGTCTATCGCGCCGACAACGCCGGCGCGCCGTTTCTCCGCGTCTCGGGCGAATTTCTCGGCGACACGCGCTTCGTCGATCATCCGGGCAACGCGGCCGACGCGATCTACATGGTCCGCGCGATCGCGCGCCTTTCCGGCCCGAGCGGAAGTTATTTCGCGCTGAGCGAAGGCGCGTTCAACCGCGACGACTTCGCGCCGCCCGCCGCTGCGGCACCAGCGACGGACACTCCCGGCGCGGGCATCGCGACCGCGCCAAACTCTTCCACCGGTCCGAAAATTTCCGGCGCCGCGATCGAAGTCGCTTCCGACATCCACCATCCGAACGGCAACATCTACGACCAGATTCTGCTCACGGGCCCGTCCGCCACCGTCGCCGCCGATGCCGGCCAGGTCACGCGGATTTCGTTCCTCGATCTCAACGACGACATCGTGCAGGTGGAGTTTTCCGGCGCGGGCACCCTGACCGTGCAACTCGCGTCGGCCTCCGGCCCCGCGCTGCCGCGGAACTACAATCAGGACGTCACCTACATGAAAGGTCAGGCGAGCCTCAGCGTCGCCGGCGCGAACGAGACGACGAACCTCGCCGTCTTCAGCGTCGGCCGGGCGAACGCCGTCAACGCGAGCCTGTTTCGCGGCGACGTGATCTACGACGGCGTCGCCGACATCGCGCTCATCATGATCGCCAGCGCCAACGGCCACTTCGGCAGTCTGCGCACCGGCAACGCCGCCTACTCCGCCACGCTCGGCACGGTCGGTATCGTCGCGCCCGACGTGCAATTCGACGGCCCGGTGATCGTCGGCGACCTGCGCGCTTACGATGCCGCGATGCCCACCCTCGTCGTCGGCTCGGCGGCGACGGTGCAGGTGGCCGGTGGAAGTCTCGCCCAGCCGAACGGCCGCGCCATCGCGATGAGCGGCGTTGGTCAGCTCAACTTCACCGATGGCGCCACTTCGCAGGGCATTTTCCTGCCCGCGCAAATCGCGGACATCTCCGACGGTTCGCACCGGCCCGGGGCGCAAAACGAACCTCTGCCCTGAATCGCCGGCGCGTTCCGCCGCGGATTTCTCGCCATCGGACTTGTCGGCGGCGAGGCGCGACCTACATTCGTCGGCTTCATGTCGGTCTCGACCGCTCAGCGCCACAAGCTGACCGGCGTCTGCCCGCCCGCTCGTGGCGCGGTGGTCGCCGAGCTTTGTCGCGCGCAGCCGGCGCCGGTCTGGATCATCGTCGCCGAGGATTTGAAAACCGCGGAACACCTGGCCGAGGACCTCGCGTTTTTTCACCGCGCTTCCGGCGACCCGCGGCCGCAGCACACGCTCGTGTTTCCCGAATCGCTGCCGGAAAGCCGCGACATGCGCGAGGCGTTCGCCGCGTCGAGCGATCGGCTGACGGTGCTGTCGCGTCTGCGCGCGCTGCGTGGGTTGTCGTCGGCGCCGGACTCGCTCGTCGTCACGACGACGCCCGCGGCATTACTCCAGCCCGTGCCTTCGCTCGAGGAATTCGCGACGCGCGAACTCACGCTCGCGCGCGGGCAGGCGCAGCCGTTTCAAGCCCTGCTCGAGCAGCTCCAGAAACTCGACTACGATTCCGAAGCAGTCTGCGAGGCGCCCGGCCACTACGCGATTCGCGGCGGCATCATCGACGTTTACCCGGTGACGGCCAACACGCCTTACCGGCTGGATTTTTTCGGCGACGAGATCGAATCGATCCGCGAATTCGATCCGGTGACACAGCGCTCGGGCGCGAGCGTCGAGCAGATCGCGATCGCCGCGTCGCCGCGCGTGCGGCTCGATCCGTCGCAGACCGGCGTCGCCGATTACCTCACGCCGAGCGCGCGGATCGTCTTCATCGAACCCGCCGCGCTCGAGGAGGAGTTCAGCGCCTTCGCCCGCGAAGGCAGCGACGGCCTCACGCCGCTGCTCGAGAAATGCGCCGCCGCTTACGGCGTGAGCGACCTCGACGAGGCGAGCGCTCTCTTCGATGCCGGCGCCGAGGAAACGACGTGGGACACGGAGAGCCTCGTGCATCACCGCACCTATCCGGGCGATGCGCTCGTCGCGCAGGAGCGCCTGCAGGTCGAGGACGACGCGCGGCGAAATTTTCTCCGGCAACTCGCGACGTGGAGCAAAGCCGGCTACGAGATCGCGATCGTCACCTCCAAGGAAGGCGAAGAGCAGCGCGCGCAGGAAATCATCGGCGAAGACGACAAACTGAAAGCGATCAAGCCGCGCTGGCTGCGCGGGACATTGAACGAAGGCTTCCGCGTGACGTTTCGCGATGATCCGATCGCGGAAGCGCAGAAGGTTGGGAACGCGGAAGAATCACAAACCGCCATTCCGCGCTTCGGCGCTTCCGCGCTTCCGCGATTTTCTCCGCGCTCCCGCGGACTCGTCGTCGTCACCGAAACGGAAATTTTCGGCCGCCAGCGGCAGCGGCGGCCTTCGCTGAATGTCCGCGCCGTCGCGCAGCGCGCGCAGATCGACCAGCTCCTCGATTTCTCCGAGCTCGTCGAAGGCGACTTCGTCGTCCATCTCCAGCACGGCATCGCGCTCTTCCGCGGGCTGACGAAACTCGACACCGCGCAAGGCATCCGCGAAGTGATCTCGCTGGAGTTCGACGATCGCGTCACGCTGCACGTGCCGCTGCAGGAGTCGCACCTGATCAGCCGCTATGTCGGGCTCAGCAAGACGAAGCCGCAGCTCGGCCGCATCGGCTCCGGCCGCTGGGAAAAAGCGCGGCAGGCCGCGGAGCGCGCGACGATCGATCTCGCGGCGGAATTGTTGCGCATCCACGCCGCGCGCGAGGCGCAGCCGGGTTTCGCGTTTCCGTCGGACAACACGTGGCAGAAGGAATTCGAGGCGTCGTTTCCCTTCACCGAGACGCCCGATCAGCTCCGCTGCATCAACGAAACGAAAACCGACATGGAGCGCACGCGGCCGATGGACCGGCTGATCTGCGGCGATGTCGGCTTCGGCAAGACCGAGGTGGCGATCCGCGCGGCGTTCAAGGCCGTGCAGGGCGGCCGGCAGGTCGCGGTGCTCGTGCCGACGACCGTGCTCGCGCAGCAGCATCTCAACACGTTTCGCGAGCGCATGGCCGGCTATCCGATCGCCGTGGAGATGGTGAGCCGCTTCCGCTCGCGCGGCGACCAGAAGAAAATCGTCGACGCCACGGCCGCGGGCCAGGTCGACATCCTGATCGGCACGCATCGGCTGCTGCAGCGCGACATCGTTTTCAAGGACCTCGGCCTCGTCGTGATCGACGAGGAGCAGCGGTTCGGCGTGAAGCACAAGGAAGTGTTCAAGAAAATGCGCGAGACGGTCGACGTGCTTTCGATGAGCGCCACGCCGATCCCGCGCACGCTCTACATGGCGCTCACCGGCGCGCGCGACCTCAGCGTGATCGAGACGCCGCCGAGCAACCGCCATCCGATCCAGACGATCGTGAAAACCTATGACGAAAAAATCGTCGTCGACGCGATCCGCCATGAAATCCGCCGCGGCGGCCAGGTTTTCTATCTGCACAATCGCGTGCAGACGATCGAGCTCGTCGCCGCGCGGCTGCGCGAGATGCTGCCCGAGCTCAACATCGGCGTCGGTCACGGCCAGATGGAAGCGCACGAGCTGGAGAAGGAGATGACGGATTTCGTCGCGGGCAAACATCACGTGCTCGTCTGCACGACGATCATCGAGAGCGGCCTCGATATTCCGAACTGCAACACGATCATCATCGAGGGCGCGGATCGTTTCGGGCTTTCGCAGCTCTACCAGCTCCGTGGTCGCGTCGGCCGCTTCAAGCACCAGGCCTACGCGTATCTGCTGCTGCACCGGCACACGCGGTTGCTCGATGTCGCGCGCCAGCGGCTCACCGCGATGCGTCAGCACAACCAGCTCGGCGCGGGCTTCCGGATCGCGATGCGCGATCTCGAATTGCGCGGCGCGGGCAATCTCCTCGGCGCGGAGCAAAGCGGGCACATCGTCGGCGTGGGCTTCGAGCTGTATTGCCAGTTGCTGCGCCAGTCGGTCGCGCGGCTGCGCGGCGACAAGACCGCCGCCGCGATCCGCGCCGGCGTGAAGCTCGATTTCGTCTTCGTGGGCGAAGGCGCGGCCGATGCCGCGGACGCCGCGCGCGGCAAGCACGTCGATGGCTACACCGCGCTCAAGGCTGAGGAGAACGAGCACGCCGTCGAGGTCGCGAAAATCCAGGCGCGAATCCCGTCGGTCTACATCGCGGAGACGCGCCTGCGCATCGATTTCTATCGCAAGCTCGCGATGGCGGACACGTTGCCCGCACTCAAGCAAATCGAAGGCGACCTGCGCGATCGCTTCGGCAAATTCGGCGACGACGTGCGCGCGCTCCTCTTCATCACCGAGATTCGCATCCGCGCGGAACAAAAAGGGATCGTCTCCGTCGAAACCGAGTCCAGCCGTTTGAAATGCCTGCGGAACAGCGGTCGCCGCGATGACTGGGTTCAGGTCGGAACCCGGTTTCCAAGGTTGACCGCTCCCAAGCCCCTTCTACGGTTGAGGGAAATTATTTCTTTCCTGAACAATTTGCCGAACCCATGACGTTTCGCCGCTGCTTCGTTCCCCTCTGCCTCGCCGTCGCGACCGGCACCGCGGCATTCGCCCAGTCCGCGCCCACCGCAGCTCCCTCGTCCTCGCTTCCGTCGGCCGCCGACAACATGAAGCTCCAATACGCGAACGGCATCGTGGCCGTCGCCGAGGACAAGATCATCACCGTCGCGGATGTCATGCGCGAGATTTCGCCGCTGCTGCCGCAATTGCAGAAGGACTCGCGCGACGAGAAGGACTACATGAACCGGCTGTCGCAGTTGCAGGACAGCGCGATCCAGGACCTCGTCGACCGCGTCCTCATCATCAAGGAATTTCGCAAGGACGAGAAACGGCGCATCCCGGAGAGCTACGTCGACAGCGAAGTGCAGAACGATCTCGACGAGCGCTTCGAGGGCGACCGTTCCAAGTTCCTCGCCTATCTCCGCTCGCAGGGCAAAACGATCCGCGAATACCGGCAGGACAAGGAAGAGGAGATCATCTACGGCTACATGCGCCAGCAGCAGCGCAAATCGCAGAGCGTCGTGAGCCCGGTGCGCATCGAGACGTTCTACAACGAAAACAAGGACCGCTTCTACCGCGAAGACGAAGTCCACCTGCGCATGATCAATCTCGCGCGCAACGACGGCGAAACCGACGAAGCGCTCACGACGCTGGCGAACCAGATTCTCGCGCGGCTCAAGGCCGGCGAAAAATTCGAAGACCTCGCCAAGGAATACAGCCGCGATGCCCGCCGCTCGAAAGGTGGCGACTGGGGCTGGATGCAGCGCTCGAGCTTCAAACCCGAATTCAGCGATCCCGCGTTCAACTTGAAGAAGGGCGAAGTCTCGTCACCGATTCTCCTGCCCGAGGGTTGCTACCTGCTCTACGCCGAGGATCGCCACTTCGCGGGCATCCAGCCGCTCGACGAAGTGCGCGAGCAGATCGAGCGCATCCTCGTCCAGCAGATGACGAACGACAGCCAGGAAAAGTGGCTCGAGCGCCTGCGGCGCAACGGCTACGTGAAACACTACTGAGCCCGCGTCGGGCTCGGGCAGGAGTCTGTCGGTGGCGTCAGACGCACGGGCATTCATCATCGTCCGCGCGTTGACCTCCGCCGCATCGGCCCGCAACGATGGGGCGTGTCCGAATCGCCGGAATACCCCGTCTCGAATCGCCTGCGCGAAACCGCCGTTGGCGAGCGCCCGCAGGAACGCCTGGAGCGTTTTGGTGCGGGCGCGATGAGCGATACCGAGTTGCTCGCGATGCTGCTGCGCAGCGGCACGCGCGGGCACGATGTGCTCACACTCGCGGCGCGCCTCATCGCTGACGCCGGTTCGCTCGCCGGCTTGATCGCGTGGCAGGCGGCGGATTTTCAGAAACTCAAAGGCATCGGCCGCGTGAAGGCACTTCAGCTTGTCACCGTGATGGAAGTCGCGCGCCGCGTCGTCGGCCAGCAGAGCGGCGATTCGCCGCTGCTCAACCGCGCCGACCTGATCACGAGTTATCTGCAGCCCGTCGTGTCGGGGCTCGACGTGGAAAAATTCTGGGTGCTCTGCCTCAATCGCAAAAATCGCCTGCTGAAGCGCGTCGAGATCACTTCCGGCACCGCGAATTCCGCGCTCGCGCATCCGCGCGAAGTTTTCCGCGCCGCGATCCGCGAATCGGCGTCGGCCGTCGTCTGCGCGCACAATCATCCCTCCGGCGATCCGGCGCCGAGCGCGCCGGACATGCACGTCACCCGCCAGCTCCGCGAAGCCGCGAAAGCCGTCGAGATCGAGCTGATCGATCACGTGATCGTCGGCCGCGCGGGCGCCGATCCGATCGGTCGGGGCTATTTCAGCTTCCGGGAAGCGGGGTTGATTTGAGCGTCCCGCAGCGCGTGGTCAGGCCGCCGGATTCCGCTCTAAAAAAAGCCTTGCCGTCGGCGAGGCGTCTGGCGACGTTCCGCGCTCCTTGTTTGTTCGGTAGGATACTCAAGTGGCCAACGAGGGCAGACTGTAAATCTGCTGGCTTTACGCCTACGGTGGTTCGAATCCACCTCCTACCACCATTTTTCCGCGACGGGTTCAGTGGCGCGTAGCCGCCCGGCCGGGTTGGATCGGCGCCCATGCTCGAAAAACTGAACGACCTGCGCGAGCAGTTCCTGGCGAACGGCCTGCTGGCCGAATTCTTCGCCGTCGGCGGTTTTATTTTGGCGTTCTTTCTCGTCGCGCGGTTGATGAGCGAGAAACGCGCGCCCGCCAACACGTTTGCCTGGCTGCTGATCATCATCCTCGTGCCGTGGGTCGGCGTGCCGCTCTACCTGCTGCTCGGCGGGCGAAAGCTCCGCCGGCTCGCCGAACTGAAATCGCGCCTCCGCCCCACTCTGCCCGCGGGCGGCTCGCAAAGCCCGTTTCGCGCCGCGCGTTCGCCGATCGTGCACACGATCGTTTCCGCCGGCGCGCCGCCGCCGACCACCGGCAACGCGCTGCAGCTCATCACCAGCGGCGAGCAGGCCTACGCCCTGCTCGAGGAAAAAATCCGCGCCGCGCGCTCGAGCATCCACATCACGGCCTTCATCCTCGGCCGCGACGACACGGGCCGGCGGCTGGTGAAGCTCCTCGCCGAGCGCGCGCAGGCCGGCGTGAAGGTTCGGCTGCTGCTCGATTCCGTCGGCTCGATGTTCACCAGCCGCGGTTTTGTCCAACCGCTGCGCCGCGCCGGCGGACAGGTCGGGCGCTTCATGCCGGTGCTGCCGTTCACGTCGCGCGGCTCGGCGAATCTGCGGAATCACCGCAAGATCGCCGTCTTCGACACCTGCACCGCGATGGTCGGCGGCCACAACCTCGCCCGCGAATACATGGGCGCCACTCACCTCGCGCGCCGCTGGCAGGATTTCGGCGCGATGATCGACGGTCCCGCCGCGGCATTGCTCAACGAAGTCTTCATCGCCGACTGGTGCTTCGCGACGCGCGAGTCCGCCGACGTGTTGCACGCGGAGATTCCCGCCGATTGCCTCGCCGCGACGCCCGGCACTTCCGAATTGCAGGTCGTGGCCAGCGGGCCGGACGTCCCCGGCGATCCGCTCTACGAGGGCATCGTGTCCATGATCCAGGAAGCCAACGAAAGCATCTGGATCGTCACGCCCTACTTCATTCCCGACGACGTGCTGCTGCGTTCGCTCATCGTGAAGGCGCGCGCGGGCAAGGAAGTGACGCTCATCACGCCGCGCAGCTCGAATCATCCCGTCGCCGATTTCGCGCGCCGCCACTACATCCGCGAACTCCAGCGCGCCGGCGCGCGCGTGCTGCTCTTCGCCCCCGGCATGCTGCACGCCAAGGCGATGATCGTCGACGACAACGTCGCGCTCCTCGGTTCGCCTAATTTCGACCTGCGCAGTCTCTTCGTGAATTTCGAGATCGGCGTCGTCGTGCATTCGCCCCCCGATGCGGCGGCGATCAAGGCCTGGGCGGTCGAGCTCGCGCAGCGCTGTCATCCGCCGAAAATCGAGCGCCCGAAAAAATGGCGCGTGCTGGGCAACATCGTCGAAGACCTCAGCCGCCTGCTCGCACCGCTGCTGTAGCGGATCGTGGCCGAGCTGGAGCTCGGCGCTCCCGGGAACGCCGAGCTCCAGCTCGGCCATGACCCCTGGCGCGGGGCCACCACCATCAACGCTTCGAAAAAAACTTATCCGCGCAACTTTGCCCGCATCCGTCGCACCAGCCGGCGCACGCCGCTGGCCGGAGTAGCGCGGGTCAGCACCCATTTCTTGTGCGGCACAGTCGTCCGCGCGATGTCTTCCGGCGTCGTGTTCTTCACCGCGATGCCGATCGCCAGTTCGATGCCGGTGTGACCGAAGACGTGCCGCACGAAGGCGGAGCAATAAAATGCCTGTTCGCGCGCGAGGAGGTTTTCCTTTGGCCGCCAGCGCGGATGGCGCAGCGCCCAGGCGGTGCCGGCGATCTCGCGCAGCGAGTAGCGCGTGCCGGCCGCGACGAGTTCCAGCGCACGCGCCAGCAGGCGCTGCTCGCGCTCGGCGTCGAGCCCGAGATCGATCACCGCCAGCGCGCCGTATTTCTCGTCGTCGAAATATTTTTCGATCCGGTTTTCCTGCACGCCGAGCCGGATGTGCTTTCGTTTGATGTCGAGATCCGACTCGACGATCCAATGGTGGCCGTCGAGCCGCCGGCCTTGGAAAAGAAACGCGTGCGACCACCGACTCCAGTCGCCGCCTTCGATCTGGTGCCGCTGCGCGCGGCCGATCAGCCGGTTCGCGAGTTCCGTGCCGCCGACAATCCCAATGCGGCCCGGATGCGCGTAGCGCTCGAAGAACTCGCGATTGGTCAGCCCTTCGACGTTGATCGTCTCGTGCATCGCGCTCAGTCCAGGCCGCGCGCGAGCATTGCCGCCAGCGCCGGGGTCGCGAGCCAGAGCACGATGCCGGTGACCAGGTGCACGAGCGGCTGCGCCCAGATTACCCAAAGCCCGAGACCGCCGGCGACGCCGAGCATCGCGAGAGCGACGAGGGCCGAGATCGCACCCCACAGAATCAGGCCCATCGCCACGAACCGCAGGACGAGGACGGCGATCTTGTAGTAGGTGCTCATCGCACCCGGACTATTTCAAGGTCGCCGCGGCTTTGACAAGCTCCACGAAACTGCGCGCCTCGAGGCTTGCGCCGCCGATGAGCCCGCCGTCGATGTCGTTTTGCGCAAGGAGCTCGGGCGCGTTGGCCGGCTTCATCGAGCCGCCGTAAAGGATCCGCACCTTCTGCGCGACGGGCTCGGTGAAGAGCTTGGTGAGCAGCCCGCGGATGAACGCGTGCACTTCCTGCGCCTGCTCGGTCGTCGCCACTTTGCCCGTGCCGATCGCCCAGACCGGCTCGTAGGCGACGACGATGCTTGCCGCGAGTTCCTTGCTCACGCCGTCGAGTCCCGCTTCGAGCTGCGTCTGCACGACCTTGAGCGTCGTGCCCGCCTCGCGTTCCGCGAGCGTCTCGCCGACGCAGAGGATCGGCTTGAGCTGGTTCTTGAGCGCGGCGAGGACCTTCTTGTTGATGAAGGCGTCCGTCTCGCCGAAATACGCGCGGCGCTCGCTGTGGCCGAGGATGACGTGCGTGGCGAAGAGCGCGCGCAGCATCGGCGCGGAAACTTCGCCCGTGAAGGCGCCGCTCGCCTCGAAGTGCATGTTCTGCGCGCCGAGCTTCAGGACGGAGCCTTCGAGCGCTTTGGCCGCCGACTCGAGGCCGGTGAATGGCGGGCACACCACGATGTCGACATCGGCCTGTTTGCCGACGACGGCAACGATTTCGGCGATGAGCGTGGCGCCGTCGGCCGGCGTCTTGTTCATCTTCCAGTTGCCGGCGATGAGTTTTTTGCGGGAGGTCATGGAGTGTGGAATCAAACGCGAAGACGCGAAGGACCGCGAGGATTCGCGAAGTTGAATGGTTTTCTTTGCGAGTTGTTGCGCGTCTTCGCGCCTTTGCGTCTGGACTTAGCTTTCGAGGAATTTCACCCCGGGCAGTTCCTTGCCCTCGAGGAACTCGAGGCTCGCGCCGCCGCCGGTGGAGCAATGCGTGACCTTGTCGGCCACCTTGAATTTTTTCGCCGCGGTCGCGGTGTCGCCGCCGCCGACGACGGTGGTCGAGCCCATCGCGGTCGTTTCCGCGATCGCCTTCGCCATCGCCTTGGTGGACTCGGCGAATTTTTCGAATTCGAACACGCCGCTCGGTCCGTTCCACACGATCGTCTTCGCGCGCAGGATCGCGATCCGGTAGAGCGCGATCGACTGCGGGCCGGCGTCGAGGCCCATCCAGCCGGCGGGAATGCCTTCCTTGTCCGTGACGATCTTCGTGTTCGCGTTCGCGTCGAACTTGTCCGCGATCACGAAGTCGACCGGCAGCGTGATTTTCACGCCCTTGGCCTTCGCCTTCGCAAAAAGTTCCTTCGCGATCTTCGCGCCCTCGGGATCGAAGAGGCTGTCGCCGATGCTCATGCCCTCGAGTTCCTTCTTGAATGTGAAGGCCATGCCGCCGCCGATGATCAGCTCGTTCGCTTTCTCGAGGAGATTATTGATGAGTGGAATCTTGTCCGCGATCTTCGCGCCGCCGAGGATCGCGAGCAGCGGGCGCTGCGGATGCTCGAGCACCGCGGCGAACGCCTTCAGCTCGGCCTCCATGAGGAAACCCGCGGCCTTGTCCTTCAGCGCGACGCCGACCATCGACGAGTGCGCGCGATGCGCGGTGCCGAAGGCGTCGTTGACGAACACGTCGCCGAGCTTCGTGAGCGAGGCGCGAAACGCCTCGACGGCTTTCGGGTCGGCTTTCTTCGAAGTGCCGTCCTCGAGCTTCACCTTGCCCTCCTCCTCGATGTGAAAGCGGAGATTTTCCAACAACACGACTTCGCCGGCCTTGAGCGCGCCGGGCGCGCACGCGGCCTCGACCGCCGGGCCGACGCAGTCGTCGAGAAATTTCACCGGCTTGCCGAGCAGCTTCGCGAGCTCGTCGGCGACGGGCTTCAGCGAGAATTTCGCGATCTTCTGCCCGTCGGGCCGGCCGAGGTGCGACATGAGCACGACGGACGCGCCCTGCTCGAGCGCGAACTTGATCGTCGGCAGCGCGGCGACGATGCGCTGGTTGTTGGTGATCGCGCCGGTGGTTTTGTCCTGCGGGACGTTGAAGTCCACGCGCACGAGGACGCGTTTGCCGGTGAGGCTCAGGTCACGGATGGTTTTAAATTTTGGCATGGTGCAGGGAGTCAGGATTCAGGAGCCAGAATCCAGAATGAGAAACAGCGGAAGCGACGGATAAAAGAGCGTCGGCTTCCGCTGTGGTTTCATGAGTCAGTTTATTCTGACTCCTGACTTCTGGATTCTGAATTCTCGCGACAACGTCGCGATCAGAGCTTCGCCGCGATCTTCTTGGTCAGGTCGACGACGCGGTTGGAATAGCCCCACTCGTTGTCATACCACGAGACGAGCTTGAAGAATTTCGGGTTGAGCTCGATGCCGCTGCCGGCGTCGAAGATCGACGAGTTCTTGTCGTGGATGAAATCGGACGACGCGACCTCGTCGGTCGTGTAAGCGAGGATGCCCTTGAGGTAAGTCTCGCTCGCCTTCTTCATCGCCTCGCAGATCGCCTTGTAAGACGTCTCCTTCGTCGTGCGCACCGTGAGGTCGACGACCGACACGGTCGGCGTCGGCACGCGGAACGACATGCCGGTGAGCTTGCCCTTCACTTCGGGCAGCACGAGCGCGGTGGCCTTTGCGGCGCCGGTCGAGGACGGGATGATGTTGATCGCTGCCGAGCGGCCGCCCTTCCAGTCCTTCTTCGACGGACCGTCGACGGTCTTCTGCGTCGCGGTGTAGGAATGGATCGTCGTCATGAGGCCTTCCTCGACGCCGAAGCCTTCCTTGAGCAGCACGTAGACGACAGGCGCGAGGCAGTTCGTGGTGCAGGAGGCGTTGGAGATGATGCTGTGCTTCGCGAGGTCGAGTTTGTCGTCGTTCACGCCCATGACGACGGTGATGTCCTCGCCCTTCGCGGGCGCGGAAATGATGACCTTCTTGGCGCCGGCGGCGAGATGGCCCTTGGCTTTCTCAGCGTCGGTGAAAAGGCCGGTCGACTCGATCACGAGCTGCACGCCGAGCTTCGCCCACGGCAATTCGGCGGGCGTCTTCGCGCTCACGACCGCGATCTCACGACCGTTCACGATGAGCACATCGTCATCGACTTTATCGGCGGCGGATTTCTTGGAGCCGACCGTGCCGTTGAAACGCCCCTGGGTGGAGTCGTATTTCAGCAGATAGGCCAGATTGTCCGCGGGGACGATATCGCCGACGGCGACGACATCGAGCTCGCCTCCGAGCAGACCCTGCTCGACAAGCGCGCGGAAAACGAGGCGACCGATGCGACCGAAGCCATTGATTGCGACTTTAACTGCCATGGTAGGACTCTCCAGAGGTTCAGTGTTGTTTTCTAATCCGATTGAGATGACTCCACGCGAACGTGGAGAGTCGAATCAACAGCCCTCGCCGACGAGATGCAAGGGTTTTGGCTGCGCAATGACTGGCATATCCCGCGCATGATTTGTAACGGCGCGATCAGCGGCAAATTCCCGCGCGGTCGCCGCTAAACGCCGCCGATCCACAACCCGCAACCCAGCGCCGCCACGAACAAGTCCGCCTCGACCGGCTCGGTCGCGCCGTGCGCATCGGCGGCGAGAAACCGCTCTTCGTTCGCAGCCTGCTTCCAGCCGCGCGCGCCGCCGAGCGCGACGATTTCCTCGCCCAGCGGGATCGTCACGTCCGCGAGCGTCGGGTTCACCGCGAACAGCAATCGCTCCGCGCCTTGCGAGCCATCGGCGTTGTAAACCACCGCGAACGCCGGCGAGTCCTTCGCCAACACGAAGCGGAAAAAACCCTCGCTCGGCCGCGACCATTGCCGAAGCAGCCGGCCGCGCTCGCTGCGGCGAAACGCGATCCAGTCCGCGAAATATCCGTGCGTGTTCTGGAAACGATAGAGCCGCCGGTAATCTAGCGCGTTGAGGTCGCCGCGCTGGTAGGTGTTGTTCACGCCGCGTTTCGAGCGGAGAAAATCCTGCCCGGCGGCGAGCATCGGAATGCCGACCGACATGAACAGCAGCGCCGCCATCAGGTGCGTGCGCCGGCGGTCGTTCGGCGTCGGCGCGGAACCGTCGTGATTCGCGTTCTCGGTGATCTCGTCGATCCACGTGCGATCGTCGTGCGACTCGGTGTAGTTCACCGTCTGCGCCGGCCACTTCGCGAAATACCACGGCGAACCGCGCAGGAAATATTCCATCCGCTCCGCCGTGCCGCCGCCGCGCACGTAGTCGCGGAGAAAATTCCGGTAGCCGTCGTTCCACGAGGCCCAGCCCGTGTCGCGCAGCGCGCCCGCGATATGCCCGCGGAAGCTCCACGGTTCCGCGATCAGGATCACGTCGGGCTTCACGCGCTTCAGCGCGAGCTCGACCTCGTGCAGGACTTCGCGGCCGATCAGGTCCGCGAGATCGAAACGAAAACCATCGAGCCCGAAGACCTCGATCATGTGCCGGCAACTGTCGACGATCATCCGCCGCATCATCGCCGAACGCGCGCGCAGGTCGTTGCCGCAGCCGCTCCAGTTTGTGAGCGCGCCGTCCGGCGTCTGTTCGAAATAGTAGAGCCGGTCGATGAACATCAGGTGCGCCGGCAGGCCCTGGTGATTGAAAACGACATCGACCACGACCGCGATGCCGCGCCGGTGAAAGGCCGCGACGAGTTCCTGCAACTCGCGCACGCCCGACGCCTTCTCCGGCTCGAGCGCGTAGCTGCTCTCGGGCGCGAAGAAATTATTCGTCATGTAGCCCCAATGGTATTCCTCCGGCGTCTGGTTATCGAATTCGTGCAGCGGCTGCAGCTCCACGCAGTTCACACCGAGATGATGCAGATAAAAATCCGCGCTCTCGACCCAGCGCCGCAGCCCGGTGAACCCGCGCCGCTCGGGCGCGCTCGTCTTGATCGGCGCGCTGGCCGTGAGATCGCGCACGTGCGCCTCGACGATCACGAGATCCTGCCACGCCGGCGTCGAAAAACCGCGGTCTGCGCGGCCGATTTTTTCGCGCTCGAGCACGATGCCCGGCCCTTCGCGTCCGACGGTCGCCAGCGCGTAGGGATCGAGGACGCGCACGGCTGGATTGAATCCTCCCGCCGCCGCACCGTCGCCCGGGCCTTCGATCGAATACCAGTAAAACCAGCCGTGCAGATTTCGATCCAGCGTGATCTCCCACACGCCTGCGTTGCCGTCGGCGTCGTTGCGCCGCGCGAGGATGAAGACCTGCGCGTCGTTGCGCTCCACCGCATCCTGCGCCAGAAAAAGCGTGACCGTCCGCGCCCGCGGCGCGAACAACCGGAAAACCGTTTCGTCGCGCCGCACCAGCGCACCGAGCGGCAGGTCCGTTTTCAATTCGTAGAAAAAACTGCCGAAGACGAGCGGCACGCCCGCGTCCGCGGCACTCGATCCAGCCAGCGGCTGCGCCCACGTGGCGGTGTGCGATTCCGCGAGGCTCAGCGGTTCCGCGAGCCGGAAACGCCACAGGTGCCAGCCGGTCTTCGTCGGATCGAGCACGCGATTGAGGTTGCCGTATTCGTCGCGCACGATGTTCGGCGCGTCGCCGGGCGGCACGAGCCACTGGTTTTCTCCCGTGACGAATTTGAACCGCAGCCCCGGCTGCGCGAGAAACCGTGCGGCGTCACCCGTCCACAGCAGCACGCGCTCGCCCTCGAGCTCGGCCGGGCGCATCCGCCATTCCTCGACGCCGACCGCGGCCTGCCAGCCGTTGAAATCGCCGGCGAGAAAAACCGTGTCGCGCGCCGGATCGATGTCGCACCCGTGCTCGAGCGGCAGCACGAACGACACGCCGCCGCCCTGTGCATTGAAAAAATAACCGCACGTGCGGCCCGCGGGCAGCCCGGGCGCGGGACCGAGGTTGGCGGGCACCGGGCACTGTCTTCCCAGTGAAAAGCGCGGCGGCTGCGGCGCCGTCCAGTCGCGATCGAGCTCAATGATTCCGCTCGCCGGCGATTCGAGCCAGGCGCGGACGATGCGATGCGCGGTGTCGGCCATGCGGATCGATCAGCATTTGCGACGCCACGCGCGCGACAAGCGGGAACTTCGCGCGCGCCGCCGCTCACTTGCCCGGCCGCAGCTTGGCGAGCCACTCGCCCGCCTTCTCCATCGCCTTCTCCGTGAGCCCGCTTTTTTTCAGCGCGAGCGACGCGATCCGCGTGCTGGCATCGCTCGCATCCGGCGCTCCGAGCGTGCCGCCGATTTTCATGGGCACGTTGCAACCGAGGTAACCGAGCTCATCCGGCTGCAGGTCGAGCGCGCCGACGTATTTCAGCAGCTCGGCGTAGTGGCCCCGCGCACGCAGCTTGAACTCCATCGCGAGCGTGTCGTCGAGCACCGGCTTGCCCGGCGTGTGCAGCGTCTGCCCGCTGCCGCTCAGCCGGATTTCGGGCGAGATCAGAGTGAAATCCTTCAACACCGCGCTGAGCGTCGCGTCGCGCGACACCACCACGCTCAACTGGTCATACGCGATCGGGTTCAACCCCTTCGCGATTTCGGCCACGGCCTGCGCGTCGCTCGAGATGTCGCCGCCATCCTTCCGGCCGGTGAGCGCGACGATCGCGTTGCCCGCCGACGCCATCCAGCTCGCGAGCCGGCTCGTAGTCTCCGTCACCTTGCTCACGCTGACCGGCAGCCCGCGAAAAACGCCTCCGGTGCTGGTCAGCTGAAAATCGCCCGTCGCGTTGGCCGCGAGCTCCGAGAGATCGCGGGCGCTGCCGCCGAGCTTGCTGGCGACGTTGAACTTTCCCTCGACCGGCGGCGGCTGCTTCGGGTTGAACGCCCGCAGCAGCGGCGCCGGATCGAACTCCTTCATCGCGAGGTCCGCCGCGAGCGTGTAGGGCTGCGGGGCGGACGGGTCGAACTTCACGGCGCCATCGAGCTTCGCCTCGCCGGTGTCGCCGACGCCGGCCTGCAGGCGCTCGAATTTCAACGTCCCATCCTCGAGCCGCAGCGTGCCCGAGACGTCGCTCGCCTGGAAACTGTCGGAGTAAACGACCTTCTTCAACGCGAGCGCGATCGAGCCGCTCACGCCGGCCCACGGCGGCGTCGGCGCGGCCGGACCATTTGTCGGCGCGCGCTCGGGCGCGGCGCCGGCGCCGGTGGGCAGCAGCGCGGCGAGCACCTTCGCATCGTCGACCACGAAATTCGTGCTCGTCACCTGCGCGTCGACGGCGATGCGGCCCTTGGCCGACATGATCGAGCCGGCGATCGCGAGGTCGGACTTGCGGCCGTCGCGCTCCAACGCGATCGGCGCGTGGAGGGTCACGCGCCCGTCGGCCGCGATGTCCGCGCGCACGTTGGTGGAGATCGCCGGCAATTTCTCCGCACCCGGTTGCGGATCGGCCGCGAGATCGCCCACCGCGAGATCGGCCTGCAGTTCGCGTTTCCCGCCGAGAACGCTGGCAACAAACGTCGCCGTCGCCGTGCCGCGCGCCAGCACGAGCGCACGCGCGGCGGCCGGTTGCACGAGCAGCGCAGGAAGATCGGCAGCGAGTTTGCCCGTTGCCTTCAACGGTTGACCGGCGCCGGCGAGCCGGCCGGCCTTGCCTTCGAGGGTGAAGAGAATTTTTCCGCCGGACTGCGCCGTGAAGCGGTCGACCTCCGTCTGCCAGCCCTGCGGCGCATAGTCGGCCGACGCGGCGAGCGTGACGTCGACATCGCGTAGCAGCGGCCGGCCGGCGCGCGCGAGCGAGATGCCGCCGGCCGTGAGCGGCGCCCTCGCCTGCACCAGCAGGCCGTCGGAACGCGTCGTCGCGACGAGTTCGCCGCGAATATCGCCGCCGGCGATCGCCAGATCCGGCAGGAACGGCCCGGCCCACGCGAGCGGCAGGCCTTGCAGCACGACGCCGAAAAGTTCACGCGCCGGATCGGCCGCGGCGAGTCGCCGCGTCTCGAAATCGAGGGTGAACGATTGCAGGCTGCGCACGGTGGCGACGGGTTTTTCGCCGGCGATCGCCGCGTCGAAACGCTCGATCGCGAGCGCGTGGCTCCGCTGGGTGAGATCGAAATCGGCGACGATCTTCAGCGGCCCGATCGCGGAGAGCTCGCGCCGGAGCGCGCCGAGCTGGTTCGCAGCCATCTCGATTTTGCCACTCGCGCGCAGCGCCGCGAACGAGGCATCGGCTTCGACGCGCCCCTCGCCGGCCACCGTGAACTCCGGCAACGCATGCCCGAGCGCGAACGGCACGACATCGCTGTCGCGCAAATCGAGCTTCCACGTGCCCTCGAGCCGCGACGCGCTCGACGGAAACGCCGCCTTCACGCCGAGCAGTGCGCGCTCGCCCTCGACGACGGCGGCCGCGTAGCTCTCGCCATTCGCGTCGCGCTGCGCCGCGGCGTCCGCGGTGAGCCGCACGCCGGCGGGAAATTGCGCGCCGCTCGCAGCCGCATCGAGCTTCAGTCCGAAACGCGTGAAGGTGCGCGGTGAATCCATCGCCGCCGTCAACGTGCCGTGCAGCTCGAGCGCGTTCACCTTCGGGTCGGCCAGCGCGGCGTGACTGGCGAGATCGAACTTCGCTTCGCTGCCTGCGGCCAGGCGGCCACCGGTGATCGTCACGTGGGCTCGGCCGGCTGCACCGGGCAGGATCACATCGCCTTCGAGTTGCACGCCATCGAGCGCGAGATCGACCGGCAGTCGCAGCGTCGGAAAGAGGCCCGCGAACGCCTGCGAGGCCGCCGACGCCGCGATCGCGGTGGAGGGCACGGTCGCGGCGGGCGCGTCGTCGTCCATCGCCAGCTTCGACAAATCCAGCGTCCAGCCTTTCGCCACGAGGCGAGACACGATGACTTTTTTCCGAAGCGCGGCACTCGGCACCGGAAGCTCGGCCTCGAGCTGCGGCACCGTGAACACGAGGCCAGACGGCGCGGCGTGAAAGTCGCGCACGACCACACGGCCGAGGCCGGCGGCAACGGAGCCGATCGTCGCGTGCAAATCCGGGCGCGACGCGAGCGCGCGGCGGGCGGCCCACGTTTGAAATGCTCCGTTGAAAATGACCGCGGCGCCGACCAGCAGGATCGCGACGATCGCCGCCGTGCCGATGAAAACGAGCCGGAAGGGTTTCATGGACCGAGCGGAGGACACGCTGGCACCGGGAGAGTTACGGTGCAATCCATGGAAAAAAGATTGAACGCCACGCCACCTATTTACCGGGCGCAACCGCCGCGGGCGAATCGCCCGCGAGGCCGCGCGGCGCAGGCGGCGCGCGCTGCGCTCAATGCGTCACGAATTCGTCCGACTGACCCATCGCTTTGCGGAGCGAGGCGACGGCGACGTTGTAGCTGTAGTAGGCCTGAATCTGGTTCGTGCGCGCGGTCGTGAGATCGGTCTGCGCCTGGAGGACGTCGAGCTGCGTCGCGGTGCCGGCGCTGTAGCGCGCGTTGGCGAGCCGCACGGCTTCGTCGGCCTGGCCGACGACGAGCTTGGAGGCTTCGGCGAGCTCGGTGGCCTGCTGCCATTGCGAGAAGGCGCGGCGCACCTCGACCTCGGCGGCGAGCTGCGCTTCGGTGAGCGCGAGCTTGGATTGCTCGAGCGCGGAGCGCGCCTGCGTCACGCGGCCGGCCGTCGCCCGGCCGTCGAAGATGCTCCACTGCCCCTGCACGCCGGCGAGCCAGCCGTCGGCGGAATCGTCGCCCAAACCTTTCACGTGCGCACCGCGGGACTGCCAGCCGCCAAACGCCGAAATACTCGGAAAATACGTCGAGCGTGCCTGCGTCACGCCTTCCTCGCGCGCCTGCGAAAGCCGGGCGAGCCGCGCGAGATCGGGGCGGTTCGCGTGCGCGGCGTCGAACGCGGTTTGGAGGTCGAAATTGACCGGCGTGAAATCGAGCGTGCCGACGAAATTCGGCAGCTGGCGGAGCGATTCCGGCGTGTTGGTCGTGAAACCGAGCGCCTGCCGCAGGCTCTCGATCGCGAGCCGGTAATTGTTGCGCGCCGTGATGAGCGGGACCTTGGCATTGGCCACGGCGACTTCGGCGCGGAGTTTTTCGAAACTCGAAACCGTGCCGGCATCGTAGCGGTCGGTCGCGGTCTTGAGCTGTTGCTGGAGCAGCTCGAGATTCGATTCCTGCACCTTGATCTGGTCGGCGGCGAGGAGGACGCCGAAGAAGGCGGTGCGCACCTGCAGCAGCGCGTCGTTGATCGTCGCCTGCAGGTCGAGCATCGCGGCGTCGCGCGTGAGCTTCGAACTTTTCACCGCGGAGCGCGTGCCGCCGCCGGCGAAGAGCAGCTGCGACGCCGTGACGTTGATCTGCCACGCGCGATCGGTCGGGAGCGCGGACTGGGCGATGGAGGTGTCGTTGCCCTGGTAGGAGCCGGAAGCCGTCACGTTGGGAATCTCGCGCGCCGACACTTCGACGACGACGCCTTCCTGCTGCTTGATGCGTTCGCGCGCCTGGCGGATCGCGAAATTGTTTTCGAGCGCGTAATTGATCGCGGTCTTCAGGTCGAGCGTCTCAGGCACGGCCTGCGGCGGCGTCGATTCGGCGCGAAGCGAGGACATGCCCAGCGCGAGCAAGGCGAGCGCGGCGGCGGTCTTGATGCGCCGGCTGCGCTGCGGGCGGAGCGCCGCAACGGGACTGAAGTGGTGACGAGCGAGTTTCATGGCGGAATTATTTGGCGAACGACGGCTCGCCCGCGGCGGCCGGCGCGAGCGATGCTTCGCGGACGCGATCCTTCGAATGGTCGCGCGCGACGAGGATGTAGACGGCGGGCACGACGAAGAGCGTGAAGAATGTGCCGATCGTCATGCCGCCGACGAGCACGAGACCGATCGAATTACGCGCGGCCGCGCCGGCCCCGGTGACGAGCGTCAGCGGGAAGTGGCCGGCGATCGTCGCGACGCTGGTCATGAGGACGGGCCGCAGGCGCGTCATCGCCGCGTCGTGGACGGCGTCGAGCTTCGACTTGCCCTCCTCCTGGAGCTTGTTGGCGAATTCGACGATGAGGATGCCGTTCTTCGCGATCAGGCCGACGAGCGTGACAAGTCCGACCTGCGCGTAGATGTTGAGCGACGTCGTGAACGGATCCGTCCAGAAGGGCTGGTTCGGATTCGGCATCTTGAGCCAGGTGAAGAGCAGCGCGCCGAACATCGCGAGCGGCACGGAGCCGAAGAGAATCACGATCGGATCGCGGAACGAATTGAACTGCACGGCGAGCGCGAGGAAGATCATCACGATCGCGAGCGTGAACGCCGGCAGGAACTTGTTGCCCTCCTGGCGGAGCTGGCGCGATTCGCCAGTGTAGTCGAGCGTGTAGCCGGTGGGCAGTTTTTCGCGGACGATCTTCTCGAGCGTGGTGAGCGCCTCGTCGAGCGTGCCGCCGGCGATCGCGGCGGAGATTTTCACCGCGTTGAGCTGCTGGAAGCGATTCAGCGAGCGCGGCACGGTGTGATTCTCGATGTGCGAGACCGAGCTGAGCGGGATAAGCTGGCCGGCCGGGCCGGCGATGTAGATGTTTTCGAGCTGGTCGGGATTCAGCCGCTGCGAGCGCTCGATCTGCGGGATGACCTTGTAGCTGCGGCCGGAGATGTTGAAGCGGTTGACGTAGTTGCCGCCGAGCGCGGCCGCGAGATCGGCGCCGACCTGCGAGAGATTGAGCCCGAGTGCGGCGACCTTGTCGCGATCGATCACGACCTCCGACTGCGGCTGGTCGTATTTCAGATCGAGCTGCATGAAGGGAAACTTGCCCGTCTTCATCGCCTCGTCCTGGACGACGTTCGCCGCGTCGAGCAACTCGCGGGTGTTGCCCGTCGACGCGAGCACGAGCTCGACCGGGAAATTACTGCCGCCCGGCAGCGCCGCCGGCCGCGTCGGGAATGCCTGCAGGCCGGGAATCTTCGCCAATCGCATCGCGACCTCGGGCATCACCTGGCCGGCGGTCCGCTCGCGCGGATGATGCCACGGCGTCAGCACCATGCCGGAAAACCCGTCGACGCCCGACACCGCGCCGGCCGACGGCGGGAAAAGAATCTGGAACGTGAGATCGTGCTCCGGCGTATCGAGAAACGCCTTTTCGACCGCGCGGCCCTGCTGGCTCTTCTGGTCGGCGGTGGCGTTGGCCGGCCCGAAGATGAAGGCGAAAATCACGCCTTGGTCCTCGAGCGGCGCGAGTTCCTTCGGCGACTGGAAGAACATCACGATCGCCAGCGCGCCGACGACGGCCCACACGATGTAGACCACCGGGCGGTGCCGCAGCGTGGTCGCGAGCACGCGGCCATACGCCTGCCGGAGGCGATCGAAGCGGTGATTCACCCAGCCGGTGAAACCGCGCTCCTCGTCCGCCGCGCCTTTCAACATCCGCGATGCCATCACCGGCGAGAGGGTTAGCGCGACAATGCCCGAAATCGTGACCGCGCCCGCGAGCGTCAGCGCGAATTCGCGGAACAGCGCGCCCGTGAGGCCGCCCTGCAGGCCGATCGGCGCGTAGACCGCGGCGAGCGTGACGGTCATCGCGATGACCGGACCGACGAGCTCGCGCGCGCCGATGAGCGCGGCTTCGCGCGGCGTGCGGCCCTCGCGGATGTGGCGCTCGACGTTTTCCACCACGACGATCGCGTCGTCGACCACGAGACCGACGGACAGCACGATCGCAAGCAGCGTGAGGAGGTTGAGCGTGAAACCAAACGCCGCCATCAGGAACACGCCGCCGATCAGCGAAACGGGAATCGCCATCACGGGCACGAGCACCGAGCGGAACGAGCCGAGGAAAAGAAAGATGACCACGATGACGATCAACAGCGTGTCGACGAGCGTGTGCGTGACCTCGCTGATCGCGGTCTTGACGTATTCCGACGCGTCGTAGGCGACGCGCGCCTCGAGGCCCTTGGGCAGGTCCTTCTTGATCAGCTCGAATTCCTCGCGCATGCGCGCGACGACATCGATCACGTTGGCATTCGGCAGCGGATATATGCCCATGAATACCGCCGTCTGCCCGGAGAAGCGCACTTCGGTGTCGTAGTCTTCGGCGCCGAGTTGCACATCGGCGACGTCGCCGAGCCGCACGACCGTGTCGTTGACCTGGCGGATCGGCAGCTTCTTGAATTCGTCGACCGAGTGGAGGTCGGTGTTGGCGGTGAGGTTCACCTGCACGAGCGAGCCCTTCGTGCTGCCGACGGCGGCGAGATAGTTGTTGGCCTGGAGCGCGGCGCGCACCTGCGCGGGACTGATGTTGAGCGCGGCCATCCGGTCGGGCTTCAGCCAGACGCGCATCGCAAACGTCCGCGCGCCCAGGATGTCGGCGCGCTGCACGCCCGTGAGCGCGCCGAGCCGCGGTTGCACAACGCGCGTGAGGTAGTCGGTGATCTGCGCCTGATCGAGGATGTCCGAGGAAAAACTCAGGTAGCACGACGCGAACTGCGAGTCGGCGGACTGCACGCTGATCGCGGGGACCTCGGCCTCGGGCGGAAGATTGTTGCGAACCTGATTCACCTTCGAGGTGATTTCCGCGAGCGCCTTGGTCGGCTCGTAGTTGAGCTTCAGCCGCGCGCTGACGATCGAGATGTTTTGCAGGCTGTTCGACTCGATGTAATCGATGCCGTCGGCCGACGCGACCGCCTGCTCGATCGGCGTGGTGACGAAGCCGCGGACGAGGTCGGCGTTGGCGCCGATGTAGACCGTCGAGATGGTGACGGTGGAGTTTTCGCTGCGCGGATACTGGCGGACGTTGAGCGAGCGCCACGCCTGCAGGCCGGCGATGATGATGACGACGTTGACGACGATCGCCAGCACGGGCCGGCGGATGAAGAGGTCGGTGAAAGATTTTTTCATGACGGGAGTGGGAACGGACCCGTTGAAATTCGCTCAGGCGTTGCTCGGCTTCGGGTCGAGCTGCGCTTTCGGCGCGAGCGTGTTGTCGATCACGACGGCCATGCCGGCGCGCAGCTTGAAGACGCCCGAGGTCACGACCACCTCGCCGGGCTTGAGGCCCTCGACGACGGCGACGAAGTCGCCATGCGTCGTGCCGAGCCGCACGATTTGCGAGCGCACGACTTTTTCCATCGCGCCGGTCTTCTCGTTTTTCTTTTCGTCGACGACGAAAACCGTGTCGCCATACGGCGCGTAGAGCACCGCGGTCGCGGGGATCGCGAGCACATCCTGCTTGGTCGGCAGCACGACATCGACGCTGGCGAACATGCCCGCGCGCAATTTCTCCTCGCGATTCGCGATCGTGGCCTGCACGCGGACGTTGCGCGTGACCGGATCGACCTCGGGGCTGATCGCGGTGATCTTGCCGTCGAAGGTCGCGGCGGAGTCGGCATCGATCTTCACGTGCACCGCCTGGCCAGCGGCGAGATCGGCGAGCCGTTGCTGCGGCAACGAGAAATTCACATAGATCGGGTCGAGCGTCTGCAACGTGGTGATCGCGTCGCCGTCACGCAAAATCTGACCGAGGTTCACCATGCGCAGCCCGAGCCGGCCATCGAACGGCGCGCGGATCGTCTTCTTCGCCACGGTCGCGCGGATCGTGTCGACTTGCGCCGTCGCCTGCTTCGCCTGCGCGTCGGCGGCGTCGAGCTCGGCGGGGGAATTGGTGTTGTTCTGCCGCAGCTCGCGGGCGCGATCGAGATTCGCCTTCGCGAGCGCGGCGCTCGCTTCCGCGGAGCGCAACTGCGCCTCTTCGCTCGACGTATCGAGCTGCACGAGCAGCGCGCCGGCCTTCACGGTGGCGCCGGGCTCGAAGTCGATCTTCGCGACTTTGCCCGCGAGTTCGGCGGCGATCGTCACGCCCTGCACCGCGACGAGCGTGCCCGTCGCCTCCACGTTGTTCTCCCAGCTTTCCTGCGCCACCGGTGCGGCGGTGACGACCGTGGGCGGCATGACCATGTTCTGCCCGGCCGCGATCATCGCCTTGATCTGCAGGCCTCGCACGAGGGCGAGCGGACCTGCCACGACGAGCAGGACGAGCACAAGAACTCCGATGAGGCGGATCGTTTTAACGAAGACATTCATGACTTGGGTAGGTGTTGTGGAAAAACAACGGATGGACCGGTGGGAAATGGACATCAGCCCGCGGCCGAGGGAATCGCGAGCTCCGCGGACGGCGCGGTGGGTCGCTCGGCGGCGCGGCCGAGCACTTTCGAGAGCAACGCGACCAGCGTCTTGCGCTCGGCTTCGTCGAGCGGCGCCATCAGCCACGCCATGCGCCGGAAGTGCCCGGGGAAAATTTTCCGCAGCAGCTTCTCGCCGCGCACGGTGAGCGCGACCGACGTCATCCGCCGGTCCGTCGAATTCGGCGTGCGCATGACGAGGCCGGAACGCTCGAGCGTGTCGATCAACCCCGTGATCGTCGCGCGCGTGACGCCGGTCCGCTCGGCCAGCTCGGCCGGGCTGAGCGGGACGCTGCGCCCACCCTCGCGCCGGCAATTGCCCCACAGCACCATCATCACCCCGAAGCGGCCTTGCGTGATGTCGTGCCGCGCCAGATCCTCCTCGGAGAGTCGAAACGCCTCGTCGCCCGCGCGCAGCAGATGCAGAAAAACCTCCGTCGCCGACGGATCGAGGTCGGGAAATTCGCGCGCCGCCTCGAGCAGGCATTCGTAACGCGGAAGATCTTTCGGCAAAAGCAGCGGCATCGGAAAAATAAGGCGGCAGATAGTTAGGCGGCTAACGACAAAAGCAAGCCGCGGACGTATCTATTATCTTGGCAGTTGGGTGACTAATTTGCCGCCCGCTGTGGCTAATCCGCGAATTCTAGAGCGACTGCGCGGCGGCCACGAGGGCCTCCGTCGTGATGCCCAGCTCCTTGAAAACAACGGGCGCCGGCGCACTCAGGCCGAAGCGATCGATGCCGACGACCTTGCCATCGAGGCCGACGTATTTGTGCCAGAGAATCGTCACGCCCGCCTCGATGGCGACGCGCTTGCGGCACGACTTCGGCAGCACGCTTTCGCGATACTCCGCGGACTGGCGATCGAAGCGCTCGGTGCATGGCATCGAGACAACACGCGTGCCGGCGCCGAGCTGCTTCGCGGCGGCGAGCGCGTATTGCAGCTCGCTGCCCGTGGCGATGAGGATGCGCTCGAGCGCGGCGGTTTCCTTCACCGCAATGTAGCCGCCCTTCAGCGCGCCCTCGCGGCGGACGTTGACGGGAATGTCGTTCAGCGTCGGCAGCACCTGGCGCGTGAGCGCGAGCAGCGTCGGCCCGTCGATCCGCTCCAGCGCCGCGGCAAACGCGCCCGCGGTTTCCTCGGGATCGGCCGGCCGGATCACGTCGAGCCCCGGAATGCAGCGCAGGCCCGAGATCGTCTCGACCGGCTGGTGCGTCGGGCCGTCTTCGCCGACGCCGACGGAATCGTGCGTGTAGATATATATCACCGGCAGGTGCGAGAGCGACGCGAGGCGCATCGACGGACGCGAGTAGTCGGCGAAGACGAGAAATGTCGCGATGCTCGGACGGAAGAGGCCGTCGTAGGCGACGCCGTTGGCGATCGCGGCCATGCCGTGCTCGCGGATGCCGAAGCGGATGTTGCGGCCGGCGCGATTCGTCGGATCGAAATCCTTGTCGGCGGCGAGGTAGTTCAGCGTCGAGCCGTAGAGATCGGCGCTGCCGCCGATGAGCAGCGGCACCTGCGCGGCGATCGGCTGGAGCACATCGCGGCCAGCGGCGCGCGTCGCGAGTTTCGCATCGGCGGCGAAAGGCGGAATTTTTTCCAGCAGCGCGGCGGCCTTCGGCGCGTTTTCGGGCGCGGCGCTGTCGAGGAGCGCGGCCTTCTCGGGATTCGCCTCGCGCCACGCCTTGTAGAGTTTCGACCAGCGGTTGCACGCGCGGATGAGCTTCGCCTTGTGCTGCTCGAAGTAGGCGCGCACTTCGTCGCTCACGAAGAAGTGCTGGTCCGCGGGCAGCCCGAGCGAGGCGCGCGCGCCGTCGGAGAATTTCGCGCCGCCCTCGCCGTGACCTTTCGCGGTGCCCTGCACTTCCGCGATGCCTTTGCCGATGACCGTCTTCGCGATGATGAGCTGCGGTTTTCCGCTTTTCGTTTTCTTCGCCTTGTTGAATGCCTTCAGGAACGCGGCCATGTCGTGACCGTCGATCGTCTGCACGTCCCAGCCGATCGCCTTGAAACGCAGCGCGGTGTTTTCGCTCTGCGTCTTCGCGGCCATCGCGTCGAGCGTGACGTCGTTCGAGTCGTAAATGAGGATCAGGTTGTCGAGCTTCTGGTGGCCGGCGAATTCCACGGCCTCCATCGCAACGCCTTCCTGCATGCAGCCGTCGCCCGCGAGGCACACGATGTGGTAATCGAAGATCGGATGCTCGGGCGTGTTGAAGCGCGCCATCGCCATCTGGCCGGCCATCGCCATGCCGACGGAATTGCCGATGCCCTGGCCGAGCGGGCCGGTCGTGGCCTCGACGCCGGGCGTCTCGCGAAACTCGGGATGACCCGGCGTGATGCTGTGCAGCGCGCGGAATTTTTTCACCTCGTCGAGGATCACGTCGTAGCCGCTCAGGTGCAGCCAGCTATAGAGAAACATGGAGCCGTGGCCGGCGGAGAGGACGAAGCGGTCGCGGTTGATCCAGCGCGGGCGCTCGGGATTGTGCTGCAACGCGTGACCGTAGAGGACGGCGCCGATTTCGGCGCAACCGAGCGGCAGGCCGAGGTGGCCGGAGGAACACGCGTGCACCGCGTCGATGGCGAGGCCGCGCGCCTGATTGGCAGCCTGGGCGAGAAGGTGAGTTTGCAGCGTCATGAGAAAAATCCGGCTAGACGTAGACTGCGCACCCGTCGCGGGAAAGAACGAATTTCGCCGCACGTGTCATGACGCGCGCATCGGAGAAATGCGCAGGAACGGTAACGCGGAAAAACAAACCGCCGGAACGCCGCCTCCGCGCCTCGCCGCCCGTGATCGGCACGTCTCGGCGCATGTCGCGCCGCGAATTCGCGCCAACAAAAAAGCGAGTCCGCTCGGGACTCGCTTTCGCGAAAGAAAAATTTCGGTGACGCTCAGCTCTTCGCCGCGGCGGCTTCGGCGACCTGAGCGGGCGCGGCCTTCGATCCGGCGGCGACCTTCTCGGCGTGGATTTCCGCCGCGCGATCCTTTTCCTTGATCGCCATCGCGGCCTTGCCGGTGCGGCGGCGCAGATAATAAAGGCGCGCCTTCATCGCCTCGGACTCGCGCTCGACCTCGATTTTTTCGATGTTCGGCGAGTTGACCGGAAACACGCGCTCGACGCCCTCGCCGTAGCTGAGGCGGCGGACGGTGAACGTCTCGTGGATGCCGTGGCCCTTCCGCGCGATCACGATGCCGGCGAAAACCTGCACGCGCTCCTTGTCGCCTTCACGCACCTTCGTGTGCACGCGCACGCCGTCGCCGACTTTGAACGGCGTGACGTCTTTCTTCACCTGCTCGGCGGTGATTTCTTGGATGATCGGGTTCATGGCAGTGAGTTATTTGAGTAAATCGGGTCGCACCTGACGGGTTTTTTCCACCTGGCGCGCGTGACGCCATTTTTCGATTTCGGCATGGTTGCCCGAGAGGAGAACCTCGGGAACGGACATGCCCCGAAATTCGGCGGGACGCGTGTATTGAGGAAAGTCGAGCAACTTGCTGGTGAAAGATTCGTGCGTCAACGACTTTTCCTCGCCGAGCACGCCGGGGATGAAACGCGCGAGCGCGTCGATCACGACCGCGGCCGCGAGCGTGCCATTCGTGAGCACATAATCGCCGATTGAAATCTCCCGATCGATCACGCGCTCGCGAATCCGCTGGTCGATTCCCTCGTAGTGTCCGCTGAGAAAAATCAGGTGCGACTGCTGCGAAAGCTCCTGCGCGATCGCCGGCGAGAGCGGCACGCCATCCGGCGTGAGATAAATGCGGCAGCAGCCGGGAGTTTGCAGTTGCTCGATCGCCGCGAACGCCGGTTCCGGCTTCATCACCATGCCCGCGCCGCCGCCGAAGGGCCGGTCATCCGCCGTGCGATGCTTGTCGGTCGTCCACGCGCGCAGGTCGTGGACGTTGACCGCGAGGTGACCGGCGGCGATGCCCTTGCCGAGGATGCTCTCGGCAAGAAAGCCGTCGAGCATCCGCGGAAAAAGCGTGAGAACGTCGATCTTCAGCGGCATGGCGCGGAGGTTTTTAACACAGCGGGCGCGAAGGACACGGAGAAAATCGCCAAACAAAAACCTCGGAGTAGTCTCCGAGGTTCGAGGGGATCGCCGGGCCTTCGCCGGTGCGATCGCTGCGTTCTGTGTGTTACACCAATTCGATCAAGCCGGCGTGGCGGCCGTCTCGCTCTTCGCTCCCGCGGAGCGACGCGCCTTCTTGATCATGGCGTGCATCGTGTTGGTGGGCTTCGCGCCCTTGCTCAGCCAGTAGTCCACGCGCTCGAGGTTGACGTTGATCGGGCTGCCCTTGTCGCCGGGACGATAGGTGCCGAGGTTTTCAACCGCCGCGCCATCGCGGCGCGAACGCGCCTCGGCGACGACCACGCGATAGAGCGGCTGGTGCACGGAGCCAACCTTGGTAAGACGGATTTTGAGAGCCATGTCGGATGTTTTGCGGAGCGATTCTTGCCTGGAAAAGCCGAGCACAAGACCGTTCCACAATCAGCTTGTCAAGTCCCGGTTCCGGCCGCTCCTTTCGACCCTTCTCTATGCTCAAAGCCGGCATCGTCGGTCTGCCCAACGTGGGCAAGTCCACCCTCTTCAACGCCCTCACCCGCTCCCGCAAGGCGGAGGCCGCCAACTATCCTTTCTGCACGATCGATCCGAATGTCGGCGTCGTCACCGTGCCCGACGACCGGCTGCCCGTGCTGCAGAAAATCGCGAAGACCAACGTCGTGATTCCCGCCGCCATCGAGTTCGTCGACATCGCCGGCCTCGTCGCCGGCGCGAGCAAGGGCGAAGGCCTCGGCAATCAATTCCTCGCCAACATCCGCGAGGTCGACGCGATCGTGCAGGTCGTCCGTTGCTTCGAGGACAGCGACATCGTGCACACGATGTCGACCATCGATCCGGTGCGCGACATTGAGGTCATCACGACCGAGCTCGTGCTCGCCGATCTCGACGCCGTCACCAAGCGCATCGACAAGACGCAGAAAAAAGCGAAATCCGGCGACAAGGAAGCGATCCTCGAAATGGCGCTGCTCCAAAAACTCGAGCCGCACCTCAACGCCGGCAAGACCGCCAACGTCCTTCCCGGCGCGACCGACGACGAGCAGGCGATGATGAAGTTGTTCCAGTTGCTCACCGCGAAGCCCGTGCTCTTCGCGTGCAACGTCGCCGAAAGCGATCTCGCGACCGCGGAGCAAAATAAATTCGTCCAGCAGGTCGCCGGCTACGTGCGCACGCATCACGATGCCGCCTACGTGCCGATCTCCGCGAAGATCGAGAGCGAGCTCATCGATCTCTCGCCCGAGGAGGCGAAGGCGTTTCTCAAGGATCTCGGCGTCGACGACTCCGGCGTCTCGTCGCTGATCCGCGGCACGTATGCGCTGCTCGGCTTGCAGACGTATTTCACCGCCGGCGAAAAGGAAGTCCGCGCGTGGACGATCAAGAAAGGCTGGAAGGCGCCGCAGGCCGCCGGCGTGATCCACACCGATTTCGAAAAAGGCTTCATCAAGGCCGAGGTCGTCGGCTACGCCGACCTCGCGCGCCTCGGCAGCACCGCCGCCGCGCGCGACGCCGGCAAATACCGGCTCGAGGGCAAGGATTACGTTTTCCAGGACGGCGACGTCGCGCTGTTTCGCTTCAACAACTGAAGCCGCACTCGTTCGCCTCTCGCCTCGCCGCAACATCGCCATCGCTTTCGCCGCCACCGTCTGCTTCGATCGCGGCCGACTTTCTGCTTCTCGATTCGTCATGAGCGAACTGCCTGTCCGCCCGCCGCCGCCCGTCTTCGCCGGCGCGTCCCTCGACTCTGACATCCTGCGCGTGTTGATGGACACGATCCCGGACCGGATCTATTTCAAGGATCTCGCGAGCCGCATCGTGCGCAACAATCTCGCCCACGCGCGCTCGCTCGGCGCCGCCGCGCCGGAGGAATGCGTGGGCAAGACCGATTTCGATTTCTTCTCCACCGAGCACGCGCACCGCGCGCTCGAGGACGAACAGGAAATCATCCGCACCGGCCAGCCGGTGATCGGAAAGATCGAGCGCCTCACGATGCGCGGCGACGGCCGGCACGCGTGGGCCTCCACCACGAAAATGCCATGGCGCGATGCGAGCGGCAAAGTCATCGGCACCTTCGGCGTCACGCGCGACGTGACCGCGACGAAGGACGCCGAGGACCAGCTCGTCGAGGAGCGCAATCTCCTCCGCACGATCATCGATCACCTGCCGAGCCGGCTCTACGTGAAGGACACGTCGTCGCACTACGTGCTGAACAACAAGGCGCACCTCGCGCTCCTCGGCGTGAAAGCGCAGGCCGACACGCTCGGCAAGACGACGATCGATTTTTTCCCCGGCGAACGCGGCCAGCAGGCGCTCGCCGACGACCGCCAAGTGCTCGATACCGGCACGCCGATCCTCAACCAGGAAAAATCCGACTTCGGCGCCGAGGGCGCGGTGAACTGGTCGCTCGTCACCAAGGTCCCGCTCCGCGACGTGAGCGGCCAGCTCATCGGCCTCGTCGGCATCAGCCACGACATTACGCGCCGCAAGAAGGCCGAGCAGGAACTGCAGCGTCGCTCCGCCGAGATGGAGGCCGACCTCCGCATGGCGCGGCAGGTGCAGGAAGCATTTCTCAACCGCGCGTATCCCGTGTTTCCGCGCGGCGTGGCGCCGGCCGCGAGCGCGCTGCGTTTCGCGCACCGCTACATCCCGGCCACGACGCTTGGCGGCGACTTCTTCGACATCGTGCAGCTCTCCGATACGAAATGCGGCGTGCTCGTGTGCGACGTGATGGGCCACGGCGTGCGCGCCGGGCTGCTCACCGCGCTGATCCGCGGCGTCGTCGAGGAAATGGGCGCGCGCGCCGACGATCCCGCGCACGTCATCGCCGAGGTGAACACCAGCCTCATGCCGATCGTCGAGCAAACCGGCCAGCCCGTGTTCGCCACCGTTTTTTTCGGCGTGATCGACACCGCCGCGCACTCGCTCGCCTACGGCAACGCCGGCCACCCGCCGCCGCTCATCGTGCATCGCCGCTCCGCCGCCGTCGAGCGCCTCGCGCCGCCGGACCCCGAGCCCGCGGCCGGCCTGCTCGCCGGTTTCGATTACACGAGCCATCGCTGCGCGTTTTCGCCGGGCGATTTGTTTTTCGGTTACACGGACGGCGTGCTGGAAGCGGCGAATCCCGAAGGCCAGATCTTCGGCGAGGAACGCCTCGGCGCACTCCTCACGCGCTGCGCCGGCCTCCCCGGCGACGAAGCCAACGCCCGTCTGCTCAGCGAGCTCGAGGCTTACAGTGGCCGCAGTGTCTTCGAAGACGACGTGTGCCTCGTCGCCATCGAGGCAAAATAGGAATTCATTTCAAATTTCCTCGGCGTCGGGTTGGCGGCGCGACGCCCTCGCCGCTCGTCCGGGAAAAGCGCGGCGCGCGATCGAGTGCGCGCCTTGGCGCAGTTTAAATTGAAGTGGAGCCGCGACGACGACGCAGGTTGGGATTCATCCCCGACTTGTCGGGCATGAAGCCCAGCCTGCAAAACTGGCTATGGAATTTTGGAAACCGCGTTAGCCAACTTGCCCGCCGGTCAGGCGCACGTCGCGCCGCGTGGTGAGCGTGACCTCGATCGCGATTTCGATCGCCGCGATCATTGTGGCGAGCGGCAGGCTCGGCTCGCCGGGTTTCGCCTGTTCGGGCACGAAAGGCACGTGGATGAATCCGCCCCGCACGGTCCGCTGCCAGCGCAGCGCATGCATGAGCGCGTAGAAAACGTGATTGCAGACAAACGTGCCCGCCGTCTGCGAGACGCTCGCGGGGATCCCGCGCCGGCCGAGCTCCGCGACGATCGCCTTGATCGGCAGTCGCGACCAATACGCCGCCGGTCCGCTGCGCACGACGGGCGTGTCGACGGGCTGGCGGCCGGCGTTGTCGGCGATGCGCGCGTCGTCGACGTTGATCGCGACTCGCTCTGGTGTGATCGCCGCGCGTCCGCCCGCGAGTCCGAGGCAGATCGCGACGCCGGGCTCGTGCGCGCGCAGGAGCCGCACCAGTTCGTGGCGCGAATCGCCGAAGACGCACGGCAGCGTCGCGCCTACGACCTTCCGCTCGGCGATCACGCGTCCGTCGAGGGCGCGCGCGATTTCCTGCGAAGGATTGATCGCGTCGCCCGCGAATGGTTCGAAGCCCGCGACGAGCACGCATTTCATCGCGGCGACATTAAACGCTGGGAACGCCAGGCTCCAGCCCGGCTTTGGACGGACGGGGCCCGAACCAGCCGAGCTGGAGCTCGGCGTTCCCGGGGCGGTGCGCGCCGATGACGTCTCTCCACGGGCGCGCGCGACCGCGAATCGGTCACGGCGCGCGTTTCCCCGTCGCGTCCCACGTCGCGCGTCCGCCGACGAGCGAGAAGCTCATGCCGGTCGCATGCACGCCTTCGAGCGCGACGGCGCTCGCCGGGATTTCGAGCCGCACCCACTGGCCGACGGCGGGCAACGCGCCCATCGGGTGGCGGCTCGCGGTGCCGTCGGTGCCATCGGTGACGAGATTCGCGCCCCAATAGGCGCGGTGCTCCCAACTGCTGCCGTCGTTCCAGCTCAGCATGATTTCGGACGGCGGATTCGCGGGGTCGACGTAGATGTAGGCGAACAGCGTGTCGCCCGTGCCGACCGCGAGCGTCGCGCTCGCCTCGACAAAGGTGTGATCGTGGTAGCCGCTTGCGATCGCGCTCTGGTGCGCTTTCGCGCCGGAGAACGGCGTCGGATCGCTCGTCACCCACGTCCACGCATCGCCGCCGCTCGCGACGGTCCACGCGCCGGCGGGAATCGCATCGTCGCACCATATCGTGTCGGGATTCGTTTGCGGCGGCTGCGTCGGCGCGGAGGACTGCAGCGCGCGCGCGATGTTGAGCCGGCCGCCGCTCACGGTGTTGTTCGCGAAGGCGGGCAGCGGATCGACCGAGCCGATCAGGCGGCCGATGATGCTGCCGTAGGTTTCGCCGGGAAAATGCGCGAGCAGTAACGCGCACGCGCCGGTCACGTGCGGTGCGGCCATCGAGGTGCCATCCCAGTTGCGGTAGTCGGAGTCGGAACCGTTCCAGCACGAGAACACCGGATTGCCGGGCGCGGCGAGATCGACGGTCGTGTGTCCATAATTCGAAAACGGTGCGCGATTATCCTGCCGGTCGGTGGCGGCGACCGAAATGATGTTCGGCAATCCGTAGCTCGCAGGATAAAGCGGCGTCACGTCGTTGTCTTCGTTCGCGTTGCCCGCGGCGGCGACAAAGAGGATGCCCGCGTCGGCGAGATTGCTGATCGCGTCGTAGAGCGCCTGCGAGGTGAACTTGCAGCTGCCCCAGCTCGCGTTCACGACTTTCGCGCCTTTGGCCCGTGCGTAGTCGAGACACGTCACGGCGTCGGAGATCGAGCCGTTGCCCGAGCTGTCGATGAACTTGCACGCCATCAACTGCACGTGCCACGCGATGCCGGCGATGCCGACGCTGTTGTCGCCCACCGCGCCGATGATGCCGGCGACGTGCGTGCCGTGGCCGAAGTCGTCATTCGGATCGCCGGAGTGAGTGAGGACGTTGATGCCGTGGACGTCGTCGATGTAGCCGTCGCCATCGTCGTCGACGCCGTTGGTGCGTTTGTCGCGGCCGAGCGCATCGAGTCCGGTCTCGCCGGGATTCGTCCACATGTTCGCGGCGAGATCCTCGTGCGTGTAGCGGACGCCGGTGTCGACGACGGCGACGACGATGCCCGAGGCATCGGTCTGCGCGTCCCACGCGCCGGGCGCGTGCACATCGGCGCCGGGCGTGCCGCCGTAGATGCCGGTGTTGTTGAGATTCCACTGGTCGCCGTTCCAGTAGTGAAAATCATTCGGCGTCGCCTGAATCTGCATGAGGTAGTCGGGCTCGGCGTAGTCGACGAGGCCGCTCTGCCGGAGGCGTGCGAGGGTGGCGTTGACGTTCGCGACCGAGGGAATCTTCACGATCTGCAGGCCGCCGAGCGCGGGAAACGCCTTCAGCACCTGATTGCCGCTGGTCGCGTGCAACTGCTGCAACGCCGTCGAGGCGGCGGAATTTTTCGGTCGCACGAGAATGCGATCCGGCCGAAAGGCCGCCGGCTCTGGTTGCGCCGCCGCCGGCGGCAATGCCGCCGGTGGCGCGGCCGTGGCGCTCGCGAAGGCGGCGCCGAGCAGCCCGACGATGAACAAAAGTTTTTCCCCTGCCCCGCTGTGTCGTTTCATGTGAGTGGTGAAATTTTAAGAAGAGTTCGCTGGTTCGATTATCCTCTGCCGGACGCAGCGCCGCGACGGGGTGCGAACCTTCCTCGCGCGGTGAAAAATCCCGCTCCTCCGCTGTGCGCGCACCCCACGGAGCGATTCCGCCTTGCACGACATTCCGGCGTGCCCGCACTCTCGGCGGTTTCATGCCTTGGATCGTCGCGAGTCTCGTGTCCGCGTTCTTCCTCGGGTGCTACGATCTCTGCATCAAGCACGCCGTGCGCGACAACGCCGTGCTGCCCGTGCTCTTCGTCGCCAACCTTTGCAGCGCGTGCGTGTGGCTCAC
Organism: Opitutaceae bacterium; assembly: GCA_035545575.1. GTDB lineage: Bacteria > Verrucomicrobiota > Verrucomicrobiia > Opitutales > Opitutaceae > ER46. Next base: position 22,622 of record DASZYB010000002.1, on the reverse strand, counting down.
GCTCATGGCCGGGCACGCGCACTTCGCGGCGAGCTGGCCGGCGAGCCTCGTCGTCGCGCCGCTCACGCCGGCGCAGCACGGACTGCTCGCGCTCAAGTCGCTCCTCGTGGCGACTTCATGGTGTTGCTCGTATTTCGCGGTGAAACACCTGCCGGTGTCGATCGCCTCGCCGATCCGCGCGACCGGTCCGGTCTGGACGCTCGTCGGCGCGCTGATCGTGCTCGCGGAGCGCCCGTCGTTTCTCGAGTTCGCCGGCATCCTGACGACACTCGCGTCGTTCGTCGCGCTCTCGCTCGCCGGCGCGCGCGAGGGCATCCACTTCCACCGCGACAAATGGATCGGCTGGCTGCTCGCCGGCACGCTGCTTGGCGCGGTCAGCGGGCTCTACGACAAATTTCTCCTCGGCCGGGCGGGCTTCGCCGCGTCGACGGTGCAGGCGTGGTTCTCGATTTATCTCGCGCTGCTTTTCCTGCCGCTCGCGCTCGGCTGGAAACTGCGCTGGTGGACACGCCACGAATTTCACTGGCGCTGGAGCGTGCTCGGCGTGTCGCTCGCGCTGCTCGTCGCGGACTTCGTCTACTTCGACGCCCTGCGCAATCCCGCCGCGCTCATTTCGCTCGTGTCCAGCCTGCGCCGCGGCAGCACGCTCGTGGCCTTCGCTGGCGGCGTGTTTCTTTTCCGCGAGGTCAACGCCCGTCAGAAACTCCCCGCCGTGCTCGGCGTGCTCGCCGGCATCGTGCTCACGCTGCTCGGCTGAGCCGCGGCCGTCCCGGATTCTTGTAGGGCGTCTGTCTTGCAGACGCCGTTTGAGTCTCTCGCGCGGCGTCTGCACTACAGACGCCCGACAAAGCGCGACGCAGCGCTCTTCACCCGCTGCCCGCCTTGAACTCCATGCCTTCGATCGCGCCGAGCAGTTCCTGATATGCCTTGTCGCGAAAAGCGTCGGCCATGATCTGCACGTCGATCAACACGTCGGGCGCGAGATGAATTTTGCCGAGGCTCATCACCTTGAATTCGCCCTTCGTGGCGGGTTTGCCGCGCAGCTCGGCATCGGTGAAGCTGCAATAAAATCCGAAACCGCTCGTCAGCGAAAACTCGTGCGCGATCGCTTTGCCCTCGACGGAGTTTTCCGCAATCGGATAGCCGTCCGCCTCGACGCGCGTTTTCAGCCGGCTCTTCGTGTCGAAGCGATCCTGCTCGGGAAAGCTCACCTGCAACGTGCACGTCGCATTCGCGTCGCCTGCGGGTGTGGCCGTGAGCGTCGCCTGCCCGGCCATGTTGGTGCTCGTCACTTTCCAACCCTCGGGAAAATACAGCGTGAGTTGCCCGTGCGAACCGAGATCGAGCGTCGCGGGCTGGCCGCACAACGCCGCCGCCGTGAGCGCGAAAAGCAGAAATAGTTTTTTCATCGGAGAAAAAGAAAACGCGAACCCGACGCTACGCGCCCGCCGCAGCGGCGCAACTTCGCATCCTTCGGGTTCACACCCCGAAAGTAGGAGCCCGCTTGCAGGCGATAGTTCGAGCGTCGCGCCAGGAAATTACCTGCTTGCAGGCTCCTACACTTGAGCCCTCCTCACTTCGGCAGCGGTCCGCCGCCAAGCTCGAGGTAAACTTTCTGCACGTGCGCCGTGAGATTCGCCGGCACATAGCGCGCCGCGCGCTCGTCCTTTTTCAATTCCTCCGCGATCTCTGGCAACGCGCCCTTCAACTCCGCGGCCGATTTGCCGGCCTCGACGCGCGATTTCACCGCGCGCTGCAACGCGACGAGATACGCCTGCTGATTCACGATGATCTCCGGCCCGCCCATCGCGCCGTGACCCGGACACACTTTTTCCGCGCCGAGCTGCTTCACCAGCTCGAGCGTTTTGATCCATTCGCCGACGTCGCCGTCGTTGATGTTGTTGTAGGGCCCGCTCACGCACGCGTCGCCGGTGAAGAGGATTTTTTCCTTCGGCAGCCACGCGTAGCCGTCGCCGCGCGTGTGACCGACGCCGAAAAATCGCAGCTCCACGCGGCGGTGCCCGTCGTCGATGACGAGATCTTTCGGAAACAGCAGCTCCGGCGGATGCAGCTTCGTCGCCGCCACGTCGGGCCGCACTTTCGCCGACGCTTCCCAGCGCCCCGGCTCGCCGCCGAAATATCCCGTCTCGACCTTCTTCATTTCGTCGAGCGCCGCCACCGTCGCGACGAGCGTCGCGCCGGCGTCGGCCCAAAGCTGGTTGCCATAGGCGTGATCGGCGTGGTGATGCGTGTTGAAAACAAAACGCACCGGCTGATTCGTCGTCTCCGCGATGCGCGGCATCACGATCTTCGCGCCCGAAGGATAGTTCGCGTCGATCACCAGCACGAAACGATCGAAGACAATCCAGCCGTTGTTGCTATGGCCGTGCCGCGGATCGCCCTCGTGAAAATACACGCCGGGCGCGACGGTTTGCACGGTGTTGATCTGAGCGGAGAGATCCGAGCGGCTGAGCAAAGCCGCGACCAGCATCAGCGGTAATACACGACGGAGAGCGGGCAACATGCGCAGACTCTTGGCGCGCCAGCGCATTCGCCGCGAGCGTCGAATCGCGACGCCAACGCGACTATTTCGACGGACAATCCGCCACGTCCCGACTTCACCACGCGCCTCGCCCGCGGCCTACGGATGCAGCAGCGCCTGCGCTTCCGCGGAGTGGAAATTCTCGCTCGTCACGAGCAGGAAATCCGGGCGCACCACGGGCGGGGATTCGGTGCCGTTCACGAGCGCGACGGCCGCACGGACGGCCTTGACGCCGAGGTCGCGCGGTTCCTGCGCCACCCAGCCAACGAGAATTCCGTCCTCGAACGCCTTCGCCGCCTCCGCGGGCAGATACGTGCCGAAGCCGACGACCTTCACTTTGCCCACGAGGCCTTTTTCGCGAATCGCCTTGATCGTGGAAAGTGTGCCGCGCGTCGCCGAGGCGAAGACCGCGGTGACTTTCGGATATTTGGTCAACAACAGCAGCGCGCGCTCGTCCTCCGAGTCTTTGTCGCTGCTCGCATAAATGTCGCCGTGGAAAATCAACCCGCTCCGCGTGCGCAGCGCCTCGCGCAGTTTTTCCTCCCGGATCATCACGGTGCGATCGACGCTGTTGTTGCGCAGCATGGCGACTTCGTCGCCGTCGCGCACGACGGACAGAAAAACTTTTGCCGCCGCGTCGCCGAGCGCGGCCTGGTCCGCGCCGACGAACACCTGCGCCACGCCATCCTTCAACGGCGTGTCGACCGTGACGATCTTCACGCCTTTCGCCGCGAGGGCCGCGACGGCCGCTTCGACCGCCTCGGGATTCGTCGGCGCGATCACCAGCGCATCGATTTTGTCCGCCGCAAGCGCAGCGAGTAATCGCGGCTGCGCGGTCATGTCGAGCACCGTGGGCGGCGCTTTCACGATGACCTCGGCGCCGAGCTGCGCCGCGGTCGCCTGCGCGCCTTGATCGGCATACACCCAAAAACCGGGCGACTTGTCCTTCAACAACACGCCGACCTTCGGCGCTGCGCCCGCCTCGACGGCGCCGAAACAAACCACCACCGAGGCCACGCCAAATGCGCGCACGAGGTGAGAGATCAGGCGGCTGTGGGGAAGCAGCATGCCCCTTCTTCGGCACGAACGGCAGAAGGTTGAGGGCGTCGCAAACGATCACCCGGCGCCGGCGTTGAAAATCGGCTGGTTGTGGTGGAGCCGGTTCGGAGAACCGGCCCGGCCCCGGACATGCGTTCGCGAGTTTGCGCTCGCGATCGTGCTTACGGTTTCGCGAGCGAGGCCAGCGTCTGCGGCATCGCGCGCTCGAGGCCGCCGGCGATTTCCACCGGTTTCGAGTCGAGCGTGATCGTCGCCGGCGGCAGGCCCTTGCGCGTCGCCGTGACCGTGATCTTGCCGGCGGTCGTCGTCGAACGGATCGCCACGCGATTGATGCCGGCCTCGGTGTCGAGGTAGAGATTGTTCGTGCTGTCGAGCTTCGCGGAGTTGAAGCCGCCGCGCCACACGAGCGGGCCGCTCACCGCGAAATCCACGCGCGATTCGTCGGTCGGGCAGCGCCGGCCTGCGGCGTCGACGACCTCGAAGTCGATCAGCGCCACGTCGCTGCCGTCCGCGACCAAGCCCTGCGGGCCGGTGTGCAGCGTGAGCTTGAGCGCTTTCGGTTCGCCCGCGGTCTGCAGCTCCTGTTGCGCGACGATCTTGCCGGCCTGAGTGGCGACGGCTTTCAGCGTGCCGGGAGCAAACTGCACATCGGGAAAAGCGTAGACGTATCCCGTATCCACGCCTTCGCGCTCGCTGGCTCCGGGCCCTCTGCCGGCGCCTGGGAACGTGTCGCGGAACGTGCAGGGCTGCGTCTGCGCACCGAGCGATTTGCCATTGAGAAACAACTCGACGCGATCGCAATGGCTCGCCGCGACGTAGACGGTCTTCTTCGTTTCGGCGGGATAATTCCAGTGGCCGATGATGTGGATGTCCGGTGTCTCGCTCTGCATCACGCGCGACACGTAGAAGAGCTGCTTCGGGATTCGCACGCCATCGACCTTGCCGCTCACGCGCAGCACGTAGCTGCCCTGCTGGCGGCCGTCGGCGTCGGAGTCGGCGAAATAAATCGAGCAGTAGGCCGACCACTTCGAGTGCGCGGGATCGGGATTGTCGATCCGGTTGCGCACGTAGCTCGTGTAGCGCGTCGCGGCCGCGAGGCAGAACGTCTCCGAATTCCAGTGCCACGTGTCGACCGGCCGGCCGCCGATCGAGCCGCTCTTCGGTTTGAAGCCGAAATACGGCGGCGTGTAATCGTCCCAGATGTTCCGGCCGGCTTCGTCGCGGAAATCCTCCGTCTCGATCAGTGGCGCCTTGTCGCGGCGCGCGATGCTGTAGCCGCGGAAAATATCGTCGCCCGCGATCCGGTCCGTCTGCGGCGCCTGGCCGATCATCACGCCGAAATACTCCGACATCGGCGTGAGCGCCTTGTTGGCGTCGGCCTGGTCGTTGTCGCGCGTGCCCATGACGCGGCCGCCGTGCGGATCGAGCTGCTTGCGCAGCGCGACGAACTCGTTCATCTGCTCCGGCGTCACGATCGTGTTGCCCGCCTCCCAGAAGAGGATGCTCGGGTGGTTGCGGTAGAAAATCATCGTGTCGCGCATCACTTCGGCGCGCTGCTCCCACTGGCGGCCGGTGACGAGCCGCTCCTTGTCGCCCGCGGGACAAACCTCGACGATGCCGAGCCGGTCGCAGGCGTCGACGTCGGCCCGCTGCGGCGCGACGTGCATCCAGCGCATGTAGTTGCCATTCGTCTCGCGCACCAGCGCCAGCGTGTAGTCGTGCATCCAGTCTGGATACCCGCCGCCGAGCCCGGGCCAGTCGTTGGCCGAGCGCATGGCGTAGCCGGTGAGCCAGACGAAGCGGCCGTTGAGATGGACGCCGCCCGTCCCCGCCCCGCCCTTGAACTCGGTCTGCCGGAAACCCGTCGTCGTCTCGCACACGTCGGCGACTTTGCCGTTCACCGTGAGGATCGAATAGACGCGGTAGAGATACGGGTCCTTCACGTCCCAGAAACGCGCGCCGTTCAGCGGGCCCTCGGCGGTAAACGTCTCCGCCTGCCCGCCGACGAGGTCGGAGGTGTTGCCGTCGAGTTTCGCGCGCACGACGCCGTTCGCATCGACGACGACCGCGGAGAATGCGATCGACGCGTAGTCGCCCGTGTCGTTGACGACCTCGGCCTCGACCTTGATGTCCGCGGTCTTCTTCTGGAGATCGATCGCCTCGGGATAAATGTAGATGCCGGTCGTCTTGAGGTTCTCGTAGAGCGGCAGCGTCTGGTAAACCTTGCCCGTGACGATCAGCTTCGCGTCGCGGTTGAGCCCGCCGAAATTCGGGTTGAAGTCCTTCGCATTCCACTCGAACGGCGTGCCGGTCGCCTCCTCCTTGTAGTTCGGGCTGTTGTCGACCTTGACCGCGACCACGTTGTCCTGGCCGCCAAATTTCACGAACTTCGTGATGTCGATCCCGACCGGCGTGACGCCGTTCTCGTATTTGCCCGCGGCCTGGCCGTTGATGAAGAACCTGCCCGCCTGCCGCATGCCGTCGAACTCGAGAAACACCTTCTGTCCGTCGGCGCTGGCAGACAGCTTGAAATGTTTTCGATACCAGCCGATACCGAGCATCTTCTCGCTCTGGTCGCCGCCACTGTGGCTGATGAAGGCGCGATAGCTGTCGGTCTCGTTCCACGTGTGCGGCAGGCTCACGCTCGTCCACGCCGCGTCGTCGAAGCCGGGTTGATCCGCGCCGGCCGCATCACCGAAGGAAAATTTCCAGCCGGGGTTGAAGTTATACGTCGCGCGCGGCGAGGCGGGCGGCTGGAACGTCGCCTCGGCGGCAAACGCGGACACGCTCAGGCTCGTCAGGGCGATCGTGAACCAGGTCTTGAGGGAAAGCATGACGTGCATTTTCAACGCCTGTCGCCGCCGCGCGCAACACGTTTCTCACGCGAAAAGCGTCTTACCGCGCGCGGCCGATCGCAGGAAATGCGCAGCACCCGCCACGCCGCGCACCGCAATTGCCTTTGACCGGCCGCGCCCCGCGACTTTGATGGCACGCTTTCTTTCCCCGCTTACTTTCTCGCCTCCTGTCACACGATCCTATGTCCGCCCAGCCGACCATCCTCTACACCAAGACCGACGAAGCGCCCGCGCTCGCCACTTACTCGCTCCTGCCGATCGTGCAGGCATTCACGAAGCACGCGGGGATCGACGTGCAGCCGCGCGACATCTCGCTCGCCGGCCGCATCCTCGCGGCGTTCGCCGACAAATTGCCCGAGTCGCAACGCGTCGCCGACGATCTCGCCGAGCTCGGCGCGCTCACGCTTAAGCCCGAAGCCAATATTATCAAGCTGCCCAACATCTCCGCGTCGGTCCCGCAGCTCAAAGCCGCCATCGCCGAGCTGCAAAAGAAGGGTTACGCGCTCCCCGATTTTCCCGAGAATCCCACGACCGATGCCGAAAAAGACGCGAAGGCCCGCTACGCGAAAGTCCTCGGCTCCGCCGTCAATCCCGTGCTCCGCGAAGGCAACTCCGACCGCCGCGCGCCGAAGGCCGTGAAGGAATACGCGAAAAAACATCCGCACGCGATGGGCGCGTGGTCGCCCACCTCGAAGACGTCCGTCGGCACGATGGGCCACGACGATTTCTTTTCCAACGAGAAGTCGGTGACGGTTGCCGCGCCGACCATTGTGCGCATCGAGTTCGTCCCGAAGCCCGGTCCCGACGGCAAGCAGGAGCCTGCCATTGTCCTCAAGGAAAAGACTCCGCTCAAAGCCGGCGAAATCTTCGACGCCACCTTCATGAACCGGAAGGCGCTCGGCGCTTTCTTCGCGCAGCAGATCAACAAGGCGAAGAAAGACGACGTCCTCTTCTCGCTTCATCTCAAGGCCACGATGATGAAGGTCTCCGACCCGATCATGTTCGGCCTCTGCGTGCGCGTGTTCTTCAAGGATCTTTTCACCAAACACGCCGCCACTCTGGAAAAACTCGGCGTCGATCTGAACAACGGGTTCGGTGACCTCCTCGGCAAAATCGAAAAACTTCCCGCCGACCAAAAGGCCGCGATCGAAGCCGACATCAAGGCCGTCTTCGCCGCGCGCCCCGCCGTCGCGATGGTCAATTCCGAGAAAGGCATCACCAATCTCCACGTCCCAAGCGACGTCATCGTCGACGCCTCGATGCCCGCGATGATCCGCACCTCCGGCCAGATGTGGAACGCGCAGGGCAAAGGCCAGGACACGTTGTGCGTCATCCCCGACAGCAGCTACGCCGGCGTCTACGCGACCGTGATCGACTTCTGCAAAAAGCACGGCGCCTTCGATCCGAAGACGATGGGCACCGTCCCCAATGTCGGCCTCATGGCGCAGGCCGCCGAAGAATACGGCTCGCATAACAAGACGTTTCAAGCGCCGGGTAACGGCACCATCCGCGTCGTCGAGGTGCGCGCGGCGGCGCGGGAGTCAGGAGTCACGAGACAGGATTCAGGAGACAGCACTCAGACTTCAGCTTCTGGCTCCTCCATCCTGACGCCTGACTCCTCCTCGATCCTGATGGAACATCAGGTCGAGACCGGCGACATCTGGCGCGCCTGCCAGACGAAAGACGCTCCCGTCCAGGACTGGGTGAAACTCGCCGTCAACCGCGCGCGCCTCTCCGGCATGCCCGCCATCTTCTGGCTCGATGAGAAACGCGCGCACGACGCGCAGGTCCTCGCCAAGGTGAAGACCTACCTCGCGCAGCACGACACGAAGGGCCTCGACATCAAAATCCTCCCGCCCGCCGCCGCGTGCCTCGCCACGCTCGAGCGCCTCAAGGCCGGGCAGGACACGATCAGCGTCACCGGCAACGTCCTCCGCGACTACCTCACCGACCTCTTCCCGATCCTTGAAGTCGGCACCAGCGCGAAGATGCTCTCGATCGTCCCGCTGATGAACGGCGGCGGCCTCTTCGAAACCGGCGCCGGCGGCTCCGCGCCGAAACACGTGCAGCAATTCACAGAGGAAAACTTCCTCCGCTGGGATTCGCTCGGCGAATTCTTCGCGCTCGCCGCGAGCTTCGAGCACCTCGGCATCACGCAAAATCACGCGAAAGCGAAAGTCCTCGCCGAGACACTCGACGAAGCTAACGGCAAATTCCTGGAGAACGACAAGAGCCCCGCGAGAAAAGTCGGCGCCGGCATCGACAACCGCGGCAGCCATTTCTATCTCTGCCTCTACTGGGCGCAGGCCCTCGCCGCGCAAAGCAAAGACGCCGAGCTGAAAAAGATCTTCACGCCGATTGCCGAGAAACTCACGGCGTCGGAGAAGCAGATCGTGCAAGAGATGATCGCGGTGCAGGGCAAGCCGGCGGACATCGGCGGTTATTACCAGCCGGACGATGCGAAGGCGTCGGCGGCGCTGCGTCCAAGTAAGACGTTGAACGAAATTTTGGGCATGGTTTAGTTCCCGTGGTAGACGCGTGAAAAACGTTGGGTCACTTTTGGTTCGGAGCCCGCGATGAAACCGCGTTCCAAGCGACCTAAAGGCAAGCCGACGTTTCTTTACGAACTCGACATCGATATTCCGGGTCGAGATGAAGCACCGGTTTGCATCATTGAAGCAAAGGCCCGCCAGAATCTGATTAGCGCGCTAACAGACACGAACGGTGAAGCGCTGGCGTTTGTCGAAGTCGGCCTCCATACAGGATTGGAATGCTTACTAAACTCGAAGCACATCAGGCGGATCAATTTTCTAGAATACTTAGGTGGGATCCGATTTGTCGCAGAACCGGAGCTGTCCGACGAAGAGGCCACAAGTGAATTAGAGAGACGTGAGTCTTCGGCCGAGAAGGTAATTATTCGAATCTGGCTACGCGACGAACCAGAGCCGATCCTTCATTTCGACGTAGACTATTCCGAGTGGGCGCTGACAAGAGCGTGCTTAATCGAAAATGAGCCATTTATCCATCTATACGACGAGGACGGAGAGAGTCTTCTGTATTCTACGAAAGACATCCAAGCGATCGAGGTGTGCGATCCCTACTACCTGAAGAAAAAGCACGTTGATACATTCCTGAAGCGCTACGAAATTCAAGGGGATCAGACGGGGCGAGATGTCGCCTTCGATAAGATGTCGTGATTATCTTAAGGAAAAATGAAGACGCAGCAATTTGACGAGTTATCCGTTTTCTTATCCGACTGCGCACGCCCGAATAGAACCTCACTCATTTTGTTCCGGGGGCAGGATTGTCTCAAACCGCTCTTGCCAAAAATCGCACGACCAAAGCCGCAGGATAACACGACCGGCAGCGAGCGAGAAATTCTAGAAGAATTAAGAAGAATAGGCGGTGCTTTTTTGCCGCACGCGGCCGAAGACGATTGGGATTTGTTGGCGCGAGCACAGCACTTTCAGCTTGCTACGCGCTTGCTTGACTGGACAACGAATCCGCTCGTTGCCCTTTGGTTCGCTGTTCGCGACCTTGATGCCAAGAAGGCCTGCTACGTCTACCGATTCACGCCGACGCATGACGACATATTGGAGAAAGAACGGGACCAAGGTCCCTTCGACACCGGGCGCACGCTAGTTTACCGGCCAAACCTCAAGAATCCTCGTATCCTCGCACAATCGGGATGGTTTACCCTCCATCGATACTCTGAGGACAACCGCGCATTTGTTTCGCTAGAACGGAACAAGAAACTGAAGAGCAAGCTGCTCTGCTGGGAAATTCCGGGTTCTAAGAAATCTGTTCTTTTCGAGCAGCTGGATCAGTTAGGGGTAAATCACCTTTCCCTATTTCCGGATTTGGAGGGAGTGTGTCGCCACTTGAATTGGGTTCATAGTCGAGCGTGAAAAACATATCCGACCATGTGTGAACCCGATCCTGAGTCAGATCCGATTTTTCGTAGCGAATTACTGCGAAATCAGGTCGCAATGTGGACTCACCAGAACGGATTGGTGTGGGGCTGGCTTCAAACTCTTGGCGTGGTTCAGGCGGGCGTTGTCGCTGGGTGGTATGCCACATATTGCCCGCACAAATATAATTATGCCGTCGGGATTACTGGAATCGGATTAATTCTCTCGATCGCATTGTGCCTCCTTGTTGAAGGCGACATCGCGCGGCGGCATGAAATCCGCCAAGCCATCGAGAAGCTCGACCTCGATTTCCTACCGAAAGGTCAGCATGATGGAATAAGTGGGCGCGAAATCATCATGTGGATTTCTCCGCGGCGGGCGGGCTGACCCAATCGCTGGCGGTCGCCCAACAACAAGGAAGGCCGGACCACGACGGTGGCTGCCGTCTCAAACCGCAACACCGCGTCCTCCAACTCCCCTTTCACGCGACTGTAGAAGACCGACGACTTCGCGTTTGCGCCCATGGCAGCATGAGAGGGTCACGTCTTCACTCTTGACCGGGTCGGACCGCGGAAGCTTGAAAACGACGTTGCTTTTCAAGTCGCGGTGCGCACGGTGGGACAATGGTCTTTGAGTGGGATTCGGCCAAGGACGCCGCCAATCAGTCCAAACACGGATTGAGTTTCGCGCTGGCGGCCCGCGTCTTTGCCGACCCTCACCGAATCACCTTGGAGGACAACCGCCAAAATTACGGCGAACCACGATTCAACACCACAGGAGAAGTGGCCGGCGTGATCATTGTCACGGTTTGCCACACGCCTCGCGCCGGAGTTACCCGGCTCATCTCTGCCCGCCCCGCCAGCCGTCTCGAAAGGAACCGCTACCATGCCCAAACTCATCCGCAAAACCCTCGCTGAAATCAGCGCCCGGCCCGTCTCCGCGGCCGAGCAAGACCGTTTGTGCGATCTCGCCAAGCGGCCCGATTCAGCCCTCGATCTCACCGACCCCACGGAAATTTCCGACGCGGATTTGCAGCACGGTCGCGCACGGGTAGTGCCGCACGGTGGCGCGAGGGAGGGCGCTGGACGCAAACCCTCTGGGCGCCGTCCCATCACGCTGCGACTCAAACCGGGCGTGCTTCGAACGCTCCGCGCCCAGGCCAAACGCGAGGGCAAGACCGTGTCCGAGATCGCCGAGAACCGGCTGCTGAGCGCGTGACAATTGATCGCTCGATTCACCCATGCCGATCCAAACGAACCTCGCGATCGAGACGGCTTTCTTTCACGTGCCAATCCCGGCCACAGCCGCGCAGGTGCGCCGGCTGAATGCCCTCTGGCAACGCCAGCCGCCACGCCATGGCCGGATCGCTGCCGAGCACACTGCACGAGGTTTGATCCTGACGGTGACCGAGCCGGTGGTGCTGATCGCCGTCGCCGAGAATTATTGGCGCGAGCTCGGCCGGCTCATCAAACGGACCGGAGAACCGTGGTGGGATCTTTGCGCCATCGTCACCGACTCTGCGCCGGTGAGGAAAAAGCCGCACGCCCACGCCCTTTCTCTCTACCGAATCACCGCCAAGGGCGAAATGCACTACCTCCACAGCGACACGCCCGAAGCGCTCTGGCCGGAGCAATATCCGCCGGTGCGCAAGCGCGCTCGCCCGGCCCAGCCGCGCGGCAAGAAATGGTAATTCGCGCCCGACCTCCTCAGCATCTTCGACGGCCCGCGCGATCTTTCGAGGCGAAAAGTTTGGCGCTCGGGAGCGGTGCCGATCGACAGAGGCGCCAAGGGTGACTCTTGACTGCGCGAACTACGGCGCGCGCTTCGTAAACACGACATGCGTCGCTGCGGCCGAGGAAACATGCTCGGTGCGTTGATAGCCGAGCTTGGGTAGGTCAAGGCCGGCGAATAAATTTTCTCCCGCCCCGAGAAACACGGGCGAGATCGCCAGGTGCATCTCGTCGATCAACCCGGCTTGCAGGTATTGGCGAATCGTCGCGACGCCGCCGCCCACGCGAATGTCTTTTCCTTGCGCGGCCTCGCGCGCGCGATTCAGCGCCGCATGGATGCCATCGGTCACGAAGTGAAACGTGGTGCCGCCCGCCATCACGAGCGGGGCGCGCGGATGGTGCGTGAGCACAAATACGGGCACGTGGTAGGGCGGCGTGTCGCCCCACCAGCCTTTCCACTGGTCGTCGGGCCACGCGCCGCGGATCGGGCCAAACATGTTGCGGCCGAGAATCCACGCGCCGAGGCCCGCCATGCCGCGCGCGGCGAAATCGTCGTCAACGCCCGTCGTGCCGGCCTTCCCGCCGAGAACCGTCGTTTGAAACGTGCGCGTCGGAAAAAACCATTCGTGGAGCGCCATGCCGCCCACGCCGAGCGGGTTCGAGAGATCCTGCCGCGGACCGGCGCCGTAGCCGTCGAGCGAAACACCGAAGCAGTTGACGCGAAGTTTGGACCGCGAGGATTGGGTGCTCATGGGATCGAAGAAGGTGATCGGAAAATTGGGGTGCCTGACAATCTTTCAACGAACGATCGAATGCGATCCGGACGCACGAGCGGACGAACCCTTGCCGGGCTCCTGAATTCGCGTCGATGCGCGTGATTGGCGGAGGAACTTCTGCGCATACAAGTCCGCGCCGGCGAAGAATCTCGTTGGCGTTGTCCGGATGCGGCGCCCTGCTTCGTTCAGAAGGTGTCAGGCCACTCCCACTGACTGGGGCAGCCTCATCGATCGCCTCGGAATCGAGTGGATGTTCAGTTGCTCGGCGGAGTAGCGCGGCCGTTTCGACCGCAGGCGGCAGCGATTTGAGAGGAAGCAGAATCAAGATTGGGGCGAGCCTTGCCGGCGGCTGGCGAACGCGTCCCCATCTGCCGGACGCTTCGTCCTTCCTCCTTCCGCGCTTCCGCCTTTCCGCGCTTCCGCGATTATCTGCGCCATACGCGCGCGTCCGTCGCTGCACCGCCGCCTTGCCACCAGGCGGCCGGCTGCGGGATTGTGCAGTGTGAATTCAGGCGAACAACTCTGCCGCGCGTGCGGACTCTGCTGCGACGGCACGCTCTTCGACCTCGTCAAACTCGAGCGCGGCGACGATGCCGCGAAATTGCAGGCGCTCGGGCTGCCCGTTTCCTTTTCCCGCGGCAAGGCGCCCGTCGCCCGCTTTCCCCAGCCCTGCTCGGCATTGTGCGCAGATCGCACCTGCCGGCTCTACGCGGCGCGACCGTGGCAATGCCGCACCTTCGAGTGCAAGCTGTTCAAGGACGCGAAGGCCGGCCGCATCACCTACGCCGTCGCTCTGCGTCGGGTCAAACAGGGCCGGCGACGCGCCGACACCGTGCGCCGATTGCTGCGCGAACTCGGCGACACGGACGAACACCGCGCCTTGGGCGAACGCTTCCATCGCACATCCGAGCGGTTGGAGGCTGGCGGCGCAGATGAAGCGGCGAAGGCGAAGTTCGCGGATCTGAGCCTCGCCGTGCACCGCCTCAAACTGCTTTCGCACGCCGAATTTTACACCCAGAACGACGCCGGCGCGGATGCGCGTCCTAAAAGTTGAAGTGACGCGACAACCAGCGACGGAACGCGCGCGGCCGAACGTGACTTTGGATTGGTAGGTCGCGCCGGCGGTTTCCCATTCCTTCAGCACGGGATTGCCACGAGAAATCCATCCGCTATTTTGGCGGCATGGAGCGCGTCGCCGAGTCGGATCATGCACGTGCCGCGATGGAGCGGCAACACGCGATCTTGCGCGCGATGCCGCCGCAGCAGCGGTTGGAAGCGGCCCAGCGCATGAACCGCACGATGCGAGAGCTGCTCGCGGCGGGTTTCCGCGCCCGCCATCCCTCGTGGTCCGAGCGCGAGATCAGCCGGGCAGTGGCCGACCGCATCCTGCATGCACAAACCGGATGAATTAGTGCTGTTCGCCCGGCGGCTGGAGGCGATCGGCGCGCCTTACATGATCACCGGCGCCACGGCCGCCATCCTCTACGGCCAGCCGCGAGTGACAAACGATCTCGATGTCGTGCTTGCTCTCGACGATGCCGGTCGACACGCGCTGCTGCATGCGTTTTCCGAGAGTGAATTCTACGTCCCTCCCGAGTCGGTAATCCGAACCGAACAAGCGCGTGCCCAGCGCGGACATTTTAACCTCATCCATCTCGAATCCGGCTACAAGGCCGACATCTACCTGGCCGGTTCCGATCCGTTGCACGCGTGGGCGCTGCCGTTGCGGCGACGGGTGCCGTGGCCGCCAGATCTCTCGCTCGCCGTGGCACCGCCGGAGTATGTCGTGTTGCGCAAACTCGAGTATTATCGCGAAGGGAGGTCCTCCAAGCACGTAACTGACATCAAGGCGATTCGCTCGATAACGGGGCTCGACGAGGCGCTGCTCTCTCCATGGCTCGCTCGGCTCGGACTCGAGCTGATCTGGCACGAGGTCATCGCAGAAGCACGGCCGTTTTCGTAGGTAAACTGGGCATCGTCGTCGGGTGCTACCCCGAGCGCGGGCCTCAGCCATCCCTCCTCGGGCTCGCTTTCAGGTCCCCATCCGCACGATTACGGTATTGTCATGATTAGGGGATCGCAGCCGCGGGAATTTTTCAGAGTATCCGGGCGCGATCGTCTCCGTTCCTCCATGAAAAAAACTGCCTCATCTCCCATCCTCGCGCTCACCACGGCGCTCGCCTGCTCGGCGTTCCTGAGTTTCGCCGCCACGGCTTCGGCCGCCGAAATGTCGGCGCAGCCCTACAAGGTTCTCGCGACCACGCAGATTCCCGCGCTCGGCGGAATTGATTACGTCACTGCCGACAGCGCGAACCGCCGCGTCTATGTCGCGTGCGGCAGTGCGGTGAGTGTCTTCGATCTCGATACCTACAAGCTGGCCGGCACGCTCGCGGGCGCGTCGGGCCACGGCGTCGCGGTCGATCCGGAAAATCACACCGGCCTCGTCTCCGGCAATCCCGCGACCTTCTTCAACACGAAGACGCTCGAAGCGATCAAGACTCTCCCCGCGCCCGGCGCGGACGGTTACCTCTTTGATCCGTTCACCCATCGCTTCGTGATCGGCAGCCATCGCGCGCCGAATCTTCTCTTCGTCGATTCGAAGGACGGCTCCATCATCGGCACGCTCGAGGCCATCGCCCCGGAGGGCGCCAACGCCGCCGTCGAGCAAGGCGTCTCGGACGGCGAAGGACATCTTTATTTCGACGTGGCCAACGCGCATCACATCGCGGTCATCGATGCGAAAACCATGAAGGTGACCGGCCACTTCGATCTCGGCGAAAAAGGCAACGGACCCGCCGGTCTCGCCATCGACACCAAGCACCACATTCTTTTCGCCATGTGCCGCGGCGGCAGCGGCGGCACGCCGACGTGCGTCGTCGTCAGCGCGGTCGACGGCAAGATCCTCGCCACCCTGCCGCTCGCCGGCAGCAGCGACGGCGGCACCTTCAACCCGCACACGATGGAAGCGTTCAGCTCGCACGGCAACGGCACCCTGAGCGTGATCCGCGAAGTCAGCCCGACGGAATTTGTGCTGGGCGAAACGATTCAAACCAAAGCGGGCGGCAAGACCTGCACGCTGGATGAAAAGACCGATCACGTCGTCGTGATCACCCGCGAAGCCGTCCCCGGCTCGACGCCGCCGCCCGCTCCGCCTCCTCCCGCCCCCGACGCCAAGGAAGGCGGAAGACGAGGCAGAGGCCCGACTGGACCGCAGCTCCTCGACGTGCTGTTTGTCGGCCGATAAAGACCCACTATATATAGGGGCGATGGCCGGGCTCACGCCTGGTTCCATCGCCTCATTTTTTTGCGGCACCCGCGCGCGTTGCGGCAAACCTGCCCTGTTCGAATCGGCGAACGGTCGCTGCCGATCTCGACCACCTCGCCGTCACCGGGCCTGCAGCCAGTTGCCCACGGCGCGGTTGAGGCCGAAATACGGCGACTTCCAGAGCGAGTTGTGGTCGCTCGGCACGGCCAGCTTCGCCACGGGCCCGGCGGCCGCCTGTGCGAGCCGCTCGGTCATCGCGGGCGGCACGATCACATCCCGCGTGCCGTAAACCAGCAGGATCGGACACGAGACGGTTTTGATCTTTGCGAGATTGTCGAAGCGACACTCCGCCGTGAGCGACTTGACGATCCAGTGCGGCATCCAGGTGAGGCCGTTCATGCCCGCCTCGGTCGTCGTCGTGAATCCGCTGACGGTGATCAGGCCGGCGAGCGGCCGTCGGCTGGCGAGGTCGACGGCCGGGCCCGAGCCGAGCGATTGTCCCGCGGCGACGATTCGCGTGTGGTCGATGTCCGGCCTTCCCAACAAATAGTCGAGCGCCGCATCGGCGGCCGCGTAGCACCCGCGCTCGCTGGCTGAGCCCTCGCTCATCCCGTTGCCCGGATATTCCGGGATGAAAACATTCACGCCCATCGCGCGGAGGCCGCGGAAGACAATCTGGTTGTGCGGCGCCGTGAGGTTCTGGCTCGCGCCGTAAAAGAAGATCACCGTCGGCGCGTGCGCCGGATCGCCGTTCGCCGCGTCGGATGGAAATTCCGCGCGGCCAAACTGCCCGAATATCCTCACGCCCTCTTTCGTGCGCAGTGGGACGATCTCGTAGGCGGGGTCGGCGGCCAATTGACCACGCGCATCGCCCTGCAGTTTCGCCGGAATCACCAGCCGGCGGCCGACGGTCGCGCATCCGTCGAGCGCGAAAATGGCGAGGACGAAGAGCGCGCCCGCCAGCCAACGTCGAAAATTGACGATCGAGACGCTGGGCTCGGGCGCGGAATCCAGGGAGATCATGACGGTGGGAAAGTGGCGGACGAATTCCGTTCCGAGTCGACGCAATCATATTGTCCTCGAGTCGCCGCGGACGCCGAGCGGACGGAGACCGTGAGCGGCGCGTTACGGATAACGCGCCTCGCCTTTGAATTTTTAACCGCGACTCGCGCCGCAGATTGATTTTCCGCGCTTGGCGCACGCCGTCATCGGGCGCATTCTGGCGGCGTGATCGCCCTGCGCCCCAGCGCCAAGATTGGCATCGTCTGCTTCGGCTGCGCGGCGGCGCTCGTGCTCGGATGCGTGTCGGTTTCCGTGCGACACTGGCTGCTGCCGCTTCCGCCCGAAGAGGCGAACGGCGGCATGGCGGCGTTCGGCGATTTGCTGCAGGCGATCGCCGTGGCTGGCGTGGTGGCCGTCGTCCCGCTGGCGCTCGCGCTCTACTGGCTGCGCGCCGTCGAGCGTTTCTGGACGTCGCTCCAGCGGGGCGCGGCGCTCTTCGCGGCGACGGGCGTGCTGGCGTTGCTGGCATTTGTCGTCGGCAGGAAATCGCCCGGCGGCTGGCTGCTCGTGAGCATGGCGCGCATCGGCGTGATGCCGCTGTGCGCGCTGGCGTTGGCGACGTGCGCGGCGTTCGCGCCGCAGCCGCGCCAGCGCTGGTGGTTGTTCGCCGCGGCGGTCAGCGATGCGGCGATGTTTCTCGGCTATCTTCTCACGATCGGCGCGTTTGCGGCTCTGCTTCGGCGTTAAACCGAGCGAGACCTTTTGATGAAAAGAACCGCGCACCTGTTTGGGCAGCAACCGACGCACGGGCGACTCGTCTAGCCCGAGTCGGTCGTCTCCTCCGACGCGATCACGCGTCAAACCGAACCACCCCATGAACACTCCAAACCACGAGGCGAACGCCATCACGCGACGGGATTTTGTGCGCACGACGACGCTGGCCGCGGCGGCGGCCGCGACCGGGCTCAGCTTGAAAAGTCAGCCCGCGACTGCAGGCGCTCCCGCGGCGCCACAGAAAGCGATGATCGGTTTTCAGGCCGAGGTCGCTTACGTGCTGCAATACGGCGTCGCTCGTTTCCTCGACGACATCCAAGCGCGCGCGAGTGTGAACACGCTCTTCCTCCACGCGGTGCCGTTCGAGGCTTCGTGGGCCGGACTCGACCCCGCGAAAAACCCGGCCGGAAATTTCGCGACGGCGCATCCGCAGTTCTACCGCGAGGTTTTCATGAAGCCGCAGGCGCTGGCGCCGGGAGATTTCAACCTGCCCGACGCACTGGAGAAGATCACCGTGGAGACGAAGAAGCGCGGGATGAAAGTCATGCCGTGGATGGAAGAGGACAACCGGCCGCCGCCGAAAATCCAGGGCATGGATCAGCTCTATGAAGTCGACCTGCACGGCAGGCGCACGGGCGGCCACCCCGGCGGGCCGTGTCTCAACAATCCCTATTTCCGCAATCTCATCTCCGCGCAGGTGGAGGACTTCGTGCGCGCCTACGAAGTCGACGGATTGCAGCGCGGATCCGAGCGCCAGGGGCCGCTCGGCAATGCGCTCGGCGCGTGGCACCACGGCGCGAAAAGCGATCCCGGCCGCACGTCGTGTTTCTGCGAACACTGCGCGGCCAAGGCGGCGAAACAGGGCATCGATATGGCGCGCGTGAAGCAGGCTTTCCTCGCGCTCGAGCCCTACGTGCGCAACGGCCGCGCGGGCCAGCGGCCGCGCGACGGATATTTCGTGGAGTTCATGCGGCTCTTGTTGCGTTATCCCGAGCTGCTCGCGTGGGAAAATTTCTGGGCCGAGAGCATGCGCGAGATGCAGCGCGAATTCGCGGCGAAAGCGAAGGCCGCGCGACCCGACGTGCAGGTGGGTTTCCACATCTGGCACAACATCGCCTTCAATCCGATTTACCGCGCCGAGCAGGATTACCGCACCTACACGGAATACGCCGACTACCTGAAGCCGGTCGTCTACGACAACCCGGCGGGCGAGCGCATGACGTCGTTTGTCGACAGCGTGACGCAGAACATTTTTGGCGACCTCAGCAAACAACAGATGCTCGATTTCGAATACGCGGTGATGGACCTGAAGGAAAAACCGTATGCGGAAATCATCGGGCGCACCGAGACGGAATATCAGGCGCAGTTGCGCGAGCAGCCGATCAACGGCACGCCGCGCGGACCGTTCGAACGTTTTTCCGCCGACTACGTTTACCGCGAGACCAAGCGCGCGGTGGACGGAGTGGCGGGCTCGAAGACGTGCATCTGCCCGGGACTCGGCATCGACGTGCAACAGAAGAACAGCACGCCGGAAAGTGTGCGCGACTGCGTGCACGCGATCTTCCGCGCCGGTGGCACAGGCATGGTCATTTCGACCAGCCATGCCGCGATGCGGCCGGAGAATCTCTCCGCCGCCGGCGCCGCGCTGCGCGAACTCAAGGTCGTGTAGTTCGAAGTCGCCGTTTTTGTTCTCTGCATCGCTCGGAAGCGCCGCGGGCGCGCTTGAGACGAGACGATAGCGTTCGGGCATTGCGCCCGCGGACATGGGTGCTCAACCCGTCGGTCACGGGGCTGGAGCCCCATACAGCACGAAGCTCGCGGCGTGGCACAATGGGCGCGTGACGACCAAACTTCTCCCTCCCTTCCGTTTTCTCGCGCTCGTGGTCTTCGCGTCCGTGGCCTGCGCCCAACTCCGCGCGGCCAATGCGCAAACGATCATTTTTTCGGCGATCCCGAATCACACCGTCGGCGACGCGCCGTTCACCCTGAGTCCGACGACCAGCTCCGGTCTTGCGGTCTCGCTCGCGGTCGTAAGCGGTCCGGCCACGCTCTCGGGCAACACCGTCACGATGACGGGCACCGGCACGGTCACGTTGCAGGCCACGCAGGCGGGCGACACGAACTTCACCGCCGCGCGCCCCGTATCCCGGAGTTTCATCGTCGCGGCGGCCGGCACCTCCGCTCCGGTGGTCACGCTGCAGCCCACGCGCCAGTCGATGAGCGCGGGCGGCTCGGTGACTTTCACCGCCGCAGCCGACGGCACGCCGGCGCCGACGGTGCAATGGACGTTCAACGGCGTCGCCATTCCCGGAGCCACCAGCGCGTCTCTCACGGTTTCGGATGTGCAGCCGGCGAAGGCCGGCATCTATCGGGCGACGTTCACGAATAGCGCGGGCTCGGCCGAGACCGTCGGCGGCGTCCTCGCCTTCACCGGCACGAGCAAGATCACCGGCGACGCCAAGGAGGTCGCCAGCGATGTCATGCATCCCAACGGCAACATCTACGACCAGATCCTCCTCACCGGCCCGGTCGCGAGCGTCCAAGCCGACCACGGACAAGTCACGCGCGTTTCGTTCGTCGACCTGAACAACGACATCGTGCAGGTCGAGTTCAGCGGATCCGGGACGCTCACGATCGCACTCGACGACGCGAGCGGGCCGGCGCCGGCGCAAAACTACAATCAGCCGAACGTTGCTTACATGAAGGGCAACGCCCGCCTCGTGATCGATGGCGCCGAAGCGATCAGCCACGTCGCCGTCTTCACCGTCGGCCGGCTGAACGCCGTCGACCAATCCCTCATCCGCAACGATGTGACTTACGACGGCGTCGCAGACATCGCCTCGCTGACGATCCACACGTTATACGGACAATTCGGTGGCGTGCATGCGGGCAACACGAGTTTCCTGAGCACCAACGGATATGCCGGACTCTACGCGCCCGGCGTGAATTTCGATTCGATCGACGTCGGTGATCTCAACGCCGCCGACGCCGCGACGCCCGTCTTCACGGTCTCGACCTCGCATCACACCGAGATCAAAGGCGGCGACTTCCTGCAAGCCAACGACCGCTGGGTCGAAGTCGGCAGCATGACGATCATCCATTTCGAAGCCGGCATGAAATCGGATGGCACTCCGCTGCCGGCGAGACACGACCAAGGCCGCTTCGAAAATGCCGGCGCGGATACCACGGCCTACACCATCGTGAGCCCGGACATCTGAAACTTTGGGGACGCGACGCTCTCGTCGCGCGACCGGAACAAACGCGACGAGGGCGTCGCGTTCCCCAAAAACAGACTCCTCTCGACACCGCGCGCGACAACGCCTCAATAGCGCCGGCGGACCGGCGGGCGGTAGGTCGAATTCGCTTCCTTCATGCGAAACGTGATCCGCGCCTTGTTCGTGTCGTAAGGGCTCATCTCCATCTTCACCATGTCGCCCGCGGCGATCTTGATGTAGTGCTTGCGCAGTTTGCCCGAAATATGCCCGAGGACGATGTGGCCGTTCGCCAATTGCACCCGGAACATCGTCCCCGGCAGGACTGCAACCACCCTGCCTTCCAATTCGATGGCGTCGCCTTCAGCGGGCGCGGCGACGGGAGCTTGGGTCGGTTTGCTGTCGGTCGATTGTGAAGTTTTCAGAACTGCAGTAAGAGGCCGATCCCGCTCTTGGCAACACTGGGAAACGATTTCTCGCGGGCGCGGCGCGGCCCGGTTTCGCGGCGCGGTGGTTAAGAACTCCCGCCGGCATCCGATTGAAGAGGGGATTCTCGCGGCTGTTCCATGGCTCCGGCGCAAAAAATTCTCCTCATCGACGACGATCCCGCGATCGCCCGGCTCGTCGGGCTGTTGCTGACGAAGTTTCGCCGCGGCGCCTTCGCCCTCGAATGGGCCGCCGACTACGAACACGGCCTGCAGCGCCTGCTGGGCGGCGCCTATGCGCTGTGCCTGCTGGACTTCCAGCTCGGCGACCGCAACGGGCTCGATTTGCTGCGCGAGGCGAAAGCCGCGTCATGCCACACGCCGGTGATTTTGCTGACGGGATTCGCGCCCGAGGAAATCGACCTCGTCGCCAGCGAAGCCGGCGCGAGCGCCTATCTCGAAAAAGTCGGCCTCGAGCCGCGCCATCTGGAACGCGCCGTGTGCTACGCGCTCGAAACCGCCGGCAGACTCGACCACCTGCGCGAGGCAGCGACCCACGACGAACTCACCGGCGCGTTCAACCGCCGCGAATTCGACCGCCGGCTCGCCGAAGCCTGGCGGCAGAGCCTCGCCGCGCAGCGGCCGCTCGCGCTGTTGATGATCGACCTCGATCATTTCAAGGAGATCAACGACACGCACGGCCACCAGGTCGGCGACGCCGTGCTGCGCCACGTCGGTCGTGAGCTCGCGGCGCTGGTGCGCTCGGCCGACAGCCTGGCTCGCTACGGCGGCGACGAATTTGCGATCATCATGCCCGACACCGATCGCAACGCCGTGCAGGGAGCCGCCGAGCGGATGCAGACGCGCCTCGCCGCCGCGGGATGCGCGCTCTCGTCGGAGCAACGAGCGCTCGTCGTCGAGCTCAGCATCGGCGTGGCCGCCTCACCCGACGATGCCGCCACCCCGACGGAATTGATCTCCGCCGCCGATGCCGCGCTCTACGCCGCGAAACAGCAAAGCCACCATCGCGTGCGCGTGCCCGGCTGGGCACGATAAAACTTTGCCGTTCAC
>DASZYB010000001.1:0-1592 GCA_035545575.1 Opitutaceae bacterium | reverse complement strand
ACAAGCTGATCGTCCGCGGCCGGCGCCGCGGCAAGGAAGGTAGGCGCTGATGTCGCGGAGCGCGAAGAAGGGGCCGTTCGTCGACGAGCGCCTGCTCGGGCGCATCGAGTCGATGAACTCGGCCGGCAGCAAGAACATGATCCGCACCTGGTCGCGGAGCTCGACGATCTTCCCGGAGATGGTCGGCCACACGATCGCCGTCCACGACGGCCGCAAGCACGTGCCCGTCTTCATCTCCGAGCAGATGGTCGGCCACAAGCTCGGCGAGTTCGCGCCGACGCGGACGTTCCGCGGCCACGCGGGCGACAAGAACGCGAAGGTGAAGCGCTAGTGGCGGTTGTGGAACAGCAGCAGACGGTTCGCGCGCAGGCGAAGTACGTGCGCTCGAGCGCCCGCAAGGCGCGGCTGGTCACGGATCTCATCCGCGGCCGCAGCGTGCCCGAGGCGCGCACGGTGCTCGCGTTCTCGGCGCGCGCCGTCGCGAAGGACGTCGAGAAGGTGCTGCGCTCCGCCGTCGCGAACGCGGAGGAGAACCTGCGCTGGAACGGCGACGACCTCGTGATCGCGAAGGTCACGGCGGACGAGGGCCCGACGCTCAAGCGTCACCGCCCGCGCGCCCGCGGCCGCGTCAACGCGATCATGAAGCGCACCTGCCACATCACGGTCGAGCTCGCGCAGTCGCCGCAGGCGATCGCGCGCGCCGCCGCGGCCGAGGCTGCGAAGCCGAAGCGCCAGCGTGCGCCGAAGGCGGAGCCGGTCGCCGAGCAGGCCGCCGAAGAGACCGCTGCAGAGACCACCACCGAGAGTGCTGAAGGGACGGAGGACTAATGGGTCAGAAGATCCATCCGGGTGGCCTGCGCGTCGGCGTCATCCACGACTGGAAGTCGAACTGGTACGCCGGCAAGAAGGAGATCGCCGGGTACATCCTCGAGGACGTCAAGATCCGCGAGCACATCTACAGGAAGCTGTCGCACGCGGGCCTGTCCGACATCCTGATCCGCAAGGACAAGCAGCGGATCACCGTCGACATCTACACCGCGCGGCCGGGCATCGTCATCGGCAAGTCGGGCGTCGAGGTCGACGCGCTCCGTAAGGAGCTGCACGCGCTCACCCAGAAGAACGTCCACATCAACATCAACGAGATCAAGCGCCCCGAGCTCGATGCGAAGCTCGTCGCGCAGTCGATCGCGGAGCAGCTGTCGAACCGCGTCGCGTTCCGCCGCGCCATGAAGCGCGCGCTCGCGAGCGCGATCCGCTCCGGCGCCGCCGGTGTGAAGATCCAGTGCTCGGGCCGCCTCGGCGGCTCGGAGATGTCGCGCCGTGAGCAGTACAGCGAGGGCCGCGTGCCGCTGCACACGATCCGCGCCGACATCGACTACGGCTTCGTCGAGGCGAAGACGACCGCCGGCCGCATCGGCGTCAAGGTCTGGATCAACAAGGGCGAGATCATGCCGGCCGGCTACGAGGGGATGCAGGGCGGCGACACCCGCCTCGGCGACCAGGACACGCGCCGCCGTCGCGGCGGTGCGACCGAGGGCCTCGGTGCGTCCCGCGAGAGCGGCCGCAACCGCGGCCAGGATCGCGAGGGCCTC